>CARTDA010000007.1:0-118215 GCA_949066965.1 uncultured Lachnospiraceae bacterium
AGGCTCTCGTCCTATTTACAGGATGAAGAGCCTTTTTACATTTCATTATTTTTTGGAAGGAGGCTGCGATGGATGTTATCTCAGAGATTTTTGATATGATTGGTGATATTTTGGAACTGGTTATCACGCAGTTCATAAAACGCAAAGAAGCAAAGGAAAACAAGCAGGACAATAAAAATGAGAGGAGTAAGGAAAAACAATGTACAATAAAGTAGACACGAACCTGAACTTTGTGGACAGGGAAAAAAACGTAGAAAAATTCTGGAAGGACAATGACATTTTCAGGAAGAGCATGGACAGCCGCAGGAAGGGCGAGACCTATACCTTTTACGACGGACCGCCGACGGCGAACGGCAAGCCGCACATCGGGCATGTGCTGACGCGTGTCATCAAGGACATGATTCCGCGCTACCGCACCATGAAAGGGTACATGGTGCCGAGAAAGGCAGGATGGGACACACATGGGCTTCCTGTCGAGCTTGAGGTGGAGAAGCTGCTTGGGCTGAACGGTAAGGATCAGATTGAGGCGTATGGCATGGAGCCGTTTATCAAAAAGTGCAAGGAGTCGGTCTGGAAATACAAGGGCATGTGGGAGGACTTCTCAGGAACCGTCGGATTCTGGGCGGATATGGACGACCCCTATGTGACCTATGATGACAATTTCATCGAGTCCGAGTGGTGGGCGCTGAAAGAAATCTGGGACAAAAAGCTTTTGTATAAAGGCTTTAAGATTGTGCCGTACTGCCCGCGCTGTGGCACACCGCTGTCCTCACAGGAAGTAGCGCAGGGCTATAAGACCGTAAAAGAGCGCTCCGCAGTGGTTCGTTTTAAAGTGGTTGGCGAGGATGCGTATTTCCTCGCATGGACGACGACGCCCTGGACACTGCCGTCCAATGTGGCGCTCTGCGTCAATCCCGATGAGACGTACTGCAAGGTAAAGGCGGCGGACGGTTACACCTACTATATGGCGGAGGCGCTGCTTGACAAGGTGCTCGGAAAGTTAGCCCGGAACGAGGGCGACAAGGCATATGAGGTGCTTGAGACTTACAAGGGAACGGACTTGGAGCACAAGGCATACGAGCCGCTGTTTGACTTTGCGTCGGGCATCATTGAAAAGCAGCATAAAAAGGCGCATTTTATCACTTGTGACACGTATGTCACAATGACGGACGGTACTGGTATCGTACACATTGCCCCGGCATTCGGCGAGGATGATGCCAATGTCGGCAGAAAGTATGAACTGCCGTTTGTACAGCTCGTCAACGGAAAGGGCGAGATGACAGAGGAAACCTCCTACGCGGGCGTGTTTGTGAAAAAGGCGGATCCGATGATTTTAAAGGATCTGGAGGAGAAGGGGCTGCTGTTTGACGCGCCGAAATTCGAGCATGAGTACCCGCACTGCTGGCGCTGCGACACGCCGTTAATCTATTATGCGCGTGAGTCATGGTTTATTAAAATGACGGCAGTAAAAGAGGATCTGGTGCGCAACAATAATACCGTCAACTGGATTCCGGAGTCCATCGGAAAGGGACGTTTTGGCGACTGGCTTGAGAACATCCAGGACTGGGGTATCTCGCGCAACCGTTACTGGGGAACACCGTTGAACGTATGGGAGTGCGAGTGCGGCCATCAGGAATGCATCGGCAGCAGGCAGGAGCTTGCAGACCGCAGCGGAAATCCCGATGCGGCAAAGGTGGAGCTGCACAGACCCTATATCGACGAAGTGACGTTCCAATGCCCGGACTGCGGCAAAGAGATGCACAGGGTTCCCGAGGTCATTGACTGCTGGTTTGACTCAGGTGCGATGCCGTTTGCACAGCATCACTATCCGTTTGAAAATAAAGAGCTGTTTGAGCAGCAGTTTCCGGCACAGTTCATCTCGGAGGCAGTTGACCAGACACGCGGCTGGTTCTACTCGCTGATGGCGGAGTCCACGCTGTTATTTAACAAGGCTCCTTATGAAAATGTCATTGTGCTCGGACATGTCCAGGATGAGAACGGACAGAAAATGTCCAAGTCAAAAGGCAACGCGGTTGACCCGTTCGAGGCGCTTGAAACCTATGGCGCAGATGCAATCCGCTGGTATTTTTACGTCAATTCCGCACCCTGGCTTCCGAACCGTTTCCACGGCAAGGCAGTGCAGGAGGGGCAGCGTAAGTTTATGGGAACGCTGTGGAATACCTATGCATTTTTTGTGCTTTACGCAAATATCGACGATTTTGATGCAACGAAATATACGCTTGAGTACGACAAGCTTCCGGTGATGGACAAGTGGCTTTTGTCAAAGCTCAACACGGTTGTCGGCGCGGTGGACAGTGACCTTGAAAACTACAGGATTCCCGAGGCGGCGCGTGCCCTGCAGGAGTTTGTGGACGAGATGAGCAACTGGTATGTAAGGCGCAGCCGTGAGCGGTTCTGGGCAAAGGGCATGGAGCAGGACAAGATTAATGCATACATGACGCTTTACACGGCGCTTGTGACCATCTCAAAGGCAGCGGCGCCAATGATTCCGTTTATGACAGAGGACATCTACCGCAACCTTGTGTGCAGCATCGACCCGTCCGCGCCGGAAAGCATCCATCTGTGTGACTTCCCGGCTGTTGACGAGAAATTGATTGACAAGCAGCTTGAGGCAGACATGGAAGCCGTGTTAAAGACCGTTGTGATGGGACGCGCATGCCGCAATACGGCGAATATCAAGAACAGGCAGCCAATCAGCACCATGTTTATCAAGGCACCGTTTACACTGGGTGAATTTTACCAGGAAATCATCGAGGATGAGCTGAATGTCAAGAAGGTTGTGTTTACGGATGACGTGCGGGAATTTACGACCTATACCTTCAAGCCGCAGTTAAAGACTGTGGGGCCTAAGTATGGCAAGCAGCTTGGCGGCATCAGGGAAAAGCTTTCCACAATTGACGGCAATGCGGCGATGGATGAACTCAAGGCAAACGGGGTTCTTGCATTTAATGTAAACGGCGTGGAAGTGAAGCTTGCCGAGGAGGATTTGCTGATTGACATTTCCCAGAAAGAGGGCTATGTGACAGAGGCGGACAATACGGTGACCGTTGTGCTCGACACGAACCTGACGGACGCGCTTGTCGAGGAAGGATTTGTCTATGAGGTCATCAGCAAGGTGCAGACCATGCGTAAGGATTCCGGCTTTGAGGTGATGGATCATATTAAGGTATACATCAGCGGAAATGACACGATTGTCAGTGTTGTGCAGAAGAATGAGAAGGCAATCGGGGAAAAGGTTCTCGCGGATGCATTTGTGTACGGCGAGGGCAGTGTGCCGAATGCAAAGGACTGGAATATCAACGGCGAAAACGCTACAGTTGGCGTGGAGCGGTGCTGACCACCGGGTAAAGTGGTCTGCACACCAATGGGAGATTATAACGATGAAAAAGAGTCGCAGAATCATAAAGATTGTCCTGATTGTTATGGGCGTCCTGCTGGTGGTCTTTGTCGTGGTGTCGTTCATGCTCATCAACCATTTTATGAAAGAGTATTTTAACCGGAGTGAGCAGAAAAAGTATTCCGAATATATGCGCTGGGCGGACTTTGAGGATTTTCCGAGGGAGACCGTGACATTTGCCTCTGGCGGTGAGACGCTGACAGGCTATATTTACGGCAAGGATAAGCCTGCGAAAGGGCTGGTAGTCATCTCGCACGGACTGGGCGGATATTCAGAAGGGTATATCAGTGAGACAAAGCATTTCGTGGACAATGGATTTATGGTGTTTGCCTACGACAATACAGGGAGCGGTGCCTCGACAGGCGACAGCTGTATCGGATTGGTGCAGTCGGCACTTGATTTGGACAATGCACTGACCTATGTGGAGCAGAATCCTGTGTTTGAGGGACTTCCTATCTGCCTCTATGGACACAGCTGGGGCGGATTTGCCACGACGGCAGTGCTCAATTTCGACCATGACATCGCGGCGGTAGCCAGTCTTGCAGGGTATAATGAAAGCTTGCAGGAGATGACTTATGTCGGGAAAAGCCTGATTGGCCCGTTTATCCATGTGGAGAAGCCGTTTATATGGCTTACACTGCGCATGACATTTGGTGACAAGATGAATCTCACTGCGGCGGACGGCATCAATCATGCCGTTAACACGGCAGTCATGATTGTCCAGGGCGACCAGGATGACTTTGTGGGATTTGACGGGCCATGCATTTACACCAACCGCGATAAAATTACGAGGACGGATGTGAAATATGTGCTCCTCGAGGGCAGGAAGCATGGAGACCTCATGATGGATTACAGCGAGGAACGTCTGGCGTATATGGAGAAGCTTGATGCGGAGTATGACCAGATTCTTGCACAGTATGGGGATGAAGTTCCGGACGACGTCATAAAAGCGTGGAATGATACCATCGACAAAGAGATGACATCGCGGCTGAATGAAGAACTATTTGCGGATATCGTGGATTTTTATATGGGAGCGATTGGGGAATAAAGAATGGGGTACGCAATAAGTAGTAAGGGAAAGGCTTTTCCCTTACTCACTGCGTGCCTTATTTTGACTGCAAACTGGCAATCAGTTGTTTTAAACGAGCGATTTCAGCGTCCTTGTCGGCATTTGCCTGTGTTAGGGTGGTAATAAATTTTTTTAATTGTGCAATTTCAGCGTTCTGGTGCCGCTCGAAAGCCTCAAATTCCGCCCGTCTGCGGCAAAGCTCGCGAATATTCTCATCCGAGCTGATCTCAAAGATTGTGTTCGCCGCAGCTTCCATATATTGATTTGTCGTAGCCATAGCCTTCAACTCCTCCCACGTTTTGACCTTGAAGAATTTTGCCCATTTGTCTATTTGATAGAGGCAGTCTTCTTCGGTAGCCAAGCTGATACTGTTCAACTCTACCACGGAAAGACGCAGCTTGTCTGTGTAGACAACATCTGTCTTAATGTTTTTCATCATGTAGGTCGCATAAAATTCTGGAGATTCCGGAAATAGTGGGAAGTCCAGAAAACTAATCTGAATCACGGGCTCCACCGTAATGTAATCCTGTCCCTTGTATACATTGTCAAAGGAACGGCAAAGGTAACTGAGCGACCGTTCTTTCCAGTTTCCGTAGTTTACCATCTGCATTTCAAGATTGAGCTTCGCCTTGTCCTTAATTGAGACGCTGATATCCAAAATAAAGTTCTTGTTCTCAAAGGACTGACCGAGGGTAATCGGATTCGTGATTTCTACATCAAGAGATTCCGGATCAACATGCAGCAGCGCGCCGATAAGCCCCTTCAGGACTTTCTCGCTTTTCTGCAATACCGCGCGAAACATATAGTCGTTTGTCATGTTGTACGAGATTTTGCCTGTTTCTTCCGCCAGGGTATGCCCTGTTGATTTTTTTCTGTCTGTATTCAATTTTATATTTGCCTTGCTCGCTGCTTTGTGTTTAAAATATAACACAGATGGAAAGGTTTGTCCACCCATATCTGTACCAACTTTTGCTGTTGTAATGCGTTTGTGGCATGTTAATACTATTGGGATAAAAATATCTGGCAAAAAAGAATAGGTTGCCCTTGTGAATTAAAAAATGAGAGGATATAATGAATTTATGAGACATAAACGGCGGGACACATGTTGCAAAAGCCTCTGATAGTCCTTTATTGAAAAAATCTATTTTGATGTTGGAAAATCAAGTGATAAACTAAAGCTGCGTAAGTATCAATTTTGGAATTTTTTATATATAAAAGTACGAGGTATATAAAAAAAGAGGGTATGATATAATTCGCGATATTTTTTTCGTGGAAGAAAATGTGCGTTCAAACGATAACTCATCTGGAATGAAGCTGTATATAAGCTGCTTTCCAAACTTTGTATCTTATTATAATTTTCTTAACGGAGATATTTATGAAAACTCTTGCTATTATCAATATGATTTTTCTGAGGAGGAAATTAAAAAATATAATATTGATTTAAAGAGAATTAATAGTACAGCTTTTATTAACTATACAGCCACTAGTTTTTATAACAAATTGGATTCAGAGTATATACAACAATATCAAAGATTAGAACAGGAAAAGGAACTGCGTAAGAAATGGATTGGGAAGGTTAATTCTTGTAGCACTTGTAAAGAATTATGCAAAATAATACAAGATTTTAAGGCGGAAAATTTGTCAGGGATGTCAAGGGACGATTTGGAGTTCTATTTTTTTAATTTCATTTCACATGATAAAGAGAAAGCATCTGCTATCATTATGCAATGTTTGGCATATGATTGGGAAATTATCGATGCACGAACACTATTTCCATTTATCCTCCACAAAAGGTGCTTACAGCATATAATCCTTAGACAAAATCTCGTAAAAAACGCTTAGAAAACATATTAAGCAATTAGAAAATAATGAGATACCCTTTCGGGAGTACAGCTATTTTGATGAGAATACCCATTTCTTTTGCCATGAAATAAATGGGGTTAAGAAATATTTTGAAACCTTTGAGGAATTGGCGGAAGATATACATAATGATTTATCTAACTGTAATTTATCAAAAGCCTTACTGCCTGATGCTGATTTTTCCATATATAAAACAAATGATAAAACGAAACTGCCAATTTCATATGGTCAGACTGATTTGAAATCTTGTTTGACAAAAAGGTATGACAGAAACTCTGGCTGTTTTGTTATTGATCAAACATGGATAAATGGAGACGGACGGTCAATTAAAAAGCATACTCATAAGTTTAGTTTTTTTGCGGACTTTGTGTTCTTTTTGGAAAATGATTTGTCAGGTGCTGATTTATTGTTTTGTGATGGTCTGAAAAATCTTCACAATCTTTCAGACATTAACTTTACGAATGCAGATTTAAGAAGCGAAATGCTTGATAAACTTGGGATTTCATATTCACTATGCGCTGTAGATATTGCAAAAATAAAGGAATTCCCTGTTACTGTTGAAAACGAAACGGAAACTGTGCATGAATTATTAAAACAGAGTATGTATCAGGGGAGAAGAGATTTCTAGCACATGCCATACAAAAAATATGCTTTAGGTATTGCAATATGATTTATTTATTGTTAGGATGTCCTGTGAAAAAGTACTTTCCGTAGAAATATGATGGAAAAGAAGCGTGTGTTCTTGTGGATTGAAAAGTGAAAAGATATAATAAACCTATCAAGCATAAACGGAGGGATGACATGGCGCAGGTTTTGGGTATTGGATACCAGAGTTTTAAGGAAGTAAGGACAGAAAATATCTTTTATATTGACAAGACAGGTTTTATCAGAGAGTGGTGGGAAAACGCGGATAAGGTGACATTGATTACGCGACCGCGCCGTTTTGGAAAGACGCTGAACATGAGCCTGCTGGAATGCTTTTTTTCGAACCGGTATGCAGACAGGGGCGATTTATTTGAGTGTCTTTCCATATGGGATGAGAAGTCGCCGGAGGGTGTGTACAATTACAGGAAGCTTCAGGGGACTTATCCAGTGATTGCGTTAAGCTTTGCGTCGGTCAAGACTGGCAGAATGGAGTCCTTAAAGAAAGCAGTAAAGCAGATTATTACAAATTTGTACGCGGAGTACAGGGAAATGATGCAGTCAGCAGTCTTTGCGGATGCAGACAGACAGTATTTTGCATCAGTCAATGATGACATGTCTGACGAGATATTTTTTGTTTCAATAAACCGGCTCTGCACTTATCTGGAAAGGTATTATAAGAAGGATGTTATTATCCTGCTTGATGAGTACGATACCCCGGTGCAGGAATCATGGCTTGCGGGAAACTGGGACGAGGCTGTCACATTTTTCAGGAGTTTTTTCAATGCTTCTTTTAAAACGAATTTGCATTTATACAGAGGTGTGATAACAGGAATCACGAGGATATCGAAGGAATCTATATTTTCGGATTTGAATAACCTGGAAGTCGTAACGACTACTTCTGATAAGTATGCACAATATTTTGGATTTACGGAGAAAGAGGTATTTCAGGCACTTGACGAGACTGGGCTGGGAACGGAAAAGCAGGGGGTAAAAGAGTGGTATGATGGTTTTACGTTCGGAAATCATACAGACATCTATAATCCATGGTCTATTATGTCATTTATCAGCAAAAAAGGAAAGTATGATACTTACTGGGCTGGCACCAGCTCCAACGAACTGGTAAATTCTCTGATGCGGACTGGAACTGCACATACCAAAGACATTTTGGAGGAGTTGCTTTCCGGGAAAAGCTTTGTGGCTATGATTGATGAACAGATTGTATTTAACCAGCTTGGTGAGAGTGTAAATGCAGTGTGGAGTCTGTTACTGGCATCAGGATACCTTAAAGTGATTGCACATGAGGAGCTTAGGGCGGATAGGAAAAGTGAGCCAAGTTATACCTTGGCACTTACAAATCATGAAGTGCTGCTGATGTTTCGAAAGATGGTGAAGGGATGGTTTTGCACCCAGGAACAAGGAAGTGCGTACAACGATTTTGTCAAGGCGCTTCTCCTCGATGATGTCGATGCCATGAACGAGTTCATGAACAAAATCGCATTGCAGAGTTTTTCCAGCTTTGATATTGCAAAGGGTGCATCCAGTGAGGATGACCCTGAACGTTTTTACCATGGATTTGTGCTTGGACTGATGGTGGATCTGGACGGAAGATTTGTCATTCATTCCAATAAGGAAAGCGGCTTCGGGCGCTATGACGTGATGCTGTGTCCTGTTGACAGGGAAAGGGACAACGCCTACATCATAGAATTTAAGGTGCACAAGCCGAGAAAGGAAAAAGATCTTGAGGAAACTGTCGCAAACGCGCTCACGCAGATTGCGGAAAGAAAATACGAGACACAGCTCCTGGCAGATGGCTTGAAGCCGGAGCAGATTCGCAAGTATGGGTTTGCTTTCGCGGGGAAAATGTGCCTGATAGGATAGAGGAAATCGAGCAGGGAAGAGCCATCTCCCCTGCTCGACTTTATAATGTCCGATTCACATTATCCGTACCCCTCGCCGTCGTTCCTTGCTGACTCAATGGATTATCCGGCAGTGGCGTATTCAGAATGCGCTGTGTTTCCTCGGCGCGCTCCCGTTCGTGTCTTCGCTTGATAACCATGGAAACGATAATGGTAATGATGAGGAGGACAATGACAACGCCTGTGGCAACCACAAAGGCAATATCAGTCGCTGTCCTGGATTTTTTCATGATGGTTTCTGCCGTCATTTCAAAGGCATCCGCAAAGAGCGTATCCGTTGAGGTATCGGAGTACCAGCTGCGGTCAATGTATGCCCAGAAAATATCGACAGCCTCGGAGTCCATAATGGAATCGACCTGTTTGCCGTTGACATAGCACATATATCCCACATCATTGTCCTGGTCTTCCTCCGCAAAGTACATATAGAGGAAAGTTGCTTCATTGTCAATATTGTCCTCATAATATTGCAGGGCGTAATCCTCTTTCTGGGAATCCGTAACCAGTTCCGGATGGTATTTTAACAGGACAATATATGGCTGGATGCCTGTCTTGTCGTAAAAACTTTTGAGCCTGGTGCCTGCCCTGGAAACAGAATCGAACCAGCCAAGCTCATCGACAATACAGTTGCTGTCAAATGAAACGGAATTAAGCCTTTCGCGGTTTCTCGTGCTTGCCGGAATGGAGGAGGAGCCGCCTGATGTCCCTGCAATAAACACTGAAATAAGGACAAACGCCATCAAAAAGACAACAATCAATGCAATAATGGAATTGACCATTACGGAACCGGAAGGGCTGCCCCCATAATAAGTGCGTGTATATCGCCGTCTGCCGTATGGTGGTGGAGGTGGCGGCATACCTGGTCCCCTGAATGGCGGAGGAGGCGGGGGTGCACCGTGATAGGATGGTCCCCGGCTTCGGTATGAGGAGCCAAAACTGGTATGGACGCCGGGGCTGTGTCCGCTTCCTGCCCTGCTGTGGCTGCTGCTGACACGGTGCCCGCCGGAGCTGCGTGATGATGAATGACCTCCTGATGAACGGTGGCTGGATGAACGTCCGCCCCCGGAACCTGCTCTTGGCATATTTGATTATCCTCCTATTGATCTACCTGCTTCTCGACTCCGTTTAGGTTGATGTGCTCATCCTCCTCCATCGGAATCATCAGGTACTTTTGACCGTTAATTGTTTCATATTTCACTTTCTCAGCCTTGTCCGGCTTCATGCGCAGAAAAACCTCCGCCCAGTTTTTTGCCTCCTCGGGGTCAACAGGCGCCTCCATTTTGACAAGGGTCTCAATCTGCTCCGACTTTTCCTCATTTTCCTGTCTGGTGTCCTTGAGCTCCTGCTTGAGTGTTGCAACTTCCTCAAGAAGCCGGACTTCTTTTTTCTCCTTGTTGTTCTTCTCAATTGCCTTTTCATTTACCAGGTTTTTGACGGCAGGCGGCTTGTCGCTGAACTCCTCCGTAAAATGCTCCTGTATCTGCATCACCGTGGCATCGGGAATTTTAGAGTCTGCAAACACTTCCTTGATAATGTCCGTGGTGAGTGTAAATGCCTCCGGCTCCACGATAACCAGGTCTTCCATGGCAGTCTCGTGCTCCTCCGCAAGGTCATTTAGTTTTTCCTGTATATCCAGCAGCATTTCGTCCGTATTTTCGATAACAGGCGCGATGGCAGTCTTGACAATGCTGCTAAAAGCGTTGTGCTCCTCGGTGGCAGTGCGTTTTGCACCGCATCCAAGCGCCGCCTCAATAAAGTCCCTGTGGGAATCCTTTGCGTCCCTGACATAATATGTAAGTGAATGGACATCGGTGGAACGCTCAACAAAGGATGGGAATAAAAAGCCCACATCCGGCACGCCCACAACCCAGTCCTGTATCCGCACGCCGATGCGGTTTAAGTCAGCGCGGTACCCAAGCCCCGGCTTCGAGAGGTTTACGGGGCAGATGGCGCACAGAAGGTAGGTAAATACTTCCTCGGATTCGTCGATTTTCAGGTCATCATTCGTCTTGGTCATGACATCATATGCATCGTGGAAAACCAGTATGAGATAATTGCCGACATAATCATAGTTTTCAATAATCATGTCGTAGAGATGTTCAAGCAGCTCCGGATTTTTCAGCCCGCTCTCGCGAAGCCCCAGAAGATACTGCTGTTTCCCGCCCTGTTCCTCCTCCTCTGTGGTAAAATTCAGTTCCAAAAGATTATTTCCGATAGTGCCGGAAAGCGCTTTTTTTGCAATTTCAAGGTATTTGAAAAATTCCTCATCTTCCAGATTCAGAAAGGTCTCATTCAGCTCCACAATTTTATTTTTGTTTGCATCCACATAGCATCCGCACATTCTCGTGATTGTGCAGGATTCCTTTTTAAAACGTCTTTTTAATTCAAGGATATCTCTGTTTCTCAGCATTTGCATTCTCCGTTTCCTAGGATTGAGAGTTTGTAGGAAAATAGGTAACAGTTCAGCCGTTGCGTTATAAACCAAGGCTCGAAAAGTCAATCAGTAAATCCTCATAAATACCGGCTTTTATAATGTCGTTGAAAGTGTATATGTTTACAACGGCATCCAGCTCAAACAGATATACAAGGATTCTTTTCTACATCAAGTCAACAATCCAGTATTCGCGTACGCCGGTACGTTCATATAGTGCCAGCTTTGTAATATAGTCATGTTTGGGACTGGAGGGGGATACGATTTCGATTATCCAGTCCGGTGCACCCGCACATCCCTTGTCCGTGAGCTTCTTTGAATCACATATGACAGAAATATCCGGCTCGACGATATGTTTCATTTCAGCATGCACATCGGACAGCTCGACTGCAAATGGGGCAGGATAAACCTCGCATGCGCCATTGTTCGATTTTATATAGTCCCGAATCGTTCCGGCAATTTCCATCAATATTTTTTGGTGCAGCCTGCCAGGAGCCGTCATATAATGAATCTGTCCGTCAATCAGTTCTGCGCGCACATTTTCCGGCAGATTGTAATAGTCTTTTTCCGTATAAAATGTTTCATGTGGCAGTGGCATAACCCGATTTCCCCCAACAGTTCCTTATCATTTTCAACAGTTTCTTACTATAAAATAGCACGGATATGCAAAATAGACAAGAAAAATCTTAAAATCCGTGATGCCGCGCACAGGAAAGATTGAATATACCGCGCAATGTTGGTATAATAATAGGAAAGTGGCGGACGGTGAATAATATATTATTTATTAAGAAAGGACACACCAATATGATGAAGCAGGCGGATAAAAGAAATTTAACGATGGTCATGGATTTGTACGAGCTTACCATGGCAAACGGATATTTCAATGACGGGGACATGCAGGCAAGGGTCGCGTTTGACGTGTTTTACAGGAAAAATCCTGACAGGGGCGGATTCACCATCTTTGCAGGGCTGGAACAGATTGTGGAATATATTGAAAATCTGCATTTTTCGGACGAGGATATCGCGTATCTGCGCTCGCTGAATACATTTACGGATGCATTTCTGGACTACCTTAGGGATTTTGAGTTCCGTGGCGATATCTATGCATTCGCGGAGGGAACGATAATGTACCCCAACGAGCCGGTAATTACAGTGATTGCGCCACTTATCGACGCGCAGCTTGTGGAGACGGCAATCCTCGCACAGGTGAACCATCAGTCGCTTGTGGCGACCAAGACTGCGCGGATTGTAAAGGCGGCTGCGGGAAAAACCGTGTCCGACTTCGGGGCAAGGAGGGCGCACAACATGGACGCCGCAGTGTACGGTGCGCGTGCTTCCTACATTGGCGGCGCGTCGGGAACCGCGACAGTGCTTGCGGGGCAGATGTTTGACATTCCCGTGGGCGGCACCATGGCGCACAGCTGGGTTATGTATTACAAAGACGAGTATGAGGCGTTTAAAAATTATGCAGTCAATTACCCTGACAATACCGTGCTTCTGGTAGACACCTATGACACGATGAAGTCCGGCGTTCCCAATGCAATCCGCGTGGCGCACGAGGTGCTTGAGCCGATGGGAAAACGGCTGAAAGGAATCCGCATCGACAGCGGGGATTTGGCGTACCAGTCCGTCAGGGTCAGGAAAATGCTGGACGAGGCAGGGCTTGCCGACTGCAAGATTATTGTGTCAAACAGCCTTGACGAGCACACGATTTCCTCCCTCAATACACAGAAGGCGTGCATCGACAGCTACGGCGTGGGCGAGCGCCTGATTACAGGCGCCACAAGCGATTACTCGGATGACACGCTTGCACTGCTCGGGGCGGTATACAAGATAGCGGCAGTTGAGGAAAACGGTGTGTTTACGCCGCGCATCAAGATTTCCGGCACCGTGGAAAAGATTACGAACCCAGGGCTGAAAAAGGTGTACAGAATTTATGACCAGAACGGAAAGGCAAAGGCGGACCTGATAGCAAAGGCGGACGAGGAGATTGACATGAGCACGCCGTTTCGCTTTGTCGACCCCAATATGCCATGGCGCAACCTCAAGTTTACAGGCTGTACGGCAAAGCCATTGCAGATAAAAATATTTGAGAACGGAAAGCGCGTCTATGAGCTTCCCACGCTTGAGGAAATCCGCGCATATGTCAAGCGACAGCTTGGCGAGGAAATCTGGGAGGAGGAGCAGCGTTTCATCAACCCGCATGTGCACTATATGGACATGACGCCGGACTACTATGAGCTGAAAATGGGGCTCCTGCATGAAAAGACCATGAGTCCGGAGTAAGGAAAGAGGACTTTTTATGGGGATGGAGATAGGGGCAGTCCTGCTGACAATCCGTAAAAAGAAAAGGATTCGTCAGGGAAGTGTCTGTCATGGAATTTGTGGAATATCGACTTATTCCCAATATGAAAATGGGGAAAGAGTACCGGATATTCTCTCCCTGAGAATGCTGTTTGAGCGGTTAGGCTATACGCCCAAAGGGCTGAACGTGTATGTATCGGAGGACAGTTTAAGGTTTTGGCGGTGGAAAAGGGACTTGAATGTGCTGCTTATCCATGAAAAGTATAAGGAGCTGGCGATGCATCTGTCAAAGATGCCAGTAAGTAATTCTGCATTGAACCAGCATCTGATACAGCAGTGCATCTATTATGTAAATGGTATTATTGCAGAGAAAGTAACGTGCGATTTAGAGCAGGCGCAGGGCTGTTACGAAAAGGCGCTTATGGAGACATGTCCTGCAATTTTAAGCGCTGACCGGATAGAAGGATGCATAGGGGCATCGGAGCTGTTTCTATACCTATTGTATTTGCGGCTGGTGATGGAGACGCGGCGGATGAATCAATGCCAGCTCTTGTCATGCCTGGGAAAGGTCATTTCCTATATTGAGCAGGGGGATATGGACGACTCCGAAAAGGTTTTTATTTATCCCCCGGCAGTGTATCTGTGGAGCCGCTGCTGCGACGGGGATAACCGAAAGAAACATACCGAACTGAAAAAAGGACTGGATTTACTGATAAAATATAAGTCGACATACTATGCGCTTGAATTAGTGGAGATGCTGGCAGCTTTGGAGGATTCTCCCGTGCCGGATAGATATAGAAAAATATATGGCATGATATTCTGTATGTATGAAGAACTGGGTATTGGCAGGAACGGGCTGTGGTATCAGCTGCGTCCGGATGAAATGATGGTAGAGGATGTCGGGCAGTATTTAAGAAAGGCAAGAAAGAAAAAACAGTTCAGTCAGGAGGATGCCTGTGATGGCATATGTGCAGTTGAAAGCTATTCCAAAATAGAAAACGGAAGGCATCCGAGCAGGAACCATTATCAGGCGCTGGCTGAAAAGATTGACGTGGAAGAACGGTATTATGTGGATCAGCTCAATACAGGAAATATAGAAGCCCTGATGTTAAGGTCGCGTATCAATGGCGCCATGAACGAACGCAAATACCAGGAAGCGGAAGTGCTGCTTGCAACGCTCGAGGATACTCTGGGAGCGGAAGCGGAGAATAACCGTTCGTTTATTGAATTGGTGAGGGGCAGGCTGGATTATTGTCAGGACAGAATCAGCATACAGGATTATCATACGGAGCTGCTGCGCATCTTAAACCGGACACTGGATTTGGATGAAATTGGGAAAAATACGCACACCTATACATATTTGGAGACAAAGGCGATAAACAATATTGCATTTGCGGAATATAAGATGGACCACCTTGAAAAGGCAAGGGATATTCTGGAAAGGATGCTCTATGACTTACAGCAGGAATGCGAGGGAGGCGAAGACCAGTTTCGTTTTCACGAAACAAAACTGGCAAAGCTGAATCTGGGGAAAGCGCTGACCGACATGGAACAGTATGGGGATGCGAAAACCCTGTATCTGGAAAACATCATCGAAACACTCGGCCGAAATGATAGCTTTCAGATAGCAGAGCTCCTGTCGGAGCTTGCGTATGTCTATATCGTGGAAGACCAGGGCAATGTCATGGCTGCAAAAAGATATCTTTCCTATGCCATTGCGATTGCGGACCTATACGAAGAAAGGGAAATGATGACGTTCCTCGTAAACTATTACAAGGAACAGTTTGGCGGGGCAGCGTATTAATCTTTTTTATCAATAGACCAACTTTGAAGTGAAAAATAGAGATTCCTGCCATGTTTGCTGGAAATGATGTAATGGTGAGAGTCGTTAACAATGAATGACCATCCTTAATATTCTTTGAATTAGCTGTGTAGAACCATTATTAAATTGTAATTCATACTTTTAATGATGCCCATGACGTTTTCGCGAAATTTTATAAAGTTTCACGCAAACGTCATGGGCATTGGTATGCAGATGTGGTAAGGTTAAAATTGTAGATAGGCTACAAAATATAAGGAAAGATAGGGGAGAAATCACTAATAGTTATTCTGACAATAAGCATGGGATTGCCTGTGTGTGCAAAAGAAGGCGATGGGGTTATTAATAATGATATTGTAATTATACGTGAAGACGTGTCTCATGAAGAGGCATTACATGATTCCACTTATGATGCAACACAGAAGAGTACATATCCAGAACGAACCAAGTCCAGAAGTGTATCATGGAATGTGTGGGGTGAGCGGGTTGCTGGAACGAATGGAGGTGTGTGGGGCTATACTCCTGTAGGATATTCTGAGCATTTGGATGGAACAACGGTATTGGAAACGTATCATTATACGCGGACTTATTTAGGAAAGATTGCAAAAAAGGGAGACTCAGGCAGACGCTGGGGAAAGTATACTGTTAAAGCGACTGGAACATTCTGTGATGAGGATGTCAATATGCAGTATACGCAGATTGTAAAATATGGCACGGAAGATAATTAAAATTATAATATGGGTAATAATCAATTGCATTTGTCTGCTGGGAATGTTTGTCTGTGGCTTCCTTTACCGTATGGACAAAAAAGTACTGCTGAAGGATAACGGATACATCTATTTTGCACTACAGCATGAAAGCAACCCATTTGCGGATGAAATGCAGCAGATAGAAGATTTCAAGAACGAGCTGGAGGGGACTGGCCTTTTTCAATATTACGAAATATATGGGCAGCCATTGTACGCTTCCGGCATCTGTCTGCCCGAATATGAAAGTGACCAGAAAATGGAAGATGGTATGTATAGTTTGGCAGCGGTGCAAATCGGAGCCAGTGTACTGGCGGATTTTAATGTTGTGCTGCAGGAGGGACGGTCTTTCGATGCGGCAGATTATGTGCTGGGGCAGGATAAACGGATTCCGGTCATTATCGGCGCAGACTGGTCGGGGACGCTGAAAATAGGGGACAGCTTTGAGGCAGAATATTTATATGATATTTATCAGTTTGATGTGGTCAGCATCTTGGCGCCTGAATCTATGATATACATGACAAACAGGACATATCTCCTGGATCAGGACATTATTATGCCAAGTTTTGAAGTAACGGATAAGAACCTGATTACGGATGGAATTAAAATTCATTATGCAAACAAGGTAAGTGGCATCGTAAAAGTTCAGGAAGAAGATCAGAGGAATGCCCAAAGATACCTGCTATCATGTATTGAGAATACACCGTCTGGAACATATTCATGGTATGCGACTACCTATGACTGTATCCTGAAAGGAATGCTTCACTTGGGGTTAAAGGAAATCTTTGTTTTTTGCTTTGTCATTATTGCTGTAGGAAATGGTTTTATAATAGTAAAAAGAATTGTTCATAAATGACTTAGGCATTTTGCTTTATCTATTATAATAAAGTTTGTAGAAGAAGGGATAACGGTTGAGCCCAAAAGGCTGGACAATTGTCCTTTTTTGCTATTAGAAAAAAGCCTGATTATGACGATATAAATATATAAAGCACAAAGGAGGGCAATAGTATGCAGATAAATATGGCAGGATTTCACATGGGAATGCGTATAACGGCGGACAATATTTCCAACAATAAGACGAATGCAGGGATTACAAATTCCATAAATGCGGGAAAACAGGATGCGTTTGGACCACAGTGCAAGGTGACAATTTCACATGAAGGCAGGCGGAAGAGCGGGCAGGATAAGCAGCCGGGGACTGGAAACATCACGGACATGCATATGGAACGGGTACTGATGCGCGAGCAGGAAAGGGCGGAGTCATTCAAGAGTGAGCAGAGCGATTTACAGAATGAGATATCCGAGCTGATGAAGACAATCCAGAATTCCTATGCGTCCGGGGAGGACAAGGAGACAATCCAGAAACGGCAGGACGCGCTCAGCAAAATGCAGGAACTGAAAAAACGCCAGGAGGAGGAAAACGAACAGCGCGTAAAGGATGCACTCAAGGGCGTGGCAGGAAGTGCCAGCGCACAGGAGGAAATCGACAGGAAAAACGAGGAGCTTCTGATGATGCTCAAGAGCTTTGAGGAGCAGGAGGATGAAGAGGAGCAGACGGCAGGGAAAGCGCAGGACACGGATGATACCCATAAAAAGCCGGATGAAGCAGACGCACAGATTCAGGAATCGGCGACTCGGCTCGGTGTGTCGGCGGCTCGGCGTGAGCTTGAGACGGTCGGCACAATAGATGAACTGAAAAATGCCGGCTACAGCAAGCTTTCCGAGGTTAACCAGATTATGCGCGAAATCAGCGACGAGCTGGACAAGGCGGCTGAGGCGGCTGGCGATGAAAGCCTTAGCGAGGAAGACCGCAAGCAGCTTGCAGCTGACCATACCGAAACGGCGCAGGGACTGCTTGTGGGAAATTACGGATATATGGAAGAGCTCAGGCGGAAAGGGCTTCAGGAGATAAAGGATGCGAGGGAGCTTGAGGCTGAACACATTAAAATTGACACGCTTGGTGGTGTGAAACAGGCAAAGCAGGCGGTTATGGATGCCGGCGTGGATGCGGCATTCCAGTCGGAGGTATCAGGTGTCCTGGATAAGGCGTCACAGAAGCTTGAGGACAAGGTGCAGGAAGCAATAGACCGGCGAAATGATATCACGACAGATTCTGACAAAGAAAAGGAAGAGGAAACCGAGGAGATGAAAACGGAGGAAGAGGCGGAGGAAGAAAAAAACTCCATTTTGATAAATTAATCATTTAAACATTTGACATAGTATGCTATAATATGTAGAATGAAAACAGAATTTATAAAATATAGCAAAAAATTAACAAAATTACGTGTTCAAAATCCTTGGAGTAAAAAACGAAATCTACTTTTAAGAAATGGGGCACGGGGTAAAATGGGAGGTAACGACATGCCTAAAAAACCAGTCATTGACAAGGAAATGTTTAAGAGGAGCGTACTGTACAACATCAAGACCCTGTACAGAAAAACGCCTGAGGAGGCTACAGAACAGCAGATTTTTCAGGCAGTGGCTTATGCGGTAAAGGATGCCATTGTGGACAACTGGCTCAAAACTCAGGAAGCATACGAGAAGCAGGATCCGAAGACCGTGTACTATATGTCTATGGAGTTCCTGATGGGACGTGCGCTCGGCAATAACATGATTAACCTGATGGCATATAAGGAATTTTCGGAAGCCCTGGAGGAGCTTGGACTTGATATTAACGTGATAGAGGACCAGGAGCCGGACGCAGCGCTTGGAAACGGCGGTCTTGGACGCCTTGCAGCATGTTTCCTTGACTCGCTTGCAACACTCGGGTATTCCTCATACGGATGCGGCATCCGCTACCGCTATGGTATGTTCAAGCAGGAAATCAGGGACGGATTCCAGCGGGAGGTTCCCGATGACTGGCTCAGGGATGGCAATCCGTTCGAGCTTCGCCGCCCGGAGTATACCAAGATCATTAAGTTTGGCGGAAATGTTGCATGCCGTGAGGAGGATGGCAGGCTGATCTGGTATCAGGAGAATTACCAGTCCGTCAAGGCAGTGCCCTATGACCTGCCGGTTGTCGGCTATGGAAACGGCATCGTCAATACACTCAGAATCTGGGATGCGGAGCCGATGGACTGCTTCAGCCTCGACTCCTTTGACAAGGGCGACTACCAGAAAGCAGTAGAGCAGACCAACCTTGCAAGAAATATCGTTGAGGTTCTTTATCCGAATGACAACCATGTTTCCGGAAAGGAGCTTCGCTTAAAGCAGCAGTACTTCTTTATCTCGGCATCCGTGCAGACTGCGATTGAGAAATATATGTCCAAGCATGACGATATCCATCGTTTTTATGAAAAGGTGACATTCCAGCTCAATGACACCCATCCGACAGTGGCAATCGCTGAGCTGATGCGAATCCTGCTTGATGATTACCGTCTTGAGTGGGACGAGGCATGGGAGATTACGACAAAGACCTGTGCATACACAAACCATACCATTATGGCAGAGGCGCTTGAAAAATGGCCGGTAGACTTGTTCCAGAGGCTGCTCCCGAGAATTTACCAGATTGTGGAGGAGATTAACCGCAGATTCCTCCTCGATATCGTGAACAGATATCCGGAACCGGCTGACAAAATCAAAAAGATGGCGATTATTGCGGACGGTCAGATTAAGATGGCGCATCTGGCAATTGTTGCAGGCTACAGCGTAAACGGTGTTGCGAAGCTGCACACGGAGATTCTCAAGAACCAGGAGCTGAAAGATTTCTATGAGATGTATCCGGGCAAGTTCAACAACAAGACAAACGGTATTACGCAGAGAAGATTCCTGCTTCACGGAAACCCGCTTCTTGCTGACTGGGTGACGGAGAAAGTCGGTGAGGACTGGATTGTGGACCTTCCGGTGATAGACGGTATTGCAAAGTATGCAAGCGACCCCGCGGCACAGAAGGAATTTATGGAAATCAAGCGCAGGAACAAGGTGCGCCTTGCAAAATATATCAAGGAACACAACGGAATTACCGTTGACCCGGATTCCATTTTTGACGTGCAGGTGAAGCGCCTGCATGAGTACAAGAGACAGCTGCTCAACATTTTGCATGTAATGTATCTGTACAACCAGATGAAGGCAAACCCGAGCATGGAGTTTTATCCAAGGACATTCATCTTTGGCGCAAAGGCTGCTGCGGGTTACAAGAATGCCAAGCTGACGATTAAGCTGATTAACGCGGTGGCAGACAAGGTGAACAATGACCCGGTAGTCAAGAACAGGATCAAGGTCGTGTTTATAGAGGACTACAGAGTGTCAAACGCAGAGCTGATTTTTGCGGCGGCAGACATTTCAGAGCAGATTTCCACGGCTTCCAAGGAGGCGAGCGGTACAGGAAACATGAAGTTCATGCTCAACGGCGCCCTGACGCTTGGCACGATGGACGGCGCGAATGTGGAGATTGTGGAGGAAGTCGGAAGGGAGCATGCATTTATTTTCGGATTAAGCTCCGACGAGGTTATTAATTTTGAAAATAATGGCGGTTACAACCCGATGGATATCTACAATACGGACGCTGAAATCAAGAAGGTCGTTGACCAGCTTGTGGACGGCACATATGCCGACGACAGGGAGCTGTTCAGGAGCCTTTACAATTCCCTGCTCAACACGCTTGACACGGACAAGGCTGACCGGTACTTTATCTTAAAGGATTTCCGTTCATATGCTGATGCGCAGAAGAGAGTGGAGCGGGCTTACAGGGACACTGCAGGATGGGCAAGAAGTGCAATGCTCAATGTGGCAAAAGTGGGCAAGTTTTCTTCGGACAGGACAATTCAGCAGTATGTGGATGAAATATGGCATCTGGATAAAGTGGAATTGGAGTATCCCTCGATTTAGTATGGAAATTCAGGGCGCATATCTCAATGATTTGGGATATGCGCCTTCGTATGGAAAAACAGAAAGAAAAAAGTATGAAGATAAGTTGGAATATGGTACGAATATTGCTTGTGGGTATCCTGGCGGTGGCAATGCTGGGCGGATGCTCGACAGACACGTCTGTCAAAACGTATTTGCAGGCGCTTCTGGACGCGTCATACAAAAATGATTCGACGGCGTTTGTCAAAATGAAGCTTGGCACCGCGGAGGATGCGCAGGCGTTATACGAGAGAGGAATTGACACGGGTGTCAGCGTATTCTGCGGCAGAATCGGGGCGTCAGATGATTACAAAGGGGAGTTCCGAGCGACCTACATGGATCTGCTCTCCAAGGTGCGCTACACCGTCGACGAGGCGAGCAAACAGAGCGACGGTTCCTATATTGTCACCGTGTCATATGAGAAAATGAATGTCTTTAAACCCGCGCTGGAGCTGCACCAGAGCAATGTGGCAGCAATGACCGAGGAATGGGCAAAGGCGCCGGAGAGCGCACCCTCCAAGGAAGACATGGTGAAACAGGTCATCCTGGAATTTAGAAACAGCATGGAGACGGTGCTTGCGGACGTACAGTACAGCGAGCCACAGACCATGAACATCAGGATAGAGCTTGCAGACAATATATACACGCCGAACGCGGATGACATCGCGGCGCTTGAGACGGCGTTGTTTGATGTGGAATAAATAGAAGTTATGAGTTGCACAGGCTATCTCCTATTATTAATGTAGGAGGTAGCCTGTTTGCTTCTCATAAATATTTTTGGCTATTTTCACGAAAAAATACGAAAAAGTTTGTCATAAATCTCAGTTGAATAAATCTGGAAATTCCCATAAAATAAACTTACCGAAACTTGTCGAAATTTTCAAATTTATTCAGGAGGAAAGAAATGAAAAAGAAAAGGCTGTTAGGAAAAGTACTCAGTCTCGTTCTTTCGGCGGCGATGACCGTGACAATGCTGCCGCAGGACTTTACGCTGACTGTCAGGGCAGCGGAACAGATTGAGGCAGATGGCGAAATGGAATCGCAAACCAGTACGAGTGAAGAAGAGTCTTTGGAGGCAGAACCTTCAGAGCCGGCTCAGGAAAGTAGTATTGCGAAGGAAAAAGAGACAGAAAGCAGTACTGCGGAAAAGACAGAAGAAGAAAACGGCACTGCACCAGGGACGGAAGAGAGCAGTTCTGTCAAGGAGACAGAAACAGAATCTGTGACAAAAACAGAGGAAGAAAGCAGCACTGTGGAAGAGACAGAGCGTGAAACGGAGGAAGAGGAAAAGAAGCCTGAAGAGGGTGAACCGGCGGCATCAGGAAATTATGCGGGACCGATGATTGGTTCAGATGGAAAAGTAACATTTCAGTATGATGCATCCAAAGAGACGGATCCAGTAAATACGATTCAGGTAAAGGGTTCATGGGTCAGTAGCTGGGATGACTTAATTGATTTGAAGGATGAAGATGGTGACAAGATATGGTCTGTGACAGTCGGAACCGATAAAATAACACTGGATAAGACGATAGAATATGGATTTCAGGTAAATGACAGTAGTGGGTGGCGAGATGATGAAGCCAATCCATTCAAGGGGAGCGGGAACGCACAGATTTTCAGAAATCCTGTCATAAATGCAGAGACAGGAGATGTCACGATTTACCGTTATCCGGCAAGTGCAGATGAGAATATCACCTCAATACAGCTCGGCTATAAGCTGACAGGGGCAGACACATATACAAAAGTAGATATGGATGCAAAAGGCAAGGGATATCTCAAGACACTCACAGGACTTACTGAGGGTGAGTACGAGTATGGATTTTTTGTAGATGGAAGCACTACGATTACACCGGACACAAACTGCAGCGAAGCGAAATTTACAGTACAGGTTGTAAATTACCCTGATGAAAATCCGGATGTGAAGAGTCCCGTGCTGGATGTGGCTAAGGGTGAGGTAACATTTAATCTGTATAAGCCAACAGCAAAGGAAGTTAAGCTTGCAGGAACAATGATGGGAAGTGATGACTGGGGTGCTAGTGCGGTTCCTATGACGTATGACAGCGACACGGGTTACTGGTCAATCACAAAGGCACTTGCTCCGGGGCGTTATGAATATAAATTTATCGTTGATAGTGCATGGATAACTGACCCATTAAACAGTGAGGAGAGCAGGGGAAACAGTACATTCTTCCTGCCAGATCCTTCAGGAAAAATAAGCCCTGAAATAGATGGGAGAAATGTTACATTTATTTACAAGGATGATACCGCATCTGATGTGAAGGTTGCAGGAACCATGACAGACCCACAGTGGAACGAGGGAGCACTGTCGTTAGATAAAGATGAGACGGACGGTTTATGGAAGCTGACCATGGAGGATGTTGCTCCTGGAAAGTACCAGTATAAGTTTGTTGTGACCGCAGAGGGAAGTGAGGAGGCGAACTGGGTTGCTGATCCATGGAATAGCAAGCCGCAGGAAGACACAAACAGCATCTTTGCAATAGCAGGCATGGCAAATGCGTCTGTAATATTGTTTAAAGACAAAGGAAAAGTAGAACTTCCGGCGAACTTAAATGTATATGACGAAAACGGCAATGCAACAGAGACAGCTGTTACGTATTCGTTTGCTGCAACGGAAACGATACCGGCAGACGGTGTAAAGATTGAGACAATTGAAGGCGTCATCACAGTTGGAATCACAGAAACATTTCCAAAGGACATTACAGAATTTACGCTGACAGCAGCATCGGCAGATGGACAGAAGAGCACCATGACCGTGGAGGTTATGGAGAAAGAATATACATATAACATATACTGGTATAGCTACGAGGGACATACGAATGAGGATTCCGCGCTCTGGGTATGGGAACAGGATGGCAGACCGGGAAAAGAAATTGCATTTGATTCTGTAGAGCAGATAGGTGAACATACATGGATTAAGGCAGAGTTAAAACTTCCCTATACATCTCTTGGCATTATTCCAAAAATAAAATCGGAGGATCCGTCATCACCTGTCTGGACATGGCAGGATTCAAACCATCTGTATGTAAACAAGGATTTGGCAGATGTCACAACACTTTATATTGTCGAGGGTATCTCAAAGCCATATACAGAGGTGCCGGAGATAGAGAAGAGAGAGGCACGTTACCTGATTGTAGAGTACATCAGAAACGAGGACTCTGCAGAAAACTGGTATTTTTACACATGGAACAATGGCGGTACAGAATTTAATCCGTTTGTCAAGACAGAGGACAACAAATGGATTGCCACAGTTCCTGTAAAATGGGGTCTGACTTCCATCAGCTACTGTCTCGAAAGAGCAGACATGGCGACAGGCGAGCCGGTTCACTGGGCAGAGAAGGACGGAAATGACTATCTCTGTGAGATGCCGGCAGACCAGAACATCGTAAAGATTGTGATGGAAGAGGGCAAAGGCATCACAAAGACATACGCATACAATAAGGGATATGAAATAGAACCGCTTGCGGGCAGGATCCATTTTTATTTCAGGGACAACAATAAGTTCCAGCTTGGAAATGATGGTGGATATGCGTCCGTTCAGGTTGAGATTAACGGACAGGCATATGACATGACGTTTGACAATGAGGAGCAGAGATATGCCTACGATATGACAGATTTACAGCCGGGCGAATACCGGTATCGATATATCCTCAAAGAGACGGAAGAGTCAGAGACACAGTATATCCTGGATGCATACAACAAAGAAAAAGTGACTGATGCAGACAGCGGCATAGAATATTCAGTATGTAAGTATGAAAAATTTGATTTGGATGTTTCGGCAAAAGTGCTCAATGCATCCATGGATTACAATGACAATAATGTACTGATGGTAAGCTTTACAGGAAAAGATGGTGCAAACGTTGAAGGCATGAAGGCAGACCATGCGACAGCAGACCTCTCTGCACTTGGCGGCGCATCAGATGCAGCGATTGACACGGAACTGCTCGCACTTTCCATTGCAGTAAAAGAGGGAACGGCAACAGGTGAAAAGACAATTCCTGTCACAGTATATGACCAGTACAAGAACGAGTATAAGGCAGAGACAAAGGTAACCGTAACGGAAAGGGATAAGTCAGGTGACTTTGACTGGGACGAGGCAGTCATTTACTTTGCAGTGACAGACCGCTTCTTTGACGGAAATACATCAAACAATGCAAACGTGGACAAGAACGGCCCATCCAGCTACCATGGCGGTGACTTTGCCGGAATGACACAGAAGCTGGACTATCTCAAGGATTTGGGCATAAACACAATCTGGATTACCCCGATTGTGGATAACAGTATGGAGAAAGGCCTGGAAACCGATGTCGAGGGCGTAACATCCTGGGGATATCATGGATACTGGGCAAGCAATTTTGAAAAGATTGACGACCACCTTGGTACGGAGGAAGAGTTTAGGGCATTGCTAAATGCAGCACATGACCGCGGCATTAAGATTATGGTTGATGTCGTTCTGAATCATTCCGGATACGGCGAGACGACAAAGAATTACTTTAATGAAACATTTAAGGATGCAGATGGAAACGCAATTCGTATGCTCCGCGAGGCAGACGAGGAAGTGTCTGGCAGCGACCAGATGACATCCCTTTCCGGACTTCCCGATTTCCTTACGGAAAACAGTGAGGTCAGGGAGCTTCTCGTGGCATGGCAGTCCAACTGGATTAGCAAGTATCCGATTGATTACTACCGTGTCGACACTGTAAAACATGTGGACGACACAACATGGTCTGCATTCAAGAATGCACTGACGACCATTAATCCGGATTTTAAGATGATTGGCGAGTGGGCAGGCGCAGGCTATGCGACAGATACAGGAATGCTTGGCACAGGGCGCATGGATTCACTGCTTGACTTCGACTTTAACGATCAGGCACAATCCTTTGCAAACGGCAATCTGAGCAGTGTGGAGAGCTTCTTACAGGGAAGGAATGGGGCGCTTAACAACACGGCGACATTAGGGCAGTTTATGAGCAGCCATGATGAGGACGGACTGATACAGAAGCTCATCAGTGAAAATAAAATATCAGAAGACAGGGCAATGGAGCTCTTTAAGGTGGTGGCATCGCTTCAGATTACGGCAAAGGGACAGCCTGTTATTTATTACGGCGAGGAAGTCGGACAGTATGGTGCAAATAACTATCCATACCAGACAAACCGTTATGATTTTGACTGGTCAAGGGTAAATGATGACAACACCATGCTGAACCACTATAAGAAACTTTTGGAAATCCGCAATCACTATCCACAGGTATTTGCAAAAGGAAACAGAAGCACGGTTACCGTAAACAATGATGCGCAGTATGATGTATTTTCAAGAAGCTATGGTGATACCGTCATTTATGTAGGATTGAACAATGCACAGCGTGCGCAGAGTGTGACATTCCAGGCACCGGCAGCAGTTTATCAGGATCTGTACAGCGGGGAATTTTACAATACGGATGAAAAAGGTGCGCTTACAGTAGAGATTCCGGCAGCAGCAGATGGTGGTACAGTTATGCTTCTGAAGACGGAATATGATCCGAACAACCTTTGGGTAAGCCGTATTCCGGATCAGACATATACAGGCAGCGCAATTAAATTGGATAGCAGCAGCCTTGTAGTGCGGCTTGGCGGCAGAAGACTTCAGGAAGGAAAAGACTTTACAGTAAGCTACAAGAACAACAAAAACGCAAGCACCGATAGTACGAAGGCGACAGTTACTATCAAGGGAAAAGGCAATTTCACAGAGCAGAAGACGGTTGAATTCAACATTGCAAAGAAAAATATTGATTCCCAGGATGTCGTTCTGACCTGCAATGATGTGCTTGCATACAATGCAAACAAGGCACAGAATGCAGCGCCCAAATTAAAGTATGGAAAGATTTCACTGAAAGTCAATAAGGACTATACAGCATCGTACTATGCAAGAGAGGATTACGATAAGAATCCCGCAGAAGCGACGGCACTCACTTCCATCAAGGATGAAGGAAACTATGTGATGGTTATCAATGCTGCCGGAAATAACTATACTGGAAGCATTGTGAAGGATGTTATCATTACAAAGAAAAATCCAATTAAGGGTGCAGCCATAACGCTTAGTGCATCAAGTGTCTCTTATGCGGATTATGATGATGAACAGAAGAGACCGAAAGTAACCAAAGTCAAAATAAAAGGCAAAGAACTTGATACGTCTGCTTATGATGTGTCCTATTTATGGAATGGACAGATAGGAACAGCAACAGCGGTTGTGACGGTAAAGGCAGACAATACAGATTATATCGGCAGCGCGGCAAAGACATTCAAGGTTACAGGTGATAAGCTGGGAAGTGTCGCAATGGTCGATGCCATGAGCATCAAGGATATGGTTTATGAATGGGCATCAGCTGATACCGCAGAGGGTATTACACAGGAAGCGCCAGCTCTCAAGGCAAAGAGCGGAACCGATACCTTTGAGGCAGGCAGGGATTACACGGTAAGCTACAAGAATAACAAGAAAGTGGGCAAGGCGACAGTTACTTTTACAGGAAAAGGCAGATACACAGGAACAATCAGTGCTACATTCAAGATAAATGGAAAGGAACTGAAAAAGGATGACATTACGCTCATTTGTCCCGAGGAGGCACCATATTCCAAGGCAGGAAGCACGCCGGAAATTACAGTAAACTATGGTGGAAAAGTACTTGGGAAGAATGATTACAAGGTATCCTACAGCAATAACAAGGCACTGACAGAAAGTGCGACAGCTCAGATTACATTTAAGGGCAATTACAAGGGTACAGTGACAGCGCAGTATAAAGTAATACCGCAGAATCTTGAAAATACCGTTGTCACGGTAAAAGATGTTATGTACAATGTAAAGCCGGAGAAATTCCTTGCGGTTCCGACGGTCAAGGAATCCAACGGAAAGGCACTCAAGGCAGGAACAGACTACAAAAAGGAGTGTGCATATAGCTACGTAAACCAGACGACCGTAGCAAACAGTGGCCAGGAGAACATTGTCAGGGAAGCTGGTGAAGCTGTTGTGTCGGGTGACGTTATGCCGGTAGGCACACAGGTTAAACTGACAATAAGTGCACCGGAAAATGGAAACTATACTGGAAGCAAGTCTGTTGTCTATAACATTATGAAGGCTGATATTGCAAAGGCAAAGATAAAGCTTGGCGACAAGGAATACACGGGCTATGCAGTGAACCTGACAGAGAGTGATTTTACAGAATTTAAAATGAACGGAACGGTATATACTGTTCAGTTAAACGGAACGACGGCAACCCTTGTCGGAGCAGATGGAAAACCGATAGATGGTGGGTTTGAGATTATTTCCTATACTGGCAACGTGAATAAGGGCACGGCGAAGGTCACGCTGAAAGGGACAGGAAGCTTTGGTGGTACGATAACCAGGACCTTTAAAATTAAAGCAAACAATGTTAAGGAAAACTGGTTTGAGAAGCTTGCCAGAATGTTATTTCATTAAGATGGGCATTGAATAAGTTGGGCAGGGGAAAGAATTTTCCCCTGCCCGATTTTTTACGAAATTTTTTTAGTTCGCCATCATATCATCAATATTTGTGATAATCGCCTTCAGTGACTTTGTGATGTCCGAGTCTACCTGAAATTTGACAAGCTCGCTCAGTATCTGCTTTGCCCTGGTGGTGTCATAAAGCTCAAGGGCATGAAATGCTTCCTGAAGCTGTTCGCTCCATTTCTTGAAAGTCATGTGGTTGCCATCCTTGTCAACGGCATCCTCCTTCAGGTCAAGTGATTTTACGTACTCATTTAATATGGTATAAGCCTCGTCCAGCTCAAGTGAAAGCTTTTTCCAGTTGGCGCGCACGACGTCAAGGCTGCCTGCATATGCCTCTATTTCATGGAAAAATGCCGTATCCGTGAGGGTTATCAGTCCCAGCTCGTTCGCCCGTACCCGCAGGGCATGGGCGCTTGTGCCATACTGAATCAGTGTGCCTGCCTGCATCAGGTCATAGAGCGTGTCCTCATATTTGTCGCATTCCCGCAAAAAAGAAAGAGCACGCTCGTTGTACGCCTCGATGTTTTGCCCGAGCCTTGCCAGTGCAGCATCGACATCAATTCCGTGGCGGGCAAGATAGCGCATTTTAATCTTGCTGTCGCTGATTAAAGTATCGGGAATCTGCTGCTGGATGCTGTTGATGACCTGCTTGGCATGGTACGCCATCATGGAAATCTGCTGCTTCTGTGCAAGCAGTTTTACCTGCTTGTGAAAAAAGCATACAGCCGCAAGCAGTGCAAGCCCTGTAGGAATAATCCCTGCAAGAGACCAGAGCACAGCCAGAGGCAGGATGCCAAGTGCACAGAGCGCTCCGACAATAAGTGACACGACTGTCATAAAAACCAGCCATATCAGGGCAGACTTGCTGACAATCCGGTTCATCTCGCCGCATATTTGGTTGTAACTGTATTCCATTATGTATTCCTCCGTTAAAAATCCCTTTTACAGGGCGTGTCCGAATAATGCTTTCTGCCGGCTGTGCAGATGGCAGGAATTATTTTTCAGACACGTCCTAAAGCAGTGGAAGTGTTCTTAAATAATAGTTTATCACACTTTACCGCGTGAAAAAAGGGAAAAAGCGTGTTCGGCAAAAAAAGGAAATGGAAACACATACTGGACAGGAACACTTATTTTGCACGTCCATAGCTGGAAAACTCGGACTTATTCAAAATAAGGGATATAAATGTAAGCACAAAAAACAAAATCATGGTGTCAATCGGCAGCATAATGACATTTTTGATGATGCGCGCGGGAAGAATCGCCACAAAGGACTTGCCACCCAGCATCGAGAGCCACAGCGTGTTCAGACCGCAGTTCACAATCAGTTTTACCAGAAATTCGGCAATGAAAATGCGCCATACCCTGACGGGCTTCCTGTGCAGGATGAAACCGTATATGACGCCGGCAACCATGACATTGAACGTATAGCCAAAGAAAAAGGCGCCTCCGTCAGGCTTTAGGAAGTATTTCAGGATGTCAAGCACAGCCCCGAAGACTGCCCCGACAAACGGCCCAAACATATACTCGACAATGCGGTTCGGATAACCGGAGAAACCGATGCGGATATTGGGCGTGATAAAGATGGAAGTGGTGTAGTTCAGGACAATGGCAAGCGCCGCCATCAGTCCGCAGAGGGTGAGATTCCGGGTGACCGTGAGCTCCTTCATGGAGTCCAGATAGTGTTTCTTCAATTTTTGCATAAAAAAACCTCCTTTATGCAGCAGCCTGAAACTACACAAATGAGACTTTCAAACAAGGCATTCGAAAAAGAACATTCGACACTGACCTCAAAGATATCAAATATGTAGCAGCGGGATGCGAACCTCGTACCGCAAAACAAACTGTTTTTTCGTCCCTGTGACAACTCCCTGTTCACAAGGCACTTAACGCACGCGATTCTACTCTGCAATGAATCAAAGTAAATTGTTACACGCGGCATAATCATATGCCGCTAATGGCACTATACACTATATGGCTGCATTTGTAAAGAAAAAAATCAATGGCAGAGCCGAAGGCTGAACTGTTACGACGGTACAGCCATAACGGCACATTACACTTGTGAAATAAGAACGGATTGTGTATACTAAAAATATCGGAAAAGTTCTGTAATAGTTCAGCATTCATGCTGGAACGAAGGATTTTTGTGGATTTATTGTCGGATAAGGAGGTATGCGATATGACAATGGCACAGTTTTCAAGGGATGAAATATTAATATATCAGGGACACACGAGTTATAAATAAGGAGCTGTCAAATAACGCAAGGATAAAATATGGAAAAAGGAAGTCGGAAATGAATTCATATATGAATACACAGTTATTGGTCGTAACAGCAGTTGTGGCCGTCATTGCGCTGACTGCCGTGGCAGGCGTCCTGCTTTGCAGGCAGTTTCGCAGAAATGCCAGGACAAGGGAACTGGACGAGATGGACGGCTTCGACTTTGAATATTACTGCGCGGATTTGCTTTCAGCCAATGGATTTGTTGACGTGCAGGTCACAAGGAGCAGCGGTGACTACGGAATTGACATTCTTGCGGAGAAGGATGGCGTCACCTATGCCATACAGTGCAAGCGCTACACAGGGCTTGTCGGCGTGAAGGCAGTGCAGGAGGCTTACGCAGGGCGCGACTACTATGACAGGATGGTTGGTGCAGTGCTGACAAACCAGTATTTTACAAAACCTGCAGTGCAGGCGGCGCGCAAGCTGAAAATACTTTTGTGGGACAGGGATTACCTGCAGGCGATGGAAGAATAAGCCACAAGCCGGAAAGGGAAGGAATATGGATTCGGAAGATATTTTATGGAAAAAGCGGTTAGGGGAGCTTGCTGACAAGGCGTACAATAACAGCCAGTACCTGTTTACGGGATTTTTGTCGGCATCGGAGCTTGATATCTACTATCAGATGGAGCGCGAACTTTCTTATGCCGCCGTCACGGCATTTGGGGGGACGGCAGACTGCGAGCGGGTGATGCTGCGCTTCGGCAGTGAGGAGCTATGCGGGTATGAGGAGCGTTTTCCGATAGCGTGTATTGAGATTGCACCGCTGGTTGAAAAATTTGGCGAGGAGCTGAGCCACAGGGATTACCTTGGTGCGCTGATGAACCTTGGCATTGAGCGCAGTACGTTAGGCGACATTGTGATTGCAGGCAAACATGCATTCCTGTTCTGCGCGGAGAAAATGGCGCCCTATATCCTCGATAACCTGAACAAGGTGCGTCATACCAATGTAAACTGCCGGATTGCAGAAAAGATACCGGAATCAACCATCACGCATTTCGAACGAAGGACTGTACAGGTCAGCGCGGCGCGAGCCGACAGCATTATATCCAAAGTCTACAATCTGTCAAGAAGCGGCAGTGTCGACCTGTTCCGGGCAAAAAAGGTGCTGATTAACGGAAGGGTGAATGAAAATAATGCGGGTCAGTTAAAGCCTGGGGAAACCGTTTCCGTGCGGGGATTCGGGCGATTCCGTTTTGTGGAAATATCGGGTGAGACGCGCAAGGGAAAGCTGAATGCCGCGGTTGATGTTTTTTGTTAGATAAAATTTTTCTGAATATTAAAATTCTCCATTGATTTATTTTTTAATCGTGATATGATAGTGCTTCAAGAACAAAAAGACATCATATTGCGGAGGATTAAATTATGGAAAAACAGGCAGTTTTCAGTATGACAGAGGGAAGCCCGGTAAAGCTTCTTATCAAATTCACAATCCCAATGCTGATTGGAAACCTTTTCCAGCAGTTTTACAACATGGTAGACTCAATTGTGGTCGGGCGCTTTGTCGGACCAAACGCGCTGGCGGCAGTCGGCGCAACCGGCTCCCTGAACTTCCTGTTTTTTGCGATGAGCTTTGGCATTGCGGCAGGCGTGGGTGTCGTAGTGTCCCAGTACTTTGGCGCGGACAGGATGGACATGGTTGAGAAAAGCATTATCAATGGCATGTATCTGCTGGCGGTAGTTTCGCTTTTTATGGGTATCATAGGTGTTGCCACGGCGCGGTGGGTGCTTGTGGCACTCAACACGCCGGATGTGATTCTTGATGATGCGGTTATCTATATGAGGGTATCCTGTGCGGGTATTCTGGCAATCGCGGCATACAATGGCGTGGCATCGGTGCTGCGTGCACTGGGCGATTCCAAGACACCGCTGTATTTTATGGTGCTTTCGTGTTTTATCAACATTGGCCTTGACCTCCTGTTCGTCATCGAATACGGATGGTCTGTTTTTGGGGTGGCGCTGGCGACGGTCATTGCACAGCTCGTGGCAGCCATCGGCGCATTTATCTATGCCCTGCGCAAAATTTCATGTTTCCGCGTGAAAAAGGAGAACAGGTCTGTACGCGGTGACATTATACGGCGGTGTTTTGTGCTCGGGATGCCGATTGCGTTCCAGAATGCGCTGATTGCGTTTTCATGCATTTTCCTTCAGCGGATTGTCAACGGATTCGGGGAGAGCGTGGTTGCAGCCAACACTGCGCTCGGACGCATCGAGCAGCTGGTGCAGCAGCCATACAATTCCCTGGGTACAGCGCTTACGACATATACGGGGCAGAATATCGGCGCCGGAAAGATAGACAGGGTAAAGCAGGGGTATAAGGCAGGGTTTAAGAGCGTTGTGGTTGTCAGCATCGTCATGCTGATACCCTGCCAGCTGTTCGGGGAAACCATTGTCAGCATTTTTGTGACAGATCCCGAGGTCATTGCCATCGGTGCGAAAGGGCTTTCGATTACGAGCTTTTTCTACTTCTTCCTCGGCATGATTTATGTTGCAAGGAGCGTCCTCAACGGTGTGGGAGACGCTGCGTTTGCCATGGTTAACGGGCTGATGGAAGTGGCAGGGCGCGTCGGGTTTGCCGTCCCGCTCACAAAGATTCCGTTTATCGGTGTATGGGGTATCTTTTTTACCACCGGATTTACATGGGCGCTGACAGGGCTTGTCACCATGGCACGCTACCATAAGGGCAGATGGGTGTTCAAGGTGACGACAACAAAATACTAAAATAGTTTAGGAATGAGTAAACAAAAATCTTGCAATATTCGGCTTTGGTGTTATACTTATAGATATAGGAATAAGGGACTTTTCATGAGTATACTTGAAGATGCTGTATTAGGAGGTATAACAAATGGGACTTGACGGGAAAAACGCTATTGAAAGCGGCAGGACGGCACTTGGCATTGAGTTTGGCTCGACCAGAATCAAGGCGGTACTGATTGACGAAGACCATGGGGTGCTTGCCATTGGCAACCATGACTGGGAAAACCAGCTGGTGAACAATATCTGGACCTACAGCCTTGATGCAATCTGGAGTGGCCTGCAGGATTGCTACCAGGACCTGGCGGCACAGGTAAAAAAGCAGTACGGAACGGAAATCAGGACACTCGGCTCCATTGGTTTCAGCGCCATGATGCACGGCTACATGGCATTTGACAAAAACGGGGAGCTTCTGGTGCCTTTCCGGACATGGCGGAATACGATAACACAGGAGGCGAGTGAGAAGCTCACGGCGCTTTTTGACTATCATATCCCGCAGAGATGGAGCATTGCACATCTGTACCAGGCAATTCTTAACGAGGAAGAACACGTAGGAAATGTGGATTTTTTTACGACACTTGCAGGCTATATCCACTGGCAGTTAAGCGGTGAGAAGGTGCTCGGCGTGGGCGAGGCATCAGGCATGTTCCCTGTCGACATCGAAACCAAGGACTTTAACAGGCGGATGACTGCCCAGTTTGACGAGCTCGTGGCAGATAAGAATTTTGCGTGGAAGCTTGGGGACATTATGCCAAAGGTATTGGTTTCCGGCGACAGGGGCGGCACACTGACGGAGGCGGGTGCGAAGCTCCTTGATGTGACAGGCACATTGCAGGCAGGGATTCCGATGTGTCCGCCCGAGGGCGATGCGGGTACCGGCATGGTGGCGACAAACAGTGTGGCGCAGCGCACGGGCAATATCTCTGCGGGCACTTCTGTGTTTGCCATGGCAGTTCTCGAGAAGGATTTGTCAAAATCCTATGACGCGCTTGACCTTGTGACGACACCGGACGGAAGCCTTGTGGCAATGGTGCACTGCAACAACTGTACTTCGGACTTAAATGCGTGGGTCAATATTTTTAAGGAATTTCAGGAGTCCATGGGGCAGAAGGTGGATATGAATGAACTCTACGGGACGCTTTACAGAAAGGCACTCGAAGGCGATGCCGACTGCGGCGGGCTGCTGTCATACGGTTATTTTTCCGGTGAGCATGTGACCGGATTTGAGGAAGGAAGACCTTTGTTTGTGCGGACACCGGATGCGAAGTTTAACCTTGCCAATTTTATGCGCGTCAATCTCTTCACGGCGCTTGGCGCGATTAAAATCGGCATGGACATTCTGTTCAAGCAGGAGCATGTCACGCTGGATGAGCTTCTCGGACACGGCGGCCTGTTTAAGACAGAGGGTGTCGGGCAGAAGGTGGTTGCCGCTGCCGTTAACGTGCCGGTTTCTGTCATGAAGACAGCAGGCGAGGGCGGTGCATGGGGCATTGCGGTGCTTGCAAACTACATGATGAAAAAAGATGCGGACGAGTCCTTGAGTGATTATCTTGGCAACAGGGTGTTTGCCGGCGAGGAGTCCGTGCGCATGGAACCGGATGCAAAGGACGTGGAGGGCTTTGAAACCTTTATCGAGCGGTATAAGAAAGGACTTGCAATCGAGCGCGCGGCAGTAGATAACATGTGAAAGACAGGAGGACTGTGGAATGTTAGAGGAATTAAAGAAAAAAGTATATGAAGCCAACATGGACCTTCCCAAATACGGACTTGTCACGTTCACATGGGGAAATGTAAGTGCAATTGACCGTGAGAGCGGACTGTTTGTCATCAAGCCAAGCGGCGTTGATTACGATTTGTTAAAACCCGAGGACATGGTAGTCATGGACTTGGACGGCAACAAGGTGGAGGGGAAATATAATCCATCGTCAGATACGCCGACACACCTGGAACTGTATAAGGCATTTCCTGAAGTGGGCGGAATCGTACATACACATAGCACCTATGCCACAAGCTGGGCACAGTCAGGGAGAGCCATTCCTTGCTATGGGACGACACATGCGGATTATATGTATGGCGAAATTCCCTGTGCGCGTGTGCTGACACAGGAGGAGATTGATGACGGCTATGAAAAAAATACGGGTACTTTGATTATAGAGACATTTAAGGACAAAGACCCGATGGCAGTTCCTGCGGTGCTCTGCAAGAACCATGGACCATTTGCGTGGGGCAAGGATGCAAAGGAGGCAGTGCACAATGCGGTTGTCCTCGAGGAGGTTGCGAAGATGGCGCTTTTCACGGAGCAGTTAAAGCCCGGCGTCGAGCCTGCGCCACAGCGCATTCAGGATAAGCATTATTATAGAAAGCATGGTGCCAATGCTTATTATGGAAATAAGGTTGAATAAACAGGCATGCAGGTATCATGTTACTGGAACGGCGTGAATAGTCAAATAATTCAGGTATATGTATGCAATTTTTGTGTTTACGGATGTTCCCCAATATGGTAAATTGATAGAGGTATTGTTAAATGATGAAATAGGGCACAGGAAGCCCCGTAAGGAGGAAAAGGAATGACAAATTTAGAGCTTCAGAAAATGGCGAATGAAGTTCGTAAAGGTATCGTGAGTGGTGTACATGCTGCCAAGGCAGGGCATCCCGGCGGATCATTATCTGCGGCGGATATTTTTACTTACCTGTATTTTGAGGAGATGAACATTGACCCTGAGGAGCCGAAAAAGGCGGACAGGGATCGTTTTGTGCTTTCAAAGGGGCATACGGCTCCCGGACTGTATTCGACGCTTGCCAACCGCGGATATTTTCCGGTTGCGGATCTTCTGACACTGAGAAAGCTGGGCTCATATTTACAGGGACATCCCTGTATGCAGCATGTTCCGGGAGTTGATATGTCTTCCGGATCGCTTGGACAGGGAATTTCTGTCGCATGCGGCATGGCGCTTGGTGCAAAGATGTCAAACGCTGGTTACAGGGTATATACACTGCTTGGCGATGGCGAGATTCAGGAGGGACAGGTCTGGGAGGCAGCCATGTTTGCAGGGCATAGAAAACTTGACAACCTCTGCGTGATTGTGGACAATAACGGATTGCAGATTGACGGCAGGATTGAGGATGTATGTTCACCATACCCCATTGACAAGAAGTTTGAGGCATTCAATTTCCACGTAATCAACCTTGACGACGCACATGACTTTGACAAGATTCGTGCAGCGTTTAAAGAGGCAAGGGAGACAAAGGGAATGCCGACGGCAATCATTGCCCACTCGTTAAAAGGAAAGGGCGTATCATTTATGGAAGGCAATGCCGACTGGCATGGCAAGGCTCCTAACGATGAGGAGTACGCCGTTGCAATGGCAGACCTGGAGAAAATAGGGGAAAGTTTATAGGAAGCGGCAAAATAAAATAGGCGTTCTTCATGATGGAAAAACAGGAGGTAAATGATGTCAGAAGTAAAAAAGATAGCGACAAGGGAGAGCTATGGAAATGCTCTCGTTGAAATAGGTAAGGAAAATCCCAATCTGGTAGTGCTTGATGCCGACCTTGCAGCGGCGACCAAGACGGGCGTGTTCAAGAAGGCATTTCCGGAAAGACATATTGACTGCGGTATTGCGGAGTGCAACATGACAGGCGTGGCAGCGGGATTGTCGCTTGCTGGAAAAATTCCGTTTATGAGTTCCTTTGCGATGTTTGCAGCAGGCCGTGCCTTTGAGCAGGTTCGCAATTCTATCGGATACCCACACTTAAATGTAAAGATTGGTGCGACACATGCGGGAATTACGGTAGGCGAGGACGGCGCTTCCCACCAGTGCAACGAGGATATTGCGCTGATGCGCACAATTCCCGGGATGGTTGTAATGTGCCCTGCCGATGATGTTGAGGCGAAGGCAGCAGTGCGTGCGGCAGTGGAATATGAGGGACCTGTGTATATCCGTTTCGGACGTGCGGCAGTGCCCGTAATCAATGACAGGCCGGATTACAAGTTTGAGATTGGAAAAGGAACGGTCGTAAGGGAAGGAACGGATGTCACTATTGTGGCGACCGGAATCTGTGTAGATTCTGCGCTTGGTGCGGCAGAGATGCTTGCAAAAGACGGAATCAGTGCCGAGGTTATCAATATCTGTACGATTAAGCCGCTGGACGAGGAGCTTATCATCCAGTCAGCAAAGAAGACAGGCAAGGTCGTGACAGCCGAGGAGCATTCCGTGATTGGCGGTCTGGGGAGTGCGGTCTGCGATGCGCTTTGCAAGTCATGCCCGACACCTGTTTATAAGATTGGCATGCAGGACACGTTCGGCGAGTCCGGCTCTGCGGCGGCACTGATAGAGAAGTACAAGCTTGACGCAAAAGGCGTATATGAACAGGTTAAAGGCTTTGTTGGGAAATAAAATAAGAGAGTAGGAAAAATCATCCGAGCGGTTCGGATGATTTTTTCAAAATAATATAAAATGGGAGGGGATCATATTGGAGCAGAAAAGAAAGGAAACAGCAGTAGTCTACAAGCAGCAGGAGATTGCAACGGAAATATATGATATGTGGATTACCACGTCGCTTGCCGCGCAGGCAAAACCGGGGCAGTTTATCAGCGTTTACACACATGACAAGTCGGCACTTCTGCCACGTCCCATCAGCATCTGCGAGACGGACAGGGAAAATGGCAGACTCCGGATTGTGTACCGTGTGGCAGGAAAGGGAACGGCAGAATTTTCACGCTACAAGGCAGGGCGCCATATCGATATCCTTGGCACGCTTGGAAACGGATTTCCGCTGGAAAAGGCAAAGGGAAAAAAGGTGTTTCTGATGGGAGGCGGCATTGGCATTCCACCCATGCTTGAGCTTGCAAAAGCAATTGCGAACAATGCGGGAAATGAAGGGCAGGCGGCATCTGTTGATATCATTGTCGGATACCGTGACAAGGAGCTCTTTTTGGCAGAGGACTTGTCCCAATACGGAAAAGTGCACATTGCCACGGAGGATGGCAGCGCGGGCACAAAGGGCAATGTCATGGATGCGATTGCGGCAGAGGGGCTTGAGGCGGATGTGATTTTTGCATGCGGCCCGATGCCGATGCTGCGCGCGATTAAGAAGTATGCCACAGAAAAGGGCATGGAAGCATATATATCACTTGAGGAGAGAATGGCATGCGGGGTCGGCGCCTGCCTTGGATGTGTCGTAAAGACAAGGGAAGTCGACCACCATTCACATGTAAACAACGCGCGAATCTGTACCGATGGCCCGGTCTATGCGGCGCAGGATGTCGAGATATAGAAAGGAGATGGGATGAATATGTTCAATACGCAGATAACGATAGCCGGCGTAACATTTAAAAATCCGATAATGACAGCTTCAGGGACATTTGGCTCCGGCATGGAGTATTCGGAGTTTGTGGACTTAAACAGTCTCGGCGCAGTCGTGACAAAAGGCGTTGCCAATGTGCCGTGGGAGGGGAATCCCACGCCGAGGGTTCAGGAGACCTATGGGGGAATGCTCAATGCCATCGGACTGCAGAATCCCGGAATTGACGTGTTTATCGAGCGGGATATTCCGTTTCTGAGGCAGTATGACACGCGGATTATCGTCAATGTGTGCGGACGCAGCGCGTCCGATTATGTCGAAGTGGTGGAAAAGCTTGCTGACCAGCCTGTCGATATGCTCGAAATCAACGTCTCCTGCCCCAATGTCAAGCATGGGGGAATTGCGTTCGGGCAGGATCCAAAGTGCCTGTTTGACATTACAAAAGAGATTAAGGCAAAGGCAAGACAGCCCATCATCATGAAGCTGTCCCCTAATGTCACGGATATTGCGGAGATGGCAAAAGCGGCAGAAGCGGCAGGCAGTGATGCCATTTCCCTGATTAATACCATCACCGGCATGAAGATTGACATCCATAAGCGGACATTTGCACTGGCAAACAAGACAGGAGGGCTTTCGGGACCTGCAATCAAGCCGGTAGCGGTGCGCATGGTCTATCAGGCGGCAAATGCGGTGAAAATACCGGTCATTGGCATGGGCGGCATCGCAAATGCGGAGGATGCCATCGAGTTCATGCTTGCAGGTGCGACAGGCATTGCAGTCGGCGCCATGAATTTTGTAAATCCCTATACGACGGCTGAGGTTGTAAAGGGCATTGAGGCGTACATGCACCGGTATCACATTGAGAATATAAGCGATATTATCGGGACGGTGAAATAAAGGAACGGCAAAAGTCATAAACAGCCCATTGTGCACATACATTTTATTATCATTATTTCAATAAAATGTATATGACAAATTTATGCGACAGCATGAGTTGGAAGGTGCAGGAATGGGGGTCAAATGGAGCTTTTGAAGAAGAATATTCATACAGAACGGATAAAGTCAAAGGCGCTTTTGCAGGTGCCATTGGAGATGGACATCAATGTGCCGGATGTGAAGCCGGATGTGGCAAAGGTGATATACGACTGTGGAAAAATCAAGGTGGATGAAATCAAGACAGGCATGAACAAAATCTGGGTAAAGGGCTGCCTGTGCTACCAGATATTGTACCGGACGGATGGGGAGGACAGGACGCTTGCGGGCATGGACGGGGAAGTGCCGTTTATGGAGGAGATTTATCTCGACAAGCTTGATGGGCAGGACAGGGTAATCTGCAAGACCAATTTAGAAGACATGCGCGTGCATATTATCAATTCAAGGAAGCTCAGCATCCAGTCCGTGATTTCCCTGGAGCCGCGGGTTGAGGAGAGCATATCGGAGGAGCTTTGTGTGGAGCTCGACCACACTGGAAACGGTGAGGCCGGAAAGAATCTTGAATCAAGGCTTGAATATAGAAAAAAGAGCCTTGATTTCCTTGAAACCATTGTCAAAAAGAGAGACCTGATGCGCATCCATGAGGAAACGCATCTGCCTGCAGGAATGCCGGATATCGGGGTGACACTCTGGAAGAATGCCCAAATCAGCAGTATCAGCTTCCGGCCGATGGATGAAAAAATGGGCATAACCGGGGAGATAAGTATTTTTATCGTATACCGCGAGGACGCGACTGACAAGGTAAACTGGTATGAGACAATGATTCCTTTTAACGGAAGCGTCGAGTGCCAGAACAGCCGGGAGGGCATGATTGCTGATGTGTCATATGAGGTAGGACATGAGGAAATCACCATCAGGGAGGATTCGGACGGGGAACTCCGGCTGATTGGGATGGAGATGACCATTGAGCTGGAAATCAAGCTGTACGAGCGGGAGAACACTTCCATCGTGGCGGATGTGTACGGAGTGAGCTGTGAGGTGCAGACGGAAATTGACACCAGACAGTTCCGTGACCTGTGCATGGAGCTTGACACGGAGGAAAAGCTTACGCGCAGTATCAAGTTAGAGGATGCGGAGCCAAAGATTTTACAGGTCTGCCACTGTGATGCGCAGGCGAAGCTTCAGGAGGCAGTCTTCCAGGATAACCAGGTAAACCTTTCCGGGGAAATTGACCTGCAGGTGCTCTATGCCTCAAATGAAGAAGGGGCAGGGCTGTACCCGGTCAAGTCTGTCGTGCCGTTCGAGGTCGTAAAGGAGCTTCCGGAGATAGGCGAAGGAGAGATGGAGCAGTGCTCCGTGTCTGTCCAGATACCCCAGCAGACGGTGAGCATCAAGGACAGCTCACAGCTTGAGTGGCGGGGCAGCATGAATATTAAAATGCTCCTGTACAGTACAAAGAGCGCGGATATTCTCACGGATTTAAATATTGCGCCAATCAATGCGGATGTCCTTGAAAAACTTCCGGGGTTTGCGATATACTATGTGAAACCGGGAGATTCGCTCTGGCAGATTGGCAAGAAATATTATGTGAGTGTTGAGCGCATCAAGGAAATGAATAACCTGACAACCGACGAAATCAAGCCAGGGGATAAGTTATTGATAGTAAAATAATTATTCGTGCATAAAAAAGGAATACCATTTGCCGTCGCGTGTTTTTATGCAAGGTACGGTGTAACTCCGTAAAAGAGGCTGCACCGTATCATTTGCAAAGCACCTTTTCAATTTTTTGGTTAATACAAATTGTTTGTTTTTCAATTTCTTTCGGCACTATCGCCTCGCCGTGGTTAATACAGGCATAAGGAATTGTAGGAAAATAAGCGCTCAGATTGCGCAGAATATTTCTTCAAAATTGTAGGAGAAAAAACGTAGGCGTAGCGGGCTACGGCGAGGCTTTTTATCCTGCAAGATTGGAGAAATAGACAAGCAAGATGTGTCACTTATTTTTCTACAGTTCCTAAGTTGCGTGGCTGTTCTGTGCAGCCATTTGCCAGAATGGATATTTGATAATGGCAGGCGTATTGGCACCAACGCCAAGTATGCGGCAGCGAGCCGCTATGAGGACTTTATCAGGCGGCATAAAAACTTGCATATTTTGTTTATATTTTCTTCTCTCATGCTGTGTCATCTTCTTATCCTTTCCGTGCAACTGCTTTCTGCGGACAGCCTGTGAAACACAGGTAACGAACGGAACTGCCGTACCGACAGTCCCGCCACCGTATTAGGCAAAGAAAAATCCTGCCGTCATATCCAGATAGTTCTGGCCGCTGTATGCGGGGTACCCTTTCTGTACCTCTGCCTTAAAGGTGTCAGCATCTGCGCAACCTGCTGCAACCTTTTTCAGATTTTCAAGGTAGTCAATTTTCGTTTGTGCGTCTTTCAAGTCCCCCGGTGTGTAGTGTGAGGTCAGAATAACAAAAATTAGCAAAGGAATTGCCTGCCTGTCCTTCACGCTATGTGGAATTGGGGCGAGGGATATAAAGCCTCCATGAATTGAGAAATGACGGGGCTGTAAAGAGTTAGAAATTGGAGTATCAGGTTGATATTCTTGTATTTTGACAGAAAGAAAGCCAGCGTAAAAAGCACTTCTGCTTCCAACGCTGGCTTTTGCCTTTGCCAATGTCCGTAAAGCTGTATTTTCTGGCTGCCTCCTTATCGGGCATTAGCATTTACTGGTATTCCTTTTTGGATGCGTATTTATTTTGCAACAACTGTTCCGTCTTCTGTCGTGGTTACGGTATTGTCCTTGTCCGTCTTGTCTACGCTCATATCCTTATCAGTCTCCTTCGGCTTCATCAGGCTGTCAAACTTCTCAAGCACTGCATCGTATGTCCTCTTGGAAATATCGGGAAGCTTGCCGCCCCATGTCTTCTCTGCCTGCTTGTAGCCCTTAAGGAATGCATCACGCATTTTTTCAAGCTGCTTCTGGTCGTCGCCTGCAAGTGCAGTCGCAAACGATACGATACGGTCGGAAGTCTGCTTCACGCCCCAGTAGCCATCCTCGGAAATTGCTTCCTGTGCTTTCTTCTGCGTTGCGGCGTCAACCGTGAAATTTCCTTTTGAGAGGAACTGCCAGATATTGTTTGCCTGACCAAATGTATTGGTCTGTGTATTGAGCATGTTATGTACGAGATCGGTCAGCTGTGACTGGCGTTTTTCCTGATCTGCCTTGAGCTGTGCCACGATGGCTTTCCTGTCATCCTCTGAAAGCTTTGACTTGTCATAGACAGCAGCAGCTTCTTCCTTTTTCACGCCGGCATCTGTCTTCGAGGTATCTACCTTGGAAGACTCTGTCTTTTTTTCTGCTTCCACAGCACTGGCTGCTGTGTAGGCCTCTGACACATTACTATTTCCTATTCCTGATAAACTCATATGGTATCCCTTCCCTTTCTAAAAATAAAATAATCCCATCCATGGCAACCGACCAGGGGCATGGATGCGGCCACACTGGTTTTACTTTTATATCGTCATTATAGCATAGAAACTTTAGCATAAACAATGAAAAAAGAGTTAAATCCTACAAATATTTGGAAATTTTATTGAAGAGGGAAAATGTATATATATTTCAAAAAAATACAAATAATCGTAAAATTTGCACAATAAAATATTGAAAACAATATAGTAATGTGGTATAAATATATATATCAACGAGTAGATATGGAGATAGGGGTAACAGTTCAGTCTAGGACTTTGCACTGCGCTGCAAAGTCCGTAAGTATGTGTAGTGGCTGAGATGCATCAAGGCATCGCGAAGCGATTTTGCATGGCTTGATGCCTGTAACAGGAAGCCGAAGGATGAACTGTTGCAGAAAGGGGCTTCACTATTCGTTATTCTTTTGGAATACACAGAAAAATACAAAAAAGAAAAACAGAAAAACTTGTGTAAAAGGAGGAAGTTCATATGGAATATATGAATGGAAAGGGCGCAGCCCAGCTGGTGACAAGCTACATAGAGAGTGAAATGTCAGAGTGCAGGAAGGTGACAGAGAAGGAATTAAGTGTAGGCGGTATCGCGCCGGAGGCCAGGGCTGCATTCAACAGGAAACCATATTGTGGGTATACATCAGTTAATTTGAAAAACCGTCCTGTCTTGCGATAATGATGTATAATCCGCGCAGGGTGGGAAATAATGAACTGTGGGACAGGAGTCTGTACCGGAAATAAATAAAGCCGTCTTTTTGCGTGACTTGAATGCAGGGAATCTGCCACCAGCTGGCACTGTAAGGCAGGTTGCGCGGATTGACATAAATTAAAGTGAAAAGCATCACCTGGATAAAAAATGATTCAGGGGATGTTTTTTCTTGGCATTTTCTTAAATTTTGTTTAAGATTGCCAAGTTTGCTTGACAACAAAAAATGCCTGTGCTAAAGTTTGCATAAATTTTTTTGGGGGAATACCGTGAAAAATAATTTTTTCACAGGGCGAATTTGTGCTTATGCCAAAATTCGCAGACTTTGGCAAGAATGGAGGATTATTATGAAAGTATTTTTGAAAGGCTTATTGTATGTGCCTTGTATTGGCCTGATTGCATTCTACCTTTATGTGATTGCCCTGGGGTTTTACCCACAGGTATCGGAGCAGTATCGCGCGTATTATATTGACCATTCTGTCTCCATGTGGCAGGGATAACCAGTTTCAGCGAATGCATTAGGGGGGATTTTATGAAAAAGACAGGGCGGCGCACAGGGGAGAACATAAAAACTGCCGCAACCGTATTTTTAATTTTTGTGCTGTCACGGCTGCTGCTTACGTTTGTGGCATGTGCATACAATTATATGACGCAGGGATATGCCAAGACATGGGATTTGCTGTACAAGTTCGATGCGCTCTGGTATGTGGACATAGCAGAAAATGGGTACCAGTCTGTGCCGAACAGTGTCACCGGATACGCCAATTATGCATTTTATCCGTTTTATCCAATTGTGCTTCGATTCATGAAGTGCATTCTGCCAGACCGATTTACGACGAATCAGATTGGCGTGATAGTGTCGAACCTGTGCACGCTGATAGCCGGATATGTGGCTGTTCAGACAGTCCGCATAAAATATGCGGAGGATAAGGGGTATTTTATCGCATTTCTTATCTTCTTCGCACCGCATACAATATATTTTTCCATGACGTACACGGAAGCGATGTTTTTGATGTTTACGGCATTGTTTTTTTATTGCTGTGGGCGAAAGCATTTTTTTCTGGCGTCAGTTGCTGCCTTTTTTGCCGCGTTTACCAGAATTGCCGGAGTTTTTCTGGTATTTTCACTTCTGCTGTTTCAGTATGAGGCGGAGTACGGCTGGAGTGTGAGCAGGTCTAAGCTGTCAGGATTTATAAAGGGCATTTTTGCCCGTCCGCTCCGCCTGCTTGGGCTGCTTATCTGTCCGCTGGGGATATTTGGTTATTTTTATTACCTGTACCGGCTTGTGGGAGATGTCTGGGCAAGCGCGCATATCCAGGTGGCATGGCACAATTCCTATGGCAGCGTGCTGCGTACCTTGTTTTATAATCTACTGGATTCGGGAAGTGGGACGTCCTCACAGTACTGGGCGCTGTATGCCATATTTGGCATCACAATGTTTGCCTATCTGTGTTACAAAAAGGAATTTGCCGCGGCAATCTTTGGATTTCTTGCAGTCGGAATTTCGCTGAGAACGGATGCAATTGCGATAGCAAGGTATATTATGGGAAATTTTTCGGTTTATATTGCGTTGTACGAGCTGCTCCGAAACAGGCAGCAGGCGAAAACAGTGGTCATGAGTACCAGCATAATTGTGACAGGGCTCATGTATTATATGTGGTTTGCCGGAGAGTGCTACTTTATTTTTTAAGGCGTTCCGCACAAAACAGGATGACAAAGGCGATAAAAAAACAGTAAGCCAGGTAATTTATCGGTGCGAGCGGCACGCTGTAGCGGAAGGATGCCCGCAGCACGGAATCCGCAAGGGGAAGGCCGCCATAAGTGAGTTTCCTGCCCTGCTCCTCCGTATTTGCGGCAATCATGGTTGGATAAAATGAGATGGCAGGGCCATCGTCAGCCGTGTCGACGGCTTCGAGTGATAGGGTATAGGTACTTCCAGGTATCACTGTGATGTCATCTGCAATGGATGTCATTCCATACTCGGGAAGCTCCGATAGTGCAAGCTGGTTTTCGTAAGCAATTCCGGTATCCGGGCCGGATATGGATATGTGCAGATATCCCTGTGCCCTGCTGCATGAGAGGGCATTGATATAAATTTCAATGTTTTTTATCATTTCATACTGGGGAACAAACTGCTGCGACAGGATGCGCCCGCCGGCGATGCTTGGGACAGGCTGTTCGTAGGAGACATTGTTTTCTGACAGGATTGTTGTCCGTATCAAATGTGGAGCCGCGCAGAGGAACGCGATGATGGCTGCTGTCGTAAGCGCGGCGCTGATGATATATATTTTTTTCACAGGAAGCTCCTTTCATGGTTTTTTGCAAATCTTATATAATATGAAGTCATTCTGTTCTATGCCGAGTGTGGCGATATACTTCTTGACAAGTCCGTGCTTTTCCAGCGTGACATCGGAAAGCCATGGGCTGACGCAGCTGTCAAGATACCAAATCCTGTCAAATTGAGATGAAAAATCCATATTGTCCAGAAAACGCAGCTTGTCAGAGCCAAAATAGCATTCATAGATAAACCCATACTCCTGGTTGTTATACAGGATGATGTCGTCCGGGGTTCTGTTTTCATCCATGTAGCGGAGGAACTCGTCCGTGTGTGTGCTGCGGTATTCTGACAGATAGTTGGTATAGTAGGAATTTCCAATCATCACAGTCAGAAATATGCCAAGCAGGACAATGGTGGCACGGCTGTGCAGCATACCGCCAAGACGGACGGCAAGAAACAGGGCGGTAATCCCCATGCAGGGAATCAGGTAACGCGCAATGAAAAAGGGTGTAAGCATGACAGATATCAGTATTCCTGCCAGGGCTGTAAAAACCGGTACGAGAATCAGTACAGCCACAAAATATTCTTCCCTGCGGGAATGCTTGCACAAGAAGATGGCAATGAGAAACAGAATCGCAAACATGACTGCCGTATAGGGAAGCCGGGAACCGAAGAGGTCGTCGAAATATCCCGCGATTGTGTCAATGGTGACCGGGGGAATCCAGTAATTTCCGATGCGGCTTCCTGTCTGGCGCAGCAGCGTGGGAAGCCACGGAATAAAGCAGATACCGGAAACAGTTCCCGAGATGAACCAGCGGACAGGAAATGCCCGTTTCCGGACAGCCAGGGTGATTCCGAGAAGTACATAGATTATCATGGCACTAATCATGGCAAAGTTATGGGTATAGCAGGCACATATGGAGGACAGCGTCAGGGTATGCCAGTGTACGAAGGTGTCCCGCGTGAGGGCGCCATAGGCGGAAAGCCCCATAAGCGTTATAAAGAATATGCACCAGCTGTACATTCTTATCTGTACGCCATACTCCATGACGCATGGAATGGCATTTAGAAAAACAAGAAACAGGAGTGCGCGTTTCATTCCAAACCATGGTCTGATGTGGGTGACTGACAGAGCCATCGTGAGGGTCATAGGAAGGATGCTTACCATTTTATAAATCTGGAAACTGGAGCCAAACAGTGATATGAAGATTTTGACGATAATATAATACAAGGGCGGGTGTACGTCGACGGCTGTTTTATGGATAATGCCAAACAGGCTGTTCTTGCGGGTCAGCTCGATGGTGAATGCCTCGTCCGTCCAGATATTCTGGTTGAAAATCAGCGAAATGTACAGAACCGTAAAAAGGCTGGCCACCACAATCAGTATCATATTTGATTTTGTTTTGGCTGTATTTGTCATTGATGCATAAACTCCTTTTTTGTGACATGAAGATTTTGTGCGGATTCAAATGTGTGCGAAGTCCCGAGAACTTGCAAACAACAATATTGTACCACGATTTTCATATTTATACAAAGTATTGTGGAAAAGAATTGTGTTATATGATAATATATAGGTAGTGTTTACACAGGACTTGGCGGTTATGGCAGAATACAAAATAATAGGAAAGGCAAAAGTAATTATTTTAAAATAGTTACAGGAGTAAGAAGATGGCAAGTGTTAGTATCGAAAGAGTGATTGAAAAATTCAGTCTCAAAAATCTCACGCCGCAGATTGATGTGGAGAACATCAAGATTCACCAGCCTGACATCAACAGGCCGGCGCTTCAGCTGGCAGGCTATTTTGAGCATTTTGAGGAGACGAGACCCCAGATTATCGGGTTTGTCGAATACTCATATATGGAAAATCTTTCTGATAAAAAGAAAAAAGAGGTATATCCGCAGGTTATTTCCGAGAAGACCCCCTGCATTATTTTCTGCAGGGATTTACATCCTGACGAGCTGTTTATGAAAACGGCGCTCAAGAACAACGTCCCGCTTCTGATAACGGAGAAATCGACATCCGCGTTTATGGCAGAAATCATCCGCTGGCTCAACGTCAAGTTGGCTCCCTGTATCTCTGTGCATGGTGTGCTTGTGGATGTGTACGGTGAAGGTGTCCTGATAACAGGGGAGAGCGGCATCGGAAAGAGCGAGGCGGCGCTGGAGCTGATAAAAAGGGGGCACCGCCTGGTGTCGGATGATGTTGTGGAAATCAGAAAGGTGAGTGATGACACCCTGATTGGCTCCGCGCCGGATATCACACGGCATTTCATTGAGCTGCGCGGTATCGGGATTATTGATGTAAAGACACTCTATGGTGTGCAGAGCGTTATGGACACCACGAACATCAACCTTGTAATCCGCCTCGAGGACTGGGATAAGGAGAAGAAGTACGACAGGCTCGGGCTTGAGGAAAACTATACGGAATATCTCGGGAACAAGATTGTATGCCACAATATTCCGATTCGCCCCGGACGGAACCTGGCGATTATCTGTGAGTCGGCGGCTGTCAACTACCGCCAGAAAAAAATGGGATACAATGCCGCGCAGGAGCTGTACCAGCGCGTGCAGAACTCGCTGTCCAGGCCGCGTGAGGAGGACGAGGAATAATAGTTTGAAAAAGGCGGTATGGCGGACTGGTATTAAAATGGATTGAAATAAGTTTGGAGGAAAGAGAAATGGGTAAATATTGTTTTGGCGTGGATTTGGGTGGAACAACAGTAAAAATCGGACTTTTTGACACGGAGGGAACGGTGCTCGACAAGTGGGAGATACCAACGAGAAAGGAAGACAGCGGAAGTAAGATTCTGCCGGATATTGCCCAGGCTGTTCTTGGCAAAATTGCAGAGCGGCAGATAGCAAAGGAGGATGTAACCGGTGTGGGAATAGGAGTGCCGGGACCTGTAGATGATAATGGTGTGGTGCATATGGCGGTCAACCTTGGATGGGGCATTATCAATGTCAATGAAGTCCTCGGCGGTCTGCTGCAGCTGCCAGTCAGGGCAGGAAATGACGCCAATGTGGCGGCACTCGGTGAGATGTGGTGCGGCGGCGGAAAAGGGTGCAGCGATATGGTGCTTGCCACACTTGGCACAGGCGTGGGCGGCGGAATCATTGTGAACGGAAAAATGGTGACAGGCGCGACAGGTGCCGGCGGCGAGATTGGACATATCCATATCAAGGACGACGAGCCGGATGCGTGCGGCTGCGGCGGCCATGGGTGTCTGGAACAGTATGCATCCGCGACAGGCATTGCGCGTCTTGCCAACAGGAAGCTTGCGGCGACGACACAGGACAGCGTGCTCAGGGCGGCGAAGGAAAGAGGGGCGGTCAGCGCGAAGACTGTTTTTGACGCAGTGAAGAACGGTGATGCGCTTGCATGTGAGATTGCGGAGGAATTCGGGGATTATCTCGGAAAAGGACTTGCGGCAATAGCCTGTGTCGTAAATCCGGAGGTGATTGTTCTTGGCGGCGGCGTGTCAAAGGCAGGGGAGATCCTCTGTGAGTATGTCGCGAAGTATTATAAGAAGTATGTATTCCACGGATGCAGCAATGCGCAGTTTAAGCTTGCGACACTTGGAAATGACGCCGGAATCTATGGCGCGGCAAAGCTTGTGCTGGAATAGATTATAGTAAAAGATTGAGCGGGGTTTAGAACTTGAAAACAGGTATAAGTCAGGAAATAATACAGCGTTTGCACGAAAGATTTTCCGCAGTATTCGAACCGGAACAGATACTTGCAGATGAAAATATGTCAGCTCACACCACCTTCCGGGTTGGTGGTGCAGCTGACATATTTGTGGAGATAGACAATACTGCCGCGCTTGCAAAGGCGCTTGCAATATTAAAATCGGAAGGGCTTACCAGGCTGAACAGGGATTTTTATATTCTGGGGAACGGCAGCAACCTGCTGGTCAGCGATGCCGGCCTGCGCGGCGTGGTGCTCCATCTGTCAAAGCAGTTTTCCCATATCCGTGTGGAGGGAACAACCCTTGTGTGCGAGGCGGGCGCAACCCTTGCGGCTATTGCGCGCAGGGCGTGTGAAAGCGGTCTGGCAGGGTTTGCGTTTGCGGCGGGAATCCCCGGAAGCCTCGGTGGTGCCATTGTCATGAACGCAGGCGCATACGGCGGGGAAATGAAACAGGTGGTAAAAAGTGTCCGGCTTATGACCATGGATGGGGAAATCATCGAGAAAAGTGCGGAGGAGATGCACTTTTCCTACCGCCATAGCCTGGTGAAGGAACGAATGTCCCGGAGCCCGCTGGTTGTCCTTGAAGTGACCATTGCGCTTTCAGAAGGGTGTCAGGACGATATCCGGGCGGAGATGGAGGAGCTTGCGGAGAAACGGCGTGCAAAACAGCCGCTGGAATATCCGAGTGCAGGCTCTACATTCAAGAGACCCGAGGGATATTTTGCCGGAAAATTAATAGATGATGCGGGACTCCGCGGATTTTCGGCAGGAGATGCGCAGGTGTCCGAAAAGCATTGCGGATTTGTCGTCAACAAGGGCAGCGCCACGGCGGCTGATATCCATGCCCTGATTCTGGAAGTGCAGCGGCGGGTGAAAGCGTCATCGGGTGTCGCGCTTGAGCCGGAGGTCATTCTGCTTGGTGATTTTGAATAGATAACGAAAGGTCGGATAAAATGAGATTTGTGATTGTAACCGGTATGAGCGGGGGCGGAAAATCCACTGCCATGAAGATGCTTGAGGATGCGGGATATTATTGTGCGGACAATATGCCGGTGCCCCTGATTGAGAAGTTTATGGAGCTTCTGGCGATGCCGGACAACGGGATTCAGAAGGTGGCGCTGGGGCTGGATGTCAGGGCGGACCAGTCGTTTGAGGACGTCAATATGCTGATTGCAAGCCTGCGGGAGACATACACCTTTGAGATTCTTTTTCTCGAGGCGGCGGACAATGTCCTGCTCAAGCGTTACAAGGAGTCGAGACGTGTTCATCCGCTTTCCGTGGACAGCGACCTCATGAGCGGCATCACGAGGGAGCGGGCGCTGCTTGCAAGCATTAAGCAGGCAGCGGATTACGTGATAGACACGACCAATCTGCTGACGAGGGAGCTTAAGGCAGAGCTGGACAAAATTTTTGTCAGCAACCAGGCGTACAACAACCTGATGGTGAATGTCATGTCATTTGGCTTCAAGCATGGCATTCCGCAGGATGCGGATCTGGTGTTTGACGTCCGTTTTCTGCCCAATCCGTTCTATGTCGATGACCTTAAGCAGAAGACGGGTCTCGACAGGGAGGTGCAGGATTATGTCATGGGCTTCCCGGAGGCGCACACGTTTCTGGACAAGCTGGCAGACATGGTGAATTTCCTGATTCCCAACTATATCAGTGAGGGAAAGTACCAGCTTGTGATAGCGATTGGCTGCACGGGCGGGCAGCACAGGAGCGTGACGCTTGCGGGTGAACTGTACCGGCGGCTGAAGGACAAGGGAGATTACGGGCTAACGCTTCGGCACAGGGACACAAAGTAAATTGGAGGCTTAGGATGTCTTTTTCAGCGGATGTAAAAGAGGAGCTTGCAAAAGTCGAAAGCGCTGCGCGCCACTGCCAGATTGCGGAGCTTGCTGCGATTGCCGTCTATGCGGGTGCGGTAAGGGCAGATTCGGGGTGGCTTGCGGAGCGTTTCCAGCCGGACAATCCGCATGTGGCGGACAGATGGAAGCTGCTTCTGGACAAATTGTTTCCGGCAGGGGATGACGAAAAAAAGATTTTGCAGACCATCAAGTACAACAAGGGCGATACCACGGTGGATGCGCTGATTATAAAAAGCCACTGTTGCAGGCGTGCCTTCCTGCGGGGGGCATTTTTGAGCATTGGCTCCATGAGCAATCCGGAGAAGGGCTATCATCTGGAATTTGTGTGCAGCGACACGGGGCAGGCGGCGCAGCTGGTGGAAATCCTGCTGGCATATGAAATTAAGGCGCGGATTGTGGCGCGGAAAAAATACCAGATTGTGTATATCAAGGAGAGCGAGGAGATTTCCATGCTCCTGAATGTCATCGGTGCGCATGTTTCGCTGATGAAGCTTGAGAATCTGCGGATTTTAAAGGATATGCGCAATACGATTAACAGAAAGGTCAACTGCGAGGCGGCGAACATTACCAAGACGGTCAATGCGGCAACAAAGCAGATTGAGGACATACAATATATCAAAGAACATTACGGCTTTGACAATCTGGCAGGGAATCTGCGCCAGATTGCCGAGCTGCGGCTGGAATACCCGGATGCCACGCTGAAGGAGCTGGGGCAGCTTCTTACGCCGAATGTAGGAAAATCCGGTGTAAATCATAGATTAAGAAAGCTAAGTGAGCTGGCGGGACAGCTCAGAGGTGACTGATGAGTGAGAATACATTATTAAAAAAGGCATTGTTTATCGTAAATCCGCACTCGGGAAAAGGGCTGATAAAAAACAATCTTCTGGACATTGTGGATATTCTCGTAAAGTCCGGCTATGAGGTGACTGTCCACCCGACCCAGAGCAGGGGGGATGCCAAAAGGACAATGCGTGAACGGAAGAAATGCTATGACCTTGTGGTGTGCAGCGGCGGCGACGGAACACTTGACGAGATTGTGACGGGCATGACGGAATCCGGATTCAAGACAACAATTGGTTACATTCCGGCGGGAAGCACAAACGATTTTGCAAACAGTCTCAAAATCCCGTCCTCCATGAAAAAGGCGGCGGATATTGTGGTGCGGGGCCGGGTTTTTCCATGTGACATCGGGCGGTTTAATGACGACGTGTTTGTTTACATTGCGGCATTTGGACTGTTTACAGAAGTATCATACGGAACGCCGCAGGAAATGAAGAATATGCTGGGGCACATGGCATATCTTTTGGAGGGTGTCAAGCATTTACAGAACATTAAGTCCAGCCACATGAAAGTGACATATGTGTCAGAAACTGGCGAGAACCGGGTGATTGAGGATGATTTTATTTTTGGAATGGTGACGAACTCCCACTCGGTCGGCGGCTTTAAGAGCATTGCGGGCAACGTGTTCAAGGGAGAGATTGCGCTGGATGACGGGCTTTTTGAGGTGACGCTTATCAAAATGCCCAAAAATCCGATGGAGCTCAATTCGATTCTTGCGGCGCTTGCAATACAGAATATTGACACGGCATATATGTACAGCTTTAAGTCGGGAAATCTGACGGTGGAGTCGGCGGATGACGTGGCGTGGACGCTTGACGGAGAGTTTGGCGGAAAGCACAAAACGGTGAAACTGGCAAATGACAGGCAGGCGATGGATATCATGGTAAGCGGAGGGCAATCGTGAACGATTTGAAGAAAAAGGGCGCATATCTGCTGCTGGGGATATTGATTCTGGTGGTACTTGGCATTATTTTTTACAGGAACCTGTCGTATCTTTATGAGATGCAGGGGAATCTGTCGGATTTGTCGGGCTGCCAGATGGAGGTTTCAGGTTATGAGGTGACAGCTTCCACCGAATCAGACGGAATGGATTTTTCGGCAGTCGGGAAAGATTTTCATGTGGCTGGTGAAGACCCGCAGCTGATACTGACCCTGCCGGCAGGAATGCAGCTTGGCGGCATTGCGCTTGACTTTGAGACGGCTGTGGAAAGTCCGCTGCCAGTACAGGTTTTTTACGCGAAGGAATGGGAGAGCTATGCGGAAAAGCATTCTGTCAAGGGGGAACTGCGTGCAGGCGAAACAAGGCTCCTGCTTCCAGTTCCGCAGGGGGAATACTGTGCACTGCGGCTGGATATTGACGGGGATTTCAGGCTTGCGGGGATAACAGGCTGTGATGGTCCGATGAAAGTGACAGCATATGTGTCAGGGGAAACCCTGCACACCTGTCTGTGGTATTTTCCGGCAGCAATTATCGGAATCAGCCTGATTTTCTGGGCGCATGGCGTCCGTATCAGGGCGGGCGGATTTACGGCGGGCGGATATGCCAGAAATATATTTCTGGGCGCGGAGCCGACGGAGGGCAGGGAAGTCTATCTGGACTATCTGCGCATTCTGGCGGCAGTGTTTGTCATACTGGCGCATACCTGTTCGCCCATGGTGGGGCTTGCCGACACCGGATGGAAAAACGTCGTGCTTGTCTGCGGGCTGAGTCTGGGGCTGTGCTGTAATCCGCTGTATGTGATGTTGTCGGGGACGTTGCTTTTGAATACAAAGGGGAAACGGATGGAGCCTGTCGGAAGGTTTTATATCCGGCGCGCCGCCAAAGTCATCATCCCGCTTGCGGCATATTATCTGCTGATATTGCACTTAAACAATGAAGTACAGTTTCTGCCGCCGGCAAACCTGACGGCATCACTGAAGCGGATTGTGATGGGGGCACCGGATGCAGGTCCGCATCTCTGGCTGATATACACGATTGTGGCACTCTATCTTGTGACGCCGTTTTTCCGGGTAATGGTGCAGCATATGGGTGACCGTCTGCTTTTTTCGCTTGCGGGGGTCATTCTCGTGCTGAATGTGCTGACAACCTATCTTCCGTTATTTGGCATGACCTTTGGCGCATCCACGTTTCTTGCGGGATGGGAGGGCGTTTTTTTGCTCGGATATATCCTGACCAGACAGAATACGCTTGCAGGCGCACCCCGAAGAAACCGGATGATTGTGCTTGCGGCGGCTGTTTCATATGCCGTCATGGTGGCGGCTGTTTTGCGTGATGTGTCATGGATGAATTATGTGTACAGCGGCACGCCGACAATGGTTGTCGCAGCCTGCGGGATTTTCACCCTGTTTCTGGCAAACAAGGGCAAATTCCGCGGAAAGTCAAATGCGCTGGTGCGGCTGTGCGCGAAATACAGCTATTCGATTATCCTCATACACTGGTATGCGCTTTTTGTGGTCGTGCAGGGAAAGCTGCATATCACGGCGCTGCGATTTGGCTGTATCGGCGGGATTGCGGCGAGCGTGCTGGTGACGTTTGCCGTGTGCCTGGTGATGGCAGTCGTGTTTGACAATACGGTTGTCATCGTTTGCAGCGTGATTTTTGACAAATTGACAGGGAGACTTTCTGGATATGAATCGCGTTAGCGCGCCATGCGCTGCCTTGGCAGCATACTTCAGTTACACTTTATACGAAGTGAAATACGTTCGGAATGCCACTGCCAAATGTTCTGACTGCCATTCGATACATCGCCTTTGCGTGGATGCGGTCGTGCCAGATAAAACGCCGGAGCACCTTTCGCAAAGACCATTGCTCATCATAGCTTCCGAGACAGACGGCATTCTTTAGAAAATCAGGCTGGCTTTCGAGCAGCATAAATCCCCGCTGCCGGCATTCCACGATTGTTCCGTCGTGGTCGGTCTTGACCCCGATCTCTCCAAAGTAATAATCATTGACACCCTTTGTATGCTCGTACATTTCGGATGCCGTGCGTGGAACCTGACCATAGAAGGTTTCCCGAGCCGCAAGACAGCTTTTGTCCTTGTCAGGAATTGCCTCATACAGATTCAGGAAGTCCTGTGCCGATTTCAGTGCAAGCGCTTTTAACTCTTCGTATTCCGTTCTGGACAGAGGCTTTTTTTCTTCCTCGAAAAGTACATCCGAATCCGCGTCCGAGATTGCAAGCCCGGATGCTTTTTCCTGTACTATTATTGTCTCCAGGGAATCCGGTACTGCTTTTTCTTTCCATTCCTGATAAGACGCAATCTCCTTTGCCATCTTTTGGAGCGCAATCTCTTTTTTCTCTCCGCGCGTGTATGCGCCAACAAAGTTGGCGGCATACAGGATGCTGTCATTGCCGTTGTGTTCCCACACACAGTGTATTTTCATAATCTTCCTCCATGAATTGAATGCTTCACGTTTGTATCCTTTGTAATGCTGCATAATCCAGCAAATGTGAACCGTGTTTTTTCTGTTAAAAGTAACGCATAAAACACTATCTGATGTATAATAAGTTTGCAAACAAAAAAATACGAAAGTGAGTGGTCTTGTGCGTTAAATTTATTATACAACGAAAATAATTTAACTGGTAGACGGTATCGTTATTTTAATACTTATTTTGAGTATTCTCTCAGCGGACAAATCCGGCAGTATTCATTTTATCTTTTCACTGTTTTTATTGAAATAGGGTGTGATTTACTTTATAGGGTGTGATATACTGATAAAAAATACAGAAATTTTTAGGGGAAGGGGCATGGTATGGCAGGAAAGGTAAAACTTCCAATGGGGGTTGAGAATTTCGGGGAAATGCGTACAGGGGGATTCTATTATGTTGATAAAACCGGGCTGGTTAAAACACTGCTGAGGAATCCGGGGAAAGTAAATTTGTTCACGCGTCCAAGGCGTTTTGGGAAGACGCTGAACATGAGCATGCTCAAATATTTTTTTGAAGCGGGCAGTGATATCATGCCGTCTGACAACGGAACGATTTTTGATGGGCTTGAGATTTCAGGAGAAAAAGAATTATGCGAGGAGTATATGGGGAAATTTCCTGTGATTTCAATTACGTTAAAAGGGGCAACAGGGGAAAACTTCGAAGAGGCAAAAGTAATGCTCCGGAGAATTATAGGGAAGGAGGCAATGCGGTTTCGGTTCCTGATGGAAAGCGATAAGATTGATGATACAGAACGCAGCCAGTATGAGGCACTTATTGGTACGGATAAAACAGGCACATTTACCATGTCAGATGATTTGCTGAAAGACAGCCTGCTGATGTTGTCGCAGTTCCTGCAGAAGCATTATGGGAATGGTACGGTCATGCTGATTGACGAATATGATGTGCCGCTTGATAAGGCATACCGGGCAGGATACTATGATTCCATGGTGGAATTTATCAGGGTTATGTTTGGCAATGCATTTAAGACAAACGACAGCTTGAAATTTGCAGTGCTGACAGGGTGTCTGAGGATATCAAAGGAAAGCATTTTTACCGGACTGAATAATTTTAATGTATATACAGTAAAAGACGTACAGTATAATGAATATTTTGGGTTTTCAGACAGAGAAGTCCGCAAACTGCTGGAATACTACGGATTTATGGATAAATATGACACCATAAAAAAATGGTATGACGGATACCGTTTCGGGGAGCTGGAGGTTTATTGTCCATGGGATGTGGTGAGCTATTGTCATGCCCTGAGAATGGAACCATTTATGGAACCGCAGAATTACTGGGTAAATACGAGCAGCAACGATATTATCAGGAGATTTTTAAGCAAAGCGAAAACAGCCGACAGAAACGATATCGAACAGCTGATTACATTTGACACTGCATGCCGGGCAGCCCTGAAGCAGATTAATGACCGAAACTATGCGGAGAAGCTGACTGATGACGGTATGACAACCATCCGTAAATATGGGATTGCGTGCTATAAAAGACGCTGTAAGGTAATTTCTGGATAAAAATTAAAATGAAAGACATCATACCTTTTTTGGTGTATACTGTTTTCGTCACCAAAACAAATACCAAACAAAGGATGATGCCTTTTAGCGCAGCTGGCTGTGAGTATGAGGTGGCGCATGATACCCTGTTTGGTGCGAAAATTTCATTCATTACAAGGATCTACTCGAGCCATAGAATCTTTATTTTATAAGGAACTACGGATTATCCAATATCAATCCACGAGCTATCAACCCACTCTCCTAAAGTCTGATTCCAACGCCTGTACTGTAATTTGCCATGATAGTTTCTATATTTAGTGATAATTACCTCAGCATAGGGCTGCACTGTATTGGAATAAGCATCGTATGACTGATTAGTCGGACATGCAATATTAGAAGCATTTGATATAGGAGATGAGGTAGATAGCAATAATACGGATGTAAGAACAATTAATTTTTCCATATTTGTCTTCCTTTCTTTTGATTATTTACATATAAAGCCATTACTGGTAAAATAGTCATATTCTTTTGGGCTTAATTCTTTGGAATACATATCATTTATGTATAATTCATATTTTCCATTTTGGTTCAATTTTAAATAGGAATTATTTTCTGAAAAATAAGTTATATCATTTTCATCATAGCAAACTGGTTCACTAAAACTTTGAAAAATAAATAAATAAGAAAATATATAGGTTGCAGTAAAGAATACTACTATGGGTAAACTGGCATAATTTTTTTTGGTGGATAAAGAAATATGCTTAAATCTGTTAATCAATGAGTCATGGCCTTTAAATAATGTTGATGTCTTATTTCTGAGAAAATTATTTTTTTTATCTCCCTGTGTTTCGTATACATGAAGCAGAGCTGTAAGATATTCTGTTTTCTGAGATTTATTCAAGCTATTAATTACATTGCAGTCACATTTAATTTCCAGACTCTCATCTAATTCGTAATTTAAAAGATAGGTAAGGGGAAACCACCAAAAAAAGCATTTCCAGATATTTATCCCTAACTTTATCCATGTATCATGATTCTGAAAATGAACAAGTTCATGCTTTATAATGTAATATAGATCACAAGAATCATAGTTATTCGGCGGCAGTAAAATAATAGGATGTATAAGTCCTATTTGCATAGGGATTGGAAATTCTGCACTAATTAATATTTTATCAATAGAATCAAATTCAGGATACATTTTCTTTAAATTTTGAACCATAGTATTATCCTGAAAATGTGAAATTAAATGTATCGTTTTATAAACATGTATATATTCTAGTATTAATTTGGTCAACAATATAAGACTCACTAAACAACAGACTAAGAGAATGAAGCGCCCTAATGATATTGGAATAAAATTTATATTTCTTTTTATAGTTGGATATATCCAATTATATAATTTTGGCGTATTTACAACTTTTGTAAATTTAAACTCAACCGGAACGCACATTCTTAACATACAAAATACATACATATATAGAATTGTCTTAATATTAAAAAATGAGATTGTTCGGAGCAAATAGATACATACTATTACTATAGAAACCCATATCACCGACATCATTATTGAAAAGAATGAAATAGCCATACAATAACGTCACTCTCCTTTATCAATTTCATCAATCAAGAGCTTCAATTCATTAATTATTTCAGCTTTGGTATAGGAATTGTCATAATTAGACTGCTTAATAAATGCTGTTGCGATACCCTTTAGGGAATTAAGATGTAGACCTTTTTCATTAAGCAGATTAGCCGCATATTCTTCTTTGGTATACACAGCCTTAAATTTTCTGGCATACTGTTTATTGTATCGTATGCTTCCACATTCCTCAATTAAGTTTTTATCTATTAATGTATTAAGAGCTCTGTGTACATATGTGGAATTTAACACGCTATCTCTTAATTGTTCATAAATATCTACACTTGTCAGTCCGTCTTCCGAATTCCAAAATAATTCCATTATTTCTTGTTCCTTGATTGATAGTTCAAATCTTGTTTTTTTCATATTAGATTAATAATCCATTCTACATTTTTTATTTATTAATATACAATAGTTTTCAAAAAATGACAATAGTTTTCAAAAATATATTGCAATTTATAAAATAATGAGTTACTATAATTTAAAATTGAGAACTAATAACAAAATGTGTCATCAGATTTCTTGTTTGTTATTAAATGTTTTGGTATTATTGTACACTGCTTTGAAACATTCTGTAAATAAAAAGGTAATATTTTGAGAGGTATAAAAATGGATAATTATTTAATGGGCTCTGGATTAGGCCAGTGGAAAGAAGGAAAAGCTTATGAGATTACATTTATTGTAACAGAGGATTGTAATCTTAGATGTACATATTGTTATCAGGCACATAAAAATAATAAACATAAAATGACTTTTGACATTGCAAAAAAAGCAGTAGATTATATACTTGGTAATCCACAGATTTTTGATGCTGAAGCAGTATTGTGGGATTTTATTGGTGGTGAACCATTATTAGAGATTGAATTAATTGATAAAATAGTCGATTACATTAAAATAAACTCATATAAATCAGGACATAAATGGTCAAAAAACTATCGAATTAATATTGGAACGAATGGAATTTTATATGATAGACAAAACGTACAAAGATTTATTAAAAAGAACAAAGATAAGTTAAATATTGGGATTACTATAGATGGCACGAAAGAAAAGCATGATATGCACAGGGTATACTGCAATGGTAAGGGATCATACGATGATGTAATGAAGAATGTACATCAATGGAAATCGGATTTTCCGAATTCTACCACAAAGGTAACATTTAGTAGTGAGGATTTGCCTTATCTTAAAGAAAGTATTATTCATTTATGGGAGAATGGGATATCTGTTGTGCCAGCGAATGTTGTATTTGAAAATGTATGGAAAGAAGAGGATGATGAAATATATGAAAAACAGTTGAGGGAATTGGCGGATTACGTCATTGAAAATGAATTATGGAATAATGTAAATTGTACATTTTTTGATGATAATATAGGAAAGCCTAATGATAATAAGTCAATTCATTCAAATTATTGTGGAACAGGAAGAATGCTGGCAATTGACTCACAGGGAAATTTTTATCCTTGTTTGAGGTTTTCAGATTTTTCCCTTAGTAATAAAAAAGGAATTGATATTGGAAATATTTATTCAGGAATAGATTATGATAAGATAAGACCGTTTTTGGCATTATCGACGAAAGTGATTAGCACAGAAGAATGTATAAATTGCGAAATAGCGAGTGGATGCGGGTGGTGTCAAGGCTGTAATTATGATTGTGACAAAGAAGATACTATTTATTCAAGAGTTACATATATATGCAAGATGCATAAGGCACGTGTTCGAGCGAACAATTATTATTGGGATAAGTTATTGAGGGATAAAGGTATACATAAGAAAAACAGATATTAGTGGAAAAAGCATTTATATTTTATAATGAGCAATGATGCTGTTGAATGTTGCAATTATCATGCTAATATGCGTATTGAGAAATATATGGATGAAGAAACAGCCAAAAAAGGTTTGGAGTTTTGCGAAAAAAATTTTTATAAACCAGTGATTTTAAATTCAATAAAAGAAGATAATATTTTAAATCTAGATAATTTGTCAGATATATCAAGGATAGAAATTTGCGATAGCAGTATAAATCTTCCATACAAAAATTTTTGTAAATATGTCATTATAGAAAAGGATTACATTGACGAATTTGAAGGAAATGATATAGTCCTACTCTATGTAGAAGAAGATACTATATCAAACTTGGCTGATAGAGTAAAAAAAGTATTGAAAAGCTGTAAAAGAATTAATGTTATTTTCAAGTTTGACTTTACACAAAAGCATTCAAAAGTATATCAGGATCAATTAGATTTAATATCGGAAGAAATTATTGGTTATTTAAAAAATAATGAATTCAGAGAAGTAAATGTGATAACTGATAGATTGTTTTTAAATGAAATGAATAACTGTAATTGTGGTATGAGTAATTATGCATTAGCTCCCAATGGGAAAATATATGTTTGTCCTGCATTCTATTTTGATAATCCAGATAATTATATCGGAGATATAAAAAGCGGGATAATGGAATCAGATTTATTTAGGGCGTTTTCAATTAAAAATGCACCAATATGTAATGAATGTGATGCGTTTCAGTGTAATAGGTGCATTTTTGAAAATAAAAAGAAAACGCGCGAATATAATATTCCAGGTTCCTCGCAATGCATAAAAAGCCATATAGAGAGGAATATATCTATGAAATTGCAAAAGACTTTAAAAGCAGAAAAAATTAGTTATGGAATGGAGAGTGAGATACGTCCAATAAGCTATAATGATCCAATAGAACTTTTGTTAAATAAGATGGAATATAATCCATTTTCCAATAGATATTGTTAGGAGAATAAAATACTATGAACATAATAGTAACAATAAGCGAAGATGAAAATGAAAAAATGATGGATATTATTGAAGGAATTAATGCTCTAAAAGTGCTAGTACAAACATTAGCTTCAGATAATGAACTCTATAATGAAAACTCGGAAATGTATACCCGGATTAAAAATGATTTAAAGAATACTATGGCGGACTACCAGATTGAATGGAATAAGATTATAGAAAAATATCATTTGGACCCAGAAAAATGTGAAAATTATTTTTTGAATTTTAGCGACAGAAGTATCCAGTATGTTGAAAATTAAAGATAGGGATTATGGATATTTATATGTAATAATTGTATATGGGAGGTGATATTATGCGATTTGATTTAATGAATTATTCATCAAGTATGCCTTTGGCTTTTTGTCCGTGCCAAGGAAGTTGCGGAGGTACATGTGCAGGCGGTTGTTCTGGTTGCAAAGGCGCATGTAAATCCTCATGTAAAGGCTCTTTAATTCTTTACATTTTGAGTGAGGACTAAAAGTAGTCAAGCGCTCTATATAATTTACTTAATCTATTTCTAGGAGGGATTGGCATGAAACTGAGTTCAATGAATGGTTCTACTGCTTCAATTAATTGGTGCCCTTGTCAAGGAGGCTGTACAGGATGTAGCGGCCAATGTACAGGTTGTCGGGGCTGTATGCTTACAAGCACGAGTAAACCATGGGTATAAAATGCCTAAAATAAATATTCATAATCTAAGGGGCTGTCGCAATTAGCTTTTTAAAGTGGCAACCCCTTGTATTTAATTTTAATCATGTTTGTTTTAGCTTCATATAAATATTGGTTTTAATAATTCAAGACTTTGTACTAATCATAAAGAATATACTTAAAAGTCGAAAGAGCAATAGATAGAAAAAGTTTGCTTCTTTATGTGCAAATTAAGGTTTTCGGATATAGTAGATGCACACTTTTGAGGGTGGGACAATGATAAATAAAATAATTAAAAATGAACAGATATTATTTTTTACAAGATATATTGCACCATACAAATATAAGTTAATGGAATTATATTGTATAACTGTGATAATAAATGTTTTAGGGTTATTACCTATATATTTTATGGGAAAAATAATTAACTATGTCACAAATAAGGAATTTAATAATATATTACATACAATTATGATATTATTTGTTGTCTTTCTAGTAAGTTCTGTTTTCAATGTCAGGCAGACGTATTTGCATAATTTCCTTAATAATAAGATATCTAAAATGATAAAAATAGATATATTCAATAAAGCATTGTATATTCCTATAAATAGATTAAATGATACTACATCTGGTCATATAATTTCACTAATTGAAGGAGATGCAGAGAAAGTTGTAAATTTTTATGTTTTAAATATTGTAGAAATAGTTGTTACTATTGTAACGTTAATAGTGTCGTTGTTCTTTCTCATTAAATCATCCTTTTCTTTGACAATGATAGCAATAACTGCTTTTATGCTGGGGATTCTCATAAATTTTTTTAGTAATAAAAAAATTGGTACTGTATCTGAAAATTTAAGAAAAGTAAGTGATATGAATTTTAACTTTTTAAATGAATCCTTAAATGGAATAAAAGAAGTAAAATCATACGTAATGGAAAGCAAATTGGCAAATAAGTTTCATTATTTTGCTGAACAAGTTTATCAAAATAATATGAAGTTATCTTCATATTTAATGTTGTCTAACATGATTAATGCCTGTTCATCTTCAATGGCTGATTGGTTAATAATTGGCTATGGTACATGGAAAATAATAAATGAAAAACTATTAATTGGAACATATGTAGCATTTAATGGTTTTCTGGGAACATTTTTCAATGCAGTTAAAGAGTTAATGAATATAAATGTTATGTTTAGAACAATTTTTTCTTCTTTAAATCGCATTTATACATTTTTAAGTATAAGTGAAGAAAAGAGTTATAGAAAAAAGGAAATAACTTATAAGAATTTTGCAAATGCAGATATATTTTTTGATAATGTATGTTTTTCATATAAGGAAGGAACAAAATATGTGCTTAATAAACTCAAGGTTAAGTTTAAAAAACAAAATATTTCAGTTATTATTGGGAAGAATGGAGTGGGTAAAAGTACAATTTTCTCATTAATTGAGCAATTTTATGTACACTATTCTGGTAATATTTATATTGGTGATACTAACATTAAGGACATAAATTTAGAATGCATAAGGCGGAATATTGGTTTGGTTCAACAACATCCTGTAATTATTTCTGGTTCTGTTAGAGATAATCTTTTGTTTGGCAATGGCGTTGTTAATGATAGCATATTAGATAAAGTTTGTGCTGACGTTGGATTGACTGAATATATTAATGGTTTAGAGAAGGGCTATGACACATATTTAAATGGATTATCTGGAGGTCAGATGCAAAGACTGGCAATAGCAAGGGCATTAATTAAGAATCCTTCAATACTGTTATTGGATGAAATAACATCTGATTTAGATGGGAAAACTGAAAAAGAAATTATAAATCTACTCATAAAACTATCAAAAACGAAAACAATTATCTTAATATCTCATAGGATAAATGCTATTATAAGCATTCCAAATATATATGTAATGGATTATGGGAAGATAGTTGATTATGGTGATAATGCAAAACTATCAAAAGGATGCGTACTATATTCACTGTTAACAAATTGTAAGGAGTAAAAAATGCCTATAATAATAGAAGCCAAAGATATAAGTAAATCAATAGACAATGCATACCATAAAGTCTCAATTTTGAATTCCATATCAATAAACATCAATAAAAGGGAATTTATTTCAATTATGGGGCCAAGTGGCAGCGGAAAGAGTACGCTGCTAAATATTCTGGGCGGATTGGATTCTCAATATGAAGGCGGGTTAACAATTTTAGGACAGTCTATGCAGAACCTGAATGGAAAAGAGATGGTAACGTTTCGCAGACAGCATATAGGAATGATTTTTCAGGATTTTAATTTGATTGAATCAATGACTGTGGAAGAAAATTTGAAATTACCACTACTGTTTTCAAGAATAAAGAATTATGGAGATGAAAAAATAGGTTGTTTTTTAAACAAGGTTGGCATGTATGAAAAAAGGAGAGAGAAATGTTCTTTATTATCAGGGGGTGAAAAGCAAAGAACAGCAATTGCAAGAGCACTTATACTCGAACCCGAATTAATCCTGGCAGATGAGCCGACGGGGTCATTGGATAGTAAGAATGGTCATAAAGTGATGGATTTGTTAAGGCGTATTAATGAGGATTCCGGAACAACTATTGTTGTTGTAACGCATGATCAAAATATGGCGGAATATGGAGAAAAAATATTGTTATTAAAAGATGGAACATTCATATAAATAATATTCACAGAGGTTGAAATGATTATTGAATTATTTAAGTTATATAACAAAAACAATGCTAAAAATAATATCGTATTGAAATTTGCCTGCGTCGTGTCATTAGCCTTCGCCGTAGGCATTATTTTTTCAATGCAATTAATTATGCATATTTACAAGGAAAACACATTTGACAGTTTCAATCAGATGAATGGGGCAAATATAAAGATTTATGATAGTAAATACCTTGAAAATGATTTTAGTGATAAGAATATCGCAAATATAAGGGATTTAGCAAAAAAGTATGATTTTTCCCTAGCATTTTGTTCAAATACAAATATAATAGCTAATCAAAATGTTGATTCGGCTGCGATAACGGTGCTTGATAATGACAAATTGATATCTTCAATGGGAATAGATACTTTAAAAGCTGGCGAAGTGGCTTTGTCGGAAAAAATAGCAAACCGATTCAATATTCAAGTCAATGATTCTATATTTATCAAGCTGCATTCTGAAAAATATGACAGTGCAGAATTTCGCGTTTGTCAAATTATAGATGAAAAACCCTGCTTTAGCGCAGCTGGCTGTGAGTACGAGGTGGCACAGGAAGCATTGGGACGCGTATATATAATACTACCGGATTTTGACAGATATAATACGGCATTTGTTGAGAGTGCGGATAGTGGACTGATTGAACGATTACAAAACTTGCTGGAACCGGATTTCTGCATTCGGACAATGGAAGAACTGTCGGATTATGTAAGTCCTAGAGTAAATCTTCAAATTAATGTGTTAAAGCTGTCATCATGTGCTGCAATGATTATATGTAGTATATGTATTGCTTGGTCGTTTTCCATTTTTATTATGGACAGAAAAAATGATTACATTATTTTTATCAAATTAGGTATTCAATATGAAGATTTATATAAGCTGTTATTGATAGAAATATTATCTATGGAATTAAAGGGGGTGCTTATTGGACTTCCAATAGGATCAGTATTTGCATATATATTTTTACCAGGTGGCTTTGGAACGCAAAGTCTGTCGTTTATGCAAGTGATGCATGTAACTATCCCTATAATTTTTTTAGTACTATTTGATATAGCTGCATTGTTTCTGATATTATCACATAAATTGAAAAGTATTACAGAAAATAAAACGAAAGATGTACCCAAAACGCCAATAAAAATTAAGCTTATTGTGACTGTATTGATGGTGGCAGCAACTTATGTTTATGTTCAGTCGCCTATTGGAATCATTTTTTCTATAATAATTGGAATCGTTTTTGGCATTTTATATCTGTTCTTTTTAGGCATTGCAAAAATAACAATGCATTTTTTGCTGCTTGGAAAAAATAATTTTTTTCTTGTAAAAGAAATGAGAAACAAACTAGGAATTACCATATTATCGTTAAATGTCTTAAATATATGCATGATTATCATGGCTTTCTTTTTCAGTGTCATTCCTGATTATTATACAAATTTAGAAAAGGACGCTGAATCCATTGAGGATGGTATATTGTACAGCACGATGCTGTCAACAGACAAAGAGAATATACTGATTCAAAATGATGTTACTTATGAGAAATATTATGAGAGTGAAATAGAACTATTAAAGGTAAACAACGTGAATCTGTGGGACTGTTTAAATTCGGGTATTGCAGAAGAATATAAAGAAGACAGTGCAAATACAATAAAACGAAGACTGCTCCGTATCTATGCAGACAACACACGCAAAGGAGTAGAAGATTATGGTATTTATGTTAATAACTGTTTTCGAAATATGATTGATTTTAAAGCAAATGATATACTTACTATTCGTCTGTGTGGAAACATACTGAATTGCAAGGTCGCTGAGGTGTATACAGATGTCAAAACAAACGATATGATTGGTTTTATATCTGCCACATGTAAAGAAATAGACAGACTGTATATAAAAAACGAGGATATTTCTTTGAAATATGCCATTGCCGGAAATACCAATGACACAATACTGGCAGAAATTTTATTTGAAGATTCAAATGCATATATAGACAAAAATCAACGTTTATCCGGTTATCTAAAAGAATTTATAGCCGCACAGAAATACATTTTACTGAATTATTGTCTCATTATAGCTTTTTCCAGCATCCTGCTTGTGCTATTGGGACAAATGATATTATTTATAAAAAAAGGAAATGATTATTGGTCTTTGTGGAAAATAGGCATGGATAAATTTTTTTTAATCAGACATTTTCTTGTAGAAAAAACAATATGGTCATTATTACAAATAATAACAATATCAGCCGTATTGGAACCTATAAAATTTGTAATTATTTCGGAAGCAGCTGTGAAGCCATATGCACTATCTGCCTCATCCATTTTTGCGGAATTTATTATTGCCATATTAATAAATTATGCAAGTATTTTTTTCTGTATTTGTAAAAAAGAATAACGGTTCAGGAATTACGAATAGGATTACCAATTCTGCATAATACTTATAATAAGGATACAGGATGGGGAATTTGTATGGTTAAAGTTTTACAGAGAATTCCGAAGGTAGTGGTGTTTATTGTCTGTATTCCGCTTGTGGGCACGATGTTTGTCAGGCCGGACAAGAGTGCGTGGAAGCGTGAAGCCAAGGAGGTGAGCTTTCTGGATGAGTGCTTTGCGGTCGCCGTGGACGAGGATATCGGTATATTTTACTACAGCCCGGAAACATTGACTAGGCTTGTCATGTACCGGATGATACCGGAGGAAATTGTATTCAGCACCTCGGAGGATTTTATCGCGGGCGAGGATGCTGCCCACGACCCCGAACAGGAGTACCTCAAGGCGCTATCCATTGTGTGCCGCAGCAATATCGTATCTGCGTGGGAGTCCGGCCAGCGCCCGGACATTCTCGAATACGACACAATCAGGCTGGAAAAGACAAATTTTTACAAAATACATACGGATGTACTGTCAGACGATGAGAAGGGCATCCGGCTAAACGAGCTTGAAAGGGCGGCGGAAGCGACAAAAGGAGCGGTGATTACAAGAGAAAACAAGGTAATCGCCGCTCCTTTTTTTACCACATCCGCATCGGGAATGCTTGTGTCGGAGGCGGGCGACGGGGTTGGTTTTTCCCTGAACTATGCCTATGAGCTGGCACGTCAGGGCATGGATTTTTACGAAATTTTAAAGTACTTTTTTGGTGATATAAAGGTAAATATTTACGAGTAAAATGTCTGCATAAAATCCTTTCAACGAGTCAATGCTATGTACAGGCAAAAACGTATGGCTTGCCGGAAATGGAGGGAAAGGATGAACAGACGAAATAACAGACGTCCTGCCTTGCAGAAAGAAAAGATCAGTATCATTGCAGCATCAGTATTTGTGTTGTCGGCACTTACTCTTGCGGGCGTGTACATGTCATCGCAGGGCGACGCGGAAAAGGAAGAAAATCGGATAGATTTTGCAAAACTTGAGCAGGGCGGAAACCCTGAAAACATCACGGCAGAGGAAGATGGCGCCGGCCTGGCGGACACCAGGTTTGTGTCGGGCAAAGCAGATGCGGATCTCGGAGGAAAAAGCAAAGGCGATTCCAGGTTCGTAGATGATGATATGTATGATCTGAGCGACAATAACGACATGGATGTCGACCCCGCTTTTACAGAGGTGAACTCCGGACAGGTTGAAAACACGAAACAGGACAAGGCAATCGAAGGCACGGACAAGGCGGCAGTGTTTATGGACGGAAAAGGACAGAGCAGCCAGGAGGATACGCCCCTTACATTTTCAGATGTTGCCGCACTGGCACTTCCGGTTGTCGGGGATGTGCTGATGGATTACAGCATGGACAAGGCAGTGTATCACACAACGATGCAGCAGTATCACTACAATCCCGCGCTTATCGTTGCGGCAAGTGAGGGACAGACAATCACTGCGGCAGCAGACGGCATTGTGACGGATGTTTACTATGACGCGCAGACCGGAAATACAATTCGTTTTGATTTAGGAAGCGGATATGCGCTTACCTACGGACAGCTTACCGATATCAGCTTAGAGCCGGGCGACAGGGTTTCTGCCGGCGATGTGGTCGGAAAAATTGCAAAGCCGACCATCTATTACACGGAAGAGGGAGCAAACATTTACTACAAGCTTACAAAGGACGGGGTGCCCGTTGATCCGCTCAACAGAAATTAATTGAAAAAATTAATGACAGGAAGGGCATGGTAACAAAATGCTATTATTGAAAAATGCGGCAATCCGCAGCATGAGTGACACGATACGCGGACAGTATAAGGAAGATATCTTCGAGGGGAGTATCCTGATAAAAAACGGAAAAATCCTCGAGGTGTCTCCTGTCATAGAACTCCCGGATTCAGCGGATTGCATAAAAATAGATGTGAATCATCACTTAGTAATGCCAGGCCTGATTGAGGCGCACTGCCATATGGGCATCACGGAGGAGAAAAAAGGGCAGGAGGGTGATGACTGTAACGAGACAGTCCACCCCGTCACGCCGATGCTGCGCGCCATAGATGCCATTAACTCCATGGACGCGGCATTTGCGGACGCAGTGCGGGCAGGCATTACTTCGGCGAATATCGGCCCCGGCAGCGCGAACGTTGTCGGCGGTCAGTTTGCCGTTGTAAAGACAAGCGGCAGGCGGATTGACGACTTGATTCTCAAGTTTCCCTCCGCCATGAAGGTTGCTTTTGGGGAGAACCCAAAAGTGAATTATGCAGGCATGAATACGTCGCCCGTGACGCGTATGGCGATTGCGGGAATGCTCAGGAATGAGCTTGTCAACGCGCGGGATTATCTGGAAAAGTACAGCCGGAATGAGACGGACTATAATCTCCATTATGAGGCATGGCGCCCTGTCTTTGAAAAGAAAATTCCACTGAAAGCGCATGTGCACCGTGTAGATGACATATTTACGGCGATTCGCATAGCCAGGGAATTTGGGCTGAATATGACACTCGACCATTGCAGCGAGGGACATCTTATTGCCGAGGAGCTTGCAAAGGAGGGATTTCCGGCTATCGTGGGGCCGGACCTGGCATCCAGGAACAAGATAGAAGTCCAGAATGTGGCATTCAAGACTGCCGGAATCCTTGCCAATGCGGGCGTGACGGTGGCAGTCACGACAGACCACCCGGTGTCGCTGATTCAGTCACTGCCAATGTGTGTGGGGCTTAGCGTCAAACATGGGCTTTCGCTGGAAGACGGATTCCGTGCAATGACGGTCAATGCGGCTGAGATATGCGGCGTATCAGAGCGAATCGGAAGCATAGAGCCTGGAAAGGATGCCGACATTGCAGTTTTTGACGGCAATCCCATGGAAGTATTCACCAACACCCTGATGACCATCATTGATGGGGAAATTGTGTATCGGGACGGGATATAAAGAAATGAGAGAAATGTTATGGAATGATGGAGTTTAATGGGATGAAAGACGGAAAAGAATTTAAACCATATGTTCCGGCAGAAAAGGCGGTATCGGAATTTACCATAACATCTGTGGTGACAGGTGTGCTGCTGGCAGTGGTGTTTGGCGCTGCCAATGCATACCTTGGGCTGCGTGTCGGGATGACGGTGTCTGCGTCAATTCCGGCAGCAGTAGTTTCCATGGGTGTTCTGCGCATTCTTCTAAAAAGGAAGTCCATCCTGGAAAGCAACATGGTGCAGACAATCGGTTCGGCAGGGGAGTCGCTCGCGGCAGGCGCCATCTTTACAATGCCTGTTTTTTTCCTGTGGGAAAAGGAGGGGGTCAGCGATGCGCCGGGAATGCTTTCCATCTCGCTGACTGCACTGATGGGAGGGCTTCTTGGTGTCCTGTTCATGGTGCCGCTTCGGAATGCGCTGATTGTGAAGGAACATGACACGCTTCCGTACCCTGAGGGTACGGCATGCGCGGAAGTGCTTCTTGCCGGGGAGGACAGGGGGACTTCCGCGCGTGCTGTTTTTGCCGGAATGGGAATCTCTGCGGCATTCAAATTTGTTATTGACGGATTAAAGGCTGCCTCTGGCACAATTACCATTCCGGTCAGGGCGCTCCGGACAGAATTTTCGACGGAGGTCTATCCTGCCCTGATTGGCGTGGGATATATCTGCGGGGCGAGAATCTCTTCCTATTTGTTTGCAGGCGGCATTTTGGGATGGTTTGTGCTGATACCTGCGATTGTATCCTTTGGCGGTGACACGGTTCTTTACCCCGGGGCAGTTAGCATCGCGCAGATGTACGCCGCACAGGGTGCAGAAGTCATATGGGGCAGCTATATCCGCTATATTGGGGCAGGGGCAGTGGCAGCGGGCGGAATCATCAGCCTGGTTAAGTCGATGCCGCTGATTACCGCGACTTTTGCAAAGACCATAAAAGATATTAAGACAAATGGGACAGGCATGGGCGCAAAGACAAAGCGGACAGAGTCGGATATCAATATGAAAGTGGTTGTAACCGCCATTGTACTGCTTATACTGGCGATTGCGTTTTTTCCGGATATTCCAGTTTCCTTTCCAGGGGCGCTGCTGATTGCACTGTTTGGTTTTTTCTTTGCAACGGTATCATCGAGGATGGTAGGTCTTGTGGGAAGCAGCAATAACCCGGTTTCCGGCATGGCAATTGCAACACTGCTGTTTGCGACAATGGCGCTTAAATCAGCCGGAAACAGCAGCGCGCAGGGGATGGTTGGCGCGATAGCCATTGGCTCGATTATCTGTATTATCGCGGCGATGTCCGGTGATACGTCCCAGGACTTAAAGACCGGTTACCTGCTGGGGGCAACGCCCAGGAGACAGCAGGTGGGGGAGCTGATTGGCGTTGTGGTGTCTGCTGTTACCATCGGCGGCGTGCTGACACTGCTGGATGCGGCATGGGGATTTGGCTCCACTGAGCTGTCCGCGCCGCAGGCGACACTTATGAAAATGATTGTGGAAGGTGTCATGAACGGCAGCCTGCCGTGGACACTCGTTTTTATCGGTGTGTTCATCGCGGTTGTGATAGAAGTCCTCGGAATCCCAGTACTGCCTGTGGCAATCGGGCTGTATCTTCCGTTAAAGCTTTCCGTGCCGATTATGGCGGGCGGCGTCATCAGGCAGATGCGGTTTCGGCGGACGAAAGATACAGACGGTGAGGCAGGCAGCGGCATTCTGTTCTGCTCCGGGCTGATTGCCGGCGAGGGGCTTGTCGGAATCGGACTTGCCATACTGGCGGTCGTGGGTATGTCAGATGCGATTGACCTTTCCCAGTGGTTTGATGCGGGGATGGCAGGCGGTGCCCTGCTGTTTCTGGCAGCAGGGCTTTTGATTGCGTGGTATTCGGCGCGCGGCGAGTAGGGGGTGTTTCCCCTGCTCGACTGTCAACGCTGTCTGGAATGTGTGACAATCTGGCGGAAATTGGAAGTATTATACATATTATGCTGTCATAGTCTTGTTGATTGTGTCATATTGACAGATGATTCTAAGCAATGCTATACTTTGAGAAGATGAACAAACGGTTGCGCACTTACCTGTTTGTGCAAAATGTCAAGTGTGCTGGCACCTTTTTTGATGAATGGAGGAGTACTATGGGAAGAAGGATTTTTCAAAAACTCATGGCACATGTACTGGCAATGGCGACTGCGGTTTCCCTTTGTCTGGGAGGCGGCGCCTTTGGAACGGCGGATGTCGTACAGGCGGCATCATCTGTGTCCGGCGTATCGACTGTTTCAAATATGCCGGCTGATTTTGCAAAGGGGGTCGACATCTCGGCGGTCATCGCACTGGAACAAAGCGGCGCCTCTTTTTCCTATCTGGATGGGACATCCGGGGATATCTTTGAGATTTTGTCCGGGGCAGGCGTAAACTACGTACGGATTCGTGTCTGGAATAATCCGTATGATGCGCAGCCGCCCTATAAAGGCTACGGTGCGGGGAACTGCGACCTGTACAATGCCAAGATCCTGGGGAAAAGAGCCACGGATGCAGGCATGAAAGTGCTGATTGACTTCCATTATTCTGATTTCTGGGCAGACCCGGCAAAACAGTTTGCACCGAAGGAATGGGCAAACTACAGCCTTGCCTACAAAAAGGATGCCGTGTATAATTTTACCTACCAGAGCCTGCAGGAGCTGCTCAACTACGGTGTGAATGTCGGCATGGTTCAGATTGGAAACGAGACAAACAGCACGATGGCAGGCGTCGGCGGAATTTATGATGGCGTGTGGGATTTCAGCTCCGGCGTCGCACAGCTGATGCAGCAGGGCTGCTATGCGGTGGATGACATCAACCGCACATATGGCAGAGCGGTTTTAAAGGTGCTTCACTTTACGGACCTGCTCGAAAACGGAAAATGGTATGCGGAATGCATGGCAAAGCAGGGTGTGGACTATGACGTGTTTGCCACATCCTTCTATCCTATGTGGCATGGTTCGGCAAACGATCTGGCTTCGACACTGACCTATATTGCGCAGAAATATAACAAAAAGGTCATGGTTGCAGAGACGGCTTACCCATTTACATATTACAATGCAGATTCACAGGGAAACAATATTGGCGACGCGTCTGGAATGGTGTGCTCCAATTACAGTGTGAGTGTGGATGGACAGGCACAGGCGCTGCGTGACGTATTTGCGGCAGTTGCGAAAGTGAATGCGTCGAAATGGGGATATGGAATTGGTGCGTTCTACTGGGAACCGGAGTGGATTGCAGTGCCTTCTCATACATGGGGGACATACGGCTCTGGATGGGCTTCCTCCTCATCAGGCAATTATGAGCGGATTTACAGCTCCAAGGTACAGTATTACTCCAGCTATGACGGCGGTTCGACATGGGACAACATGACACTTTTTGACAACACCGGGAAGGCAATGAAATCCCTGTATGTTTTTAATGACATCAGCGGTGCGCCGAGCAAAACGTCATCAGGCGTATACAACAGTGCGGCATTGGAGGGCACCTATTATATTAAGAACGTTTTTAACGGCCTGTATCTGGATGTTGTCAACGGTTCGGGTGACAACAACGCCAATATACAGCAGTATTCCTATGATGGCTCTGCAAGGCAGCAGTTCAAGCTGGTTTCGGCAGGAGACGGATATTACACGATTTACACGGGGGCTTCAGGATTCCAGAAGGTAGTCGATGTCGCCGGCAGGAGCACTGCGGACGGCGCCAATATTTTACAGTATGCCTATAAAGGGACAAACAACCAGAAATTTCAGGTAGCAGAGGTTTCCGCAGGGGTATATGCGATTAAGACCGGTATCACTTCCGGGGCATCCTGCCTGGATGTATTTGAGTGGAGCACTGTGCCAGGCGGCAATATTGCACAGTGGAATTACTGGGGCGGCGACTGCCAGCTGTGGGTACTCGAAAAGGTTAAATAAAAAAGTTGTAAAAAATAAGTGAAAAAACACTTGCATTATTTTGAAAATCCAGTATAATATATACGTAGCTGTCCAAAAGACATGGACAGCCGTATATATTTCGTTGCGTGGCTCAGTTTGGTAGAGCGCTGCGTTCGGGACGCAGAGGTCGCAAGTTCGAATCTTGTCGCAACGATTTGGAAAAATTGGAGACACTGGGGGGCATTGGAAAACCCAGTGTTTTTTTATGCACACGGGCGTCCAAATGAAATATGTCAGTAAGCTGACGGACGCCCGGCGCACGAGTAGGGAAGATGGCTTTTCCCTGCTCGATTGTGTAGCCTCATGCAGGGGAAGTATGCCGCTAAGGCGGCGCATGGTAGAAGGTCATTCCCCTGCAGGAAGTATGTCAGCAGGCTATGTTACATGGAGGATAAACATATGAATGATTCAAGGGAGCTTTTTGGACGAACCGGCGAAAGCGCACCGGTTGATGAGGAGCGCGGGCAGAACAGCGGTATGCAGAGCGTTCAGAATCTGGAGACTGTCATCAATGAGGGGCTTCGCGTCGCCCTTCTGGAGGAGACCCCGGATCAGTCGCTGGAAGTGCTGCTTGAACACTTGGGAAAAGCGCTGAATGGGGAGAGAACCTACATATTTGAACAGAATGCGTCCGGCGGTGACGATAATACCTATGAGTGGGCAGCCGACGGGGTGCAGCCGGAAAAGGAGAATCTCCAGAATCTGTCCCCGGAGATTTGTGCAAGCTGGTATCAGCGGTTTGGCATTGGCAGACATATCGTCATAGAACGTCTGGAAGATATCCGGGAAACAGACCCTCTTCCGTACGATACCCTGAGACGGCAGAACATCCACTCTCTCGTGGTGGTTCCGCTTTATGACGGCGAGAAGGTTATCGGCTTTTACGGTGTGGACAACCCGCCTGCAAAAACGCTGGAATACGCGTCGAATATGCTTGAGACGGCGGCATATTTTATCGTGTCCTCCCTGAAACGGCGCAATCTGTTCCGTGAGCTTCAAAAGCGCAGCTACAACGTGCTCCACGCGCTCAGCGTAGATTATCTGGATATCTGTCAGGTGGACTTTGAAACGGGTGCGTGCGAGATTTACCGGGACAGCGGACGGATTGGGATGGACTGGGGCGGCAGCTTTCGGGATGGCTACCAGCCGGCAATGGAGCAGTATATTACCCATTATGTTATTCCCCATGACCAGGAGCGGCTTCGCGCTGCGACGAAAAAGGACTACGTGCTCACGCAGCTAAAGACAAATAGAAAGTTTTATGTCCGGTACCAGGTGAAGGACAGCTCCTGTGGCCTGAAGCACATGGAGATGCACTTTTCAGCCACGGAGAAAGAGCACTGTGCGATTTTTGCCTTGCGGGATGTCAACGGCGTGGTGGAACAGGAAGAGAAGTACAAGCTGAAAACAAGGCAGAAGCTGGAAGACATATTGGAGGGGGCTAGAACCGGAATCTGGACGATTGAGCTGGAGGAGGGCTGTCAGCCTAGGATGTATGCCGACCGAACCATGCGGATTCTGCTGGGAGTGTCGGAAGAAGTGAATCCGGAGGAGTGCTACCAGCACTGGTTTGCAAATATTGACCCGGACTATGTGGATATGGTGCAGGAAGCAGTGACGGACATATTGGAAACAGGACGTTCCGAGGTGATTTATCCATGGAATCATCCAACGCTTGGGAAAATCTATGTGCGCTGTGGCGGTGTGCCGGACAAAACATTCAAAAAACCGGGTGTAAGCCTCAACGGGTACCATCAGGATATCACTGAGATTATGGTGACGAGGAAGAAGCAGGAGCAGGCGATTATGGAACTGCTGGAGAAGGTAAGGAGGGCAAATTCGGCAAAAAGCGAATTTCTTTCCCGCATGTCCCATGACCTGCGCACACCCATTAATGGGATCCTGGGAATGCTTGCCATCATGGAGAAAAGCCGGAATGATTTGGAGCAGCAGGGCGCATGCCAGAAGAAAATCCGCGTGTCAACAGAGCATCTGCTGTCTCTTGTGAACGACGTCCTTCAGGTCAGCAAGCTGGAGAGCGGCAGGCCGGTGGCGGTGGAGGAACCGTTTGACCTGTGTGAAACGTTGGAGGATTGCATCACAATCCTGTCCCCTCAGGCAGAAGAAGGGGAAATCCGGCTGGTGCTGGAGGAGGTTGACCTGCAGCATCGGCGGCTTATCGGAAATCCCCTTCATTTAAAACAGATTTTGATGAATGTCATCGAAAACGCCCTCAAATATAACCGTCCCCATGGCTCTGTATTTATCCAGGTAAAGGAGGACGTATGTAAGGGTGGCAGGGCAGATTACCTTTTTGTGGTTGAAGATACCGGCATTGGCATCAGTGAGGAATTTAAGAAGCACATTTTTGAACCGTTTACCCAGGAACATCAGGGCGCAAGGACGCATTACAACGGTACCGGGCTTGGCATGTCCATTGTGAAGAAGCTGGTAGACCAGATGAAGGGTACCATTGTGGTAGACAGTCAGATTGGCAAGGGTACTGTTGTCCGGATTACCCTTCCGCTCCAAATTGATGGGACATGGCGCGCGCAGCCTGTGGACACGGAGCAGAATTTGCGGAGCAATATTGCCGGAATGCGTGTCCTTTTGGTGGAGGACAATGAAATCAACTGTGAAATCGTAGAATTCATGTTAAAGGAGGCAGGTGCAGAGGTCGTGACCGCGAACGATGGACAGGTTGCAGTGGACACGTTTATGGCATCCGAGCCGGGAACGTTTGACTGTGTGCTCATGGATTTGATGATGCCGGTTATGAGCGGATATGAGGCGACTCGCGTGATTCGCGGCATGAATCGGACGGATGCGAAGGCTGTGCCCATCATTGCACTGTCAGCGAACACATTTGAGGAGGACATCGCACTGGCAAAGGACGCCGGGATGAATGAACATCTGGCGAAGCCGATAGACATCCGGAAACTGTTCCGGGTCATGAGCAGGCTGCGGTGCTGACTTCTTTTGCAAAATCATATATGTGCAACGGTTTCTTTCAGCAGCATGACGGCATCGGCAAAGCGCTCCGTTGAAACCTCGCAGCAGGAGAGCGCGATATGCGCATCGCTATCGTTTGCGGCAGAGGACTTGTGGATGGGAAATACCAGAAGTCCTCTCTTGGCAAGCTCCTGACAGAGGGCATCGCTGGACAGGGGACACCTTAACCGGAGGTGCACCAGAAAAACGGATTCACCCATGTATACCTTTGCCTGTTCGCCAAAGGCTTCCTCCAAAAGCAAGGATAAGGTTTTTGCCTTGCCGGAATACAGGCGTTTCAGCTTCCGGATCTGGCTTTCCAGGTGTCCGTCGCGCAGGAACTGGCACAGGGCGAGCTGTTCCGACTTGGATGCGGTCTGGTTGTAGAGCGCCTTTTTTTTCTCGTACAGGGGCAGCAGGGAGTCAGGCAGGATCATGAAGCTTAAGCGGATGGAGGGCAGCAGGAGTTTTGAAAAAGTGCTGAGATAGACCACGTTCTCGCCGCCGGCAAGCCCCTGGAGACATGGAATCGGCTTGCTGAAATAACGAAATTCATTGTCGTAGTCATCCTCGATAATCAGCCGGTCATGAACCGCACATTCCTTTAAGAGCGCAAGCCGCTTTTCGACACTCATTACGTCGCCAAGTGAAGTCATGTGGGACGGTGTCATGTAGAGCACACTTGCATTTCCCTTGTCTTTTTCGACATCAAATCCGTAATCTTCAAAAATCACCATACCCTGTGCGAAGCGTGTATCGTGAAAACAGACGGTCTGGCGCTTCCGGATGAGCGGGCATAAGATATTGAGCAGCGTCTGGGAGCCGGCGCCGATTACGATGTTTTCGGGGCGGCAGACGGCGTTTCTTTTGTTTACGACATAGTGGCAGATGACCTCGCGCAGCTCGTACTCTCCCTGCGGCTCGCCGTAGGTCAGCATACGTCCGTCCTGACGCAGCGTACTTTTGATATAGCGCCGCCACAGGCTGAAGTCAAAGCTGTCCGCATCCACATTGTTTGACGTAAAATTGTACATGATTTTGTTTTCATGTGCATTACCGGTCTTCGCGTCGCGGACATCCTTGATGGAAACCACAGTTGCCGTCCGGTCTGTGACATAGTACCCGCTTTGCGGCCTGGAAATAATATAGCCGTCCGCTGCAAGGCATAGGTAGGCAGTCTCGATGGTCGTGCGGCTCAGTCCCAGCTGCACCGCGCCGCGCCGGATGGAGGGCATCTTCGTCCCCGGCATCAGGCGCCCCGTGACAATCAGGTCCTTATAGTAGTCATACACTTGTAGATAACGCGTGGAATGTGTCGAATTGAAATCAAGATTCATAGGTTGTCCGCCTCCCTTGTTTGTGTTATGATATACTCACGACAGATGAAATCTGCCGTGAGTATCGGCGGTCAGCCTTTTCGGCCGCCAGTAAAATAGTAACACGGCTGGGCAGGGGATGCAAGCCGGAGCATAGAAATGAACCGGAGGGAAAACTTTTATGAAAAGCTTGTTAAAGTACATAAAAGATTACAAAAAGGAAAGCATTCTGGCGCCTTTGTTCAAGATGCTTGAGGCTTCCTTTGAGCTGATGGTGCCGCTTGTCATGGCGGCAATCATTGACAACGGCATCGCAGACAGCGACACGCCGTATATTTTTCGGATGGGGGCAGTGCTGGTGCTGCTGGCGGCAGTGGGGCTTGCCAGCTCGGTGACCGCGCAGTATTTCAGTGCGAAGGCGGCAGTCGGATTTGCGACAAAGCTTAGAAATGCCCTGTTTTCGCATATACAGGGGCTGTCTTATACAGAGCTTGACACCATCGGAACCAGCACGCTCATCACACGCATGACGAGTGATGTCAACCAGATTCAAAACGGTGTCAACCTGACGCTGCGCCTGCTGCTGCGCTCTCCGTTTATTGTGTTCGGCGCAATGGTGATGGCGTTTACCGTGGATGTGAAGGCAGCGCTTATTTTTGTGGTGACGATTCCGCTGCTTGCCATTGTCGTGTTCGGGATTATGCTCGCCAGCATGCCCTTGTACAAAAAGGTGCAGGCGGCGCTCGACAAAATCCTTGGCAGGACGCGCGAAAACCTTGCGGGCGCGCGTGTCATCCGTGCATTCTGCAATGAGGAGTCGGAGACGTCGGCGTTCGAGCAGGAAAATGAGCTGCTGCTGAACACACAGGTGTTTGTCGGCAAAATTTCGGCAGCGATGAATCCGGTGACGTATATCATCATCAATATCGCGCTTGTCATACTCCTGTGGACAGGGGCTGTCCGCGTGGACAACGGCATCATCACGCAGGGCGCGGTGGTCGCGCTGGTAAACTATATGTCACAGATTCTTGTGGAGCTTGTCAAGATGGCAAACCTCATTATACAGCTCACAAAGGCACTTGCCTGTGCAAAGCGCGTCGAGGGTATCTTTGGCATCACGTCGAGCATGGAGAACGGTGCCTTTGACCGGGAGGATATAGAAAATATCAATGACGGCGACGAGAAGGCGGCGATTATCTTTGACCATGTAAGCCTTACCTACAGCGGCGGCGGTGATGAATCCCTGACGGATATTGACTTTGTTGTGAAAAAAGGCGAGACGGTCGGTATTATAGGCGGTACAGGCTCCGGAAAGACCTCCGTGGTCAACCTGATTCCGCGCTTTTATGATGCGACAAAAGGGCGCGTGCTTGTGGACGGAATGAAAGTCAGGGACTACGACATTGCCGCGCTGCGGGAAAAAATAGGTGTCGTTCCGCAGAAGGCAGTTTTGTTCAAGGGAACAATCCGTGAAAACCTCCTGTGGGGAAATGAGCATGCATCAGAGCAGGATATTGAGGATGCACTGCGCATCTCGCAGGCGAGGGAGTTTGTGGACACCAAGGAGGGCAGGCTTGACTTTATGATTGCACAGGGGGGCAAGAATCTCTCCGGCGGCCAGAAACAGCGCCTCACGATTGCGCGTGCCATTGTGCGCAAGCCCGATATCCTGATACTCGACGACAGCGCTTCGGCGATTGATTTTGCCACGGATGCAAAGCTCCGCGCGGCGGTGAAGGGTATGGGAAATGACATGACGGTCATCATTGTGTCGCAGCGTGCGGCGTCGATTATGTATGCTGACAAAATTGTCGTGATGGACGATGGTGCGGTGGCAGGCATCGGCACGCATGAGCAGCTCCTTGCGGACAATGTGACTTATCAGGAAATCTATTATTCGCAATTTCCGGACAAAAAAGCGCGGAGGTAATCGGAATGAAAGATAGAAGTTCAAATTGTGATATTTTAAAAAAAGTGTTGCGCCACATCGGAAAATATAAAATTTTCCTGTTTTTTTCCATTGTGCTTGCGGCAGTTTCGGTCATCCTTACCTTATATATACCGATTCTTACCGGTCAGGCGGTGGATTGTATTATTGGATCTGGCGCAGTAGATTTTGACGGGATTCTGGATATACTAAAGAAGATGGCAGTCATTATCGTCCTGACGGCGGTGGTGCAGTGGGTGATGAACACCTGTAACAATAAGATTGCCTATCAGGTCGTGCGCGACGTGCGCGATGAGGCGTTTCACAAACTGCAGATTCTGCCGCTCAAGTACATTGACGGACATTCCCACGGCGATATCGTGAGCCGCGTCATTGCGGACGTAGACCAGTTTTCCGACGGTCTGCTTATGGGATTTACCCAGCTTTTTACAGGCGTGGTCACGATTATCGGCACACTGGTCTTTATGTTTTCCATCAATGTCTCAACGACGGTTGTCGTTGTCATACTGACACCATTGTCATTTTTTATCGCAGGATTTATTGCGAAAAGGACATTCAGCATGTCCAAGCTCCAGTCGGAGACGCGCGGGGAACAGACAGCGCTGATTGACGAGATGATTGGCAATGAAAAAGTCGTGAAGGCGTTTGGGCATGAGCCGCAGGTAATGGAGCAGTTTCGCGAAATCAATGACCGCCTGCAAAAGGCAAGCGTCAAGGCAATCTTTTTCTCATCGCTGACCAATCCGTGTACGCGCTTTGTCAACAGCCTGGTCTATGCGGGCGTGGGAATCCTCGGCGCATTCCTGGCGATAAGGGGCTATATCAGCGTGGGGCAGCTTACGAGCTTTTTAAGCTATGCAAACCAGTACACCAAGCCGTTTAACGAGATATCCGGCGTGGTGACGGAATTACAGACCGCTCTGGCATGCGCAGGCAGGGTGTTTGAGTTTATCGAGGAGGAACCGCAGATACCGGAACCGGACAATGCGGCAGTTTTGCAGGCGCCAAAAGGCAATATCACAATGAAGAACGTCAATTTTTCATACAATCCCGACCAGAAGCTGATACAGGATTTTAACCTGGAAGTCAAGTCCGGTCAGCGCGTGGCGATTGTGGGGCCGACCGGATGCGGAAAAACAACTGTCATAAATTTGCTGATGCGGTTCTATGATGTTAATAGCGGGAGTATTCAGGTGGACGGCATTGACATCAGGGACATGACGCGCAAAAGCCTGCGGGAGAGCTTTGGCATGGTCTTGCAGGAGACATGGCTCCATGCGGGCACGATACGGGAAAATATTGTGATGGGAAAGCCGGACGCCACGGACGACGAGGTCATTGCGGCAGCGAAGGCGGCACACGCACACAGCTTTATCAAACGTCTGCCGATGGGATATGACACGGTGATTACGGAGGACGGCGGCAGTCTCTCGCAGGGACAGAAGCAGCTTCTCTGCATTACGCGCGTGATGCTCTGCCTGCCCCCGATGCTGATTCTCGACGAGGCGACCTCCTCCATCGACACGCGCACCGAAATCAAGATATCGCAGGCATTTCACACAATGATGAAGGGCAGAACGAGCTTTATCGTGGCACACAGGCTTTCCACGATTCGCGAGGCGGATATTATCCTTGTCATGAAGGATGGAAACATAATTGAGCAGGGGAACCATGAAACACTTTTAAATAAGGAAGGTGGATTTTATGCGAAGCTGTATAACGCTCAGTTTGAACTGGGATAAAATTGTGCCTGCGCCCGAAACCAGGGCATCGGCAAGAATGGAGACATTGAAATGATAAATAAATTTCTGAATGTATCGGATTATGGGATTATTGGATTTCTGGGTGTCGCATTTGCATATATTCTGACCAGCATTATGCTGGCGGCGGGCATGAATAAACTGCCGCGTGACCATGGGCGTGAGTTTGCGCACGACGGAGGGCTGTCGGCGGGAAAACCGCGCGGTGCGGGATTTGTGTTTATTCTCGTGTTTGTGCTGGCGATGCTGGTTTTCGGAAACGTTGACCGTGAGATGCTGATTTATCTGATTCTCACCGTTGCGGCAATGATGACAGGTTACCTGGATGACTGTGCGAGGGTTTCATGGGGCGAGCTGCGCAAGGGGCTTCTTGACCTGGTCATCGCTGTCATGGCGGCAGTGACGATGGTCAACTTCAATGGAAGCACCGTGACCATTGCCTTTACCGGGCAGGTCATCACACTGCCGCCGCTTGTCTATGGTGTGCTTGCGGTGATACTCGTGTGGGGCTCCATCAATGTGACGAACTGCGCAGACGGTGTTGACGGTCTGTCAGGGACACTGACAGGAATCACGCTGTTTACCACTTATATGATTATGACAAGGATGGGCGTGGCATACGAATTTTCCTATTCGATATTGCTTTTTATCGCGTGCGTGCTTGGCTACCTGTGGTTTAACGCGACACCGAGCCGCCTGCTTATGGGGGATGCGGGCTCCCGAGCCATGGGGCTGTTTATTGCCATTGCGGTGATGAAGACTGGCTGTCCGTTCCTGTACCTGCTGGTGGCATTTGTCCTTATGGTGGATGGCGGAATCGGTCTTGTGAAAGTGTCGCTTCTGCGTTTTCTGCACATCAAGATTCTGACAAAGGTCCGGACGCCGCTTCACGACCATGTCCGCAAAAACCTCGGCTGGTCCAATGCCCAGACCGTCTTTAAATTTGCCATTATCCAGATTATGATATCGGCAGCCGTCCTGTGGGTGATAGCGGTACAGTAAAAAAGATGAGCGCCAGCGCGCTCATCTAGCAAAAAGCTTCGCTTTTTGTTTAAATGGTCTACGTTGTCGCAATTTCCTATAAAGTAAAAAAGTGCAGCCTTTGGCAGGGCTGCATTCTTTTTATGCACACGGACGTCCAAATGAAATATGCCAGCAAGCTGACGGACGCCCGGCGCACGAGTAGGGAAGAGGGCTCTTCCCTATTCGATTGCGCAGTCCCATGCAGAGGAAATATGCCGCTGAAGCGGCGCATGGGGCGCGCGGCGAGTAGTGGAGAAGGACATTCCCTTACTTGATTACGCAGAAAATTGAATAACACCATTAAGTTTTTCCGGAAATATTCCGACATATATATCAAACAGTAGTCTCAAAAGAAACAAAAAGGGAATAAGACTGACAGAAAGAGCAGGGAATGTGTATGAATGTAACGATTGATGCGCAGCGCCCCGTCTCTGGACCAGGCAGCACCGAAACAACTACAACTACATACAAACCATCCGCTCACGCACAAGGTACCACAACGGTATCGCGGAGCGGGTACACACTGGACATCGCTGATAAAGTTATGGATAACGAGGCATACGGAGGTCATGGAATGACCGCTGAAGATATTATGCAGCAGGCGGCTAATACGAATGCTCAATCCAAGAAAGACTTTATGATAGTGATGTCCAGCTGCGTTTCAGGGGAAGACCTCCAGAAAATGCAGGAGGAGGGCTTCCAGCCGGGAAGTACGGATGTGGAGACATATGTGACGATTGTAGACAGAATCAAGGTGACGCTGGCACAGGCGGGAGTCGAGGTTGCGGGATACAATGACGAACTGGATGTGGCGACAATAGAACAGATAACAGGAAGCAGGGTGGATGCAAATGCACTGGTGAACCAGCTTACAGATGCACTATGTAAAAGTGATATACCTGTTACGGCTGACAATGTGGCAGAGCTTGTCAGTGCAGTGATGGAGGCATCCGGCATTGGGGAGCTGTCCGAGGACACTGTCAAATATCTGGTTGTAAATGGAAAATCGCCTACAATTGAAAATATATACAAGGCACAGTATTCAAGCGCAGAAACAATCAGGCAGCCCCAGGGCTATTATAGTGACGGTGCAGGAAACGGTGCAAGATATTATGCGAAAAAGGCAGAGGACATCAACTGGGATAATCTGGAACAGAAGATAGACTCTGTTGTAGGGCAGGCCGGGATGGACACCGACGCGGACACGAGGGCGCAGGCGGTGGAGAATGCAAAGTGGCTTGTGTCAAACGGCATTGAGCTGAATGCGAAGAACCTGACCTTGGTCACAGACCTCAAGAATCTGCCACTGCCCATGGAACAAGGCGATATTGCAAATATGTGCGTTACCGCAATGGAAAACGGAAAAGCGCCTGTCCAGGCTGACATGACAGGGGAACAGTCCATTGTACAGCAGGCGCAAGAAATCATGGAGCAGACAGCGGGCATTTCCGATGAGGCAGTTCACGAGACTGTGGAAGCAGGGAAAGAAATCAATATCAAAAACCTGGCGGAAGCACAGCGCCAGATTGATGAGCAGGATGTTTCCAATGCAGGCGTTAAAAATACAGATGCAGAAAAGACATCTGCCGAGAATAAAAGTGCGGAGATGACAGAAGCGGAACCGGGTGCAGACACGGTTGACGAGACAGCGCTGAAGGAAGTACAGGCGAGAAGGCAGCTGGAAGAAATCCGCCTGATAATGACCGAGGAGGCAAACAGGCATCTGCTGCGCGCAGGGATTTCCGTCGACACGACAGCGCTTTCGCAGCTGGTCGAAGCCCTGAAGGCAGCGGAAAACAACATCCGTTCCATCCTGTTTCAGGGAGAGGACGCGGCGCAGAACGAACAGCGCGCCCTTATATATGAAGAAACGATTTCCAGGACAAAGGAGCTGGCGGGTATGCCGGCAGCCGTCCTTGGAAAACTGCTGTCAAAAATTCCGCAGAGTACGCTCCTCCATATCCATGAGGCAGGCAAGGAGCTTGAAAACCAGCTCAATGGACAAAATGGAAACCAGAATGCGGGCAGCGGTAACGGCGGTCAGAACCAGAGCCAGCAGGGCAGGGCATCCGCGGCATATGAAACGCTGATGACGGAGCCGCGCAAAGACCTGGGTGACAAGATTAGCAAGGCATTTCGAAATATCGATGAGATACTCACCGACCTTGGGATTGAGACGAGCGAGTCAAACAGGCGTGCAGTCAGAATCCTTGGATATAACCGCATGGACATTACCGAGGAAAACATCAATGCCGTAAAGGCGGCGGACAGCCAGGTAACAGGCGTGATAAGCCGCATGACGCCGGCGGCCACACTGCAAATGATACGCGAGCAGAAAAACCCGCTTGAAATGACAATGGAAGAGCTTGAAGCCTATCTGGACAACAGGGATTTGGATCCGGCGGCAGATGCCGAGAAATATTCCAGGTTCCTACAGAGACTGGACAGGAGCAACGGAATCAGCCAGGAGGAACGCGAGGCGTACATCGGCATTTACAGGATGTTCCGCCAGATAGAAAAATCAGACGGTGCAGTGATAGGCAGCCTTGTGGCGACAGGCGCACAGGTCAACTTCAAAAATATGCTTTCCGCAGTGCGGACAGCGGCAGATAAAAATATGGATGTCCGCGTGGATGACGGTTTTGGCGGACTGGAAGACCTGATCACAAAAGGAAAGGCAATTGACACACAGATTCAGGCTGGCTATCAGAACCGTTCCGGCAGTGAGTCACAGCAGCAGGCGGCGCAGGAGAAATATTACGCCAGACTTTCCGGTGAAATCAACGACGAGCTTGCACAGAACACGGATTTTGACAAAGTCAATACAGCGGATATCACAGGGGAAACCACGATTGAGCAGTTTGCAGAGAACGTAAAAGCAGCACATGTTTCCGAGGACAGTGAAGCGCGTGCGAGAGAAAAGGCGGAGGATTTAAAAAACTTTCAGAGTGACATGCACCAGGTGGAGCAGATTGACGAGCAGATTATCGACGCACTTGTCAACTATGGACAGGTAATCAATGTCGACAATATACAGGCGGCTTCCATGCTGATATTTGACAGGGGTTCTGTCTTTGGAAAAGTAATCAGGCAGGATGACAAGGATGCAGGCAATGCAGATGAGACGGATTCACAGGACGGCGGGCTGCCGGAGAGTGATGGGGCAGATGGCGATGTACTGAAGCAGGCAGACGCATTTATCGAGAATCTGACAGATGCAAGGCAGGCAAAGGTATCCTATCAGGAAATCATCAGCGAGGCGAACAGGGCAGTGGAGCATATGATATATGAAAATGCGTCCTCGCACATTGACGTAAAGGCGGCAAAGGCACTCTATAAAGGGCTTGCGCTGGCAGGAAACCTGGCAAAGGAAGAAAACTATGAGATTCCCATGGATATCGATGGGGAGATTACATCCGTCAACCTGAAGATATACCATAATGCGTCAAAGACCGGCAAGGTGGCAGTGACATTTGACACGGAAAAGTTTGGCAAGGTAGCAGCCGAGTTTGATGTCACGGAAAAACGAATTTCCGGCATGGTTGTGTATGAGAACCGGGCGGGAAAGGCAGATTTGGAGCAGCTTGAGCAGGCAGTTACAAGAGAGCTTGGCAGGACAGGCGACAAGCAGGTCGGCATCAGCCTTGTGCAGACAAAGTCGGTTGACCTGAACAAGTTCGGACAGGACAGGGACATCGGAAACAGCAAGGACACCAAAGTACCGACAGGCGAACTGTACCGCACTGCAAAGGCATTCCTGACGGCGCTGAAAAAGGAAAAATAAACAGATTGGGTAACTATGAACTAGTTGCGATGAGGGAAATAATGCATGAGAATTAATTACAACGTATCATCAATTATAGCAAGAAATGCTTTGAATAATAATGACAAGCGGGTGTCCGCTTCCACACAGAAGCTCTCGAGCGGATGCAAGATAAACAGTGCAGCGGACAATGCTTCCGGTCTTGCGATTGCAAGAAGAATGAATGCACAGATAAAGAGTTTAAACCAGGCAAACCAGAACGCAAACGACGGTCTGTCAGCCGTCAACACGGCAGACGGCGCGATGGCGGAAATGCATGATATCTTACAGAGAATGAACGAGCTTGCGATACAGGCCGCAAACGGAACCAATGCCGATTCGGACAGGGAGATGGTTCAGAAGGAGATCGACCAGCTTGTGAACGAGATTGACAGGATTGCGTCAGCGACAGAGTACAATGCACAGAGCCTGCTTGACGGCAGTTTTGCATTCAAGGCATATACAAACTCGGAAAATGTAAAGGTTATGTCATACACCGAGGGAGTGGCAAGCGGTACTTACGCGATTGGACAGCTTACTTATTACCACTATGAGGATAAGATAACAGAGTTTGAGATTTCGGAAAAAAGAAAGGAAGATCCGGATGGGAACCTGATAGACATCACCTATTCGGAAAAACTGGGTGACATCACGCACAAGGAGCATTATGTGGCAGACAATGACCAGGATAAGCTGCTCAATTCCCTCGTGACAACCGCGTCTGTCAATCAGTACTCCGGGGATCTCAGAGGCCTGAAGGCATTTCCGGACGGTTCAAAGATACTTGTCGAGGATGAAAATATTGTCATTAAGGCGGAGAATGATTTTGAAGTGAAAATCAAGCTCAATGACAGGACTCCGCTCGGGGACGTGACTACGACCACTGTAAATTCAGCTGCAGGTGCTGTCGAGAGTATAACAAAAACATATGAGAAGACTGCGACCGGAAGCAGTGTTGTTACAACAACATCATACAGCAAGGTGACAAGTTACAGGAATATTGCGGTGAAGGGACCGGATGGAAACAGGTATTACATTAAAAAACTCAATTTCTTTGATACAGTTGACTCTGCGGGCGATAAGCTGGGAACAAGCAACACACAGATATATACGGGTTTTGCGGGCGATAACGGAAGAGACCTGAAGAGCGACCTGGCAGAATATTTTAAGAGTGCGGATCCGGATTGCGCGGTCGAGATTAACGAGGTGAAATTTGATGATTCTGTGCCGCCGGGGCAGTTTCAGGTCACCTATACGCCGACAGACGGAAAAACGAACCAGGTTGGTGCACCAAAGACCATCACGCTGGACTTTTTCCAGGATACAAATGACCTTGGCGGTCCGATGACGACGAAGGAACTCAAGGATTATAAATACTCCGAGACACTGACCACCCGGACACAATATACAGTCGGAAGCAACACGCCTGATGACTGTCTTGCAATAGATGTGACGGGAATGGGTGCCATGGTCGTTCAGGTCGGTGCAAATAAGGGGCAGTACATTGAGCTGGAGATTCCGGCGCTGACGGCAGAACACCTGGGAGTGGATAAAATTGATGTCACGACAGAAGCTTCCGCGACGGCTGCCATTGACATTGTCGGAAATGCAATTAACCAGCTCTCGGCTGTGCGTGCAAAGATCGGTGCGTATGCAAACCGCCTTGAGCACACCATCACAAATCTCGATACATCGGAGGAAAATGTCACGGCGGCATACTCACGCATTATGGACGTGGATATGGCGACAGAGATGACAGAGTACTCCACGGTACAGGTTCTTGTGCAGGCGTCCACTTCCATGCTGGCGCAGGCAAATGAGAGGCCACAGCAGGTATTACAGCTGCTACAGTAAATGAACTGTTATATGAAATGCCCTTATATATACTGTGAAAGGTAAGGAATATCTATGACAAGGGAAATGAAACAGATATTTACAAGACGTATCACACAGGCAAACAGCACGCAGCTTGTCGTTATCCTGTATGATATGATTCTCACATATTTAAAGGATGCAGCCGATGCCTATGACATCGGCTGTGAAGAAGAATTCAAAAAGGATATGCAGTGTGCAAGAAACTGCATTGCGGAGCTTCGCAACAGCCTGAACTTTTCCTATGACTTGTCCAGGACGCTTTTTTCCATCTATGCGTTTGCGGACAGGGAGATTGCAAACAATATGTCCTGTGTAAAGACAGAACATATGACGGAAATCAAGCAGATGTTCACAAAATTGCGCGACGCATACCACACTGTCAGTAAGGAGGATACCACACAGCCCCTTATGGAGAATGCACAGGACGTTTATGCCGGATTTACGTATGGCAGGTCAGATGTCAATGAAAGTCTGCTTTACAACAGTGCGGGCAGGGGATTCAGTATATAGCTTCTGGCTCACACGACCGGCTGCTGGAACTGCACAAGCGGTTCGCTGTCAAAGCAGTCCGGGGAATCCATATGGTATTCCTCATACAGCTGCATCTGTTCCGCCTGTTGCAACAGAAAACGGTAGCGTTTCAGGGCTGAGTTGACCTCATAGATATAGCAGTCTATCAGGTCAGGGTCTGTTACATTGTCAAAGCCGGAGTAGGCGATTTCGAGCGCGCACTGCGTTTTGCGGATATCGTCAAGCAGCATGTCGCGCGGCGTGCGCGGCGGGTTATCCGTAGGAACCTGGGGATTAAGTATACCTTTCAGACTGAAGTATGTTTTCATAGGGATGTCCTTTCTGATTGAATTATATATACGATAGTATAGTAAGAAAAAGGAAAAATTATGCATTTTATTTTGGAAAAAATTGCATGTATTTATGTTTCCTGATAGAGTGTTTTGACAAGCCCCTGCCTTGACCATTATAGGCAGGGGCTTTATTGTGCTCGTTTATTGTGTCATAATTTAGATTGCCATTTCAGAGTGTTTCATTTATAATAAAACTATAAAAAAATACATTTTGTATATTTTTATAAAGAGTCACATATAATAAGCATATTCCAATAATCAGGATGTTGGATAGCCAATTATTTGTTTTTAGAATACCGGACTATGAAAGAGGTAACGAAAATGGAGAATAGGGTTTACCTGTTAAATATGAGTGTTGCAGGAATCAAAAGTATCAAAGAAGAGGTTCGTCTGGATTTTTACAAAAAAAATGTTGATAAGTCTTTTAATCCGGAAAAGTACCGGATAAAGGCTGTATATGGTGAAAATGGTTCGGGAAAATCTGCCATTATTACAGCAGTCACAATATTCCAGAATATCACAATGAGTAATAATTACCTAAGTGAATCAAAAACGCAGTTGTTTTTAGATGAAATCGTAAATAAATCAACAAAAAAGTTTTGTTTTCGCTGTGAGTTTTTAGTTGAAGAAGACGCAGATAGAATGGTTTGTGATTATTTCATGCAAATTGGCAAAAGCGATAATGGAACATATGAGATACAGTATGAACGACTGGATGTGAAAAGTGGTAATTACGCAAATAATAAGTACAAGACTGTCGTTGAGTGCAAAAATGGTGAACTGGTATACATTCTTTGTGACGAGACTGAGAAGCGAAAAATAGAACAGAAAACGATGAACTTATTATCTGTTCATTCGTTTGTTCATCTGTATGTTACGAAATTTGAAAAAGAAGACACAACGGACATGAACTTTCTTTTTTATATGTTAGTATGCGGAAAATTTTGCTTATCATTATGGGTATATATTGAAGAGGAAGACCAGCATGAACTGTATTTCTGGAAGAAAAAGATGAAAGATTATGGATTCAATAATCAGGCATTGCGGGATGCCTTTTTTGAAGACCAGGATAATGTAAGTAAATTCCTGAGTGTAAATGAAAGATATGTCGATAAACAATTTTTTGAGGAGTATAAGGAGAGAGTGAGTCAGCTTACGCAGTTTATTAAAATATTTAAACGTGATTTGGTCTGCATTGATATTGACGCAAAAGAAAATGGCGAACAATATGTATGTGATTTGAATATGAACTATGGGGAATACGTGATAAACAAAGAATTTGAAAGCACTGGAATTAAGAAACTAATCAGACTGTTTGACTGCTTTGCGGCGGCAAGTATTGGCGGGATTGTTTTTATAGACGAGATGGATTCAAACCTGAATGACGTTTACCTGTGTAAATTAATTGAGTATTTCATGTACTATGGAAAGGGGCAGCTGTGTTTTACCACGCACAATCTGGACCCAATGTCAGTTCTGAAAGAGAATAAAAATGCAATTGATTTCCTGTCAAGCGATAATCACCTTGTGTCGTGGGTTTCCAGGGGAAATGCATCGCCGGAAAATTGTTACAAAAACGGAATGATAGAGGACTCTCCGTTTAATATTGATGCAACGGATTTTGTAGGTATTTTTGGGGAGTAAAGGCATATGGCGGTTCAATTAATATTTTGCGTGGAAACAAATAAGAAAGCAGATACGGACAGCATATATATTTCAGAGCTGGTCAATTATTTTTATGTGCTGAACAATCAGATTAAAATCAGCAAAGTGTATATGGGAACAAATAAAATAAGCCAGTTTTGTAAAGAAAACGGATATGATTTGGTCTGGTTCTGCCATGATGTCGAGGAGGTCTTTTTGGACAACAAAATTCCAGATTCGCAGAAAGTACAGGAGGCGGGGGCATTTAGAAGAAAAAAGGGCATTCAGGAGATACCATTGGACAAATTAGCAAGCAGCGTAATGCGAATACATACAAGTAATATAATGCAAATACTCGACAAATATCTGGAACGAAAAATGACAAAATAATTTCGAAAAATTTCGCAATGTAAAAATCCATACAAATCATGGGTAAAAATCTTCTAATAAAAAGGGATAATTGTCCGCTTAAAATGGCAAAAATTCACAAGAAAAAAATAGTTGTGTGAATTTTTACATTTCGAGTGGACAATTTTTTTGGGTTCGCTATAATCATAACTGTTCCAAACAATTCCACACGAAAACTGAAGAAAGGAAATAGGAAGTATGGGAATTCTCATAGGTGTGTTTCTTGTTGCCATTTTTATGGACTGGCGGTTTTACAGGATACCCAATATATGTACCGGCGCGGGCATACTGGCAGGACTGATTATGACATTTATGTCAGAATCTGCGGCGGGGGTGGTCATGGCAGTTATGTCCATGGTCATCGTTTTCCTCTCATTTTATCCGTTTTATCTGCTGGGCGGTATCGGGGCGGGCGACATCAAGCTGTTTATGATGACAGGCTGTTATATCAGGGGCGATGCGCTGGTTCATTACCTGCTTGTCACAATGCTGGCAGCGGCGGCGGCATCCATTCTGAAAATGCTGGTGTATGCGGAGAGCAGGGAGCGTCTCCTTTACCTGCTGCGCTATATGAAGAAAGTGGCGCTGACTGGCGTGATGGATGAATACCAGATTGACAGGACGCGGAAAAAGTGTGTCATACGGCTGTCAATACCCGCATTTATCAGTCTGGTACTGATGTGTGCAGGGGCATACCACTGAGAAACGGAAAGGGGGTGAGGGGCTGTCAGAATGAAAGCGCGTGCAGGAAAAATGGAGGGAGGTGCTCATAAAATATGGGGACAAGACAGTTTGTGATTTGTGACAGGGACACTGACTATTTAAAGATGCTACAGGCATATCTGCAAAAGAGGAATCCGGCTGATTTTGAGATTGCAACGTTTGACACGGTGGATAAGGCGCTGAGGGCATCCGAGGAAAACGCCTTTGAAATCCTGCTTGTGGGGGAGAAAATTTATGACAAGGATGTCACAAAAATACACGCGGCAAAGGTGTATATTTTGCAGGAGGACGGTCTGTCGGGAATTACAGGCTACAGCGCGGTGGCGAAATACCAGTCGATGGAGAGCCTGATTACACAGATACTGGATGCGTATGCGCTGGATAATAATTGCAGCGGCATCAGGAGGTGCGGAAAAAACAGGACAAGCCTTATCAGCTGTTATTCGCCGCAACGGCATGGCGGACAAAGTGTGGCAGCGCTTGCGATGGCGCAGGCGCTTGCCGATATGGGGCATAAGGTACTGTATCTGAACCTGATGCCGTTTACCGGATTTGAGGAAATATTGCGCACAGGCTATGAGGCGGATGTGACGGATTTCATGTATTTTGTCTTGAACCATTCGGACAAGCTGCTCTACAAGCTGGACAGCCTGAAGCGCTGTATGCATGGCGTCGACTATCTGCCGCCGGCGCTTGACTTTTCTGATTTGCTGGAAGTCAGCGAGGAGGACTGGGTGCGTATTACGGATTTATTGTTATACAGCAGTGATTACACGCACGTAGTCATGGATTTGTCAGAGACGTGCCAGGGATTTTACCATATTCTTGAGAAAAGCGACAGGATCTATGCGCTGACGGACAGGTCATGCGCCTATTCCGGGGCAATCATGCGTCATTTCAAGAATGTTTTGGAAACAAAGGAGCGGACTGCGATATTGGAGCGTCTGTCAGAATTTGAACTTCCGCAGCAGTGGCAGGAACATGGCAGCCGCCTTGAAAATATTGTGGCGACACCCGTTGGCGCCTGCGTGAAAGGAGTGCTTGGCATTGGCGGGTGAATCGGCAAGATACCAGAAGTGCAGAAACGAAATCAGCAGTCATGTCCGGCAGAAAATTGACTTGTCGCGGGAAGTGGAGGATTCCGAAATTCAGGAGCTGATTGACGGCATGATTGTTCAGATGGGAAGAAAGTATGCCCTTTCATTAAAAGAACGGCAGGAGCTCGGAAGAAGTGTGTTCTGTTCCATACGGAAGATGGATGTCCTGCAGGAGCTGATAGACTGTGACGAGGTGACAGAAATCATGGTGAATGGAACTGGAAATATTTTTGTTGAGAAGGCAGGAAGCATTTTTCAGTGGGATAAACGGTTTGAGACGCAGGAAAAACTTGAGGATGTGATACAGCAGATTGTGGCGAAATGCAACAGAGTCGTCAATGAGGCATCCCCGATTGCGGACGCCAGACTCGAAAATGGCGCTAGGGTCAACATTGTCCTGGCACCAGTCGCACTGAACGGACCAGTCATTACCATTCGCCGATTTCCAAAACATCCGATTACGATGGAAGACTTGCTGCGTTATGGCTCCATTTCGCAGCAGGCGGCAGAGGAGCTTGAGCGCCTTGTGGCTGCCGGATATAACATTTTTATCAGCGGTGGGACTGGCTCCGGAAAGACGACTTTTTTAAATGCGCTGTCACAGTTTATTCCGGACACGGAACGCATTATCACAATTGAAGATTCCGCGGAGCTGCAGTTACAGGGAATCTCGAATCTGGTGCGGCTTGAGACAAGAAACGCAAACATGGACGGCACGAAGCCCATCACGATACGGGATTTGATTAAGTCGGCTCTCCGGATGCGGCCGGATCGCATTGTCGTGGGTGAAGTCCGGGGCGGCGAAGCCATAGATATGCTTCAGGCGCTGAATACCGGGCATGACGGTTCGCTCAGCACTGGTCATGCAAACTCCTCGGAGGATATGCTTGCAAGGCTTGAGACAATGGTATTGATGGGAATGGAACTGCCGCTTTCTGCGATTCGCCGTCAGATTGCGTCTGGCGTGGATATCATTGTGCATCTTGGACGCCTCCGGGACAAGTCCAGACGCGTTCTTGAGATTGTGGAGATACTGGGGTATGAAAACGATGAAATTGTGACGGCACCGCTGTATCAGTTCCAGGAGAGCGGAGAGAAGGACGGTAATGTTGTGGGTGAGCTTGTAAAAATAAATACATTGACACATACAGGAAAGCTCACGGCTTCGGGAATCGAGTATACGTGAAACGAGATGGAGGAAAATTACAGATGAATCGAAACAAAAATGCAAAAGCAGTGCGGGTGAGGCATCCGCCAGAGACGGATTACCGGACATACATATTGAGCGGACAGGAACTGGCAGTGCACATACTGCTGGGCGCCTTGTCTGCGGCGGTGGCAGCATGGCTTTTTTATGACAGTATTGTGGCGTGGTTTCTTTTGATGCCGTTTGTGCTATTGTCCCTGAAAGACAAGGGCAGGGTGCTGTGCCAGAAAAGAATTCGGGAGCTTGAAGTGGAATTTCGGGAAGTCATTCTTGGCGTGTCTGCCAATCTACAGGCAGGGTACAGCGTGGAAAATGCATTTCGGGAGACATACAGGGATATTGTGCTGTTGTATGGGCAGGACTGCGTGATGGCAGCGGAGCTGCGTCTGATGTTCCGCAGGCTGGAAAACAACGAGCAGCTGGAGCATGCGCTGATGAACCTCGCCGACAGAAGCGGCGTGCAGGATATCAGGGACTTTGCGGATATTTTCCAGATAGCAAAACGCGGCGGAGGCGATATGCGCGGGATTATTGCAAACACGGCAGACATTATTGGCGATAAGCAGGAAGTGCGCAGGGAAATAGAGACCGTGGTCAGCGAAAAGAAACTGGAACAGCAGATTATGCGCTATATTCCGTTTTTTATCATCTTTTATATTTCCGTGACCACGAAAGGCTATTTCGAGAGTCTGTACCATAATATCACAGGCTGGGTGATTATGACGGTTTCGCTGGCAGTCCATGCAGCCGCATGCCGGATATCCGACAGGATATTAAATATAAGGATATAAGGAGTGGGATGATGATGGAGAAATTGGCAGGCTGGATTTATGGCAGGCTTGAGGCAATGCAGAGAAGGCCGGATAACATACTGTACAATGAAGCAGTGAAAAATGATTTGCGGGCGCTTGAGCCTGCGGGCAATATACGCCGGAGACAGAAAGAGTATGTGATAAAAAAACTGTCTGTATGCTGTGGCGTTGTGGCTGCCTGTGTCATTCTGGCTTTGATTTTGTGGATAAAGGAAGGCGTGACGGAAAAAATTGTTGATAACTGCATAGACAGAAATCCGTACGGCGATGGCGCAAGGAGCGTATCGCTGTTAGCCGATGACGGCACCCATACATATGAGGTTCCTGTCACAATCGAAGAAAAGCAGTACTCCAACGCGGAGCTGCGAAGTCTTTCGGAGGGGGCGGTTGCTGCCATGGAAAAAAGCATCCTCGGTGAGAATACGTCCTTTGATGAAATTATGTATGACCTGCGGCTTATAAGAAAAATAGACGGATATCCGTTTGATGTCGGCTGGTATACGGACGAGACATATATTGACCGTGACGGAAAACTGGTCAGGGATGTGCTGGATGCTCCGAAGCTTGTCGAAGTGACGGCAATGTTGTCCCTGGGGGATTTTGAACTGGAACATGGAATGACAATGAAAGTCCATAGCAAGGCAGTACAGCCGGACAGGAAGGAGCGAATTGAAAAAGCCGTACAGGAGCTGGAACAGGGCAGCCGGAATCAGAAAAATATGACACTTCCGTCACAATTTGAAAACCAGAATATCCAGTGGCGCTATAAAAAGCGTGGTACCGGACTGTTGTTTTTGATGGCAGCCCCGGTTCTGGCAGCTTTCATATACTTTAGCAGGGACAGGGACTTGCATATGCAGGTTCAGGACAGGGAGGAACAGATGCGTATGGATTTTCCAGAGATTGTGAGCGCACTTGCCCTGCTGACAGGCGCCGGAATGACGGTTCCAAACGCATTTTTGAAAATTGCACTGGATTACAAAAAGCGAAGGGAGCAGGATGAAAAAAATGTGCCCAGGCGGTACGCATATGAGGAAATGCTTCTTGCGGTGTATGAAATGGAGAGCGGTACAGCGCAGACGGAAGCATATGAGCATTTCGGGCGCCGGTGCCGGATTCCGGATTACAACAAGCTGTCGATGATGCTTGCGCAGAATATCAGAAAAGGGGCGGCAAATCTTCCGCGGATTTTGCGGGAGGAAGCCGCAGATGCCTTTGAGGAGCGAAAGCACGCGGCGCGGAAGCTTGGCGAAAAGGCAGGGACGAAGCTGCTTGTACCCATGATGATGATGCTTGGCATCACAATGGTCATTATAATGGTTCCTGCGTTTCGGACATATTTATACTAAGCGTCGAAAAGACTGACGCTAATTATAATATATGCACACAGCCGCACAAAGGAAAATTGCCGTGCAGTATATAAGAGAAAACCTAAAAGAAAGGAAAGAGGATTATGAGAAATTTAAGAAGCTTTATCAAGGAAGAGGATGGAATGGGAACGGTGGAAATTGTACTAATAATCGTGGTGCTGATTGCGCTTGTCGCACTGTTTAAGGACAGTATTACCAAGCTGGCAAAGGAGATACTCAAAAAGGTAACGGACAATGCAAAGAAAATATAGTGCATATCTGACCGTCTATCTGTCGCTTGTCTTTGGGATTGTCCTGTCGCTGCTTTTCGTGTTAATCGAGGGCGCGGCGACAGGCGCCGCAAGGGCGCAGTCGGAGCTTGTCGCGGATCTGGGGCTGGATTCGGTCTTTGCGGAGTACAACAGGGAAGTGCTGAATCAGTATGAGCTGTTTTTCATGGATGCTTCCTATGGTTCTGAAAACGGAGGAATTGGCATGGTGGAAAAACATCTGATGGAATACATGGATTACAATATGAATCCGGAAAGCGACCTGCGCCTTTTTGGCGAAAGTACACTGCTGGGGCTGCGCTGTCCCTACCTTGAGATTGAGGCGGCATCATTTGCCAGCGACGAGAACGGCCTGGTGTGGAAAGCGCAGGCGGTTCAGTATATGAAAGCAATATATGGGGGAGATATCATAAACACGGTAAAAGATCATATTGATACAGTGCAAATGAACGGCTGGATGGATAGGGACGTGGCGGGCGAGGTTATACAGCAGAAACAGGCTTTTGAGGAGGTGTTGTCCGAGAAAGGGATTGTAGAGTCTGGCGCGGAAAGCGCAGAGGGTTTTTCTTATAAAAACATTTCAGGGCTATTTGACAAAATTGTTGGTGGCGGGCTGCTGATGCTGGTTCTTCCGGAAGGGCAGTCCGTGTCGGAAGCGGTTGTCGATGGCGCGCCCCTTTTCTCGGAACGGAAACGAAATGGGACAATAAACCAGGGAACCGGTCTGCACGAAGGGGCAGAGCGTCCGGACGGCATTTTGGATGAGCTGATATATGATTCCTATCTTATGAGGAAGTGCGGGTGTTATGGAAAAGCAAAGCAGGAGGGAAGGCTACAGTACCAGATTGAGTATATTTTGTGTGGGGGCGACAGCGACGCGGCAAATTTGAGAAGGAGCGCGGAGTTATTGTTTGCAGTCAGGGCGGCGGCGAACCTGACAAGCCTGTATGCCGATTCCGAAAAGAAATCCGAGGTGGAGCTTGTGGCGGAGGGAATCTGCTGGCTGCTTGCCATTCCGGAATTTACGGATGTACTGGCATTTATTTTGGCAGGCGTGTGGGCGCTTGCCGAGTCTGCGGCTGATGTGCGCCATCTGCTGCATGGCAAAAAGGTTCCGCTGATGAAGCAGGGAAGCGAATGGCATACTAGCCTGGCTGGGATTTTTGGCGGAAGCTTTTATGGGGAGGACAGGGAGACGGCAGGGTTATCTTATCAGGATTATCTGCAGGTTTTCCTTGGCGTGATGGATAAAAATGCAAAGATGGCGAGAAGCCTTGACGTTGTGGAGATGGATATCCGGTGCACGGCTGGAAACAGGCATTTCCGCATGGACCAGTGCATTGATTATCTGAATGTCAATTTTGGATTTCAGGACGCAGGCGGACGTGACTTTGTGTTTCGCAGGCGCATGTGCTATGAATAGGAAAGGGGAGTGGTCGGATGTTCTTTTGGGTGCGGAGGCGGGGGACAGTGCAAAACAAAGTGTGTGGAAAGAAACAAAATAAACATAAGAAGGGAGGAACCTTGCTCTCAGGCATGTTAAATAATTTAGTGGTCAGGGTTTCCGCATTAAAAAGAATGTCCGCGCACTCCCCTGGCAGGCGGCTCAGGGCAAGCATGACAGTGGAGGCATGCTTTGTCCTCCCATTCTTCCTGTTTGCATTTTTTAATGTCATATCCATTGTGGAGCTGTACCGTTTACAGGGAAACATGAGTCTTGCCATGCATGAGACAGCAAAACAAATGGCAGTATATGGCTACGAATATAAGGAGCTGGAAGGGGAATCGATGTTGACCTATTTTTATGCTGTCGCCAAAGTGAGGGCAAAACTGGGAGAAGATTATCTGGACAGTGCGCCGCTTGCCAATGGTTTTTCTTCCATATCATGGCTGCGTTCCGCCATTATGTGCGGGGATGATGTGATTGACCTGGTTGCGGAGTACCGCATTGCGCCGCCAGTGGCAGTGGCTGGCTATCCGGAGCGTGTCCTGTATAACAGGATGCGCACAAGGGCATGGACCGGGTATGATAATGCGGGCAGCGGCGCAGGTGGGGGTGGCGGGGAGGAGATTGTATTTATCACGCCGGAAGGAAGTGTATACCACCGTTCGAGGGCGTGCAGCTATCTCAAATTGTCGATTTCCGCAGTCGATATGGATTTTCTTGCCGGCAGGAGGAACCAGGACGGGGAAAAATATTATGCCTGTGAGGCGTGCGGGAGTTCCAGCGGAAATACGGTTTATATTACAAGCTATGGAAACAGGTATCATGCGACACTGGGCTGCAGCAAGTTAATGCGCACCATACTGGCGGTTCCGATATCGGAGACTGGCGGCAGGGGGGCATGCAGCAAATGTGCCGGGAAAAGTGTATAAAATTTAGAAAGGAAATCTGGTATGTATTTTATGATTGATCGTGTTTTGGTTGTGGTAGTTGGTGTTTTGCTGCTTATTGCAGGGATTACGGATATACGAAAAAGGCAGATAAGCAGAAGATTGTTAATGCTGTTAACGCTGGTCTGCATTGTGGCGGTACTGGTTCGGGGAAGCTTTGCAGTCATGGATGCGGCAGGCGGGATGGCTATCGGGCTCTGTGTTATCGGCATCTCCATGATAAGCAGGGAGCAGATAGGCATGGGGGACGGTATTGTGATAGCCGTGATAGGGCTTGTGCTGGGATTCCGCAGATGTCTTGCTGTTGTGAGTGTGGCTTCACTGGTGATGTGCGCCGCAGCTATCGTGGTACTTCTTTTTAAAAAGGGGAACCGGCGTACGCAGCTTGCGTTTTTGCCGGCGCTCTTTGTGGGATATGTATTGTGCGGTGCGGGAGGCTGATGGGAAAGTGGCGGTGTGTGTAAAGAAATGGGAGGCGGCTTATTTTACGGTGGAAGCTTCACTGATACTGCCGGTAACAATGCTGTTTACGGTAATGATGATTTTTCTGGCATTTTACAGTTATGACAGGTGTATCCTGGAGCACAGTGCGTACGAGGCGGCTCTCAGGGGAACAGGCAGCCATATCCGGACGGCTGAGGCGGCGGGCGAGCAGGCGCGCATTGCTGCCGGCAGGCTGGTGGATGGAAAGCTGATTGCCATAGGTGATGTTTTATATGACATTGAAGTTGACGCTGACAAGGTGACAGTGGCATATCACTGTGTTGTCAATATGCCGTTTGTCACATGGCTGGGGGAGTATGCGCTGGGGACTGACATGACATTGGACATTAGCCGGAGTGCAATGCGGCACAGGCCTGTCCGAATGATTCGGGAGTGCAGGACCTTTAACAAATATTTGACCTTGAAAACTGAATAAGGCTTTACAGATTAAAAAGTTACCAATAAAATATAGATGTATAATCATACCCTATATGAAAGGCGGTGACAGAAAGTGGGGGATTTATATATGCCAAACACAGATTTGCAGTTTAAGGATGCGCTTAGAAAGGAAGTGATACGGATTGAAGATGAGGTTGAATTGCTTGAAAGCCAGGAGTATGAGAAACTAAAAAAGAAGCTTGAGCGGGATTTAAAGCGGATAAGGTGTAAGGTCTGATACAGGGAAAAGACTTTACATCTTTTTTATGCACACGGACGCGGAAAGGAAATATGCAGCCAAAGCGGCCCGCGTCCGGCACACGAGTAGTAGAGAAGGACATTCCCCTACTCAGTTAAATTTGAAAACAAAATGGAGGTTGGCAGTGGATGAGTGAGAGGATGCCCGATATCAGCTTTGAGAGGAGCATGAATCACAATTATATGATACTGAGTAAATGTGATTTTTTTGGAAAGGGAAGGATCCAGACAGGGGATTACCGCACAAGGATGCTTCTCGAAAACCGCATTCCGGGGCTTTTGCCTGTGACGCACAGGCAAGTCAATGGGGAGAGCAGATACTATTATGAAATAAACTCCCTCCAGTCGCTGGACAGATTTTACCATAATAGTGAAATCCGGTATGATGAACTAAGGAAACTGCTGACCGGGTGCGTTGACTTATTTCACAGACTTGAGGAGTATCTGCTGGATGGGACACAGATTATCATAAAGCCGCAGTTTATCTATATTGACGTCGAAAAAATGGAGCCCTATTTTGTCTGCTATCCGGAGTATGAGGGGGATGTGCGGCTGGCATTTATGGAGTTTGTCGATGAGCTGCTCACCAGAATTGACCACACGGATGCGTGTGCCGTGATGCTTGGATACCAGGTCTACCGCTATACCAGAAACCCCAATTATGTCATGTGCGAGATTGGCAGTATGATGGGGCAGTCGGCATTCAATATGGTTTCAAAAGAACTTTGCACGCAGGAAGACACAGTGCAAAATCAGCCCGGAATACTGCATGAGGCTGTGTGCCACCCATGTAAGGATGCCATGGAATCAGAACCGTATCGGACAGAGTTTCGGACAGGGCAGTATGAGGACTGTCAATATGGATATGATGAATACGATGACGGTGCAGATGATGACAAAAATGAACAGAACCAAAACCGATATGGGGAGAAGAACCGGAGTATCGGGGACCTAATTGGCGGCGTTTTCTGCGTATTTGTATCGCTGTGCGCCGGAGCCATCGTGCTGGGGGCAAGGTTAATCCAATCTGTGGAATTAAGCGGAAACAATGAGCTTTACCTATGCGGGGCCGTGGGAATGGCTGTCGTGGCGGCAGTACTGTTCTTTGCCTGTTATATTAAGAAAAGAAGGCAGGAAAAGGAGATGGAATACCTGCGGGATGATTGCAGTGAAGAGGATGCTGTTTATTACAGCCGTCCGCAGCAATTTGCAGCAGATATGGATTCGCAAAGAAAATACCCCGATACGGATGCCGGACATGGGGCGGCCTGTTATGATGCCTGTCCTGAGACCGTGTGCCTTGGCGATGGGATTGTGGAGGAAAGGGTGCTGTGTGGAAGAGTCAACGGCAGGGAAATTCAGGTGGTGCTGGACAAGCTTCCGATGACGGTTGGAAAGCTTGCAGGTGTGGTTGATTTTGTAATAAATGACACGGCCGTCAGCAAAATGCATGCGCGCTTTGAGGAGCGTGACGGTCGTGTCTATGTGTGTGATTTAAATTCTACGAATGGCACTGTCCGTAACGGCGTACTGCTCGGCGTCAACCAGTCAGTGGCGCTGGAGCCGGGTGACCGGATTCGGTTTGGGCGGACAAGCTTAACGTACTGCTGACAGTTCTTATGTCAGGTTTTTCCACCAGATTAACAGCTTGGAACCAATCGTAAAGGTAACCTTGCGCTCACCGCCAAAGTTTTTGCCGGTACCCCGCAGGATGACCGTGGCTTTTCCCTTTTTGGTGTTATTGGTGTACGTACTTTCGTCAATGATGTAGTCGGTGCCATGGACAAGCTTTGTGCCATTTAGTGTCAGCTCAATATCCGCAGGCGCCAATGTGACTGCTTTTCCGTTTAAGTACTCTTTGGCGCTGACTTTTAGCTTTGCCTTTGCAATGTCGGCAGCTATAATGCGGTAGGTGGCGGACAGCTCGGCACTGCCGTCTCCGCGGTAGGCGCCGATTCCTTTGGCGGTTATCTGAATGGTGGTGTTGGCAGAAATGATATCATTTTTGTCGATTGCCTCACCCTTGTTTCGTACAATTGTCGAGCCATCGGCTGTGGTCACCTGTGTCTTATCTGCGTAAGTATAGACTATGTTTTTGTCATAATCTTTGCCTGCAGTGAGCTTTTTGCCGTTGGCATCCGTTATGGTTACGGTGGTCTTATAGCTGTTTGGCTTGTTTTTGTAAGTGATGTCCCTTGCAGCCATCGACAGCTTGTCAGGCGACATTGCACCATCAGTAATTTCCCAGGTACCCTGTATGGTTCCTTTGTAGTTTCCCTTGCCCTTTACCGTAATTTTTGGAAGCTTGTTTTCGGGCGTTTCGCTGGTGGTGACGGATGTATTGTTGGAATACGATACCGTGTAGTCTTTGCCGGCAGTCAGCGGTGTTTCCCCGTAATAAAGATAGACCTGTGGCTTCGCACCCCCTTTCATGTATGGGGAACGGATTTCGGACAAGTATTTTATAGGCATCAGTTTGGCGGGATTATCCTCCGTGGCATATTTCATGGTGATGCCAGATTCATTTGTAATGTCAAAGCCCGTAATTTTATAAGTCTTTTTTATCTGTCCGCTGTACTCGTTGATACCCTTGATGACAGCCGTTGCAGTTCCTGCCTTGGAAGTATTTAAGTAGGAAACAGTATAGTCGCCAGTAATGCCATTGTCATTACTTTCTCTTAGAACATCACCGTTTAACGTCAGGGTGAGGGTATTTTGGCGCACGTCTGTTTCGCTTCCTGTGTATGTTTTGGAAGTAATTCCGGTCACGGACGCTTTATTGATATTAGTTCCTACGATTTTGTAGGTAATATTTTTGGAGCCTGCAAATGCACTTCCCTCCGTGGCGGTGATGGTTGCCGTTGCAGTGCCGATAGCCGTATTATTTTTATAGGAAACCGTGTAGTCGCCTGTTTTTCCGCCATCAGTACTCGGAGTAAGCGGCTGGTTTTTGTAGGAAACCGTAAGTTTGTCAGGGATAATGCCCTTGCCGGCATTTTTGTCTACCAGTTCATTCCTGTAGGCCTGGTTTGGGATTTTGGCGACTGATACCTTGCTGAGCATTGTTTTTTTGCTGATTGTCTCATAAACCGTGATGGTTCCCGAGTAATTTTTGGTTCCTTTTATGACAATGGGATAGACGCCCGCGTTTTTGTAGGCATCCGCCTTTTCGTATGGATACGTGAGAACGTAGTCCTTCTTGTTTGCCAGCTTTTTGCCGTCGCGGTACACGGCGGGCAATGCCTTTTGGACTTTGCTGTTGTATGCCACGGAAACATTGTCTGCGGTGATGTCATGGTCTGTAAGCGGTTTGGGGAGAATATCAAAGGTGACCGACTCGGTGCCGGAGTAATTTCCCTTTCCCTTTACCGTGATTGTGGGTGTCTTACTTGCGGATGTATTGACATCCTTGTTATTTTTGTATGTTACAGTGTAGTCCTGTCCCTGAATCAGCTGGATAAGTTCAAAGCTTCCGTCCGCATTGCGGATGCTGTCATAAACGAGGACTTCGGGTCTGATTGGCGCGCCGGTGTACGTTTTGTCACCGACCGGAATGACATAAAACCCTTTTCCCTGTTCCTCAAAATAGGGATAAAGTACGACGGTGTCTGCATATACCAGTGTGTCCGGGTCAAACTGTGTGCCCTGTCCGTCCTTTTTGGTGTACCATCCGATAAACTGTTTTTCCGCGGTACTGGCAAGCTGCGGGAAATCCTCCGCTGGTATGGAGGAGCCGTATCTGGCGGTAACTGTTTTTAATTCGTTTCCGTTTGCATCCAGAAAGCGGACGGTGCACTCGCCGACAATGATTTCATAGCCTGCCGAGAAGCCTGCGACGGTTGCCGTGATTGTTGTGCTTCCCTTTTTGTGCGCAGTTACTTTTCCGGCATCCACATCCGCCACGGAAGGGTCCAAGCTCGACCAGACAATGCGCGTGTCAGAGGTAGTGTCCTTCGGAAGGTAGTCTGCCGTGAGGGTCAGGCTTTGCCCTGCATATAGGGTGGCTGATGTGTCAGGAGCGTCGTTCTCGGTGTTGAGATTCGCGATTCGCAGGCTATAAATAGGAGCCTCAACATGAACAGTGCACTTTGCAGTTTTATTGTTCTGTGATTTGGCAGTGATGGTGACATCCCCTGCCGCAAGTGCCGTGATGACGGCTGTCTGTGTGTTTTCCCCGGCTTTCACAGAGACTGCCTTGGGGTTGGATGAAGTCCAGGTAATTGTCTTGTCATCGGTTGTGTCTGACGGATTGATGCTTACGTTTAGTGTGGCAGCCGAGTGGTACTCGGACGGATTGCCTGCGATGGTGTCCGGTCTGTAAAGGATGACTTCTGTCTTGTCAAGGGCAATGCTTTTAATGGGCTTTTCGCCGGGCATGTTCTGATAGACAGGTATTTTGAATACAAATCCTGAGTCAAGACTTCCTGCACCTGCATACATTCTTTTTGTGGAGGAGGACTCGCTTGCGGGTGCCTGGATATTCTGCATGTACTGGTGGTTGTAAAGTCCGTACGGACTGTTGGCATCCACATTGAATTTTTCAAGATAAATGGTGTCCTGCCCTTTTAGTATGTAGTTATTGCCGATGGTTCCGGCGCCGCCCTCCAATGATTTGAAGCGGGTATCCCAGCCCTTGCTTTTGGCATAGGTAAGTCCCTTGCGAATTTTTTCCTCAGTCGAGGAGCCGCTGACACCGACATTAAAATAATTGTAATAGCCTTCAAAGCCCTTGTATGTTCCGGATATCAGCGCGGATGTTCCGTTTCCCTGCTCCTGATAGACGCGCGAGGCAAGGTGAATCGGACTCAGCCTCCTGTTTTTTCCAATCTCAAAAAATGCCTGTGCATAAGTTCTTCCGGACGAATCGGACGGTATCTTCCCTTTCATAAAGGTATTGCCGAGAAAGGTCTGTATCGCGGACACATTGTGATAGGAGCTGTTAAAGGTCAGCTGTTCAAACTGGAAAATATAGTTTTCCGTTAAAAAGTTGCAGGGATTCATATAATGCATCACGGCAGGCTTTGTCGCATAATACCATCCGCTTTCTGTCGGACACGCACTTCCGACCCAGCCCTTTGCGGCGTTGCTGGATGTATTCTGAATCAGGCTTTTGGCGCCCATCTCATTTGAGACAGCCGTGCCAAAATCCAGTCCGGTGTACATCGGGACAAAGGTCCATGTGGGATGCTGCTCCTTGAGCGAGCGCAGATCTTCCTGATATAGCGTCGGAAATGCGGCAATATCGGATGTGTCAGCCTTGCCGACGGCATCCGGATATGCCGTGATGCCGTATGTCCTGCTGTCCGGGTAAATGTCTGCAAGATGTGCCCGCTCCCATGCAATCCAGTCCTCGTCGGAGTAGGCAAGGTAGTAGCCTTCGATATATCCGGTCTGCTCTTTCCCATTTATCCAGAAGCTTACTTGGTACCAGACCTGGTCGTCGAGGATTTCGACACCGGTGACATACAATGTGTGTCCGCTTCGCAGTGTTGCAACAGAGCTGTCATACGAACCGGCATTGCGCGCCACATCGTAACGGTCTGTATGGTAGAGCAGCGCCATCAGTTGTTTTTCCTGCAAAAGCAGATGGAACGCGTCTGTGGCTTCTTCTATATCAATGGAGCGCTGTTCTTCGGCTGACAAAATTTCTTCGGTGGTTTGTTCCTCTGTGGTCAGTTCCTCCGTGGATAAATCTTCTGTGGTCGGCTCTTCTGCAGATAAATCTTCTGTGGATGAATCTTCGGAAGTTTCTTGTTCGGAAGTCTCTTGTTCGGAAGTTTCTGTCATGTTTTCTTCTGTGGAGGGACTTTGTGAAAAAGCGTCAGAGGAACTTTCCGAAGGAGCATCTGTGACAGTTTCCGAAGCGGAGTCAGGAGCATTTTCGGAAGATGCATCAGAAGTATTTTCATATGTCTGATCGGGGGTGGAAAAATCCGCGGGCGTTTCTTCTGACAGAAATTCTTCCACGGACGAAGCGGCTGTTGCACTGACTTCGTCAGGAGCGTTTTCGGACACGGCGGACTCTTCCAATACAGAATACCCGGAAGATGTTTTGGACAGATGAACAGATTCCGGGTTTAAGGATTCGGCAAAAGAAGTAGTGGCAGGGCTTCCGGCACAGATTGCGGTGCACATGATAATGGATAAAATTTTACAAAATTTTTTATAAAACATTTTCAATCTCCTATTACTATGGTAAAATAAATGTTGCTGTTTATTCAGGATGTTTATAATATGACCAAGGATTCGATGATTCAACATGACAAATCCAGATGCAGTTTTTGCTGCAAAATTGTATATAATTTAAATAATGTGAATGAAAAACTGCAATAGTATATAAGGAACTTGCTATTTTGGATAGTGTTAATAAAATATGCGATGAATTTTTGCCTAATTTTTACAAAAGAAGTCATAAAACCAAAATCCGGTTTTAGGGTTTGTGTATTGCCTGTTGAAACATGTACATTCTAACAATATAAAATGATTATGTCAATTTGATAGTTTTACCAATAATATATACTGGCGTTCGAAAAGACTGACCGCTCAGTATAAAGTTATGCACACAAGCCACAATCTGAAAAATTATCATATAAGTTCAGCCAGGATACTGCAAAGTCTGTGAAAAAGCGTTGAGGCGCAAATGCGTCAAGCCATGTAAAACACGGTTTTGTCCTGATGTGATTATGGGGTACACGAAATTTAAAATGTATGGTATAATCGTACGAGAAAGATAGCGGCACGCAGAGAGGAGTATGAGACAATGTGTGAATTGAAAGCAGGAACTAAATCAGTTCGCAGACTTGGAAATACGAAACGAAGCAATATGCCGTCACAGATGCTGCGTCAGGGAGACAGCGTTGCAGCCAGGAATATAAAAATGGGGTATTGTCCTGCGTCGGACGGTTGCAGACTGTCAGAATTATGAACCTTTGATAAGGCAAACCATTCTGAACTCTGATGCAGACTGTCTGGACAATATGTGATTGTGGGAATCATTTTTCAAACATGCCCTATAGATTGAAAAGGTGAGATATTGGAAACAGAGAAAATAATAACATGGCGCAGCTATTCTGCTACGCTGATACTTTTTGTATTAAACGCCGCCGCATACATCCTGTGCACACAGACAGGACAGTCTCTGTATGATGCCGGCAGCATGAATGCGGAGAAAATTATTGAGGGCAGGCAGTACTATAGGCTTGCGACTTGTATGTTCCTGCACGCCGACATTGACCATATTGTCAGCAACATGATTTTTCTGATTGGGCTTGGACAGATGGTGGAATGCGCAATCGGCCATCTCCGGTTTCTTGTCGTGTACCTGATTTCCGGATTCGGTGCGGGGGCAGTTTCGCTGCTCTATTCCGTTCTGACAGCGGATATCTATGATGCGGTTGGCGCAAGCGGCGCGATTTTTGGCCTGATTGGCGCGCTGCTGATTCTGGTCATTATCCATCACGGCAGATATCGGAATATCTCAATCGGAAGAATCGCGTTTGCGATTGTGTATATGGTCTATTCGGGTGCAAGGGCGGAGCGGGTTGACAATGCGGCGCATGTGGGCGGACTGATGTGCGGCATACTGGTTATGGCAGTGATGAATGCCATGGGACACCTTTTCAATAAGAATATGGGAGGATACAGAGGGTGAAAATTAATATTTACTACGGAGCAAGAGGTCTGATCGGGGATCCGACGCTGTATGTACTCAATAAAATACAGGAAGTTCTGCGCGAGCTCAACGTCAGTGTGGAGCGCTATGACCTGTATGAGTTTAAGAACAATATTGTCACACTGCCGCAGACACTCAAGGATGTGGACGGGGTGATACTAGCTACTACGGTGGAGTGGTATGGAATCGGCGGATATATGCAGCAGTTTCTGGATTCATGCTGGCTGTATGGGGACAAGGAAAAAATATCGAACATATACATGTGCCCGGTTGTCATGGCGACCACTTATGGCGAGCATGATGCCCTGAAGCATCTTGTGGAAGCGTGGGAGATTTTAGGCGGGCGTCCGGTGACCGGCATCTGCGGCTATATTGCCGATGTGTCTGAGCTGGAGCAGAATGCGGGGTACGACCGTGTCATAGAAAAGCGCATGGAACATATGTACCGTTCCATCAACCAGAAGATGCCCGTATTTCCAAACAGCAACCACGCAGTGAAGCAGAAAGTGACGTTTACCCAGAGCCTGAACCTGACACCGCAGGAGGCGGAGCAGCTGTCCGAGCTTGCCAGCGATGACCTCTATGTACAGAAGCAGAAGGAGGACATCCAGGAGCTTGCCAGCATGTTCAAGGATTTGATGAATGTGAAGGAGCCTGACAGCACCATGTTTTTGCAGGAGCTGCGGGAACGCTTTCATCCGCAGCCGGGGTTTGAGGCAGTGTACAAGTTTATCATGCCGCAGACGAATCTGCCGCTCATTGTAAAGGTAAACCACACCCAGATGGAATGCTATTATGGAAATGTGGATGATTTTGACGTGGAGATGCAGGTGTCGGCGGATGTCATGAACGATATCATGCAGGGAAAGATGACATTCCAGAAGGCATTTATGTCCGGTGACATGAAAATGAAGGGCGATTTCAAGGTGCTTCGGACACTTGACCTGCTGTATAATTAAGGAACTAGAAAGAGAGGTATGGAATATGAAAGATGACAACTGTATTTTTTGCAAAATTGCAAATGGGGAAATACCGTCTGGAACACTGTATGAGGATGATGCGTTTCGGGTGATTCTTGACCTGAGTCCTGCGACAAAAGGGCATGCGCTGATTCTGCCCAAAAATCATTTTCAGAATTTATATGAGATTGATGATGACACGGCAGCAAAGGTACTTCCGCTGGCAAAGAAGATGGCAGTGGCCATGACGGAAAAACTGGGATGTGACGGTTTTAATGTGGTTCAGAACAATAATGAAGTGGCAGGCCAGACTGTGTTTCATTTTCATGTGCATCTGATACCCAGATATAAGGACGACAACCAGAACCTTGTAATGAAACCATGTGGGATGACACCGGAGGAAATTGACGCGGTCAGGGACGTGATTGCAGGATAATGGTTTCAATCGAGTCAGTTAACAAAAACCATCGTGGCTCGCGATGGTTTTTTGTTGTTCCAGAGCATTTTTCAAACGCGCTCTAATATATGCTAGACTTTTTGTTTTTTTCTGTTCGCCGCACTGCTGTTTACGGTTTCCTCTATCAGGGCAGTAATTGTTTCGATGGAATCCTTGATTTTGCTGTTCTGCATTGCCTCGACATAGGACTGCCTTGTAAAGTACAACTCATGCACTTTTTCGGTCAAAGTTACGGCAGTGAGGTAATCCTCGTCGGCAACCATTGAAAAGCCCTGTGATTCAAAGCTTTTCGCGTTCAGAATCTGGTCCCCGCGGCTTGCGTGGGCAGGAAGCGGTATCAGGAGGTTTGGCTTGCGCAGCGCCAGAAGCTCGCAGATGGCATTTGCCCCCGCACGCGAGATGACAATGTCAGCCATCGCAAACAAATCCTTCAGGTCTTCCTTTACATACTCAAACTGCTTGTAGCCTTTTGTGTTAAGCAGCAGATTGTCTATTTTTTCCTTGCCACAGATGTGGACAATCTGAAAATCCTCGAGAAGCCTGGGAAGCGCCTCGCGAACCAGTTTGTTGACACCGGCAGCGCCAAGGCTTCCGCCTATGACCATGATGACAGGCTTTGCCATGTTGAAGCCGCACATCTCAAGTCCCTTCTCGCGGGTTCCCCTTGTGAGCTCGTTGCGAATCGGAGAGCCGGTGAGAATCGCTTTTTCGGCAGGAAGCTCCTGCATGGTTTCGGGGAAATTGCAGCAGACCTTCTGCGCGACAGGTATGCACAGATTGTTTGCCAGACCGGGTGTCATGTCTGATTCATGGATAATGCATGGGATTTTCAGCATTGCAGCTGCGCGCACCACGGGGACGCTGACAAATCCTCCCTTGCTAAAGACCACATCAGGCCTGAGTGTCTTTAAAATTTTTCTGGCTTCGGCAAAGCCTTTCAGTACACGGAATGGGTCGCTGAAATTTTTCACATCAAAATATCTTCTAAGCTTACCTGTTGATATGCCGTAATATGGAATGCGGTAATCCTCTATCAGCTTCCTTTCAATGCCTTCGTAAGAACCGATATAGTGTATATCATATCCCATGCTTTTGAGCCTGGGAAAAAGAGCAATGTTTGGAGTCACATGCCCGGCGGAACCGCCGCCAGTGAAAACGATGCGTTTCATAATTTTAAAGCCTCCGATTTTTTCTCTGGAACGTGTCCGGAAATACTTTTTAAACACGTTCTAGTAATAGTATATTCAAAAATTTTTTTTTCTCCAGTATGTAATATAGAGTTGCCGGATTTTTATTCACTTTTGGGTGATGCGTCCTTGTACCGCTCCAGCGCATGGGCCAGCTGATCCGGACAGGAGGTGTTTTTGAAACCGCACTTGATTCCTTTGAGCTTTGAGATGGCGTCGTCCACTTTCATGCCAGTGACCAGTGCTGAGATTCCCTGTAGATTGCCGTTACATCCGCCTGTGAACGCGACGGATTTTATCACATCCCCGTCAACCTCAAAATCAATCAGCTGTGAGCAGGTGCCGCTTGTCTTGTATTGCATAAATTCTACCTGACCTTTCATAAAAAAATTTGTCATATATCCTGCCACTTTTAAATATGAAAAACTGGCAGGATATGCCATTCATAATAAAAATTGTATCAGTCCCAACAAGTGAAGTCAACAAGTCTTTTTTACATTTCTCCAACATCCTGTTTTTATGGCTGCTGTTCCCGGAAGGACGCAGCATCTGGGGAGATTGCAGGAGACGGAAACAGAACAGATAACGGCAGAAACAGAAGAAACATCTGAAAGTGAAACCGAAGGCGAGTCATCTCCGGAGACAGAATCCGAGAGCGAATCAGCGCCAGAGACAGCGCCTGAAGGCGGGCAGGAACCTGAGCAGCCGTCTGAAACCGGAAGCGATTCAGACCAGCCATCCGAGACAGAGAACTCACCGGAGACGGTATCGGAGCGTGAGACTGAAGCCAAAAAAGGCGAAGTGTATGGTCCATACCTTGCGACAAAGAAAGTTGGCAAAAATAATCCGAAGGCGGAGGAGATAAAAGCAGACAACGAAATCCGTATGGAATGGAACAGGGCTGTTGATCGTGCGATTGTAAGCGGCGTGCCCGAAGAGGAGATTTTGGAGTTAAAGAAAACGGAGATTACGGACAGGGTAAAGGAATCCGTGGAACAGAACGGAAAAAAGCCGGAGCTGTTCGCGCAGCATTTCATAATATTCAGCAGAGTCAGACTCTTTTTGAAGCAGTAACTGCATCTGTGTAAATTCCACGCTTTTTTTCAGGTTGTACTGGTTGGCGCCAAATACAAGCAGGTTGCTTATCAGTAAGAAAAAGGCGCTTAGTGTAACCATTCCCTTTAAAAGGGGAGAAAGAAGGAAAGAATCACTGATGCCTACCAATGTGAGCATGATAAGGACAGAGGTTACCGGAATAAAACTCAGAAGCAGGACAGATTTATCGTACTGTTGGTTTTGTGCCTGAAATGCTTATACATTGTTTGGCGTTCTCTGTTTCTTTGATAATTGGTCTAACGGGATGCAGCAGCACGGAAATTTCAGCCCCTGAAAATGACAGCCTGCAAAACCGCTGCAAAAACATTATCTAAAGAACAGACGGAAAACAGACAGAATTCCGATAATATTATACCGTTTGACAGCAGAAAATTTAGTGGAGATATCGAGGATATTTTTTATGCGGAAGACAGCCACATTTTGGTTTATGCGGATAAATTCCAACTATATGACACTGCGGCAGACACCATGACAGGAGAGTTTTCTGTAAATGAGGGACGTGTTCAGGAACGTGCGTTTTTCAGCCTTTCGGGCGGCTATGAAAGACATGTCGGTAGTTATCTTCCTCATATTCATCTGTATGGTATGTCTGCGGTTTCCCATTTACAAACAACAAGAAACCAGGATTAGTTGCTTTTCCCGTAGCTGTAGTAAGAAAGGAAACGCAACACTGACCATTAGGGGAACCGGGGAATATGGCGGAAGCAAATCTGTCAAATTCAAGATTTTACCAAAGTGGATGAAGAGAACAAATTAATATTTTTATGAAAAGGAGCTGCCATGCCAGGAAATTAGTGTGGCAGCTTTCTTTTTATGCACAGACTCGTGCAGATGAAATATGCCAGCAAGCTGACGCAAATTTTGTAAAATTGTCATTACAGGTGTCTTGTCAGCTGTAAAGATATGTGTTATACTGCAAAAAAGCAAATGCGGAAGACGGCTGCTGCCGGATAACACAAATGGAGGATTGTCATGACGAAACAGGAAGAGATACAGAAGCTGAAAGAGGAAAAGGATGCAGTCATACTGGCGCACTACTATGTGCGTCCGGAAGTACAGGAGATTGCCGACTGCATAGGCGATTCCTATTTTCTTAGCAGGAAAGCGGTCGAGATGCCGAACAGGACAATTGTATTCTGCGGGGTGTCGTTTATGGGGGAGAGCGCAAAGCTTCTGAACCCGGGCAAGACGGTGCTGATGCCCGATGCCGATGCGGACTGCCCGATGGCGCATATGGTCACGGAAGAAACCGTAAAAAGAGCAAGGCAGCAGTATGAGGATTTGGCAGTGGTGTGCTATATCAACTCTACAGCGGAGATAAAGTCCTGGTCTGATGTGAGTGTGACTTCTGCAAATGCAGTCCGGATTGTCCGGAATCTGCCGAACAAAAACATCTTGTTCATACCGGACAGGAACCTTGCACATTTTGTCGCCCAAAAGGTTCCCGAAAAACATTTCATATACAATGAGGGCTACTGTCCCATCCATGAAAATATGCGCGAAGCGGAAATCAGGGAATTAAAGGAACAGCATCCGGAGGCAAAGGTTCTGGTACATCCGGAGTGCCCGGGCAAAATTCTGGAGCTTGCGGACTACGCAGGATCCACGAGCGGCATTATTGATTATGCAAGGGACAGCGCGGACAAGGCGTTTATTATCGGAACGGAATCCGGTGTGCGCTATGCGCTGGAGCAGGCAAGAAAGGATGCGGTATTTTATTTTCCGGAGACAGAACCGGTGTGTACGGACATGAAGAAAATCACACTGGATAAAATTATTGATGTGCTGAAAAACGGCAGTCATGAGGTGAAGATGGACAACGGACATGCAGACGAAGCGGCGAAGCGGACGCTTACGCGTATGCTGGAACTGGCACGGTAATGATAACGCCGGCTGCGCAGTTCTGATGACAGGCGTATGGGAAAACCTGTGGAAAGGGCATGGTTAGAAAGATGACAAAGGAACAAAATTATGATGTGGTCATTGCCGGATGTGGTGTGGCGGGACTTTACACGGCACTCTCGCTGCCACGGGATATGAAGATACTGATGCTGTCAAAAGAAGACATCGCAAGCTGTGACTCCATGCTGGCACAGGGCGGCATCTGTGTGCTCCGCGACGAAAATGATTATGACGCGTATTTTGAGGACACGATGCGGGCGGGACATTATGAGAACCGCAGAGAGAGCGTTGAGATTATGATTCGCTCAAGCAGGGGGATAATCAACCATCTGCTGGCGCTCGGCGTGCAGTTCGAGAAAAACAGTGACGGAAGCCTTGCCTACACGAGGGAGGGGGCGCATTCCAGACCGCGTATCTGTTTTCACAAGGATATTACCGGCGAGGAAATCACAACTACGCTGTTGTCGCATGTGAAAACGCTACGAAATGTTACGATAATGGAATACACGACAATGACCGACATCATAGAAAAAGACGGCATCTGCATCGGCATCAAGGCAGAGACACAGGAGAAGGGCGAACTGCTGATCTATGCACATAATTCAGTCATGGCGACAGGCGGCATCGGCGGTCTTTATCAGCACTCCACCAACTTTCCGCTGCTGACAGGAGATTCCTGCCGGATTGCCAAGGAGCATGGAATTGCCCTGGAGCATATGGATTACGTGCAGATTCATCCGACCTGCCTCTATAGCACGAAACCGGGCAGGAGTTTCCTGATATCGGAGTCGGCAAGGGGGGAGGGAGCCGTTATTTTAAACCATAAGGGAGAGCGCTTTGTGGACGAGCTTCTCCCGAGGGATATTGTTACTGAGGCGATACACAAGGAGATGGAAAAGGAGGGAACGGCATACGAGTATCTTTCCTTCGAGAATGTTCCGGAGAACATCATCAGGGAGCATTTTCCGAATATCTATCAGCGGTGTCTCGAGGAGGGCTTTGACTTGTTGAAAGAGCCTGTGCCGATTGTGCCGGCACAGCACTATTTTATGGGGGGCATCCGTGTGGACAGCGATTCCCAGACGACGATGGAACACCTGTATGCTGTTGGGGAGACGAGCTGCAATGGTGTCCACGGAAAAAACAGGCTTGCCAGCAACAGCCTGCTCGAGAGTCTTGTTTTTGCACAACGCGCAGCAATTAAAATAATCAATTCAGAAAGGAAGTAAGGAAAATGAATCCAGTTACGATGCAGCTAGTGGCAGAAAAATACATAAAAATGGCGTTGGAGGAGGATATTAATTATGAGGATGTGTCGACCAATGCCGTCATGCCGGAATATAAAAAGGGCGAAGTGCAGCTAATCTGTAAGGAGGATGGTATTATTGCCGGACTCGGGATTTTTGAGCGGGTGTTCACGCTGCTGGATCCGCAGACAGAGGTAGCGTGCAAAGTGAAGGACGGGGATTTTGTAAAACAGGGAGAGCTGCTTGCGGTTGTCAGGGGAGATGTGCGCGTGATACTTTCCGGAGAACGCACGGCACTGAACTATTTACAGCGCCTAAGTGGTATCGCCACATATACAAACAGCGTTGTAAAGCTTCTGGAGGGGACATCGACAAAGCTGCTCGACACCAGAAAGACAACACCGGGCATGCGGGTATTTGAAAAATATGCAGTGCGTGTCGGCGGCGGCGGAAACCACAGGTACAACCTGTCCGACGGTGTCCTTTTGAAGGACAACCACATTGATGCGGCAGGCGGCGTGGCACAGGCAATTAAGGCGGCAAGAGCCTACGCCCCGTTTGTGAGAAGAATTGAAGTCGAGGTGGAAAATCTTGACATGGTTAAGGAGGCAGTGGAAGCGGGTGCAGACATTATCATGCTTGACAATATGACACCGGATATGATGACAGAGGCAATCCATATTATAAACGGCAGGGCAGAGACGGAGTGTTCCGGGAATATTACGAAAGAAAATGTCAGGACGATTGCGCGTCTTGGGATAGACTATGTTTCAAGCGGGGCGCTCACACATTCCGCACCGATTCTCGACATCAGCCTGAAACATCTGAAAGTACTGGAGTAATGCCGCGGACACGGCAGGTATGCCACAAATTTGGGAAGGAGGCACTATGGAAAAGGAATTGACTGGGTCAGAGCGGAGAAAATTACTGTTGTCACTCATGCGGCAGTCTCAGGCTCCCATATCCGGAAGTGCCTTGGGGAAAAAGACGGGCGTAAGCCGCCAGGTAGTTGTGCAGGATATCGCGCTGCTGCGCACGGAGGGGCATCCTATTTTGTCCACCACAAAAGGATACTATCTGGATGGTGATAGCCAGAACCAATATGTGCGCACGGTCAAGGTCTGCCATACGAATGAACAGGTGGAGGATGAACTCAACACAATTGTGGATTTGGGCGGCGCGGTTATGGGCGTGATGGTAAACCACAGGGCTTATGGCAAAATGACAGCGGCATTGAACATCAGGAACCGCAGGGATGTGCAGATTTTTGTCGACAACATCAAGACGGGGAAATCGACACCGCTGCTCAATGTGACATCGGGATACCATTTTCACACAATCAGCGCGGAAAGCGAAGCAATACTCGATGAGATAGAGGACATGCTCAGCCAGAAAGGATATCTTGCCGAGGTATTGCCCTATGAGGGGGAATTATTGAACAGCGACTGACATACAATAAACTAATACTATGAAAAAGAAGGTATCCGGGCTATGATGAATTACATCTGGGGCGGTATGCTTATTATCGGAATTATTTTTGGCGTGGTAACAGGAAATATGCAGGCAGTGACCGACGCGGTACTGCAGTCCTCCAAGGAGGCGGTCACACTTGGCATATCCATGCTCGGCATTGTTGCATTTTGGACAGGACTGATGGAAGTGGCGGGAGAAGCCGGAGTCATCGCAGGACTCACAAGGCTGATCTCGCCATTTATGCGTTTCCTGTTCCCCAAGATACCCAAAGGACACCGGGCGTGGGATTCCCTGTCCGCAAACTTTGTGGCAAATATACTGGGACTCGGGTGGGCTGCGACGCCGGCGGGGCTTCGGGCGATGAGTGATTTGGAGGAATTGGAGAGGGCGCGTGAAAATAGCGAATATGTAGACGTGGGAACATCAACTGGTTCTTTGGGGAGTTTGACAAATTATGGAGCGCGGACTGCAAGCAATGAGATGTGCACGTTTCTCGTGATGAATATTTCGTCGCTGCAGTTGATACCAGTGAATATTATTGCTTACCGCAGTCAATATGGGAGTGCAAATCCTGCGGCAGTCATTGCACCTGCAATTGTGGCAACGTTTTTCAGCACGGTAGTGGCGGTTATTTATTGCAAAGTCATGGATAGAAAGCAGGGAGTATAAAGCTCTCTGCTTTTTGGATTAACCGTCCAATGCAAAAAGCTTGCATAAGTGATATAGTATCCTAAAAGTCGTATAATGTATACTCAAATAATCAGCTAAGAATTACGCCCAG
>CARTDA010000008.1:0-116816 GCA_949066965.1 uncultured Lachnospiraceae bacterium
CGGAAATTTCTGAAGCCTTATAGAACAAGAGGTTCGAGTTTCCGAGAGCACACTAGAATACTATAGGGTGGAATATTAAAAATGAGAATAGTGAGTGCTTTTTTTGATTTTCTTGTTGAGTAAAAGAGGCAGATAGAGTTGATATTGGTGTTGAGTTCTTTTATGTTTTATATGTAAGAGTTTGGCATACCGCAGTAGATTGACATTATTTCCTAAGACGAACTATGGAGAATCCATTATTTAGGAACTGTAGAAATATAACTGACGCATCTTGACTTGACTATTTCTCCGATTATGCATGCCAAAAAGCCTCGTCGTAGCCCGCTACGCCTACGTTTTTTGACATACATCCTCGAAGAAATATCCTGCGCAATATGCATCACTTATTTTCCTACAGTTCCTTACAGGATGTTTACTGACTTCATATAACGTCTGTCTTGTAGAAAGAATTATGTTCCGGAAACAACTGATAAATTATAAATTAAAGGTGATAGACATGAACTGGAAATTTTTGTTAAATCAATGGGTTAGAATACTGCATTGCAATATTTATGTTGTAAACAGAGATTATGAAATTGAAAAAGTTTATGGGGATTTGATTGCAGAGAGCAGCCCTTTGTATATGGCTCCTGAATTTTTTATGATGCTTGTGGATAGAAAAGTGAAAGAATACCCTGATATTTATTGTGAGTATAATTCAGTTTTGTATGCATCCATGCCTTTTGAATCGAAAAAACTGGTGATTGGTCCCGTCAGCATTATAAAACCAACAAGAGAGCTAGAAAAATTTATGACAGACACACATTTTGTAAGTAATCGGGTACATCATCAGACTGCTTTTTGCGATATGAAAGTGTTTGGAGCAGGAGTATTGGCACTGTACCACTGTATTTCTGGAAAAGAACTAACCATAGACGAGTTATGGCAGAAAAATGGATTGACTGGGATTGGGATTGGGATTGGAGAAGCCAGAGAGAGCGTGCAAAAAGTGATTTTTCATCGTCAAGAAGCAGAACTGCCTCATAATCCTTATGATCAAGAGAAAAGGGAGTTGGACAGCATCCGCCGCGGTGATAAAGAAATGCTACGGCGCAGCCTTCAGGAGACCTATAGAGGAGAAGTAGGAAGGCTTTCCAATAATGAACTGCGTCAGGCGAAAAATATAGCAATTTGTGTCATTACTCTGGCATCCAGAGCAGCTATTGATGGAGGGCTGCTTCCAGAAGAAGCGTTTTCTATGGTAGATGGTTACATCCTGAAAATAGAAGAAATGACAAATATTGTAAAAATTGATGCAGCAATGCGGCAGGCTGAATATGAATTTGTAGAACAGGTGGGCAGAATTAATGTAAAGAAAGAACGGAATGAACTCATAGAAAAAACGAAAAATTTTATTTTCCAGAACCTGCATAGTGAAATTGTCATAGGGGAGATTGGACACCAGATAGGAGTGTCTACGACATATTTGTCTGATTTATTTCGGAGGATAGAAGGGATTACGATACAGCAGTATATCCGCAGAGAAAAAATCCGGCTAGCTGAGAATCTGCTCCGCTATTCAGAATATGATGTTAAAAGCATAGCTGTTTATCTGGCATTTTGTTCTCAAAGTCACTTTGGTAAGGTTTATAAGGATCAGACAGGACTTACACCTACGAAATACAGGGAGAAGTTTGGACAGTTTCAAAAAACGAAAATACACGATAATTAGTAAAAATACACGATATAACAAGGGCGCTTCCCAGGTTATACTGATAACATAAAAAAACAGCCGGACATATATGGCTGCAAAAAGACTGGGAGGTATCAGTATGTTATTCAAAAATTTTACTAACGAAAATGCATCCGAAAAAATCACTGTAAAAGAACGGCTGGCTTATGGATGCGGAGATTTTTCAAGTAATATTATGTATTCTGCTGTAGCAGCATTTCTAATGTTTTACTACACAGACTATGTAGGGGTTGCGGCGGCAGCTGTGGGAGTGATTATGGCGTGTTCCAGGGTGTTTGATGGAATCAGTGATCTGATTATGGGAGTGATTATTGATAAGACAAAGTCACCTTTTGGAAAGGCACGGATATGGATATTGCGTTTAGTAATCCCCTATGCTGTAGGTACAGTTCTTCTGTTTGCAGTGCCTGTAGGGTGGAGTGAAACGGCAAAGCTGGTATACATATTTTTCAGTTATAATATTGCTTTTACCGTTCTCTTTACAGGGATTAACCTCCCATATGCCACATTGACAGCAATGATGACACAGGATCAATATGAACGTTCTGTCGTTCGGCAGAAGTTTATTACACGAAAGAGATTTTAGGAAACCCGGATTTGGTTGGTACATTTTCTGTAGCATTCCAAGCCACACAGATTGTTTGCATGTTTTTTATCGCCTGGTTTGTAAAGCGTTTTGGAAAAAGAAATGTTTTGATGGCAGGATCAGTGATATTTATCATTGGTTATGCAATCATGGGAATCGGTGCAGAAAATTTAGTTATACTTCTGGCTGGATGTATGCTTAGGGGTGTTGGAAATGCTGGGATTTCGGCATGTATATTCGCAATGGTCACAGATACGATTGAGTATGGAGAATGGAAAACTGGAATACGGACAGAGGGGCTGATCAACAGTGCAGCAAGTTTTGGGCAGAAGATTGGGAATGGTATCAGTCTGCTGTTGGTAGGAGCTGTTTTATCAATCGGAGGATATGTGGGTACTGCTGCGTCGCAGCCGGCAAGCGCATTTACTGCAATCCGCTCATGTTACATTTATATTCCGATTATCCTTACCGTTATTCAGATTATTGTACTTACATTCTACCATCTGGACAGGGAATATGATTCTATTCTGGCTGATCTTAAGAACCGCCGTATCTCAAAATAAAAAAGGAGGAAATAAATTATGAATTGCAAAGTAGCATTAAAGAGTGTAAATGACGTGAAGGCATTTGTGAATATAACTTTCAGGGCTGAAAAGGATGTGGATATCCATTGCGGAAAATATCATATTGATGGGAAATCTATTATGGGTATTTTTAGTCTGGAGTTGGACAAACCGATTGAAGTGGAACTGGATGACCACGATGCAGAAAAATTACTTGGAGAGCTTCAGAGGTTTATTGTAGAAAAATAAATGTAGCAAGTTTAGGAGGAAGTGATGAAGGAAATCTTATTTGGGGCAGCATACTATGATGAGTATATGCCTTGTGAACGGTTAAGAGAAGATATACAGATGATGAAGAAAGCCGGCATCAATACAGTCAGGATTGCAGAATCTACCTGGAGTACCTGTGAGCCGCAGGAAGGGGTTTTTGATTTTTCCCATGTGGAAAAAGTAATAGATGCAATGGAAGAAGCTGGCATCCATGTAATTATCGGAACGCCTACCTATGCAATTCCTACATGGATGGTGAAATCCCATCCGGATGTACTTGCAGAAACAGTAAATGGCCGTGGAATTTACGGAGCCCGTCAAATTATGGATATCACGCATCCGGTTTTCCGGTTTTATGCAGAAAGAGTAATCCGGGAATTGATGAAGTGTACCGCCCACAGAAGCTGTGTAATTGGTTATCAGGTGGATAACGAAACAAAGCATTATGGGACAGCAGGAAGGAATGTGCAGGAGAAGTTTGTGAAATATCTCCGGGAAAAATTTCAGGATAACCTGGATTCCATGAATGCAGAGTTTGGACTTGATTACTGGAGCAACCGTATCAATGCATGGGAAGATTTCCCGGATGTCAGGGGAACCATTAACGGAAGCCTTGGGGCAGAATTCGAAAAGTTTCAGAGAACATTGGTAGATGATTTTTTGGGCTGGCAGTCAGGTATTGTGAAAGAATACAAGAGGGATGATCAGTTTGTGACACATAATTTTGACTTTGAATGGAGGGGATACTCTTTTGGGGTACAGCCAAATGTGAACCACTATCATGCCTCCAGAAGCCTGACGATTGTAGGCGTAGATATTTACCATCCAACGCAGGATGATCTGACAGGAATGGAGATTGCTTTTGGGGGCGATATGGTGAGATCCTTGAAGCAGGATAATTATCTGGTTCTGGAAACGGAGGCACAGGGATTTCCGGGATGGCTGCCATATAAGGGCCAGCTTCGGCTGCAAGCCTACAGTCATATCGCTTCCGGAGCAAACAGTGTGATGTACTGGCATTGGCATTCCCTGCATAATGCCCGTGAAACATACTGGAAGGGGCTGTTAAGCCATGATTTCCAGGAGAATGACATTTATTTGGAAGCATGTGTGATTGGAAAAGAACTATGGGAAATAGGGAGTCATCTGGTCAATCTGAAAAAGAAAAATGAAGCAGCAGTTCTGGTAAGTAATGAAACATTGACTGCATTGAAATGGTTCGGCATTGATGCAACAGAATCTGATAAAGGGAAAGTAGCTTATAATGATGTGGTCAGGTGGATTTATGATACACTTTACGGAATGAATGTTGAGTGTGATTTTATATGGCCAGAATCCGAAGATTTCGGGCAGTATAAAATGATTGTTGTTCCGGCGCTTTATGCTGCACCAGACAGGTTGCTGGAAAAGCTGAACCGTTATGTGGAAAATGGAGGATGTCTGGTAGCAACATTTAAGACAGGATTTGCAAATGAGAATGTAAAAGTAAGCCATGAGGTGCAGCCGCGTATTTTGAGAAACTGTCTGGGTGTAAAATATCATCTGTTTACATTCCCTAAAAAGGTAATGCTGAGGGGAGATATGGTAGAAGGGACAGATAACAGGGAAGCAAAAGTTTTTATGGAGCTTTTAACGTTAGATGGTGCAGAGGCTTTGGCTTATTATGAGCATTATAATTGGAATGGATATGCGGCAGTGACCAGAAATCATTTTGCAGAGGGATATGCATATTATATCGGGTGTATGATGGATCAGGAGCTTCTGAAACGGATTCTTATTAAAGCATTGGAAGATGCAGGTATAAAAAATATTGTGAAAGAAGAGTTCCCTGTTATTGTACGTAAAGGAATAAATGATTTTGGAAAGAGCGTATGGTTCTATCTGAATTATGGTAACAAAGCGATACATACATTTTGGCGGGTGTGCTGTGTTTCACGATGAATGTGGATTGCAGTGTACCCGCTGATTTTGTCTTTATCTGATAAAATGCAGTCCATTTATCCAGAAAAGGCAAATCTAAACAAACATAAAGAATGACTCACACCCGATAAAAGCAGCCAGGACGGCTGCATTATGCTGGGTGTTTTCTATTGTTCAGAGAAAGGGCATGCCACCCGACGGGACAGTCTGCAGGGTTTTCCCAATGGGAGGCGCCGGCAGTCTGCCAGGGGAGCCGGAACGAAATGCTGTCTCCAGAAAAGGGGATACCGTCCATGGCTTATGCCAGAAGGCAGCAGTGAAAGCCCTCGGAAATCAAAAGCACCCGCAAGACCGCGCCGGAAGAACAGCACATTTTTGAGGGTGCAATCCCCGCCATTGTGGACGATGAAACATGGAGAACCGTACAGAAGATACGGGAAACCGTGCGCCGCGCCCCTGAGCGGCAGAACGCCCCCAATCGCTTGACCGGGCTTTTATACTGCGCCGACTGCGGCTCAAAGTTGACACACCGATACAACCTTGTGCAAGGGAAATCCCGGAGGAACAGGAAGCCGAGGAAAAGCGGCTTGCACATAACCGGGAGTGGCAAAAGGAATGGCGGGAGAAACGAAAAGCCAGCGAGCCGGAGAAGCCGCCCAAGCAGAAATCCATAAAGGAGATTATGGCGATTGAAAAGACCGGGGCAGACCTCACGCCGGAGGAAAAGGAACGGCTTGCGGCATACCGCCAGAAGAAAGCCGACCAATTATAGGTGTGGCAATAATGATACTATTGACGGCAACAAAAGTAGTGCCGTCCTCAAATATTGCGAGTTATTCTGTGTTTGTTGGGATTGCGTTTTTCTTCATTGTGGAAGCGGTTTCCAAAACACCGAATGCCGAATCGGGGTTGCGTTTTAATACGATTGTGGAGGATATTAAAAAGCCGGGTGTAATCGCATGGGCATTGGTGCCATGCTTTAGTGGCATTGTAACGATTGTTGTGGGAAATTTGATTTTCAGTGGGGAATTTGTTGACCATGTACTCGGACGGACGAGTTCTATCCTATCCTTTGACAAGACATTACTACTGATAATACAGTTTATCCTTGCGGGATTTGGCGAAGAAATTGCACTTCGCGGCTTCTTTTTCGGAGAAACCTCAAAGTTATTTCCGGCTTGGATATGTGCGGTTGTATCGTCCATTATTTTTGCCGCAGGGCATATTGCACCGGGAAACGTTGGCGTTGTGATTTTTGACATTTCCAATGTGTTTATTGACAGCTTGATTTTCTCGATGATTTATCATAAATCGGGTAATTGCGTTATCAGTACGTTTTCGCACATTCTTGGAAACGTGATATCCTTTATTGTCCTGTTCGGCTTTTTTAGGTAAGAAATGAGGATAAATGATATGGAAAATATGAATGCTTTTAGCCGAAATCCTGCGTTCCTTAATCTATATAGGGATACTCGCAATTTTTTTAATGTGAGTTTGCTAATTGTTACCTTGTTGGTTATTGTGCTTCTACATTTACAAATAGTAAATGTAGAAGAAGATTTTTTGCTAACAACATTTGGAGATGATTATTTGGCATATAAGAAAAAAGGTATGTAGATATATAGGTCGAAAGAGATAAACAGATTCCCGTTTGTAGGGAAGAACAAATACATCATCAAAGAGCCAGACGCACAGACGCAGAGCCGACAAACTTGTGAGAAATCACAACTTGTCATGAAAATCGCAGATGCAGACATGCGCGGATAGTTCAGTTTGAGATATTTAATCTGTTCCTGTGCGATTTTTGGCGGCTCTGTGCGGTCAGCTCCTGATACTCCGCTTTCAGCTTGTCGATGTTCAAGCCTTTTAAGGGGATGCCCGCCTGCTCCAGCATACGCCTTGCGCCGCCATAAAGGATGATCTGGCTCTCATGCTTACGGAAATAAGCGTCAGGGTTTTTGGACTTCTTATAGGCGGTATGAATTCCGCTCCCGTTTCAGTTCAATCCATTCTTTGATGCGCTCCTTCGTGTATTCCCTTCCGAGTGACTTGATGCTGCCACGCACAAAACGGTCTTTTTCCTCTACTCTGTTGCCAACTTTTGTTCTAACATATATAATCATATTTGTGAATTTTGGAAAAGAGAGTAAAAATGATATGGATAAATTATATGTAAAGAAGCCAACGAATGGGTATGTGGGAAAAAGAAAGGAGCAGGATTATGAGTAATATATTATTGCTGGAAGATGATTTAAGCCTGATTAACGGCCTTTCCTTCGCACTCCGCAAGGGCGGCTATGGTTTGGAAGTGGCAAGGACGATAAAAGAAGTGAATACTGTCTGGGCAGAGGGGAAGTATGACTTGTTAATCTTAGATGTTTCACTTCCTGACGGTTCTGGTTTTGAAATATGCGAAAAAGTCCGCCAGACTTCAAAAGTTCCTATTATTTTTCTGACAGCATCAGATGAGGAAGTCAATATTATTATGGGACTGGATATGGGTGGTGATGACTATATTACAAAACCTTTTAAATTGGGAGTGCTGTTATCCCGGATCAATGCGCTGTTAAGGCGTGCAGGTGATTTTAGCCAGACAGAAACAGAAATTCATTCCAATGGTTTCAAGGCGATTTTGACACAAGGAAAGGTTTATAAAAATGGAGAGCTTTTGGATTTGACGGCAGGAGAGTATAAGCTGCTGTGTCTGTTTATGCAAAATCCGGGTACAGTGCTTTCTAAAGAGCAGATTTTAGAAAACCTGTGGGATAATGAAGGAAATTATATAGATAACAATACGCTGAATGTCTATATCCGCAGACTGCGGACAAAAGTTGAGGACAATCCCAGCGATCCGCAAATGATTTTGACTGTAAGACGTATGGGATATAAATGGAATATTACTTGATGGGGTATTTTTATGAGAATATTTACAAACAAAAGTATTAAGGCATTATTTATCGGAATGTCCCTGTTTCTATTTTGCAATACGATTCTGTCACAAGTTATCTTGTGGAGATTTCACGGAAACTGCCAGATTGCACTCTTTATTCTTTCTCTGTTTATGGGATGTGGGATTTTGTTTCTTAGCTTATGCTACTTTCATAAGCAGGATAAAATCATGGAAACGGCAGTGGCAGAAATAGATGATTACCTTATAGGAGATACGGATGCCCGCATTGAATGTGATGATGAGGGTGAAATGTACAAGCTTTTCCATTCGGTTAATACGTTGGTGTCGGTATTGAACGCACATATAGAGAACGAGTTTCGGACAAAGGAATTTCTGAAGGATACCATATCGGATATTTCCCACCAGTTGAAAACACCGCTTGCTGCTCTTAATATTTATAATGGTATTTTACAAAGTGAAACAGAAAATCTTCCGGACTTAAAGGAATTTACCATTTTGTCAGAGCAGGAACTTGACCGCATCGAAGCGTTGGTACAAAACCTGCTGAAAATTACAAGATTAGATGCCGGAGCGATTATACTTGAGAAAAATTTTGAGAATGTGTCTGACATGATGCATGATATTGAACAGCATTTTGCATATCGTGCAAAACAGGAGCAGAAAGAGCTTAGCCTTTGCGGAGATGATGATATTATGCTTTTTTGTGACCGTGAATGGATGATAGAAGCGGTCAGCAACCTTGTAAAAAATGCTTTTGACCATACGGATGCAGGAAAGCATATCTGTGTTGAATGGAAACAGATGTCGGATATGTTACAGATTGTAGTGGAAGATAATGGGTGTGGCATACATTCCGAGGATGTCTATCATATTTTTAAGCGTTTTTACCGCAGCCGTTTTTCTAAAGATACACAGGGGATCGGACTTGGACTGCCTCTGGCAAAGACGATTGTTGAACTGCATGGCGGCAATATGAAAGTAGACAGTGTTTTGGGAAAAGGGAGCGCTTTTATTATCAATTTGTTTGGTTTGAAGGAAAACATTACAAAATTGTCGGTTTAGAGAAATATCAGAGTAAGGATTGGGTGTTATACTTCTTTGCGGAAGGAGGAATAACACCCATGACTTTATCAGATCAAAAAAGTAACAGGAGGCATAGCATGAATTTATTGGAAGTGAATGGAATTTCAAAAACTTATGGGGCAGGGGAAACTGCTGTCCGTGCTTTGAAAAATGTCAGTTTTTCAGTTCCGAAGGGAGAATTTGTTGCGGTAGTAGGGGAATCCGGTTCCGGCAAAAGTACGCTGCTTAATATGCTGGGCGCATTGGATGTGCCTACTTCCGGCAAGGTAATGATTGATGGAAAAGATACGTTTTCCATGAAAGAAAGGCATCTTACCGTGTTCCGCCGCCGGAATATTGGATTTATCTTTCAGGCATTTAACCTTGTTCCCGAACTGACGGTGGAGCAGAATATTATCTTTCCGGCACTTTTGGATTACCAGAAGCCAAACAAAAAATATCTGGAGGATTTACTGGATGTATTGAATTTGAAAGAACGCCGGAATCATTTGCCCAGTCAGTTGTCCGGCGGACAGCAGCAGAGAGTGGCGATCGGGCGTGCTTTGTTTACCCGCCCGGCTTTAATCCTTGCGGACGAGCCGACGGGAAATTTAGATTCGCAGAATACCAGCGAAGTGATTGCACTGTTAAAAGAAGCATCAAAAAAGTATGAGCAGACAATTATTATGATTACACACAGCCGCAGCATTGCACAGACGGCAGACCGTATCCTGCAGGTATCAGACGGAGAACTTACTGATTTGGGGAGGTGCAGGGAATGAAAAGTTATTTAAGCCTTGTGCCTATTTCGGGAAGGGTGCGGAAACGGCAGAACCGCATGACGATTTTCTGTGTTATTATTTCCGTTCTGCTTGTGACTACGATTTTCAGTGTGGCGGATATGTGGATTCGGGCATCAAGTGAGGGGCTGCAGCAGAAACATGGAAACTGGCATATCCGGTTGGAAAATATCTCTCAGGACATAGCGGAAGAAATCGCCCAGCGCCCGGATGTTGCCGCCATCGGCTGGTCGGAAACATTTAACACAGACGCAGACCAGCCTTTCTATATCGGGGAGAAAAAAGCTGCATTATACGGCGCTGACAGTATTTATCTGGCAGAGCTTGTGAATGCCCTGGAAGAAGGCAGTCTGCCGCAGGGTAACAATGACATTATGCTTAGTTCCAATGCACGCCTTGCGTTAGATGTAAAGATTGGTGATCATGTGACGGTGAAGACACCTTCGGGAGATACGGATTTTACGGTATGCGGTTTTGGGTCGGATGACGCTGACACTTATCAGGGGCAGACCTATCTGGTTGCTGTATATATGATGCGGGATGCGTATATCGGGGTCATGGAACAAAACAATATTCCGATTAACCCAACCTGCTATATTCAATTTCAGGATGTGTCAAAGGCATCCGGTATCATCTCGGAAATCAGGCAGCAGTATGATCTGCCGGAGGAAGATATTTCTGAAAATGCAGCAATTATGGGTCTTGCCGGACAAAGCAGCAATAAATCTATGCATAATATTTACGGAATAGCAGTAGTCTTGTTCATTTTAGTATTATTGGCTGGCGTATTGATGATTTCCGGCAGTATGAACAGTAATGTAGCGCAGCGGACAAAATTTTTTGGAATGATGCGCTGTATTGGTGCAAGCCGCCAGCAGATTATCCGGTATGTACGGCTGGAGGCGTTAAACTGGTGCAAAACGGCTGTTCCGGTTGGGTTGGTCACAGGTACGGCAATTGAATGGGGGATTTGTGCATTCTTACGTTATGGAATTGGCGGTGAATATGCAGCTATGCCGGTATTTGCCTTAAGCCCTGTCGGGCTGATCAGCGGGGCGGTGGTTGGAATTGTAACTGTCCTGCTGGCAGCGCAGTCTCCTGCAAAACGTGCGTCTAAAGTTTCACCGATGGCAGCGGTTTCCGGAAATTTGGATACGGCGCTTTCTGTACGTCATACAACAAAACGGAATATTAGAAAGGTTGAAAAGACATTGGGTATCCACCATGCAACAACATCTAAGAAAAACTGGTTTTTATTGACAGCCAGCTTTTCACTCAGTATTATACTATTTCTTTGCATTTCAGTAGGGTTGGATTTTGCGCATGAGCTGATTCCCACAATGCGGTCATGGCAACCGGATATTACCCTTGTCGGCTATGCAAATGAGCGTGTACTGGATCGGAGTTTAAGTGATGCTATCAGCGGGATTGCCGGTGTAGAGCTTATTTGGGGCAGTTCCTACATGGAGAATGTTCCGGCTGCTTCTTCAGGGCAGGAAATCGATCATGTCAATATAACGTCATACAGTGAGTATATGCTGGACTGTGCAGAGGATAGCCTTGTGCAGGGAAATTTATCGGAAGTTTATGGGGATGTCGGCAAGGCTATGACTGTTTTAAATAAAGATAATCCGATAAAAGTTGGAGACATCATTCAGGTAGCGGGACAGGAGATTGAAGTTGTATGTGGCATATCCAGCGGGCTGTATCCCGGCGAGTACAGCATAATCTGCTCACAGGAAACGTTTGCCCGGCTGACAGGGGAAGAAAATTACAGTATGATAGGGATACAATTAAGCAGAAAGGCTACGGATGAAACGGTAAAGCAGATTAACAGTCTTGCGGGAAGCGATGTTATTTTTACGGATGAGCGTCAGCGTAATCAGGAAGATGCCAATACCTATCTGGCTGTGAAATTTCTGTTGTATAGTTTTATGGCAATCATTGCCATGATTACGCTGTTTAATATTATCAACAGCATTTCTATGAGTGTAACTGCCCGGATAAAGCAGTATGGAGCAATGAGGGCGGTTGGTATGGATGGGGAACAGCTTACCCGGATGATTGCTGCGGAAGCCTTTACTTACGCTGTATCCGGTCTTATTGTCGGCAGTGGCATCGGAATCGTTTTAAGCCGCTTTTTGTATGTGAGACTGGTCACACGGTATTTTGGAAGCCAGTGGAGTCTGCCGATCGTTTTGCTTGCTATTATTGTTGTATTCGTTACAGCTTCTGCTGCGGCAGCAGTATATGCACCTGCAAAGCGGATTCGGAACATGCCAATTACAGCAACGATCAATGAATTGTAACAGGAATAAATGATAAAAATTTGCTGCACGATGGAAAAGCCCTCGTATAGGGTTACGCCTTTACTTGCAGCTGGAATAACCCAAATATGAATCCTCTTTTCCTTTGGAATAGAACGGAGGATTGGAGAGGTACGGTATAAGAAAGAAGCAGTGTAAATGGGGAAGATTATTATTTTATCATTTAATGATAACGAAGAAGATGCTTACGAAAGAATAATGGACAATATACATGGTGTCTTTCATTATGACTGTTCTGATATACCGGAAAAAGCAGCATCGTTTCATATAGGAGCATTAGAAATTGATGCGGATAAAAAGAATATGACGGTAAATAACATTGAAATTGGACTTACTCATATTGAGTTTGAAATTTTATATCTATTAGCCAATAGTCCGGGAAGAATATACAGCAAAGAGCAGATCTGTGATATTGTCTGGCAGGAGCCGTATTCCGGCGATTACAATATTGTCATGAGCCATATCCACCACATAAGGGAAAAGATAAAGGACAATCCGGGCAAGCCGCTTTACATACAGACCGTATGGGGCATTGCCTATCGGTTTAACAAAAATTTAAGCAGCAGTCTGTGATGTGAAAACAGATTGCTGCTTATTTTCATCAAGGAAAAACTTTCGTAGGTTTTTGTCAATGGTAAAAACACAGTGGCGGTGATGGGTATTTACCAGCTTAAAGGACATAGAGGTAGTGCGTTCCATGGCATCGGAAAGAAATTAAATATAAAGCTCATTCCCTTTCCTTGCTGAACAGGCTTTTTTCATTGCCAATGCCGCAACAGAAACCATAGCCCCATTTACTTTGCGGGATGACTGCGGGCATTGTACGACACAGCGCATACAGGAAATACATTTTTTACTGTCCGTAACTTTTGGATTTTCTTTGCTGATTGCCTGTGCAGGGCACTGTCTGGCGCAAAGACCACAGTCTGTGCAGTTATTGTCCGCTTTGGGTACTAAGCCGATTCCAGCCGCTTTCTTGTAGGGGCGGTTTCCCGGAATCTGCGGTGTGGAAAGACTGGTCAGATTATTGTTTATTTTCTCTGATATTTTTTTCGCAAAGCCGCTTAATTCTTTTTTATCCTTAGTGTCCGGTCTGCCTGCAGCGTACTGGTGCATAATAGAATGTTCTGCGATGGCGGCAATGGCAGCAATTACCTGAAAGCCGCTTTTTTCAGCAGCATCGCTTAATTCAATCAGGGTATCCTCATATGCCCTGTTACCATATACGCAGACAATTACACAGGGGGTATGACTGCCATGAATATTTGAGATTCTCTGAGTGGCAAGGCTTGGAACACGTCCGCCAAAAGACGGAGCTGCAATAAGCGCAATATCATCTTTTTCAAAACTAAGCGAGGAATAATCGGTTTCTGCATTGGACAAATCAATTTTATTTACAGGCAGTCCCCATGTATTTGTTATGGCATCTGCAACCTTTTTCGTTCCTCCTGTCGGGCTAAAAATAATCTGTGAAACTTTCATGCTTGTTCCTCCTGTAAATCTAAAATTTACACCATTATAACAGGCGCATGGTGTAGTGTCAAGATTTACAGCAATAAAAATATATGCTACAATCTAACGTGGAAAGGAGTAATGTCATGCATATCAGTACAAAATGTTCGGTTGCGATTCACTGCCTTATTTTTATTTATGAATATGGGGATAAGCAGAAGGTAACCAGTGAACTTCTGGCGTTATCAACCGGGATCAATCCTGTCACAATCCGCAATATTATAAGTTCATTGAAAAAGGATGGCATAATATCTGTGAAATTCGGGACAGGCGGAACAACACTGAACTGTCCGCCGGATGAAGTGACCTTATACCGTATATGTAAAGCGATAGAGCCAGCCTTTAGTTCCAAACTTATAGGCATTCATTCACTGCCTTCGCAGCTATGCCCCATAGGAAAAAATATCCATAATGTATTGGACTGCTCTTATGAGAAAATAAGAAATGACCTATGCCAAAGTTTAGAAAGCATCACATTAGGAAACATCATATCCGATTATCACCGTATTGAGCATAAGCCAGATTAATACTTATGCCAAAAGGATATTGAGCTAAAATGTAGGGAGTGGGTGGGATTCTGCCGCCTTCGGCATTGCCACGATGCTTTTTTGCTTTTATTATTGTGATTCAGTTGGGGGCGTGCTATAATTTCAATATTATTGATGGCGGCAAGACGATATTTAGGAGGATAAATTTATTATGGAAACAGTGATTTATGAGGGGATTCCCGATTATGCAAAAGAAGTTAGACAGAAAGTATTTGTAGATGAGCAGGGATTTCATAATGAATTTGATGATATAGATGAAACAGCTACACATATTGTAATGTTTGACGAGGATAAGATACCTATTGCAACATGCCGCATATTTTGGGATACAGTGATGAATACATATATATTAGGAAGGCTTGCAGTTATCAAAGAATATCGTGGTAAAAGTATAGGTTCTGTTATTGTCAAAGAAGCAGAAAAATATATTCAAAAAAGGGGTGGAAAATGTTTAGCTTTACATGCCCAGTGCAGGATAACTGCTTTTTATCAGACTTTAGGGTTTACTGAATTTAGTGATATTGATGATGATGAAGGCTGCCCTCATATTTGGATGAAAAAAAGCCTTTAAAGATAATAAATTTGACGTTTATAACTGTCAGCTTGGAGATGATTATGGAACTTAAGAAATTGGACTATGCTATGACTGTTTGTAAAGTCGCATCAGAATCTGATATTGAATTAAATAAGGCGTTTTATTTCATCGGAAGGACGGATGAAGAATATTCCTTAGTGTGTATTACTGAAGATACGCCTGCAAATACGCTGGAACGGGAGGATGGATGGAAAGGCTTCAGAATACAGGGGATATTGGATTTTTCAATGATTGGTATTCTCGCCCAACTGGCTGATATTCTGGCAGAGAACAAAATCGGAATATTTGTCGTATCAACTTTTAACACAGATTATATTCTTGTGAAAGAGGAAAATTTTGAAAGAGCTTTGAAGGTATTGGCTTTTGCTGGATATGATATAGTCTAATGTGAAGCGATTTACAATCAAAATATTATCAGGCTGCTTAGTTTGGAGGAAGTATGACACTACAACAATTAAAATATATGATAATCGTTGCGGAAAGAGGCTCTATTACAGAAGCGGCAAAAGAACTGTATATTTCTCAGCCAAGTCTTTCCGGCGCAATCAAGGAAGTAGAAAAGGAATCTGGAATAACAATTTTCAGCCGCTGCCGGGCAGGAGTAGCGCTGACAAAGGAGGGAATGGAGTTTTTAGGATATGCAAGGCAGGTAGTTCAGCAGATGGAACTTCTGGAATCAAAATATATTGATAAAAAACCTGCAAAACAAAGGTTTTGTGTTTCAACGCAGCACTATACGTTCACAACAAATGCGTTTGTGGAATTGATACAGCATTTTGGGCAGGAACGGTTTGAGTTTATCCTGAATGAGACGCAGACGCACCAGATTGTGGAAGATGTACGAAACAGGTTTAGCGATTTGGGAATCCTGTATCTTTGCAACAGCAATGAAAATGTGCTGAGAAAGCTGTTTGAAGAATACAGTCTGAATTTTTTTGAATTGTTTACTGCAATGCCTCATATTTTTATAGGCAAAGACCACCCTTTGGCAAAATGTGCATCTGTCAGTCTGGATGATCTGAAACCATATCCCCGTCTTAGTTTTGTGCAGGGAACGTATGAATCTTCCAATTTTTCGGAAGAACTTTTCAGCAATGAACCTGTCGAGAAAAGCATTAAGGTCAGTGACCGTGCAGCGATTGTAAATCTAATGATTGGGTTGGATGGTTATACAATTTCAAGTGGTATTTTCCCGAAATATCTGCAAGGGGATTCTATCGTTTCGATTCCTCTGGAGGAAGATGAGGTGATGCATATTGGATACATATTGAACAAAGATAAAGAACTATCAGAGTTAGGGGAGATTTATGTTGAGGCTTTGAAACAATACCAGATATAGATGAAACATAGGTTTATCCTATGTAACAGCATATAAAACAGATATTACCTATTACATGGCGTTCCGTGCTAAGATATAGAAACGGAAAGGAGGCAAAAAAATGCCGGGTTATGTATTAGGTAATTTTTTTATCTATTCTGTTATCAATGCCTTTACGCCGGGACCGGGAAATATACTGGCGTTAAATACGGTAACAAATTATGGGTATAAAAAAGGGAGACCGCTTTATTGGGGGATATTTGCAGGATATTATGTTGTGCAGGTGATTTGCGCTGTTTTCGTGTTCGGGGTAAGCACCTTTTTGCCGGATTTGCTTGGAATTATGAAATACATAGGCGCTACCTATATTTTATGGCTGGCAGTCCATATTGCGTTAAGCAAACCAATTACAAGCACTGTGGAAAAGTCAGCATCATTTCTAAAAGGATTTTTACTGCAGTTTGTCAATGTAAAAATCTATTTATTCGGAATTACGGCATTGACAGGATATGTCACGGAATATAGCGCCGCTTTATGGGTTTTGCTCCTGTTTGAGATGATCATAGCCACGATTGGAACGATTGCAACGCTTACCTGGATTGGTATGGGGGGATTGATACAGAGGGCATATCAAAAATATTACAGGCTAATTAACATTATTCTTGCATTAACATTGTCAGAGTGTGTGTATAGCATGTTGAAATAGTGAAAGGGGCGTTGCAAACATGCAATTTATGAATAAGTTGCGGCTTGCACTAAAATTTGTTTATTTGAAAGGAAAAGTAAAAAGATGAAGAAAATTCTTTTGGCGACTCCTACCATGCATACGGAGGAGCAGCAGTATATTCAGAAAGCATTTGAAACAAACTGGATTTCACCGTTAGGACCGAATGTAGATGAATTTGAGAATAAAGTGGCTGCTTATGTGGGAGTATCTTCTTCCGCGGCGCTTTCATCTGGAACGGCGGCACTGCATCTTTCGCTTATCTTAGCGGGGGTTCAGGAGAATGATATTGTATTTGTACCCTCCCTGACCTTTGCGGCAAGCGTTAATCCGGTAAGATATGAGAAGGCAACTCCTGTTTTTATCGATTCGGAGCGTGACACTTGGAATATGGATGCAGCGGCATTAAGGAAAGCGTTTGAAAAATATCCCCACCCGAAAGCTGTCATGGCTGTGCATTTGTACGGCACATCAGCGAATATGGACGAAATCTGCGCACTTTGTAAGGAGCATAATGTTCCTTTGATTGAAGATGCGGCGGAATCGCTGGGTACGACATATAAAGGAAAAATGACAGGTACTTTCGGGGATTATGGGATTTACTCCTTTAACGGAAACAAGATTATTACAACTTCGGGCGGGGGCATACTGGTTGCCAGACAGGAAAAAGATGTGGATAAAGCCCGGTTTTTATCAAGACAGGCTCGTGATCCTGCCAGACATTATCAGCATTCTACGATTGGCTACAATTACAGGATGTCAAATGTTGTTGCAGGAATCGGATGCGGGCAGATGCAGCATATTGAAGAGCATATACAGAAGAAACACGAAATTTATAAAACGTATCAGGAAGCCTTTTCGGATATAGAAGAGATAGAAATGAATCCGTTGAACAGGGAGGCTGCCTGCAACAACTGGCTTTCCTGTATGACGATTTCGCCAGACAGAAGCGTGACGCCAACGCAGGTCATGGATGCCTTAGAGGTGGAAGGAATTGAAACAAGACCGATATGGAAACCGATGCATTTGCAGCCTGTATTTGAAGAATATGATTTTATTCAGGTAGAGGATGGGATTAGCGTTAGTGAAGATATTTTTAACAGAGGGCTTTGCCTGCCAAGTGATATTAAAAATACAAAAGAGGATATGGAACGTATCATAAAAATCGTGCGGAAACAGTTCCGGCAGCAGTAAAATTGTCGCTGTGGCAGAATGGAGGTATAGGAGGTTTTTAAGAGGATTGGGAACGTGGGATGATAGCCAAACGGCGAAAGACCATTGTGGTCTGCAAGCAATACCATATCAGGATCCACAACCAATGAGTTTTTAGCGACCAAGCAAAGACGGAGCCGTGTACAGCGAGAGCTGTAAGCATGGTTCTGAGGGAGGACTGTGCAGACCTGCTGTAGAAATACGGCAAGGCGGCACTTTCCTGCCCTGCAATTTTACCGTGTCAGTCATGCACACGCAGTTTTTCAACCTGAGCTGTGACAGGGCGGACGATGTGCATCATGGCAGGCTGCCCGTCCATGTGCGCTGCTTACTCGATAAGTTTGCAAAAAAACACGATACAGCCTACCAATCAGGTTGTTTTCGTTGTATAATAAGTTTAATATACAAGAACGCGCACTTTTGTATTGTTTTAGAAATACAAAACTGTCAGAATCAAAGGAACGGAGGCAAAAAATGGTAGATTATTCACAATTTGAAGCAAGCACAAAATCAGGTATTCACGCAGATGTAAACCGGATACGGCAGAAGGATGAAATCATAAGGGCTGTGGTTAAAAAGAGAAAAAATTCAGCCCTGACCTGCGTATGTTTTGCATGCATGGCAGGAATTTCGTTGTTAAAAAGCTGGATTCCTGCCCTCATCTTTGTCCTTTTTGCGCTGTTTTTCCTATGGAGGGCTGTCGGAAAATTTTCTGACGAATATTTAAGGGAAATGTACGAAGAGGGACTTTTGGTGCCCGGAATGATCGTGAAAACAGAGCCGCTGACAATCATGGCAATTGCGAATATGGTTGCGCAGGAAGGGGCGCCAGCCATAAACGGCTGTTACTGTCTGGAGGTAAAGGCGCTTGACGGGGCAAGGAAAGAGCTGTTTGAAAAAATTCCCTGTTCCTGCTTTTTCTGCTACGAAGGAGGCGATTACCATTCGTCTTTTCAGCCCCATCCCCTCTACTGGGGCACGGCGGATCAGCAGGCGATTGCAGAAGCATTAAGGCAGGTGGAGGAAGATAACAGGGAAAACGCCAAAGATGAGTGGGAGGTCCTGAAAGAAATTGCACAGAAATTCCCGGATCTTGGAAACGGAAACATGATTCTGCTGGACGAAAATTATGTTCCTTTCGGAAAAAAGAATTATATGGACAGCAACTATCAGCCGCTAGAGCGTGGTTGAAAAATGCTTTCAGGAAGAATACAGGACCGCTTTTTTGGGAAACAGGGGGAACACCCGGAGAATGGGCAGAACATAATATAAGGATTACGGTAGGTTATGAGATAAAACAGCAGAGTGACAAGTATCTTTCGTTTGTCGTAAGGGGGACGGAGAACTGGACGAATGCCTATAGTGACTCAAAATATTACAATCTTAAATACAGGAAAAATCGTTACATTAAAAGATGTGCTGGGATTAACGGAATTAATTACTAATTACCGGCAGATGAATAACTGCTGTAGAGATTTATAACAGAAAAGGTTATATTTTACAGCAGTTATTTTTGTGAAGAAATACGAAGCATCAATGAAAAATATAAGAGAAAAAGAATACACCACTTTTTATGGTATTATTGGGGCACTGAGTGTGCGATTGGCAAAGGAATCGGTATCCGTTTTTTCCGCATATGTATTGTAGAGCTGGTGGCATGCCTCAAGACGTGCGGAGGTGCCTGTCTGCCTGATTTTCTCGGTTACCTTGCTGTCGCGCAGCCATGCTGTCAGAAGCGGCGAAAAGCGCTTGCCTTCCAGGGCAATGGCATCTGCGATAACCTCGTCAAAGCTTTTCTGGCTGCGTCCGTACAGCCATGAGGAGTGCAGCATGTTGTCAATCCAGTCAACCAGGCCGATGACATCTACCATCTGGCGGTAAGGGCATTCCAGGCGTTTGTAGGATTCCGGGTAACCGTGGGAGCCGTCATACCAGCTGTGGTGGCCCAGGGCAATTGCGGCATAATGGCGTGTGGACGGACAAGCCTCCAGACGGCTTGCGCCTACCACGGTGTGCAGATGTACAATCTCGTATTCCTCCGTAAACCACTGCCGGGACGTCCGCACATAGAGGCTGATAAAGTTGATTTTTCCAATGTCATGGAATGCGCCGCAGTTCATGGCATACTGAACCACCTCCTGCTTTTTCCGGACAGGGTCGCTTATCTGGCGGATATGTTCGATATCATCAAAAAATCCCGGTTCTTCATCCATGATGATTTCACAGAGCATGGAAGCGACTTTTCCGGTAACATGGGAGTGTATGTAAATATGGGGTGCAAAGTACAGTAACAGCTTTTGCTGGAATGCGCCATAAGAGATACTGTGCCTGGTCTCTATAAATGTCGTGGAAAGCTGCCTGAGAAAGTAAAAAAGCTGTTCATTTGTATTCTTTTTTGGGAACGTCTCTGCATAAACAATGATTTTGTGGTAAAGCTCCGCCAGATAATCCTCACGTCCCGGCAGCTGTTCCGGATATTCCCGCAGGTACTGGCAATACAATGCAGGAAGTGAGATGACTCCATACATGCTGTCTGGCGTGAAAGAGGAGGTGTCTGCGGAGTCCATCAGCACTTCCATTTTGCCGAGCAGCTGTTCCAGCGTGCTAAGCCCGCAGTAATATTCGATTGCATAACAAGAAAAAGCCGATTTTACGGGCGACTTTTCGTTTCTGCTGACAGCTTCCTGAATCCGCTGCTGATGGACAATATGTGCCGATTCCATAATTGCTGTCACATCCGTTGCGGACATGTCATTTTCCCGGCAGTAGGATATCGAGGAGGCCATCTGCTGGTGTGTCATATAGATATATCTGTCCCATGGAAGGTCCGGCGCCTTTTCGCGGTAGTCCTCATCCTGCAAAATCTGCAGGGTCTGCCTTGTCAGACGGATTTTGGCGCTTGCGGACTGAAACTGGCCCAGTGCCATGTTCGCCCGTGAGCGCAGGATGTACCCCCTTGTCTCCGTGTCCTCTATCTCGTCATAATATTTCAGATATGCTGCTGCTTCCGCAAAACAAAGACGCATCTGGGACATGTATTTCTGGGAGTCTGAAAGTTCTAGTCCGACCATTTTGTTACAGGTGCTGTGGAGGCCGATGCCCAGCCAGTACAGATGACGGATTATCGCATTTCTGTTTTTGGTGCGCCTTGCGCGTGTGAGCAGCGCGCGGTGAATCTGGCAGAACAGTCCGCTGTCCAGTTCATTTTTGCCATCCAAAAGCGCCCTGGAAAATGCCTCGAGTTCTTCCAGCTCCGTCTCGCTGGCGGCAAAAAGACTGTCCAGCAGTGGAAAAAGCTTGTCGCGCAGCAGCTCCATGTTGCGTGCTATTTTTTCCGTTGTCAGTTTTCTGCATCGGTTCAGCTCTTTCCGGTAGACTTCGTAAGAACGTCCCTCAGGGCTTTTATGTGCCGTAAGAACGGCAATATCCTTTAAGTTTGCGATATATTCTTCCTGATATGGCTGCATAGTGCCCTCCTTTTACTTTTTCTATAGCCGCTTGCGCAAAATTTCATGCAGGCGTTCCACGTCGACAGGTTTCGAGCAGTGTTCATTCATGCCTGCCTCCCGTGACAGGCGGATGTCCTCGACAAATGCATTGGCTGTCATCGCGACAATCCAGATAGTCTGCGCGTCATTCCTTGGCAGTGCGCGGATTTTCCGCGCGGCATCGTACCCATTCATCACAGGCATCTGAATATCCATAAAAATCAAGTCAAAATAACCCTCGGGGGCGTTTGCAAAGGTTTCCACTGCCTGAATCCCGTTTTCTGCTGTCTCGATTTGTATACCTGTCATGGATAACATCTCCGTCGCGATTTCACGGTTCAGCTCGTTGTCCTCAACCAGAAGCAGGCGGTACTGGCTGTAATCATCCTGTTTTTCCGCAAAATCGTCCCGTCCGTTCTGTGCGTCGCGTGTCAGATCCGACAGGGTTGACAAAAGACGGCTTTTAAAGAGCGGGCAGGGCACAAAGGCATTCACGCCGGCGCGCGATGCGCGGTATTCCAGCTGTGCCCAGTCCACCTCGGCAACGTAAATAATTGGAAAATCTTTTCCGGCAAGATGGCGCACATGGGATGCCATCTCAAGAGCCGGCATGTCAATGAGCTCCTGCCCGAGCAGCAGGGCACAAGGCATATGGTTTTCATATTGGGCTTCCGTCAGCCACGTTACTGCGTCTATACCGCTTTTGATATGGACGGTTTTTATGCCGTTTTCTTCCAGACAGGCAGTAATCTGCTCTGCGCGCGCCTGTATTTTTTCTGCAAGCAGGACAGTCTGACCTGCCGGAAGGATGCGTACATTCTGCTGCTGTGCAAGTGCAAAGGGAATTGACACGTAAAAACGGCTGCCGCTGCCTTCCTCGCTCTCCACGGTGATTTTACCGCTCATGCGGTCCAGCAGATTTTTGACAATCGACATTCCAAGTCCGGTGCCTTCAATTTTGCTGATGGTAGTATTGTTAACACGTTCGAACGGGATAAAAATCCGGTTTAAAAAGTCTTTGCTCATGCCGATTCCATTGTCCTCGCACAAAAAATCAAGCCATACTTTGTCAGGGGCACCGGTGTCGATATGCTGGGAAAAGGACACATGCACGGTTCCATTTTCCGGTGTGTATTTTACCGCGTTTCCGATGATATTCACCAAAATCTGCCGCAGTCGCAGCGTGTCCCCGGTCAGGCTTTCCTCGTACATTTCCCCGATTTCCATTTGGAATTCCTGATTTTTTTGCTCTGCCTGCGGACGCACGATAATGGTAATGTCATGTACAAGGTCCGCGAGTGAAAATGGTTCCTCGTTCAGCGCCATGCGTCCGCTTGCAATTCTGGACATATCCAGAACGTCATTTACCAGACTCATCAGGTGCTCGGAAGCCGTGTGGATTTTCTGGAGACAGTCAAGCACGCGGGTTTTCTCATCGATATGGGAAAGCGCGATGGATGTCATTCCAAGAATGGCGTTCATCGGTGTGCGGATGTCATGCGACATATTGGACAAAAAACTGCTTTTTGCCTGATTTTCTTCCCGTGCGTCCTCAAGTGCATGCTCTAGCTCTGCGATTTTTTTAGTCAGCTGGTCAATTTCTGCATTCATTTCTTTCATATTGCTGTAATTTCCTTTTTCAATCAGTCAGATTTTCTGGTTCTTTTTTATCATTATAAATTTTACATTCTTGAATTGCAACAAAAAATGTGATGATTCGACGTTTTTAACAAACCATGTAAAAAGATGAGCGCCAGCGCGCTCATCTAGTAAAAAGCTTCGCTTTTTGTTTAAATGGTCTACGTTGTCGCAATTTCCTATAAGCAAAAAACAGGGCTGCAATCCGCAGCCCTGTTCAAAATATTTAGTTAAAAAACTGTTTTACACGTCCGCTTTCATTGTCCATGTATTTGCGCTGCATCATAATAGTATAGGTATTCAGCAGCTGCTCTTTTTTCATGTCTGAAACGCCATGGGCATAATTCAAATCTTCAATTCGGCTCTGTGAAGCGGTCAGGTTATATACGGCATTTGCTCCGTATGCCATTGTATGATCCAGCCTGTTTGATGAGGCACCAAGATAGCTTCTCGAAGAATTTACTTTTTCAAGAGCCTTGTCAATGGCTGAAATGTCAAAATCACTTTTGGTCACATCAAAGTCCGCAATTCCAAGTGCTTCCAGTGAAAATTTCGGCATGCTGATATCCATGCCGCCGCCATTGGCATCCGATGCAACGTGGGAGCTGCCCATACTTCCATCAAGAAGCTTCATCTCGTTAAACTGTGTCTGGGAAGCGGTTCCTCCAATGGACTGTTTGAGCTGGTCGATTTCTGTCTGTATCGCTTCTTTGTCGGAAGCAGAATATGTGCCGTTTGAAGCCTGAATACTAAGCTCGCGTATTCTTTGGAGCGCATCATTCACGGAACCCATTGCACCCTCGGCGACATTTATCATATTCTGGGAAGTCTGGGAATTATTTATTCCGACATTCATGCCATTTGACTGTTTCAGAAGCTTTTTGGCGATGGCAAGCCCCGCAGCATTATCGGCAGCGGAGTTAATGCGCTTTCCGCTTGAAAGTTTTTGGTAAGAGCGGCTTAAGTTGCGATTATTCTGTCTGGACAAATAAGACATAGAAGAAATTCGCATATACATTCCTCCTTTCATCAAAATACATTTAAAAATATATACCTATTTTTATAATTTTAGCATATCACATTCGTTTTTGGGGCGCAATAGTAAAGGTGACAAAAAGATGGCAAAAAAGAGAACAAAAAATGTGACAGTTTCCGTTTTGTAAATTGCAGGCAAAAGGAATATAATAAATATGTTTCAGAAGTCAGCGTGAAAAGTACTTCTAATTGCTTTCAGCAATTTCCACTCGCAGCAGAGGCTGCTTCGCGGAGAAGTACTAAGTTTCACGCCGAAAAATGCCAAAGTACGGCATTTTTCATAACGATTTGAGATTCCGCAGAGCGGAATCATGGAGGTTAGTGTGAAATGCATGGGGGGGACATATGAAATATTTAAAACAGTTTTTGATTATTCTGGTGATTTCCTTTATCGGGGAGGTATTGAAGGCGCTTTTGCCGCTTCCGGTGCCGGCAAGCATCTATGGCATGGTGATACTGTTTGTCTGCCTGGTGACAGGTGTCATCCGGCTTGATGCCGTGAAGGAGACAGGCAGGTTTTTGATTGAGATTATGCCAGTGATGTTTATTCCGGCAGGCGTCGGGCTGATGTCGTCGTGGGGTGTGTTAAGGCCGATGCTTCTCCCTGTGGGCGTCGTGACGGTTGTGGTGCTGGTGGCAGTCATGGCTGTTACGGGCAGGGTGTCGCAGGCAGTCATCCGGAAAAAGGACAGAAAATGACATCAAACTGTAAAGACGGAAAATGAAACGACAAAAAAACGAAAGAAAATTATATTTTTTTGATATATAATAAAAGAAAGGGATCATTATGAACGAATTTGTGCTGGACTCTGCTTTTGCCGGGGTGACAATCAGCCTGCTGACTTATATGCTTGGCATGTATTTAAAGAAAAGGTTTCAAAGCGGGCTGCTCAATCCGCTGCTGCTTTCCATAGCAGCCAGCATTGTGATACTCTTGGCGGTGCATATTGATTATGAGGCCTACAATGCGGGAGCGAAATATCTAAGCTGGTTTCTGACGCCTGCAACCGTGTGCCTTGCCATTCCGCTGTACGAGCAGCTGGAACTTCTGAAGAAAAACTGGGCAGCAGTGGCAGCGGGAATTGTGTCAGGAGTCCTGACCAACATGGTGACGGTATTTGCGCTTGCCATGCTTTTTGGGCTGAACCATCAGGAGTATGTCACGCTGCTGCCAAAGTCCATTACGACGGCAATCGGCATGGGAGTGGCAGAAGAGCTTGGCGGCTATGTCACAATCACGGTGGCTGTCATTGTGATAACCGGGGTGCTTGGAAATATTTTAGGCGACCTGGTGTGCAAGGTATTTGGCATTCACGAACCAATTGCAAAAGGTCTTGCGCTAGGGACATCAGCACATGCCATCGGGACGGCAAAGGCCATGGAAATGGGCGAGGTTGAGGGGGCGATGAGCAGTCTCTCCATAGCAGTTTCCGGTGTGCTTACCGTCGCGTGCGCCTCGTTCTTTGCAGGATTCATCCAGTGAGCCTGCGCCAAATTCGCATACCCGCATAAGGATAAGGGATTGGAAAGCGCGTTTTTCATTCCTGTTTGAGCCGCCGGGGTGGCATGGAGGATTATTATGAAAAATTTTGAGAGAAAAATGGCGCCACGGCGCGGCATTGACACGGAAAGCTGGTTTATCGAATGTTACCGCAGGTATCAGGGGCATCCGATGAAGATACTGATTTCCCTATATAAAGGAAATTATTACAAGTTTGTGCTTGCAGTCGTCAGTTTTTTTATCAAGCATGCCTGCGTGTGGGTACTGCCGATTCTGACGGCTGCAATTATCAATGACGTCACGACGGGCAACCCGGATACGCTGAAAAACACTGTGTTCTATACGGTATTTGAGGGTGCGCTGATTGTAATTAATGTCCCCATGAACTATCTGTACACCTCATACAAAAGCCTTGCCACGCGCTATGTGGAAACCGGGCTGCGCAAGGCGCTTGTGCGCAAGCTCCAGCAGCTTTCCATCTCGTACCATGTGGAGACACAGTCGGGAAGGCTTCAGTCAAAGATTATGCGTGATGTTGAGGCGGTGGAGACGCTCTCAACACAGATGTTCCTCAATATCCTGAATATTGTGCTGAATATTGGGGTGGCACTGATTGTCACGGGCTCCAAAAGTAAGACCGTTCTGGTGTTCTTTGTGTTTGCGGCACCCGTTGCGGCAGTTACCATGGTATCATTCCGGAATGTCATGAAGAACAGGAACAAGGAGTTCCGCAAAGAGATGGAGGAGACTTCGGCGCGTGTCATGGAGATGGTGGAGCTCGTGCCGGTGACAAGGGCGCATGCGCTTGAGGACGAGGAAGTAAGGAAAATCAGCGGCCAGCTTTTTGCAGTGGCGGAAAAGGGCTACCAGCTTGATGTCGTGCAGGCGCTTTTTGGCTCCGTGGGATGGGCAATTTTTCAGATTTTTCAGGTCATATGCCTTGCATTTACCGGTTACCTTGCGATAAAGGGAAGCATCCAGGTCGGCGATATCACGCTTTACCAGAGTTACTTTTCCACGGTGGTGAACCAGGTGTCGGCGATTGTCACGCTGCTTCCGATTATCACAAAAGGAATCGAGTCAGTCAATTCGATTGGGGAAGTCCTGCTCTCTGAGGATGTGGAGAACAACGAGGGCAAGGAAAAGATGTCCGATGTCAATGGCGTGTTTGATTTTAAGGAAGTGTGTTTCCACTACAGCAACAATGAAAATAAGGTTTTGAACCATCTGAACCTGCATGTGGAGCAGGGGCAGACCATTGCGTTTGTCGGTGAGTCGGGAGCCGGAAAGTCTACAATACTGAACATGGTCATCGGCTTCCACATGGCAAGTGAGGGCAGTGTCCTGCTTGACGGACATGACATGAGCCAGATAGACCTCCGTACATACAGAAAGCATCTTGCAGTGGTGCCGCAGACCTCCATCTTGTTTTCGGGTACCATCCGGGAAAATATTACATATGGCTGTGAGCATGTGACCGAGGAGGAGCTTGCGGAGGTCGTGCGTGCCGCAAACCTGACCGATTTGGTGAAGAGCCTTCCGAAAGGGCTGGACACGACGGTCGGGGAACATGGCGGCAAGCTTTCCGGCGGACAGCGCCAGCGCATCGCCATCGCCAGGGCACTCATCCGAAATCCCCAGATTATTGTGCTGGATGAGGCGACATCTGCGCTTGACAGCATTTCGGAAAAAATGATCCAGGAGGCAATCAATAACCTGGTGAAAGGCAGGACGACATTTATTGTCGCCCACCGACTCTCGACAATTCGGGATGCCGATAAAATCGCAGTGATAGCGGATGGAAAATGTGTCGAGTATGGCACCTTTGAGGAGCTTATGGAGCGCAAAGGCGAGTTTTACCGCATGAAGGTAATACAGAGCTGACAGGGAAGGAAAAATGAAAGCAAAACGTTTTTGGATATTGTTATTTTCGTGCATGGCACTGATGCTTGCATTATATTTTTATGGGGCGCGTGACAGCCGCCAGCCGGTACCGGACAGCGGGACGATGACAGAAGGGAATACGGAGCCTTCCGATGCGGCGGCTTTGTGTGCGGAAAGCCAGGTGACGGAGTCTGTCAGCGTGGAAAGTGAAGTAGAAAATACGGAGCATTATGAAGCGCTGCCTTTGGAGACAGAAAGCCATCAGGAAGCGGAAGAATTATTCTTTTATACGGCGCTGACAGAAGACATCAGACAGCGCATCACGGGAAAATCCTACCCCGACACGGAGGAACCCCTGCAGATTTCCTATGATGACCTGGCGTATGTCCATGTCCTTTACTATGATTTTGATGCGCAGATTCAGGAGGGGGAGCTGATATGCAACAAGGCAATTGCCCAGGATTTGGTGGAAATATTCAGCGAATTGTATGACAGCCAATACCCCATAGAACGGATACGCCTGATTGACGAGTACGGCGCGGATGATGAGGCATCAATGGCGGACAATAACACGTCCTGCTTCAATTACCGTACTGTACCGGGAAAAACGAAACTGTCCAACCATTCTTATGGCCGCGCCATAGACATAAACCCATTGTATAATCCATATGTGCGGACAAAGGATGGTGAGACGCTTATTTCGCCTGACAACGCTGCCTCTTATGCCGACCGCAGCGCGGATTTCCCGCATAAAATAGACAAGGATGACTTGTGCTACAAATTATTTATACAGCATGGTTTTCGCTGGGGAGGAGCCTGGAACAGCAGCAAAGACTACCAGCATTTTGAAAAAACAGATTAAACAGTCACACAACACATTCTTTTTGTTGAGTTTGGATGCGGATTGGGATATAATAGAAATTGTATTTATAAATTTTTTGATTATCTACAAAGAGGATGAGGGCTATGGATTTGGATAGCATAATGAGAGGGTATGATTCAAAATTATTTGACGTTTTGTCACAGTCATCAAACAGGACATTTTTCTTTGCAAGCAATATGAAGGAAAATACTGCAAGATGGTCAAAGGGCGCGGTTGAGTACTTCGGGCTGGAAAGTGAAATATTGTTTCCTGCTGATATTGAATGGTTAAAACGTATTCATCCGGACGACAAGGCAGCATATCTCAAGGATTTTGAGGATATGGCAAACCATGTCAGCGCGTATCATGACGTGGAATACAGGATGCTCAACGCTGAGCAGGAGTATGTCTGGGTAAATTGCAAAGGATACATGACCTACGATGATGAGGGAAAGATGGATTTTTTTGCCGGGTTTGTCACCAACATGGGGGTCAAAAACAAGATAGACCCTGTTACGGGGATGTGGACAGTCCAGGAATTCCGCAATGATACGGAGGATCTGTTGTACAAGAACAAGGGCGGTGCGGCAGTGATTATCGGCCTTAGCAATTTTAAGCGGGTCAATGACGAGTTTGGATATTCCTATGGGGATAAGACACTCTATGCGATTGCACACAGGATGCTTGCGGTGAGGACGCCCGGAACCCGCTTGTACCGCATGGATGGCTCCGATTTTGCGCTTCTCATGGAAGATGGGACTCCGGGTGATGTGGAGCGCGAGGTTGAGAAGATGCAGCAGGCGTTTGCCATGCTCGACATCGAGAGAAACCAGATTCATCTTGACTTTAGGGCGGGCGCAGTGCTGTTCCCGCAGAATGGGAAATACATTGACCAGATTATGAGCAATATGATGATTGCGTTGGAAAATGCGAAGAATGCAGGCAGGGCCAGCGTGGTTTTTTACACGGAAGAAATGCATCTGAAAAAGACCAGGGTGCTGCGGCTGCGGGATGCCATGCGTGAGTGTGTCAATGATAATTTCAGGGGATTTTCGATTGTCATGCAGCCGATTATTGATTCAAGGACAGGCAGGGGGACGAGCTGTGAGACGCTTCTGCGCTGGAGTGACGAACGTTTTTCGGGAGTGGGGCCGATGGAATTTATTCCCATACTGGAAGACACCGGCTATATTATCTCTGTGGGGAAATGGATTATTGAACAGGTGCTGCATTATCTGCGGGAGTGGGACGATAAGGGAAACAGCCCGATTGAGAAAGTGCATGTCAATGTCTCCTATGTGCAGCTGCATGATGACGACCTTGTCGATTTTACAGTGAACAAGCTTAAGGAGTACAATATTGAACCAGGACGCCTTGTGCTGGAGCTGACAGAGAGCTGCCGGATTGGACGGGTGGATGAGCTTTCGGCACGTTTGCAGAATTTTAAGGATCATGGCATCAGCATTGCTCTTGATGACTTCGGTACGGGATATGCATCACTTGCAGTGCTCAAGGACATACCGACAGATATTGTGAAGCTTGACCATACGATGATAAAGTCCGTTGTCGGTACAGAAAAGGAAAGAAAACTGATAGAGTTTATCATCTCATTTTGCAACAATGTCGGAATTATCGTCTGTGCGGAGGGAGTCGAGAATCCTGCCATTCTTGGAATTGTAAACAGGGCAGGCGCCGAGCTGCTGCAGGGATATTATTTTGATAAACCTCTTTGCGTTGATGATTTTTATGATAAATATGTAAAAAAAACGGAGATCGCAGTGCATGAGTAATTTGTTAATACGCTCTAATTAGAGGGTAAACGGAGGACTATTATGAAAAAATCAGTAAAATTGCTGATGGCATTGATGCTTGGTATGGTATTGATGTCAGGGTGCGGTGCGGCAAAAAATGCAGCGGACGCATCAAAATCATCAGGGCAGACGGATGTCCGCGTGATTGCCTTGAAGGGGCCTACCGCGATGGGGCTGGTATCGTTTATGGATTTGGCCGATGCGGGTGAAATTGCAGACAACAACTATCATTTCGAGATTGCGGCGGCAGTCGACGAGGTGACGCCCAAGCTTGTCCAGGGGCAAGTCGATATAGCGGCTGTTCCTGCAAATCTCGCTTCGGTGCTCTACAACAATACGGACGGCGGCGTCAATGTGCTTGCAATCAACACGCTCGGGGTTATTTATATCGTGGAGAACGGAGAGACCGTGTCTGGCATCAATGACCTGAAAGGAAAGACAATCTATGCCAGCGGAAAGGGTGCAACGCCTGAATATGCCCTGAATTATATCCTGACACAAAACGGAATCAATCCGGAGACGGATGTGAATATTGAGTGGAAAAGCGAGCATACGGAGTGCCTTGCCGCGCTGATGGCGGAGGAAAATGCAATTGCAATGCTGCCGCAGCCTTTTGTGACGACGGCGCAGACGAAAAGTCAACAGATCCGGGTGGCGCTGGACTTGAATGAGGAGTGGGACAGGCTGGGAACGGATTCCTCCTTCCTTACAGGCGTGGTTGTCGCACGGAAGGAATTTGCGGAGTCAAATCCCGCGGCAGTCAAAGCTTTTTTGGAGCATTATGAGGAGTCGGTGGCATACGTAAATGAAAATGTCGAGGACGCGGCTGCACTCATCGAGAAGTATGACATTGTACCGGCGGCGGTAGCGGTTCAGGCAGTCCCGCACTGCAACATTACGTTTGTCGCGGGGGACGAGATGAAACAGAAGCTGTCCGGCTATCTTGCAGTGCTGTTTGACCAGAATCCGAAGTCTGTGGGCGGGGCGCTTCCGGCAGATGATTTTTATTATGTCCAGTAAGCCGTGATGAAAGAAGGAAAACACGAAATCAGGATATGGTCGGTTCTGGTCTGGCTGTTGGTCTGGCAGCTTGCCAGTATGCGCCTGGACAGTGACATTCTGCTGGTTTCCCCTGTCAGGGTGGTATGCAGGCTGGGATTTCTTATGGGGACGGCATCATTTTGGAAAACAATCGTATTTACGCTGTCCCGCATTGCGGCAGGTTTTTTTGCGGCAGCGGCAGCAGGCTGTGCACTTGCGGCGGCAGCATCATATTTTCGCAAAATGCAGGAGCTTCTGGCTCCTGTTATGCTGGTTGTGAAATCGGTTCCGGTTGCCTCCTTTGTCATACTGGCGCTGATATGGTTTTCGTCCGGGAACCTGTCTGTCCTGATATCGTTTCTGATGGTGCTGCCTGTTATATACACCAATGTGCTCGGTGGCATTGGCGGTGTGAACAGGGAGCTTCTGGAGATGGCGCAGGTATTTCGGATACCGAGGATGCGTGTGGTAAGGTATATTTACCTGCCGCAGATAATGCCCTTTTTTTATTCCGCGTGCAGGGTTTCACTGGGACTATGCTGGAAGGCGGGCGTGGCGGCAGAGGTAATCGGGATTCCAAGGGGGTCAGTCGGAGAGTGCCTGCAGCAGGCAAAGGTATACCTCGACACGCCGGACTTATTTGCATGGACACTCGTCATCGTGGCGTTGAGCCTGGCATTTGAACAGCTGGTACTGTTTCTGGTGCGCAAGGCGGCATGCCTGCTGGGCAATGTGAAATAAAGGGCATTTTAAAATTGATAAGAGAGCTTTTTGCAGTATGGAAATTAAAAATATTACAAAGACTTTTGGCGGAAAAACGGTTCTGAAGAATCTTGATATGGAGATACCTGAAGGGCGGATAACATGCATCATGGCACCGTCAGGGGCTGGAAAAACGACACTTCTTAGGATACTGATGGGACTTGAGGATGCGGACAGCGGGAGCGTTAAGGGGTTTTCCCATAAGCGTTTTAGCGCTGTCTTTCAGGAGGAACGGCTGTGTGAGCAGATGTCGGCTGAGCAGAATGTCCTGCTTGTCACCCCCGGGCTGGACGTGCAGACGATTGGAAAGGAACTGGAAAGGCTGGGTCTTGGGGCAGATGGCAGACAGCCGGTATCGGAGCTTTCGGGCGGAATGCGCAGACGTGTCAGTATATTGCGGGCACTGCTCGCCCCATATGATATCCTTTTTCTTGATGAACCGTTTCAGGGGCTTGACCAGGAACTGAAAATGCAGGTTATGGCGTACGTCAGGGAAAAGACAGCTGGAAAGACGGTAATCGTTGTGACACATGACAGGCAGGAAGCGCTTGCGCTTGGGGCGGGGGTTATAGAATTATAATGGAAACAAAAATGGGCGGATGAAAATCTGCCCATTTCATGCGCTATGCCAGCATGGCAATAAAATAAATAAAACACATAAACAGTGACAGCAAAAGACCGACGATGGAAGTGATTAAACCGCCGACTGCCATTCCGTTTGTCTGTCCTTTGTGGCTTAGCCCGATTGCAGAGCAGATAATCCCGGCTATGGATAGTATGAGATTCCAAAAGGGAATCCAGCACCCCAGGATGGATAAAATGCCCAGAATCAGTCCGGCAATTGCCACGTTATTGTTTTTCGCGGGCATTGTGTCATATACGACCGCCCTTACCGGCTGGCCATAATTTTGCTGTGCATATGGCGGTGATGGCTGGCCGTATGGCTGGTTCTGGTTAAATGGTGCACCCTGTCCGTTTGCCGGGTATGGCTGCCCCTGGCTGAACGGCACACCCTGTTCATTGGCCAGGTATGTCTGGTTCTGGCTAAGTGGAGAACCCTGCTCGTTTGCCGGATACGCCTGAGCCTGGTTAAGCGGGGTTCCCTGTTCATTGGCCGGATATGTCTGGCTCTGGTCAGGCGGTGTGTTTGATCCCCCGTATGCCTGGCTTTGGCTGTATGTCTGCTTGTCTAAGTTGTAAGCTTTATTTTCGTCCATAAGTGATAACCTCCAAAAATGTATACTTACGACAAATGAAATCTGCCGTGAGTATCACGCCAGCCACAGCCGCAAAGCGGCATATTTCCTTGTGCGGCTGTGCGCATCACGTTATACTGGTGTACAGTCTTCTTGACTGCCAGTATAGCGGCTCCTTACCATGTGGAAGTGGGTACAAGGCGCATGGTGTTGAATACAAGGTACATCAGAACAAGGTCAATTGCCATGGCGATTACAAAAAATAATATGGCAAGCCCGGTCTTTTTTTCGATGGCGCTTTTAATCATGAATGCGCTCATCATAATGCCGATACACATACCGGCAATTCCGGCAAGGAACCATCCGCCAAGAAAGTTGACGGCTACCAGGACCCATACCCAGACAGGCGTGTTGTTCACTGGCTCATACGGTTTTCCATCCTCCAGGAATACGCCGTTTACGGCGAGCCTGATATTGTTTCCTATGACAACAAGGTTGCACACTGCGCCAGGAAGGTTAATCTGGTAATCAACTACCACGATAAACCAGTTGCTTGACTTAAGCTTGTACCTGTCATTGTCCACAACGACGCTGCTTCCGCCAAGTCCGCCGACACGGCATTCGATTTTGTGCGAATTCCCCATGCTGTCCGTTACGCTCCATTCTTTTTTCATCTGTTTCCTCCTTGTTGTAATCGCCCGCGCGTGCAGACGGTTACCAAAACCTCATAAAAAATATCTGTCATGTACCAATCTGTAAAGGGTACCGATAATGATTATGATATAGTATTTTGCCGAATTTTGCAAGCAATTGTTGTTTTTTGTAACAGCTTAACCCAGGACTTTGCATTTACTGCTTTTTGGATTTTTACTATTTTTTTATTGCATTGCTACAGAAAGGTATAGTATATTTATACTGGCGGTCGAAAAGACTGACCGCTCAGTATAATTACGGAGTAAAAAGAAAGACATAAAGTATTATAACAGACGCAGGATGGAGCTTTGCAGATGCTCCTGAGGAAAGGGTTGGTGTACAAAAATGGTTGAATTAATGGAAACGGGAGTTTATCTTGTAAACGGCACAGAGCTGGTTGCCGATAACGCGGAGTCAGCCGCGGCCATCAGGGCAAAGACGGGCAGGGAAGTGGATAAGGGGCAGGCGGCGAAGGAGACAATTGCCTATGGCATCCTGGAAAAACACAATACCTCTGACAACATGGATAAACTGAAAATAAAATTCGATAAACTGACGTCACATGACATTACGTTTGTGGGCATTATCCAGACGGCACGCGCATCCGGGCTGACAAAGTTTCCGGTGCCGTATGTGCTGACAAACTGCCATAATTCGCTCTGTGCGGTCGGCGGGACGATCAATGAGGATGACCACATGTTTGGCCTTACATGCGCAAAGAAATACGGCGGTGTCTATGTGCCGCCCCACCAGGCAGTCATCCATCAGTTTGCGCGTGAAATGCTTGCGGGCGGGGGCAGGATGATTCTTGGCTCAGACTCGCATACGCGTTACGGGGCGCTTGGGACGATGGCGATGGGTGAGGGAGGACCAGAACTTGTAAAGCAGCTCCTGAACCAGACCTATGACATCAACATGCCGGGTGTGGTTGCGGTATATCTTGAGGGAGAGCCGGTGAAGGGGGTAGGTCCGCAGGATGTTGCCCTTGCGATTATCGGTGCGGTGTTTAAAAATGGGTATGTGAAAAACAAAGTAATGGAGTTTGTGGGACCCGGCGTGTCATCACTTTCCGCTGATTTTAGGATCGGCGTCGATGTCATGACGACAGAGACGACCTGTCTGTCCTCCATCTGGCGGACGGACGATGCAATTAAGGAATTTTATGAGATTCATGGCAGAAGTGAGGATTATGCCGAACTGAATCCGGGAGACATTGCATACTACGATGGATGCATCAGGGTGGACTTGGGCAAGGTGCGGCCGATGATTGCCATGCCGTTCCATCCGAGCAACACATATACAATTGACGAGCTGAATGCAAACCTGACGGATATTCTTGCCGACTGTGAGAAGAAAGCGCTTGTCAGCCTGGACGGCGCGGTTGACTTTACACTCAGGGATAAGGTAAGGAACGGCAAGCTGTACGTGGAACAGGGAATCATTGCAGGATGTGCAGGCGGCGGATTTGAGAATATCTGTGCAGCTGCCGATATCCTTGACAATGCAAGCATCGGACCGGATGAATTTACGCTGAGCGTATACCCGGCATCCATGCCGGTCTACATGGAGCTTGTGAAAAACGGATGCGCCGCGAAGCTGATGCAGACAGGCGCCGTGTTAAAGACCGCCTTCTGCGGACCATGCTTTGGCGCGGGGGACACGCCTGCAAACAATGCGTTTTCCATCCGCCATTCTACAAGGAACTTCCCGAACCGCGAGGGTTCCAAGCTCCAGAGCGGGCAGATTGCATCCGTTGCGCTGATGGATGCGCGCTCGATTGCGGCAACGGCTGCAAACAAGGGATATCTGACACCGGCTACCGCGTTTGACGGCGACTTCACGAAGTACAAATATTTCTTTGATAAGAAGATTTATGAGAACCGTGTATTTGACTCCCGGGGCGTTGCCGATGAGTCGGTTGAGATTAAGTTCGGACCCAATATCAAGGACTGGCCTGCAATGGTGGAATTGACAGACAACCTTATGTTAAAGGTTGTTTCTGAGATACATGATCCCGTGACGACGACAGACGAGCTGATTCCGTCCGGGGAGACATCCTCATACCGGTCAAACCCGCTGGGGCTTGCGGAGTTCACATTGTCCCGCAAGGATCCGAACTATGTGCGGCTTGCAAAGGAAATCCAGGCTGCCGAAAAGGCGCGTGAGGAAAAGGCTTGCCCGGTTCAGAAATTTGCGGAGCTTGAGGATGCATGGAGCATGATGAAGACCATCACACCGGATGCGGACCGCAGCAACACCGGCATTGGAAGCACCATATTTGCAGTAAAGCCGGGCGACGGCTCTGCAAGGGAACAGGCGGCGAGCTGCCAGAAGGTGCTTGGCGGATGGGCGAATATCGCAAATGAGTATGCGACCAAGCGTTATCGTTCGAACCTGATTAACTGGGGAATGCTGCCATTCCTGATTAAGGAAGGTGAGCTCCCATTCAAAAACCTTGATTATATCTATATACCTGGCATTCGAAAGGCAGTTGAAGAAAAGGCTGACACCATCAAGGCATACGTTGTGGGAAAAGACCGGAAAACGGAGTTTGAACTGACGCTTGGTGAACTGACGGATGAGGAAAGACAGATTATCCTGAAGGGATGCCTGATTAATTACAACAGGGTTTAGGAATTGTAGAAAAATAACTGACACATCTTGACTTGGCTATTTCTCCGATTATGCATGCCAAAAAGCCTCGCCGTAGCCCGCTACGCCTACGTTTTTTGACATACATCCTCGAAGAAATATCCTGCGCAATCTGTATCACTTATTTTCCTACAGTTCCTTAATGGAAAATTGAACAAAGAAAACCGTATTGTTTCCAGAAAATAACAACAATACGGTTTTTTTGCACCCAAATGCTTTTTGTAATGGGAAAAAATGGGCATATTTAAATTGCGATTGAATATTATATAATATAAATTATTTAATAAATTTATTAAATAAAATACACAAAACACTACCATTTTTTTAATATTTATAGTATAATTTCAATAAAACTTATGAGTTTTATTGAAACATTAAAGTAGGATTGGAGGTATTTTATGGCTAAAGAAATGATTGCAATGCTGCTTGCCGGCGGTCAGGGCTCACGTCTTTATACATTGACGCAGAAACTGGCAAAACCTGCAGTTCCGTTTGGGGGAAAATACAGGATTATTGATTTCCCGCTGTCGAACTGCGTCAACTCAGGGATTGATACGGTAGGTATCCTTACACAGTATCAGCCGCTTGTACTGAACGAGTACATAGGAAACGGACAACCGTGGGATTTGGACAGGCTCCACGGCGGGGTTCATGTGCTCCCTCCTTACCAGAAGGCAACAGGTTCTGACTGGTACAAGGGAACAGCCAATGCAATTTACCAGAACATTAATTTTATAGAGCGGTATGACCCGAAGTACGTGATTATCCTTTCGGGTGACCAGATTTGCAAACAGGATTACAGCGATTTTCTGAGATTCCATAAGGAAAAAGGCGCGGAGTTCAGCGTGGCGGTTATGGAGGTGCCATGGGAAGAGGCGGGCCGCTTCGGGCTGATGGTTGCCGATGAAAATGATAAGATTACGGAGTTCCAGGAGAAACCAAAGGAGCCGAAGTCCAATCTGGCATCCATGGGTATCTACATTTTTAACTGGGACATTTTGAAAAAATATCTTGTTGACGACGAGAATGACCCGAATTCTGCCAATGATTTTGGAAACAACATTATCCCCAACCTGTTAAAGGACAACAGGGAGATGTATGCATACCGTTTTGACGGTTACTGGAAGGATGTAGGAACCATATCGTCTCTCTGGGAGGCAAATATGGAGGTCCTTGACCCGGAGAACAGCGGTATCAACCTGTTTGATGACGACTGGCGCATTTACAGCAGGAACAGCGGTATGACGGGACACCGCATCGGTGAGGATGCCGTGCTCGAGAACTGCATGGTTACGGATGGATGCAGCATTGACGGTGAAGTAAAGCACTCTGTACTTTTTGCAGGGGTAAAGGTTGAGAAGGGCGCCGTGGTGGAGGATGCTGTCATAATGGGCGGCAGCACCATTAAGGCGGGCGCGCAGATTAAACATTGTATTATAGCGGAGAACGTAGTGATAGAGAAGGATGCTGTTGTCGGCGCCATGCCTGAAGGGGATGCAAAAGGCGTCGCGACAGTCGGCTCGAACGTGACGATTGGCGAAGGCGCTGTAGTAGGGCCGGAGGCCATGGTTTCAGATGATGTAAAGGGAGGTGACAGGGTATGATAAATTCAAATGCTGATTCCGCAATGGGCATACTGTTTCCAAACAGCTATGATTCGTTAGTGCCGGAGCTCGTTACCGAGAGACTGATGGCATCCATACCGTTTGCAAGCCGTTACAGACTGGTGGATTTTGTGCTGTCCAGCATGGTAAACTGCGGCATTGACAATATTTCACTGATTGTAAAAAGAAATTATCATTCACTCATGGATCACTTAGGCTCCGGTAGAGAGTGGGATTTAACACGCAAAAAGGGCGGTCTGAACATTATTCCTCCCTTTGCACAAAAGACAGTAAATATCTATAACGGAAGAGTTGAGGCGATTGCGAGTATCATAGATTACCTGAAGCGCCAGAAGGAAAAATATGTCATTATGGCTGACACCAACATAGCAGTCAATTTTGACTTTAAGGATTTGCTGCAGCAGCATATCGACAGCGGTGCGGATGTGACAATCGCATACACCAGGGAAGACATTCCCAAGGCTCTGCGTGACATCGACGTAACAAAGAAGGATTTGTATTATACACTCGGTATCGCAGAGGACGGCAGGGTGCAGAAAATCGTGGTGAATGACAAACAGGGCGGAGAAAAAAATGTCTCCATGAATATCTATGTCATTGAGAGAGAGCTTCTGATGGATCAGATCAGACAGGCATATGTCAACGGACTCACTTATTTTGAGCGCGATATTATCTCGCCTCAGCTGGATAAGCTGGTCGTAAAAGCGTACCGCCATGACGGTTATTACGCGCGTATTCTTGACCTGAACACATATTTTGCAGAAAATATGAAAATGCTGAAGGAAGAGAACGTCAATGCACTCTTTGCGCCCAGTCCGATTTACACGAAGATTCGTGACGATAACCCGACAAGATATGCGGTTGGTTCCCATGTCAAAAATGTCATGGCGGCAGATGGCTGTGTCATCGAGGGCGAAGTGGAAAACAGTATTCTTTTCAGGGGCGTCAAAATAGGGAAAGGTGCAAAAGTAAGAAACTGTGTGCTGATGCAGGACACTGTGATTGAAACCGGCGCGACAGTGGAACATGCAATCACTGACAAGAATGTTCGGATTTCATCATATAAGGAATTAAAGGGAACGGAGTCCTTCCCGGTTTTTGTCGAGAAGCGTAAACTGGTATAGGGATAATATTTGAAATGGTATAGAACCGGCTGTCCTGCTGACTGGGACGGCCGGTTTTGCCATGTGTCATTTTATTTGTACAGGGGCATACGGATGAAATACGCCAGCAGGGAAGATAAATTTTTTCTGTTTGATTGTGGCGGATGGTTAATGTTTGGCGTTTTTTCTCCGATAATATGATTAAAGAGAAGGAGATTGAAACGGTAACGGAAAATCGTCTGGTGGTATCGAGCAAGCGGAACGGAATCTCTGCTGGCAGGCTGGTTCGGCGTACGGTCGGCTGGTACGAAAGGGAAGTAACTCTGATAATGTCAGGCAGGAAAGGAAAAACACAGGGTAATGAAACTTCATATTGCAAAGTAAAATAGTGTCGCTTCGAAAGGCAGAAGGGCACTATTTTATTTCGGAAAAATATTTTGGCGAAATTGCATGAAAGGAAATGCCATTTGGGAAACAGAATGGTATAAATTTACCAAAGATAAAATACTTGTGAGAGTTTTTACATTTCGAGTGGACAGCAAAATAAAATTTTGATAGAGTTACAGTAAGGAACTGTCCAAAAATAACTTTTAATATTACTTGTCTTTTTCTCCGATAGCACCGCTCAAAAATCAGTTACATAGCTCGCTATGCGCCTGATTTTTGAGCGGCACTCTCGAAGAAAAATCCTACGCACTATTTAAAAGTTATTTTTTTACAGTTCCTAAGCACTTCAAAATGACCGGGGAGGAGAGGAAGAAAATGCTGGATGAAAAAGACTTACAGGCGATTGCACAGCTGATGGATCAAAAGCTTCTGCCCATTGGAAGCCGTTTGGAACGTATCGAAGGCAGGCAGGACCGGATGGATGTCAAGCTTGACAGGATAGAGAGCAGGCAGGACCGGATGGATGTCAAGCTGGACAGGATAGAGAGCAGGCAGGATCAGATGGATGTCAGGATGGACCGAATGGAGAGCAGGCAGGACCGGATGGACAGCAGGATGGACCGGATGGAGAGCAGGCAGAACCAGATGGAGAAGCAGATGACGGCGCGATTTGATTACCTGATGGAAGCAATTGCAAAGGTGGATCGGCGTCTGGTTTACAATACGCAGCTGTTAAACAAGACAGACAAGGAAATTATGCGGGACATGGATATACTGCGCGCATAGATGACGGAAATAGGAATCTGGGGGGATAAGTTTGTTTCAAAAAAAGGAAGTCATATACAGCGAAACGATTGGCGTGTGCGTGGTGGACGATATTGTAAAGCTTGCAGACAGCAGGAAAGATACATATAATTATTATCTCCTGCGTTCCGTATTTGATAAGACAAAAAAGGCATATATCCCTGTCGAAAACCATACAGTGCAGCTTCGGAATCTCATAACGCTTGATGAGGCACTATCTGTTCAGCAGGATGAACAATTCAGTGAGCAGACAGAACAGGTAAAGGGTGAAGTCCGGTATGTGATTGGGAAGTCTGGAAAAGTATTGTGATAAGGCGGAAAAGTCATTTATGCTAAAATAAAGTCGATTTATGGGTAAAAATGACGATTAATTGTCAGATAAATTCAAAAACTCTATACAAAATTGCTGATAAGTCATGGATAAAGTGCCAGTATTGAAAAAAATAAGGATAAGCTATTGCAATTGAATGAAAGAAGTGTTATCATACAATTACACAGAAGAAAGAGGAAATAAGATACAAAAGATTAAGGTATTAAAGTACAAAAGAGCTTTTGTAAAGCATTTGATACAGTTCCATCAGAAAGCAAATGCAGGTTCGGTAACCGGTAACCAATCAGAATAAAGGGTATACTTAAGAAAGGAGATGAGTCCCTTGGCAGAAGTAGAAACCTGAATCTAACAAGTAGAAATCCCTTAATAAAGATGAAAGAAAGAGATGCGGCTATCAAAATAGCAGGGCAATAGAAATTAAGCAGTGTATTTCGAGAAAGAAAGTTAGAGAACAGGGAATTGCAAAAGGTACGATGTGGTCGTTGAGAAACCGAAGTACAGAGAGAAAGAGAGAAGAAAAAGAATAAGTACGGATAGAGGAATCCGGGAAAGAGGAAAAAATTGAATAATGCATCTAATTAGGGCGGTCGTTATATCATTCAAATTAAGAAGGTATGGCGGCCGCTCGTTTTTATGCACATGGGCGTCCGGATGATATATGTCAGCAAGCTGACGGACACCCGGCGCGTGAGCAGGGAAGATAAATTTTCCCTGCTTGATTGCACATGGGCACGTTAGATAGCGCTTTTTTCAACGGATTGACAGGAGATAAAAAAGATGGCACAGATGTATTTTACAAGACATGGACAGACAATATGGAATGTGGAGAACAAGATTTGCGGCGCCACGGACATTGCACTGACAGAGCTTGGACGCAGGCAGGCGCAGGAGCTGGGAAGAAAAATACAAAATGACAGGCTCTGCATTGACGAGATATTGTATTCGCCGCTGATGAGGGCGAGGGATACGGCGCTGGAAATTGCGGGGATTACGGGGATCCCGGCAAGGGCGGATGTCCGATTAAAGGAACAGAACTTTGGAAAATATGAGGCGACACCAAGAAACGGCGAGGCATTTCAGGAGGCAAAGAAGTGTTTTGTCAATCACTTTGACGGAGGGGAGACGATGCTTCACCTTGCGCAGCGCATCTATAACCTGCTTGATGAAATCAGGGAGGAGTCAGGCACAAAAACGTACCTTCTGGTGGCACACAACGGAATTGCAAGGGTAGTGCACTCCTATTTCCATGATATGACCAACGAGGAATATTCTGCATTTGGCATCAGGAACTGTGAGATTCGGCGGTATGAATTTTAGGAAATGTAAAAAACTGCCTTGCGGCAGTTTTTTTATAGGAAATTGCGGCAATGTAGACCATTTAAACAAAAAGCGAAGCTTTTTGCTAGATGAGCGCGCTGGCGCTCATCTTTTTTATTTTAATGGCTTTGCACCAGCTTTTTCTTGCATTTTTTCGACCCATGCCTTGAACTTTCCCTTTTTCTTGCCAGGAGCGGCATTGAGCTTTCCGCGGATGCCTTTTACATCCGTGATGTAAATGCCGCTGACAGTGGCTTTTATCTCTTTCTTGACAGGAATCACGTCGAAGATGGCGGCATCACAGATTAAGGACAATATCTGCGGACCGACCTTTGCCTTTACAATGGGAAATTTGGCACGGCGCATATACTTGGGGGTCTGTTCCAGGACAGCGGCAGGCAGACCGGATTCTTTTAGTTTTAATTTTTTCTTGTCGATTATCAGCATGGTGACAGTCTGTTTGGCAGCCTCTATCTGGGCTTCCTGCTCCGCCTGCTTTTTCTGCATTTTTTTTCCGATAAAATAAAGCACGACCATTGCCACGACCAAAACAATTAAAATAACAATTAATACCTTTGCAAACATCTGGAATCATTACCTTTCTGGATTGAGATTTTGTTCTAATCTTTCATCATTATTTTACGCATAATGATAAGATATTGTCATATTATGGATTGTATCATTAATTTCTGGAAAGTGCAACAAAGTCTGATGATTTCGTTGTATTTTTATATTGTTGATGTTATGATATATTTTAGTTACTGTTTATGCACATGGGCATCCAAATGAAATATGTCAGCAGGCTGACGGACGCCCGGCGCGCGAGTAGTGGAGAAGGTTGTTCCCCTGCTCGGTTTCCAATGACAAAGGCGCATGAATGAAACGCTTTGGGATGCCGCTTTGCGGCTGCGGTAGTATAAATAAAACAGGGAAGGATTAGGATGTATGAAAAAGAAGTTCGTGCTGATATGTATGACGGGAATGATGGTGCTTGGCTTGTGTGCCTGTGGGGACAAAAAGACAGGGCAGGAGCAGACATCGCAGACGGAGACAGATACGGCAGATACAGCTTTGTCGGAGGAAGATACGGACAGTGAACCGCCGACAGAGACGGAGACAGAGAGGGTAAGTGACAGACCGGACTATGTGGGATTTCAGGATCTTGACATTGAGAAGTATGTTACGCTTGCTGACTATAAAAATTTTAAAGTAAGTGCGGTAAAGCCCGCGGTGGATGATACTGCCATTGAGAGCTATATCAACAGTTCCCTCCTTGTAGGAAATATAACGGGCAGGGCGGTCCGGGAAGGCGATGTCGCTGACATTGACTTTGTCGGCAAGAGAGACGGGGAAGCTTTTGAGGGAGGATCGGGTTCCGGCTATAAGCTTGGAATCGGAACAGGTTCCTTTATTCCCGGCTTTGAGGACGGGCTGGTTGGCGTGATGCCCGGTGAGACGGTTGACTTAAATCTGACGTTTCCGGAAAATTATACGCAGAATCCTGACCTTGCGGGACAGGAGGTCGTGTTTACCGTTACGGTCAACAGCATTCAGGGCTCTGCCGAGTATGCGACTGTGACAGAAGCGGAGATGAAAGAGATGGGACTTGCTTACCAGACGAAGGAGGAAGTCTGGGAAGCCGGGAAGAAGGCCGTAGAGGAGCGGGCTGCGGAAACGTTTGCGGCAAATTCCCAGAATGCCATTGTGCAGAAGCTCGTGGAGGAAAGCGAGATCCAGTCAATGCCGGACTACCTTGTTGAGGAGGAGGCACAGAATTACAATCATTATATGAATTCCCTGGCGCAGTCCATGTATGGCATAGGGCTTGAGGATTTTGTGGCAGGCGCTTATGGGATGACGATGGAACAGTATAATGAACAGCTCGATGAGATGTGTACGGAAGTGGTAAGGCAGTATCTTGTGATGGAAGCGGCAGCAAGGGCCGAAGGCATAGAGATTACGGACGAACTGATTCATGAGCAGGCGGATGGTGAAGCAGCAGAGTATGGCTATGCATCGGGCAGTGAACTGATTGACGAGGTAGGATATGCGACATACAGAATGTCAATCGTACAGGAGAAAGTGATTGGGCGGCTGCTGGAAATCATAGATGTCGAGGAGGAGACCACACAGGCAGCGGAATAAAACGCCCTAGTACTCCATCTAGTTAGAAATTGGAGCATTAGTACATCGTTTCCGCAGATAAAAAGAGTTTGTGAAAAGGGGAAAATACGCATGAAAAAACGATACAGACGTCTGGCGGCAGCCTGTCTTTGTGCGGCAGTACTTTTTACCACATATGATATTTGGGGTACCCATGAGTTTTACCAGGTACAGGCTGCAAAAAAGGATGACTTGAAACAACAAAATAAAGATGACCAGGACAAGCTGGATGACGTGAATGACCGAATGAATGAGCTTGCCGAGGAACAGGAGGGGATTGATGCGGAAATAACGGCGCTGAGTAATGATATTGCCCAAATCATGGCGAGCATCAGCCTTCTGGAAGAAGAAATCGAGGCAAAGAAAGCCCAGATTGAGCAGGCAAAGCTTGATCTTGCGGAGGCGCAGCGGGTGGAGCGGGAACAGTACGAGTCCATGAAAGTCCGGGTAAAGGCGATGTATGAGAGCGGGCAGACTTCGTTTCTTGACATTATTTTTAACGCATCTTCCATGGAGGATATGCTGAATAAAGCGGATTACGTGGAGAAGATGCAGGAGTATGACCGCAAAATGTTCACAAACTATCAGATTGCAAGGCAGAATGTCGAGGACTTAAAAGAAAATCTGGAAATTGAAGAATCGGAGCTGGAGGCGGCGCAGGAAGGGCTCCAGGAGGAAATGGACAGCGTGGAGGAGGCAAGGGCTGAACTGGAAACAATCAGTGCCGACTATGCTGTGCAGATTAGCAAGGCAAAACAGCAGGCAGAGGTGTACAAGTCGCAGATTAAACAGAGAAATGCCCAGATAAAGCAGATTGAGGAAGCGGAGCGAAAGGCAGCAGAGGAGGCAGCGCGCAAGAAAGCGGAGGAAGAACGCAGACGCAGGGAAGAAGAGGCGAAGAAGAACAACAGCAACAAGAACAATAACAGCAGTACCGCCAGCAACACGACACCCCCGGCTGCCGGAACGGCATCCGTCAATAAGGATGCCATTATGGCGGCAAAGGGAGGCGCAAAAGGAAAAGAAGTCGCAGTATTTGCCTGCGGGTTTGTGGGAAATCCGTATGTGGCAGGGGGTACAAGCCTGACAAATGGCGCGGACTGTTCAGGTTTTACGCAGTCGGTTTATAAGTCGTTTGGCTACAGCCTTCCCCGCAGTTCCACCTCACAGAGAAGTGCCGGCAGGGAAGTGAGCTATGCGGATGCAGAACCAGGGGACATTATATGCTATCCGGGACATGTGGCAATTTACATAGGAAATGGAAAGATTGTCCATGCCAGTTCGGCAAAGACCGGAATAAAAATCAGCAATGCACTTTACCGGGAAATTTTATGCGTGCGCAGAGTGGTATAGAAAGAACATAGCACCGTACAATAATACGAGGCGATAGAAAGCCTGTAATCTTAAGGGATAATGGGAAAATGTGATATGGATAAAATTTATGGATGTGGATGATTTTAAGAAGGTAAATGACACCTATGGGCATCTTTTTGGTGACGAGGTGTTCTCGAGACTATCTGAGACCATAAGAAGCGTAGTTGATGCACGCGGTGCGGTTGGACGTTTCGGTGGTGACGAGTTTATGATTGTGCTTGACGGTGTTTCAGACGAGGAGATGCTCCGCCGCATTTTAAAGACGGCTTCCAAAAATCTACAGTGGACGTACAAGGACTATGTGGACAGCGTGCCTGTTACGACTTCCTGTGGTGTTGCAAAATTTCCAGATGATGGGGACAGTTTTGAAGACCTTTTCAAAAAGGCAGATAAGGCGCTTTACATTGCAAAGGCAAAGGGAAAGAACCGGTTTATTATCTATGATGAAGCAAAACATGGTAGCATTGTCACGGAGCGGGAGTCTGACAATATTGTCGGAATCAAGGCGATTGCAAGTGAGGGCAAGAAGGCAGATGCAATGTCGGAAGTAGTGCTGGCGCTCCATAAAAACGGTGTGTCGGCATTGCCAGATGCAATGGAAAAAATAAGGACGTATTTCGATGTGGACGGAGTGACAGTCTATCAGGGAGCGGATTTGCACAGGGTTCTCACGGCAGGAAGATATGTGAATCCGGTTCAGGGGCTGGACTTTATATTGAACGGAGCTTACCTTGATTTGTTTGACCAGCAGGGTGTGTGTAAGATTGGAAATATTGAGAAACTGAAAAACAACCAGAAGGAAGCGTATAAGCTGTATGGACTTCAGGAGTGCAGGGAGCTTGTGCAGTTTATCGCATACAGAAATGGAAGCCCCATGGCAGTTGTGGAGTTTGATTATTTCAACAGGATGCCGAAAATAGGCGCTACAGACAAAGGGCTTATGACGATTGCCGGAAGAATGATGGCAGAAACGGCATGTGATTTCAGTTACAAGGAAAGTGGCAGCTAAGGACAGGAGCTGCCACTTTCCTTATGGCATTCACGAAACGCTTTAGGCTTCGGCATGCTGGTGTGCGTATTTTTCGCGGGTGGCAAGTCCTCCCCTGATATGCCGTTCGGACTTGTTTACATCCAGCACTGTCCGTGCCTGTTTGGCAAGAGTGGGGTTCACCTGCATAAGCCTTGAGGTAACATCCTTATGTACCGTGGATTTGCTTACGCCGAACGCCTTGGCAGTCTGACGTACAGTGGCGTTATTGTCGATGATATAGACAGCAATATTGATCGCTCTTTCTTCAATATAATCTTTCATAATCTTGAAAAGGGGTCTCCTTCTGAATCATTTGTACATTCTATGAGAAGATGGCAGAGAATATGAATGACATGATGGAATCCGTCAATGGTGGTTGCATGTACGGTTTTATACGGACTTAGCAGTAAACGCCAAGTCCTATGTGAACGGTAACCAACGAGCTTCTTAAAAACTAGAAATAGATTGTATAAACTTGACATTTTTTACAAGATGCCTTACAATGGAGAACACAAGTTTGATGAGGGGGGAATTCCAATGATAGAAGTCAGCCATATTTCAAAGGATTTTGTCGCACCGAAAAAATATCCGGGACTGCGCGGGGCAGTAAAGGGTCTGTTTTCCACAGAAAAGGTTATAAAGACGGCGGTGGACGATATCTCATTTTCGATTGATACCGGTGAAATTGTCGGTTATATTGGAAGCAATGGTGCAGGGAAATCCACGACCATTAAGATGATGACGGGGATTCTGGTGCCGACGAAGGGAACCTGTACCGTTGCGGGCATCAATCCAAGCCGGAACCGAAAGGAAAATGCACAAAATATTGGTGTGGTTTTTGGACAAAGAACACAATTGTGGTGGGATCTGCCGCTGAGTGAATCCTTTACAATCCTAAAAGAAATTTACAATGTGTCAGATGCGGAATACGCCGGGCAGATGGAATTCCTGAACAGGGTACTGGAGCTGCAGGATTTTTTTGACAGGCCAGTGCGGACACTCTCGCTGGGACAGCGGATGCGTGCAGATTTAGGTGCGGCGCTCCTGCATAACCCCAAGGTGCTCTATCTGGACGAGCCCACAATCGGACTGGATCTGGTCGTGAAGGACAACATCAGGAAGGCAATCAGGGAGATTAATGAGAAATACCGGACAACCGTCATCCTGACAACGCATGATATTGGTGATATTGAGGAGCTGTGCAGCCGCATTATGATTATTGACGAAGGCAGGAAAATTTATGACGGTTCGCTTGCTGATTTAAAAGACACCTATGGAACCAGGAGAAAGGTTTCCATGGAAGTAAAACAGCCGGAGAAGGCAAAAGGGCTCCGCCTGCATGAGATTCTGGGAGTGCAGGAGACTGCGTGTTCCATGAGCTTCAGTCCGGAAAACAGTATGCTCTGCGTGACGTTTGACAAGCATAGGCTGCAGGTGCCGCAGATTCTCTCGGCGGTCATGGCAGTTGTCGAGGTCAAGGATGTACAGATTCAGGAGACAGAGCTTGCTGAGATTGTAAAGGAAATTTATAACCATGGCGTGGGAGGGAAAGCATGAGAAAGCGTTTGCGGATTTATCTGCCGTTTGCGGCAAATGAGCTGAAACGGCAGCTCGCTTACAAGGGGGCATTCTACTTGTTCATACTGGTGAATCTGTTTGGATCCTTCATCAGCTATTATCTGTGGATGGCAATCTATGGAAGCTCGGAGAAGGCAGTGATTGGCGGGCTGACGCAGAAAGAAATGGTGGTCTATGTCTTTATGGTATACGTCACGGCATCCATTGTCACGGCATCGATTTCAACCATGGTCAGTGACGATGTGGTGAAGGGCACGGTTGCGATGAACCTGATTAAGCCGATAGATTACCGTCTGAGCCTGATTGCCATGGCTTCAGGAAATATGGCTTACCGGTTTCTGGTTCCGTCCGTCTTTATCTGGATTGGGCTGGAAATCTATAAAATAAAGGTACTGGGACTGGCACCTGTCACCGTTATGGGGATTTTCCTGTATCTGACAAGCTGCATCATGAGTTTCCTGATTTACGTGCTGTTTGATTTCTGTTTTGGAATGCTTGCTTTTTTTACAACCTATATTTTTGGGATGCGTATGGCGAAGGACGCACTGCTGAGCTTCCTGACAGGGCAGCTGATTCCGATAAGTTTCTTTCCTGCCGCAATGCAAAGGGTGTTTGACTTTCTGCCGTTTTCATCCATGGTCTATACGCCGGTCATGATTTATCTGGGAAAATATACCGGGGAAACGCTTGCGTTTATGATGCTGCGGCAGGCAGCGTGGGTGGTGCTCTTATATGTGGCGGGCAGCCTAATCTGGCGTCAGGTGACAAAACGGCTGATTGTTCTTGGGGGTTAGTACGAAAACATTTGTCCGGCGGAAAGGAGAAATATGAATACAGTAAAACGATATCTGCGGCTGTACAGGGTTCTGGTGACGCAGTTTTTAAAGACAATCATGCAGTCGAGGGTTGATTTCCTGATTGGACTGCTTGGATTTTTCTTTACACAGGTTATGGGAATCGCTTTTCTATATCTGGTATTTCAGCAGATTCCGAGCTTACAGGGATGGACGCTCGACCAGCTGATATTTATTTATGGTTTTGCGCAGATTCCGCGGGGAATCGACCATCTGTTTACGGACAATATCTGGCTTGTGGCATACCGCCTGGTCATCAATGGGGACTTTGACCGTTACATGCTGCGTCCGATGAACATCTTTTTTCAGGTCATCGCGGAGAAGCTGCAGCCTGACGCGCTTGGGGAGCTGCTGATCGGAACAATCCTTGTGGTGCGTTCCCTGACAAAAGGAATTGTGATTGTGGATGGGCTGCACATTGCATTGTTTTTTGTCTCCATCTTTGCGGGGGCATTGATTTATACGTCCATCAAATTGTTTTTTGCATCGCTTGCATTCTGGCTGAAAGTGAGCGGCCCGTTTTTGCAGATTGCCTATGACATGGCAAATTTTGCGAAATATCCTACGGAAATTTACTCAAAAGGAATCCGTTTTCTGATTACATGGGTCATACCGTTTGCGTTTGTGGCGTATCTGCCCGCCAGCTTTTTTATGAAGGCGGACACATCCGCAGGCGTGGTTGGCATTGAGTGCGGTATCGCCTTTGTATTCTGGTGGATTGCGTATGCCGTGTTCCACCGGGGGACGCAGGTTTATGAGAGTGCAGGAAATTAAGGCGTGTGGACAACGGGATATTCCTGTTAATGAATAGAGGACATTTATTATAGAAGGCATTCGGCGGACATGGTTTGGCCGAGTGTCTTTTTTATGCACACGGGCGTCCAGATGAAAAATGTCAGCAAGCTGACGGACGCCCGGCGCGCGAGTAGTGGAGAAGGATATTCCCCTACTCGATTGAAAAAAATTGTTACGGGCAGTGACGGTTTTATAATTTATTAATAAATAAAATGAAAAAGATTGTTGACAATAAAAACTGAAAGTAGTAAGTTAGTATATGTAAATATTAGCACTCCATTATAACGAGTGCTAACAAAATAAGAAATTTGGCATACCATATAATTAAGAAGGGAGCGTGGCAGATTGGATTTAGACGAGCGAAAGCGAAAGATTTTGCAGGCAATTATCCGCAATTATCTTGAGACAGGAGAGCCGGTAGGAAGCAGAACCATTTCCAAGTATACGGACTTAAATCTAAGCTCTGCTACAATCCGCAATGAGATGTCGGATCTTGAAGAACTGGGATATATCATACAGCCGCACACGTCGGCGGGGCGCATTCCTTCCGATAAAGGTTACCGCCTGTATGTGGATCAGATGATGATTGAGAAGGAGGAGCAGCTCAGCCAGGCAACGCAGGAGGTAAAGGAAATGCAGAAAATGCTCCTTGACCGCGAGGATAAGATGGAGGCAGTGCTCAAGCAGATGGCAAGGATGCTTGCCGCCAACACAAACTATGCCACAATGATATCGGCTCCGCAGGTCAGGGGAAACAAACTCAAATTTATACAGCTTTCCAGGGTGGACACAAGGCAGCTCTTGACAACGATTGTCGTGGAAGGCAATGTCATCAAGAATGAGATGATTTCCGTGGAGCAGATGCTTGACGATGAGGCGATTCTGAAGCTGAATATCCTGCTAAACACGAATCTGAACGGGCTTCCAATCGAGGAAATCAACCTGGCAATGATATCGAACCTCAAGCAGCAGGCAGGCATCCATGCTGGAATTATTTCGGAAGTGATGGATGCGGTGGCAGCAGTCATTAAGGATGGTGAGCATGTAGAGATTTATACGAGCGGAGCGAACAATATCTTTAAATATCCGGAGCTTGCCGATAACCAGAGGGCGAGCGAACTGATAACAACCTTTGAGGAAAAGCAGATGCTGACTGAGCTCGTGCAGGACACCCTCACAGACGAAACCGGAACGGGCATACAGGTTTACATCGGCAATGAGACGCCGGTAAAGACCATGAAGGACTGTAGTGTCGTGACGGCGACCTATGAACTTGAGGAGGGCATGAAGGGCACCATCGGGATTATTGGTCCGAGACGTATGGATTACGACAAGGTAATCAGTACATTGAAAACGTTGAAAAGCCAGCTCGATACCATCTACAAAAAGGACGGCGGGCAGACTTGACCCAATATAGTAAAAAAATTTAGAAAGGAAACGAGTGGTTGTGGAAGAAAAGGAATTGGATGAACAAATTGTAGAGGATGCAAATCCGCAGGATACCGATCCGGACAAAGACGTAACAGCAGCAGAAGAAGACAATACAGAGAAAAAGCAGGACAGTGAAGAACCCGATGACAAAAAAGAGAAAAAGAAATCGTTTTTGGGCAAGGACAAAAAGGAGAAGGCAAACAAGCTTCAGGAAAAGATTGATGAGCTTGAAGACAAAGTGAAGCGGCAGATGGCAGAATTTGACAATTTCAGAAAGCGCTCTGAGAAAGAGAAGTCTGCGATGTTCGAGACCGGGGCAAAGAGTGTTGTGGAAAAGATTCTGCCTGTTGTGGATAATTTCGAGAGAGGACTGGCAGTTCTCTCCGAGGAGGAGATGAAACAGCCTTTTGCAGAGGGGATGAACATGGTCTATAAGCAGCTGATTGCAGAGCTTGAGAAGCTTGAGGTAAAGCCGATTGAGGCAGTGGGATGTGAGTTTAACCCCGAGCTTCACAATGCAGTGATGCAGGTGGAGAGCGAGGAGTATTCATCCGGCATTATTGCACAGGAGCTTCAAAAAGGCTATACGTATCGTGACAGTGTGGTGAGACATAGTATGGTGGCGGTTGTTCAGTAAGGCGTATGTTAAAAAAATAATGAGATTTTATAGATGATTAGGAGGAAAAAATCATGGGAAAAATTATTGGTATTGACTTGGGTACAACAAACAGCTGTGTGGCAGTTATGGAAGGTGGTAAACCCACCGTTATCGCAAACACAGAAGGAGCGAGGACGACACCTTCGGTTGTGGCATTCACAAAGACAGGCGAGCGGCTTGTCGGCGAGCCGGCAAAGCGCCAGGCAGTTACGAATGCGGAGAAGACAATTGCCTCCATCAAGAGGGATATGGGTACGGACAATGGCAGGACAATCGATGGAAAGAAATATTCCCCGCAGCAGATTTCTGCAATGATTCTCCAGAAACTGAAAGCAGATGCAGAGAGCTATCTGGGCGAGACAGTGACAGAGGCGGTAATTACGGTTCCGGCGTACTTTAACGACGCACAGCGTCAGGCGACAAAGGACGCAGGCAAGATTTCCGGTCTTGACGTAAAACGTATTATCAACGAGCCGACGGCGGCAGCGCTTGCATATGGTCTCGACAATGAAAAAGAGCAGAAGATTCTGGTATATGACCTTGGCGGCGGTACATTTGATGTGTCCATCATCGAGATTGGCGATGGTGTTATCGAGGTTCTTGCAACAAACGGCGATACACATCTTGGCGGTGATGACTTTGACAACAAGTTAATCCAGTGGATGATTGACGAGTTCAAGAAACAGGAGGGCATTGACCTTTCCGGCGACAAGATGGCAATGCAGCGACTGAAGGAAGCGGCGGAGAAGGCGAAGAAGGAGCTTTCCTCTGCAACGACTACAAACATCAACCTTCCGTTTATCACAGCGACAGCAGAAGGACCCAAGCACTTTGACATGAACCTGACAAGGGCAAAATTTGACGAGCTGACAAATGACCTGGTAGAGAGAACGGCTATTCCGGTGCAGAATGCGCTTAAGGATGCAGGGCTTTCTGCGTCAGAGATTGGTCAGGTATTGCTGGTAGGCGGTTCGACACGTATTCCGGCAGTACAGGATAAGGTCAGACAGCTGACAGGCAAGGAGCCGAGCAAGTCACTTAACCCGGACGAGTGTGTTGCAATCGGCGCTTCCATCCAGGGTGGTAAGCTTGCAGGCGACGCAGGCGCAGGCGAAATCCTCCTGCTTGACGTTACACCGCTTTCACTCTCCATCGAGACAATGGGCGGCGTTGCGACAAAGCTCATTGAGAGAAATACAACGATTCCTACCAAGAAGAGCCAGATATTCTCGACAGCGGCAGACAATCAGACAGCTGTTGATATCAATGTCGTGCAGGGCGAGAGACAGTTTGCAAGGGACAACAAGTCACTCGGACAGTTCCGGCTGGATGGTATCCCGCCAGCAAGACGTGGTGTTCCTCAGATTGAGGTTACATTTGACATCGATGCGAATGGTATCGTAAATGTTTCTGCCAAGGATCTGGGTACAGGAAAGGAACAGCATATCACCATTACGGCAGGCTCCAACATGTCAGACGAGGATATCGAGAAGGCAGTGAAGGAAGCGGCAGAGTATGAAGCACAGGATAAGAAGCGCAAGGAAGCAATCGATGCGAGAAACGATGCAGACTCCTTTGTATTCCAGACGGAGAAGGCACTGAATGAGGTCGGTGACAAGATTGACGCGTCAGAGAAGTCATCCCTGGAGGCTGATTTGAATGACCTGAAGGCATTGCTTGAGAGCACAAAGGATACTGAAATGACGGATGACCAGGTAGCAGAGTTAAAGGGCAAGCAGGAAGCATTGATGTCAAAGGCACAGAATCTCTTTACAAAGATGTATGAGAATATGCAGGGGGCAGCAGGCGCGGCTGGACCGGACATGGGCGGCACAGAGCAGGCACAGGATGCAGGAGCGGCAGCAGATGACGTTGTAGACGGCGATTACAGGGAAGTTTAAATAACGAAAAGTAACTCTCAGGCTGTAAAAACGGGCTGAGAGTTACGAAGCTTCGTTTGTAAGGACACCAAAAAACGGTGTTCTTTGCATGTGGATTGTATATATAGAAAGGCATGGATGATCATGGCAGAGCAAAAGAGAGATTATTATGAGGTATTAGGTGTTGAGCGGGGCGCGGATGATGCCAGTATAAAAAAAGCATACAGACAGCTTGCCAAAAAATATCATCCGGATATGAATCCGGGTGATGCTGAGGCTGAGAAGAAATTCAAGGAAGCATCAGAGGCCTATGCCGTATTAAGTGATCCTGACAAGAGACGCCAGTATGACCAGTTTGGACACGCAGCATTTGAGGGCGGCGGAGCAGGCGGATTTGGCGGCTTTGATTTCGGCGGGGCTGATTTCTCTGATATTTTTGGCGATATTTTTGGTGATTTCTTTGGCGGTGGCAGAAGCAGCGCAAGGAACAATGGACCCATGAAGGGTGCGAATATCCGTACCAGTGTGCGCATCAGCTTTGAGGAGGCAGTCTTTGGCATTGACAAGGAGCTGGAACTGAACCTGAAAGACACCTGTAAGACCTGTAATGGTAACGGTGCGAAGCCTGGAACTTCACCGGAAACCTGCCATCGCTGTGGCGGACGTGGCCAGGTTGTGACACAGAGCAAGACACCGTTTGGCATTATCAGGAATTCTCAGATATGTCCGGACTGTGGCGGTTCCGGAAAGACGATTAAGGATAAGTGTCCGGATTGTCATGGCAGCGGGTATATTTCCAGCAGAAAGAAAATACAGGTGTCCATTCCGGCAGGTATTGACAATGGGCAGAGTGTACGCATCCGGGATAAGGGCGAGCCTGGTGTAAATGGAGGACCGAGAGGTGACCTGCTGGTGGAGGTTGTCGTTGACAGGCATCCGATTTTCCAGAGACAGGATATGAATATCTTCTCCACGGTTCCGGTATCGTTTGCGGTTGCTGCACTTGGCGGCGAGGTGCTGATTGACACGGTGGACGGCAGAGTCGTGTATGATGTAAAGGCAGGCACACAGACCGATACGCGTGTAAGGCTTCGCGGAAAAGGCGTGCCTTCCCTTCGAAATAAAGATATTCGCGGAGACCACTATGTAACACTTGTCGTACAGGTGCCGGATAAACTTTCCGGTGAGGCGCGGGAATTGCTTCGCCAGTTTGACAAGGAGACTGGAAACAGCCTGGAAGCAGTGAAAAACATGGAAAAGAATGACCTGAATGAGGATAAGGACAAAAAGGAAAAGAAGCGGAAAGGTTTTTTCAAATAATATTTTAAGATGGCAATAGGGACTTCTGTATGATAAGATAATATTCATACAGAAGTTTTTACATTTATTGACAGACTGAGAAAGGAGCAAGGTTATTTTTATGAAGTGGAAAAAGTTTACAATAAAGACGGTGACGGACGCGGAGGACATTATTATCAGCACGTTATATGACATCGGGCTTGAGGGCGCACAGATAGAGGACAAGATACCATTGACGCCGCTGGAAAAGGAGCAGATGTTTGTGGATATTCTGCCTGATGGACCGGAGGATGACGGCATTGCATACCTGAGTTTTTTTGTGGAGGAAAGTGAAGAGAATCCTGTTGATGCGGACGAGATGGTGGCGAATATCAACAGGGAGCTGGACGATCTGCGAAATTTTATGGATGTAGGTGAGGGAACGGTCATGGTTTCCGAGACAGAGGATATTGACTGGATTAACAACTGGAAACAGTTTTTCCACCAGTTTTATATAGATGATTTGCTTGTCATTCCCTCGTGGGAGGAAGTGAAGCCTGAGGATAAGGACAAGAAAATTCTGCACATCGACCCTGGAACGGCATTTGGCACGGGCATGCATGAGACGACACAGCTGTGCATCAGACAGCTGAAAAAACACATTACACCGGAGACAGAGCTGCTTGACGTTGGAACGGGAAGCGGTATTCTTGCGATTATTTCCCTGATGTATGGGATTTCACATGCAGTCGGGACAGACCTGGATCCCTGTGCTGCGGAGGCGGTGCGGGAAAATATGGAAGCGAATGGAATTGCTCCGGAATGTTTTGAGATGATGATTGGGAACATTATTACGGACAAGGAAGTGCAGGATAAAGTCGGCTATGAAAAATACGATATTGTTGTGGCAAATATTCTTGCAGACGTGCTTGTGCCCCTTACGCCGGTGGTTGCCAGGCACCTGAAACCAGGCGGCATATACATTACTTCGGGAATCATTGACAACAAGGAACAGACGGTGCGGGATGCCATGGAAGCCGCAGGGCTTGCAATCCTTGAAGTTACCCGTCAGGGCGAATGGGTCAGCATAACAGGTGAATTGGCTGGTGAGACAGCTTATGCAATATAAAGGAGAGCTATATGTACCATTTTTTTGTGGAGCCGTCCCAGATTTCTGACAGAAGTGTCACAATTGTGGGGGACGACGTCAATCATATCAAGAATGTAATCCGGTTGAAAATTGGAGACGAGGTAAGCATCAGCAATGGCACTGACGGCAGGGATTATCGGTGCGGTATTATACAGATAACAGATACGGAAGTGCTTTGCGAGGTACGCTTTATCAAGGAGGACGGCGTGGAGCTGTCCTCCAGGGTATATCTTTTTCAGGGTCTCCCCAAGGGGGACAAGATGGAGCTGATTATTCAGAAAATGGTGGAACTTGGTGTATACGAGATTATTCCTGTCGCCATGAAACGCTGTGTGGTAAAGCTTGATGACAAAAAGGCAAAATCCAAAACAGTACGCTGGCAGGGGATTTCCGAGGCTGCCGCAAAACAGAGCAAGCGCGGTGTTGTGCCGAGAATACAGGATGTAATGCACTATCAGGAAGCACTGGAGTATGCAAGGGACATGGATGTGAAACTCGTTCCCTATGAAATGGAGGGTATTCTGGATGGTGCGGCAGGCATGGAAGGAACCAGAAGGCTCATTGGCAGTCTGGGGAGCGGACAGCGGATTGCCATTTTCATAGGGCCGGAAGGCGGATTTGATGAAAGTGAGATTCAGGCGGCAGTTGCCCTTGGAATGAAACCGATAACCCTGGGGAGACGGATTCTTCGCACTGAGACCGCGGGAATGACCGTGATGGCATGGATTATGTACCAGCTGGAGAAATAGTGCTGTCCGGGAGGCAGTGATGCAACTTTGATGCAAAAAATATGCCTGTTTGATACAAAAAATATGCAATTATGATGTTTTCGCATTGTACCATATTTATAACAACAATTTAGCTTTCATTTGCGGGCTCTGTGTATGACAGGAGGGCAAGGGCAACAGGACAGTTACGGAGGGCGGCAGATGGGGCTGGATGGTGAAACAGAAACGCAAATGTTGAGAAAGGTATGGTACAGTGAGATGAAGAATGATAAAAGACTGTTATGTTTTCTGGGTGTACTGCTTATGGTTATGATGCTTCCGGCACGGTCTGTCCACGCAGAGGAGGGCGACGGTGAAGGAGATAAAACAGGTGCGCCTTATTTTTATGTGGAGACAGACGATACTTCCGTGGACAGCTTTCCCTTGAAGAAGACGAATGTTACGGCGGATATCAACGGCATGATAGCAGATATCCATGTTGTGCAGTCATACGCAAATGAGGGGAAGAAGCCAATCAATGCCTGCTATGTGTTTCCGGCATCCACGAAGGTGACGGTGCATGGGATGCAGATGGAGATCGGAAACCAGCGGATTACTGCAAAAATCAAGGAAAAAGAAGAGGCCGAGGAGGAGTTTGAGGAGGCGAAGGAGGAAGGAAAAAGCGCTTCCCTGTTATCCGAGGAACGGCCAAACGTATTTACCATGAATGTTGCCAATATCATGCCGGGGGACAAGGTTTCCATTGACCTTCATTATACGGAGATGATAACGCCGACAGACGGAACGTACCAGTTTGTCTATCCGACAGTTGTCGGACCCAGGTATATCGGGGAGATTATTGATGACTCCGGAACGCGTGAGGAATGGGCCTCGACTCCTTATCTGCCGGAGGGGAAGACATCGAAGGATGTATATGATGTCCGTGTAAATCTCTCCGCGGCCGTTCCGATTACAGAACTGGAAAGCAGCTCCCATGAAATTGCAGTGCAGTGGGAGGAGAATACGAAAGCTGCCGTATCGCTTGCGGATTCGTCCGACTATGCAGGCAACAGGGACTTTATCCTGGATTATAAAATGACAGGGCAGGATATTTCCACAGGGTTAATGCTCAACAAAGGGGAGGATGAAAATTTCTTTATGCTGATGGTTCAGCCGCCGGAGCGGTGCAATATTGAGGAAATTCCGCCGAGGGAGTATATTTTTGTCCTTGACATATCCGGATCCATGTGCGGTTATCCATTGGACACGGCAAAGGAGCTGATTAAAAACCTTGTTTCCGATCTCAGGGAAACGGATACCTTTAACCTGATTCTGTTTTCCGGCGGTTCAGAGCAGATGTCTGAGAAGTCTGTTCCTGCAAATTCGCTGAATATCAAGAGGGCAATCCGGCTGATTGACAATCAGGAGGGCTCGGGCGGAACAGAGCTTGCACCCGCACTGCGGGATGCCATCGCAATACCAAGTGAGGAAAATGTGTCACGCAGTATTGTTGTGATTACGGATGGCTATATTTATGGGGAAAAGGAAATATTTGAAATCATTAATGACAATATTGGCGATACCGATTTCTTCTCGTTTGGAATTGGCAGGGGTGTAAACCGGTACCTGATAGAAGGAATCGCGAAAACCGGACAGGGAGAGCCCTTTGTGGTAACGGAAAAGGAGGACGCGTCAGAGACAGCCGAACGCTTTAAAACGTATATACAGTCCCCGGTGCTGACTGACATTCAGGTTGATTTTTCCGGATTTGATGTCTATGACGTGGAACCGTCTGTCATGCCGACCCTTTTTGCAAAACGTCCGATTGTCCTTCTGGGAAAATGGCGCGGTGAACCGGCAGGAACGGTGCAGATTACAGGAAAGACAGGAAACAGTGACTACAAACAGACCATTTCCCTTGCGGATTTGTCGTCGTCCGGTGAAGTGGTTACGCTGGAGGGCAATGTGCTCAGCTATCTGTGGGCACAGAAGCGGATGGAGCGCCTGACGGATTACGGCTTAAATGATGAGGAACCTGACGTGAAAGAAGAAGTGACGCAGCTGGGTCTGAAGTACAGTATGCTGACACCCTACACTTCATTTATTGCAGTGACAGAGACCATCCGGAATCCGGAAAAGGACAGCACGGATGTTGACCAGCCGCTTCCGCTGCCGCTGGAAGTGTCAAACTTTGCAATAGGCGGTTACCTGTTTGGTTCCGAGCCGACCGATCTGCTTCTGGCAGCGGTAGTGCTTCTGATGATTTTTGCGCAGCTTCCGTGCGTGAAAAGATGTCTGCGGAAGTGCTTCGGAAACTGACAGGAAACACACGGGGTATCATAATGAAAAAGAACTTTTGTATATATATTCCGGCAGTCCTGCTGGTACTTGCGGTCAAAATATTTTACCGTGCGGCAGACAGTGACAGCCTGTTATGGATTCTGGCTCCCACCACATGGTGGGTCAGGATCCTGAGCGGGATACCATTTGCGTACAGCGCGCAAGTGGGTTACGTGAGCCATGCGTACCGCTTCATCATCGCCCCATCATGTTCCGGCGTGCGGTTTTTGCTGCTGGTGTTTGTCATGCTGGTATTTTCTTACACGCATATGGCGGCATCTGTAAGGAAAAAATACTGCTGGATGGGATTCAGCGCCATATTTGCCTATGCTTCCACTATTTTTGTCAATGGGATAAGGATTACGGTCTCCATTTATCTGCCGCTGGTGCTGAAGGATGCAGGCCTGATGTCAGGCTGGCTGAATGCGCAGCGCCTTCACACCATAATCGGCACTTCCGTTTATTTTTCCATGCTGTTTGTCGTTTACGGAATTGCCGGAAAAATCTGCAGAAGGCTGTTTGCCTGCACGGAATCACAATTTCCGATGCCATTGCGCGAGGATGACAGGAGGGGACAGAAAAATAGCAGATGCCTTACAGCACCGGTATTTTGGTATTTTGTGATGGTTCTGGGCATACCCTTTGCCGGAAGGCTGTACCGGAATGACTGGGCAGGCTTTTGGCAGTATACGTTTCTTGTGACAGGGGTGTGTACATCTGTAGTGATGGTATCTTTCATATGTTGTAAACTCTGGAGGTTGAAACCATGATGTTTCAACCTCCAAAGTTTTTATTGCAGGAACGGCAGCATTCTGCTATGATGGAATATGTCGTAAAAGGAATTCTGAATGCGCACAAAATTTGGAAAAAGCGCATATTTTATATATATGATTGCGATTCTGTGTCCGGCCGTGCCAGAGGCTGCTCATGGAATGGCTGTAAAATACGTTTGAAGGTGTGAATATGATGGAAGTTTATCTTGACAACTCGGCGACCACCAGATGCCTGCCGGAAGTTGCTGCTCTCATGACACATATTATGTGTGAGGACTATGGGAATCCCTCGAGCCTGCACAAAAAGGGCGTGGAGAGCGAGAAGTACGTGCGTCATGCAAAAGAAGTCATTGCGAAATGTCTGAAAGTACAGGAGAAAGAAATTCTTTTTACATCAGGCGGAACGGAGTCGGACAATATTGCCCTGATAGGTGGTGCCTACGCAAACTACAGGGCAGGGAGACACATCATAACGACCCGGATTGAGCATCCGGCAGTGCTGCAGCCCTGTGCGTACCTTGAGGAGCAGGGCTTTGAGGTAACCTATCTGCCCGTCGATGCAAAAGGCGTCATCCGTCTTGCCGACCTTGAGAAAGCGATGACCAGAAATACCATACTTGTGTCAATCATGCACACAAACAATGAGGTGGGTTCGGTACAGCCTATTGAGCAGGCAGGGGAACTGATTAAACGCATGAACCCCAACACGCTGTTCCATGTGGATGCGGTTCAGGGATTTGGAAAATTCAAAATATATCCCAGGCGCATGAACATTGACCTGTTATCGGTAAGCGCCCACAAAATACACGGTCCAAAGGGTGTCGGATTTTTATATATCAGTGAAAAGGCGAAAGTAAGGCCGATTATCTACGGTGGCGGGCAGCAGAAGGGGATGCGTTCCGGTACGGAAAATGTCCCAGGAATTGCCGGCATGGCGCGGGCGGTCGAAGAAATTTTCGTTGATTTTGATGCGAAAATCAATTATCTGTACGGATTAAAGGAACAGTTCATAAAGGGCGTGCGCATGATTGACGGCATCCGGATAAACGGTCCTGAGGGAAGGGACGGCGCGCCGCATGTGGTAAGTGTTTCCATTCAGGGAGTCAGGAGCGAGGTCATGCTCCATGCTTTGGGGGACAAAGGAATCTATGTGTCAGCGGGAAGCGCATGCTCATCCAATAAACCGTCCGTGTCTGCCACACTGAAGGCAATCGGTGTCGAGAAACAGTTCCTCGATGCAACGCTCCGTTTCAGCTTCAGCCTGTACACGACGGAGACAGAGATTGATTACACTGTGAAAGCCTTGTGCGAGCTTGTGCCAATGCTTCGGCGCTACACCAGAAAATAAAACGAAAAGCAAATATAAAGCCGAAGGCTGGACTGTTATAACGATTTGCAGAAAGGAAGAATATAGGATGTACAAATCATTTTTGATAAAATACGCAGAGATTGGCGTGAAGGGAAAGAACAGATACATTTTTGAAGACAGACTCTGCGAGCAGATACGTTATGCACTGAGACGGTGCGAGGGCACATTTGAGGTGACAAAGTCGCAGGGGAGAATCTATGTCAATGCGCTGTCCGAATTTGACTATGAGGAAACCGTGGAACAGTTAAAGACTGTGTTCGGCGTGACTGGAATCTGCCCCGTTGTCCATGTGGAAGACGAGGGCTTTGAAAAGCTCTGCGAGGATGTTGTCTGCTATATGGATAAAGTTTATCCGGATAAACACTTCACGTTTAAGGTGGAGGCACGCAGGGCGCGAAAAAATTATCCGAAAAATTCCATGGAAATCAATTGTGATATCGGGGAAGCGCTGCTCAGGGCATTTCCTGATATCAGGGTTGACGTGCACAAACCGGATGTCATGCTGCGTATTGAAATACGTGAAAAAATATATATTTATTCGACCGTCATCCCCGGACCCGGCGGACTTCCCATCGGGACAAACGGAAAGGGCATGCTGCTTTTATCGGGCGGGATTGACTCGCCAGTCGCAGGGTATATGATAGCAAAGCGCGGTGTAAAGATCGATGCGGTGTATTTTAGCGCACCGCCTTACACCAGTGAACGCGCGACCCAGAAAGTGATAGACCTGGCAAAAATTGTCTCCAAATACAGTGGACCCATCAGCCTCCACATTATCAATTTTACCGAGATACAGCTCTATATTTACGAAAAGTGCCCGCATGACGAGCTTACGATTATCATGCGCCGCTACATGATGCGTATTGCGGAGGAGCTTGCAAAACAGGATGGATGCCTGGGACTGATTACCGGAGAGAGCATCGGCCAGGTGGCGTCACAGACCATGCAGTCCCTGATGGCGACAAATGATGTCTGTACCCTTCCGGTGTACAGACCGCTGATTGGATTTGACAAGCAGGAAATTGTGGAGGTTTCGGAAAAGATTGACACCTATGAGACTTCGATTCTTCCTTATGAAGACTGCTGCACGATTTTTGTCGCAAAGCATCCGGTGACGAAGCCGAACCTCAACGTGATAAGGATTCATGAGAAAAATCTTGAAGAAAAGATTGACGCGCTTGTCAGGACGGCGCTTGAGACAGAGGAGATTATCGAGATTGCATAGCAAGCCGCGCAGGAAAAGCCTTTGTCCTGCGCATAAAAAGCAAAACAAAACCAGGTACATGATGACAGTGTACCTGGCAAGTTTTTGGTTCGTCTCAATATTGAAGACTGAGATTTAAGCGCAAATGCTTTCGCGGATGCGATACGGCTATGTATCGTCATTAAACCAGATAAGGCTTCAGTACTTCCATAACCTCGTCTGTGCCGCCCTCAGCATGAATATTCAGATCGATTGGCTTAGATAAATCCAAGCTGAAGATACCCATGATTGATTTTGCATCAATAACGTATCTGCCTGAAACAAGGTCAAAATCATAATCGAACTTTGTGATATCGTTAACGAAAGATTTTACCTTATCAATTGAGTTTAAAGAAATCTGAACTGTTTTCATTCTGACTACCTCCTTTTATTATACCTTCCTTTTTAATAATAAAGGCAAACAGTGGAAAAGTCAACCAAAGATAAGAAACAGTTGTCATGAAAATTGCTGAAATTATGCTAAAAATATGTACAAATTGACATTGCCGCCCAAACCATGCCTGAAAAATTCGACAGGACATGCATGTGGCAGGCATGATGCACAATGAAAGGATTATTATAAATGAGAACAGTAGCGTACCATAATCTGGGCTGTAAGGTGAATGCATATGAAATGGATGCCATGCTGCAGGCGCTGCGCCAGAATGGGTATCAGGTTGTGCCGTTTGAGGAAAGGGCGGATATCTATATCGTAAACACCTGCACGGTGACAAACATAGCGGACAGAAAGAGCCGCCAGATGCTCCATAAGGCAAAAAAAACGAATCCGGAGGGAATTGTCGTGGCGGTGGGCTGCTATGTACAGTCTGACACGCAGGCAGTCGGATCGGACAGCGCGGTTGACCTGATGGTGGGGAATAACAGGAAAAAAGACCTGGTGGCAATTCTTGAGAATTATTTCGAGGGTATCAGCCAGGAGAGCGTGATTGACATCAACCACACGGCGGAATATGAGGAAATGCGTCTGACCACGACGGAGGAACATACGCGGGCGTATATCAAAATACAGGATGGCTGCAACCAGTTCTGCACATACTGTATGATACCATATGCGCGGGGGCGTGTCAGAAGCCGTAAAAAATCAGATGTCATTGAGGAAATAAAAGGGCTTGTCAAGACAGGATATAAGGAGTTCGTGCTGACAGGCATCCATATCAGCTCTTATGGCATGGATTTTAAGGGGCAACAGGAAAATCTGCTCACGCTGGCACAGGCAATTGACGGAATAGACGGTGTGGAGCGGCTTCGGCTGGGGTCGCTTGAGCCGCGTATTGTCACGGGGGAATTTGCGGAAGGCCTGGCGAAGCTGCGCCATATCTGTCCACATTTCCATCTGTCACTGCAAAGCGGATGCGAGACAGTGTTAAGGCGCATGAACCGCCACTATACACCAGAGGAGTATCTGCGGGGGGTGGAATGCCTGCGGCATGTGTTCGACCACCCGGCAATTACAACGGATATTATTGTAGGATTTCCGGGCGAGACACCGGAGGAATTTGAGCAGACGAGGCAGTTTGCCGCTGACGTCCGCTTTTATGAGATGCATATTTTCAAGTATTCCAAAAGAAAGGGTACAAAGGCAGCGGTCATGCCCGGACAGATTCCGGAGGGGATAAAGACACAGCGCAGCGGTGTGCTGCAATGCATGGAATTGCAGGATTCAAAGGACTTCAGGGCGTTTTATGTCGGCAGTGACGTGGAGGTGCTGTTTGAAGAAAAAAAGGAAATTGGCGGACAGGAATACTGGGTGGGACATACAAGGGAGTACGTGAAGGTGGCTCTTTTAAGCCGCGATAACAGCCATGAAGGGCCGGAATATTTGCAAAACAGGCTGATATCAGGAAAAATCATGGGATTTTTGCAAAATGATGTATTAATTATGGAATGTAAATAAATGTAGCTATTGAATTTTGTGTAAGATTAAGTTATTATAGTAATAACAGTGCAAAAACGGAAACCCGCCGATTGGAAGGAGCATAAGAATGGAAGATTTGACACGCACACAATTTATACAGCTGACACCGGAGGATCTGGGAGAAGTGACCTCGGTGAAAGATGTGATCGCTTCTGTGTATGCTGCCCTGACAGAGAAGGGGTATAATCCGGTCAATCAGATTGTCGGCTATATTATGTCGGGAGATCCGACATATATCACGAGTCATAAAGGGGCGAGAGCCATGATTATGAAAGTGGAGCGGGACGAGCTTGTGGAGGAGATGCTCAAGGCATACATCAAAAATGCAGGCTGGCAGTTACAGTTCAGACCCTGACATGCGGACAGCTGATATAAGGAACCGAGGAAGAAAACAGTAACAGGGAAACTGTTATATTTTAGGAGAAGTACATGAGAAAAATGGGACTTGATTTTGGGTCAAAGACAGTGGGTGTCGCCATCAGTGACCCCCTTCTTGTCACGGCCCAGGGAATTGAGATTGTACGCAGGAAGTCTGAGAATAAGCTTCGCCAGACACTGGCGCGAATTGAGGAATTAATCACTGAGTACGAGGTGGATGAGATTGTGCTTGGCTACCCTAAGAACATGAATGATACAGAGGGGGAGCGGGCAGAAAAGACCCTTGCCTTTCAGGAAATGCTCGAGAGAAGGACAGGGCTTGATGTACAGCTGTGGGACGAACGCCTGACGACAGTAGCAGCAGATAAAGCGATGATGGAAGCCGGTATAAGACGTGAGGAGAGGAAAGAGCACGTTGACAGGATAGCGGCAGTTTTTATTTTGCAGGGTTATCTGGATTATCTGAAAAATAAGGAAAACGGCAGTATTGCGTTTTAGAAAGGTTTGGGTTTGCGATAATGGAAAAAATTACCTTTACGCCAGATGGGGAAGATACGGCAGTTGATTTTTACGTGCTGGAACAGACAACCATCGGCGGGGTGAATTATATTTTGGTAACAGATGCGGAAGAAGAGGAGGATGGCGAGGCGTATATTTTGAAAGCCAGTCACGGGGCAGATGAAAATGAGCAGGTTTACAGTGTGGTAGATGATGATGATGAACTTGCTGCTGTCGCGGGCGTCTTTGAAAATATGCTGGATGACATCGACCTTATCTAAATATTTATAAGGAAACGGGACGGTATCCGGTTACGCGGAGAAAAACGTTGCAGGAGGTAAATTTTGAAACAGAACAAAAAACAAAATATGTCAAAGCTTAAGATTATTCCACTGGGAGGTCTTGAGCAGATTGGAATGAACATTACTGCCTTTGAGTATGAAGACAGTATTGTTGTGGTGGACTGCGGTCTGAGTTTCCCGGCGGATGATATGCTGGGTGTCGACCTGGTGATTCCGGATGTCACATACCTGAAAAACAATCAGGACAAAGTGAGGGGATTTGTGATTACGCACGGACACGAGGATCATATCGGTGCGCTGCCGTATGTGCTCAAGGAACTCAATGTGCCGGTGTACGCCACAAAGCTTACGATGGGGATTATCGAGAATAAGCTGACGGAGCACAACCTGATACACAATGTGCGCAGAAAGGTGGTCAAGTTCGGTCAGAATATCAATCTCGGATGTTTCCGGATCGAGTTTATCAAGACAAACCACAGTATTGTGGATGCGGCAGCGCTTGCCATCTATTCACCGGCAGGAATTGTTGTGCATACGGGTGACTTTAAGGTCGATTATACGCCGGTATATGGCGATGCGATTGATTTGCAGCGCTTTGCAGAGCTTGGAAAGAAGGGCGTACTGGCATTGATGTGTGACAGTACGAATGCCGAGCGGCCGGGTTTCACGCCGTCCGAGAAAAAGCTTGGGCCGGTATTCGACACATTGTTTGAGGAGCATAAAAAGACACGAATCATCATCGCCACTTTTGCTTCCAACGTCGACAGGGTACAGCAGATTATCAATACGGCGGACAAGTTTGGAAGAAAGGTGGTTGTCGAGGGTCGGAGCATGGTCAACATTATTGAGACGGCTTCCAACCTGAACCGCATCAGCATACCGGAAAACACGCTGATTGACATTGAGCGTCTGAAAAACTATCCGAAGGATAAGACAGTTATTATTACGACAGGAAGCCAGGGAGAGAGCATGGCAGCGCTCAGCCGCATGGCGAGCGGGATGCACAAAAAGATTTCCATTGGAAAGGGAGACACGGTCATCTTTTCATCGAGTCCGATTCCGGGAAATGAAAAGGCGGTTACCAAGGTAATCAATGAATTGTTCAAAAAGGGCGCAGACGTGATTTTTCAGGACACACATGTGTCCGGACATGCCTGTCAGGAGGAAATCAAGCTGATTTATACGCTGACAAAACCCAAATATGCGGTGCCGGTGCATGGCGAATATAAGCATTTAAAGGCGCAGGCAAAGATTGCAATGGATTTGGGTATTGACAAGGATGATGTTTTTATTTTACAGTCAGGCGATGTGCTCTCGATGGATGAAGACAGTGCGAGTGTCACCGGAAAAGTGCCGGTGGGAGCCGTGCTTGTGGACGGACTTGGTGTCGGGGATGTCGGAAATGTTGTGCTGCGGGACAGGCAGCACCTTGCGGAGGACGGTATCCTGATTGTGGTCATGTCGCTTGACGCCGGGTCGGGAGAACTGCTTGCAGGACCGGATATTGTATCGCGTGGTTTTGTGTATGTGAAGGAATCGGACGAGCTTCTGGAGGAGGCGAGAAAGCTGATTGAGAAGGCAGTGATTGGCTGTCTCAAGAAAAATATTACCGACTGGGGCAAAATTAAGGGAACCATTAAAGATACGCTAAGCGAATATGTATGGAGAAAGACAAAGAGACGCCCAATGATACTCCCGATTATTATGGAGGTATAAAACTAACCGCATCTAAGGCAGCAAAATACGCAGCCTAAGATTTGCTAAGTTTTAAGGAGAACGCAGGCGTTCTCCGGTAATTATAGTAAACGTGGAGGAAAGTTATGAATGTAAAACAGTTATTGGGAGCCGTCTCGGCGACAATCATTAAGATTGCAGTTGCGGCGGTGGTTATTTCCGTGGTGTTCCGCCTTGCGGTGTACGCGTATGATTTTGGATATAAGGTGTTTGCGGATGTGCCTGTGAGTGAGGGAGAGGGCAGGATTGTGAATGTGGTCGTGTCTGCGGGGCAGTCCAGCAGGGAGCTTGCAAAGATACTTGAGGAAAAAGGACTGATTGAGGATGCAAATGTGTTTTATATTCAGGAGAGGCTTTCTGACTATAAGGATAAGCTGAAGCCAGGCATGTATGAACTCAGCACGGCAATGAATTCCCAGCAGATGCTCGAAATATTGTGTGATGTAGAGGAAGAAACAGAGGAAAACTGATAAATGGTAATACGAAATCCGGTGCGGATTGTGGTCAGAACACAATTGGCACCGGATTTTTTGGTGTATAAAACGAAAAATTTCGCAGATTTTCCTGTTCTGCGAAAAGTGGCAAAAAGCCTGATTTATAAAGGATACTATTTTGAGGTGACCACAAAAAAGACCATGAATTTAATAAAAAAAGTAATTGTGCTTTGCTATCATGTAAGCAAACTGAGTTTGACTGACCACAAAAAAGACCCTAAAAAAAATCCATTTTTCAGGGTCTTTTTTGCGTGAAACTGACGCTTCCATATGTTGCTATCTCCATTTGCCTTATGTTTTTGAAAAAAGAATTGTCATTTCGGTTAAAACGTGGTAAACTATTGTCGATATAAAGTTATAGAATCGTATTTTTTAAGTATTTTAAAGAAAATATTTATAAATTTCGCAGAACAGGAAAGTCTGCGAAATATTCCAAAAAAATCTTATACAATTTTTCTATATAATATATCAAATAGCGAAGGCAATTTGTGAAAAATGACAAACCGTCTGGATGGGTAGAAGAAATGTCCACTGACAACACCATAACGAAAACAGTCTGGCAGTATAGCGAACCGTTGCCGGAGGAGACAATGGAGTTTCTAAAAGGCATTGCCCTTGATTGCTGCAAGGTCAAAAATTATGTTTACAGAAAGTATTCAGGAATCAGAAATCAGAAATCTGGACAACCTGACACCGGTTTACGGCATTCTGAATGAGATGCGCCATTGCGGGCTGCGTGAGCAGTTAAACCTTCCGGCGGTATATTATGAGCTTGCCATAGCGGATGCCGTCACCAACATTAAATGCAGCTGGGGCACCGTGAAGAATAAGGTTGGCGAGTGCGTCTCGGCAAATGAGAATCTGAGTGATGATGACCGGAAATATTTGCGGACGGTCTTAAAGATGGGCGGCGTGTACGCTGCTATTTTAAATCGTCAGGAATACGAGATGCCGCGAAATGCAGCGGGACTTGATATTGACGTAAAACGGCTGAACAATCTGCTGTGCAGGCTGACAAGAAGATACCTGACACAGCCCAGGACAGAACGCGCGGATTCGTTCCGCATCTCGCCCAACGGATATTCCTATAAGGATGGCGCGATGCGCATTGTCTGCAGGATTCCGAGAAAGAGAATCTCCATTCCGCTAAAAGACAACCGTACCTTTGACAGGCAGATTCAGGTGCACATCCGGCAGAATGATGTCATGCTTGCCGTGCCGTTTGAGTCCAGGGTAAAAAGACATGAGGATTACGCAGGCACGATTTATGTCCATATTGGCAGTCAGAATATGTTTACACTTTCAAATGGCCACATATATGGAGCGGCGCTGGAAGATTTGACAAATCCGGAAACGGAGCGTCTTGCAAGGAAAAACCGTGAACGCCGCAGGATGTACAATGCTTATGCGCAGAGCACTGAAAGCGGAAATGTGCATAAGGCAGAAAAGATAGCAGCCAACAACCTTGGAAAGTCCAAGTATGACAGGCAGAAAGAAAAGGAAAAGCTCCGGACGACAACCTTTATCAACGCTGAAATCAACAGGATGATTAGGGAGGAAAAGCCTGCCCGGATTGTGGTAACGAAGCTGGTTACCAGAAACAGGACAAAAATATATGCGAAATCTGCCAACAGAAAGCTGACCCGCAATTTTCACGGATATATCAGGCAAAGGCTGGCATATAAGTGCAGTGTCCACTCAATTGAATTTGTTGAGATTCACGCAGGCGGAACTGGCAATATCTGTTCTGCGTGCGGTGCGGAGGGAAAAAGGCAGGGAAGGGAATTTGTGTGTGAAGGCTGCGGGCTGCATACCACAACAGCCTTGAATATGGCAAAAAATATACAGCAGAAGTGTGAGCGGGCGACACTGGATAAAAAACAGGATTAAGGATGGGTGACATGTATCAGTCTGGGAATAAATGATCGGATGATGATTTTACCGCAAAGCGGATTGCAGACGGAGTACATTGACATAGAGGATCCGGCGAGCCGGATTGCTGCATCATTGCGTGCAGGGGAGCAAAAAGTCGGCATTGGCTAAGCTGTCATGTCGGGTTACGACATGGCGCTTTCGGGTATGCCAGGACCGCAGCTTATGCGGAGCGAAGTTAAATTTTGCGCAAGCGCAAAATTGACAGACAGAGATGTCCCGATAATGCGTATGATAATAAAACGAAAAGTTTTACTAATGTCTGCAAAAAAACGCAGACAAAGAAAAACTAAATTTCGTTTAAAAGAACGGCAAGCCGTTCTTTGCGATAATGGAATTAAAATAACTGATTGAGGGAGACTATGAGAAGGGCACAGAAGCAGCAGGCAGAAGAACTGCTCAGGCAGATGGAAGAGGCGCAGGAGCAGATAAAAAAGTTCATAGAACAGGGCAGGACTCTTTCGGCAGCAGAGCTTTTGGAGGAGTGCCAGAACGGTGGGATTACGATAGGGACGCTCATTGAGAAAACAGAGGGCGACGGGCATCCTGCCGTATTATTGTTGGAGGAATACTGTGAACTGGCATATCAGTTTCATGAGAAACTGGTAAATGGCAGTGACAGAGAAATTAATAGCAATAAAATATCCAAGTTATTGAGACAGAAGCTAATCAAGGTGGAAAACAGCCTGAAAAATGACATACATGTCAGGATTGAAGCAGTGTTCCTGCCATACAAGGCGAGTATGTGGGATAGCCTGGAAAGTGTCTGGAAAGCTGCGGATGCGGATGAATATTGTGACACATATGTCATTCCGATTCCATATTATGACAAAAATCCAGACGGAAGTTTTCAAAAGATGCATGATGAAAGCAGTCAGTACCCGGCGTATGTTCCTGTCACAAAATACGATACATTTGATTTCGGGGAACATCGCCCGGATATGGTTTTTATACATAATCCTTATGATAATGCAAATTTTGTCACGAGCGTACATCCATTTTTCTACTCGGAAAACCTAAAAAAATTTACGGACTGTCTCGTCTACATTCCATACTATGCAACGACGGGGGGAATGGCGGATGGGCAGTCGCTATGTCCGGCATACCTGAATGCCGACTACATTGTCATCCAGTCTCAAAAGTACCGGAAGTTTTTTGACAGCCGGATACCGGATGATAAGTTTCTTGCTTTGGGCTCACCTAAATTTGACAGCGTCATACACAAATGCCAGAATCCGCCGGAGCTGCCTCCTGAATGGAAAGACAAAATGACAGGCAGAAAAATATATTTTTATAATACAAGCATTGGGGGGATGCTGGCAAATACAGATGGGTTTCTTCAGAAAATGCGGTATGTGTTTGATACCTTCAGGGGAAGGGATGATGTCTGTCTTTTATGGCGTCCGCACCCGCTCATGGATTCATCCTTTGATTCCATGCGGCGGCAGTACAAAGCACAGTATGACGCACTGAAAAGGGAGTATGCCGCGCACAATATAGGGATTCTGGATGAGACGCCTGACATAGAAAACGCGATAGCGTTATCAGATGTGTATATTGGTGATTCCGCGACAAGTGTCACATCACTGTTCGGGGCTGCCGGAAAACCGCTTTTTATTCTGAACAATCATATCAATACGCTGCCGGAAAAGGACGACTGGCGCGGCGAGTGGCTGCTTCCCCAGTTTGACATATGGGGAAATGATAAATACATGGTCACAAAAAATAACCAGCTGTGGATATCTGAGAATTGTGACTACCATTACAAATTTTATATGGATCTGGGAGACGGGTATTCCGGTGGGGAATATTACCTGATTGCAGTGGAAATTGGAAGCCGGGTATATGTGCTGCCACGGAATGCAAGACATCTTCTGGTGATAGAGAACCAAAAGCTGCGCAGGATTGATTTTCGGGAAGATTACACCAGGGCAGGCGCGTTCTATGACTGCTACTACAACCAAAAGTATATTTTCCTGCTTCCGTACCGGTACCCGCATCTGGTCAGGTTTGACGTGGAGACAGAGCAGGTTTCTTATCTGACAGGAATCGGCCAGTTTCATGTGCGGAATATCAATGGCGAATGGAGCAGGGGCGGCGTGGCGCCGTATGGGAACGAGCTTGCCTTTGCCTCGCCGGCGGACAATCAGTTTTTGTTTGTGGATATGGATACACTGCGGGTGAGGACACTCGCGTGCAATACAAAGCGCTATACCGGAACATTTATGATGGTGCCGGAACATGATAACCTGTGGCTTTTGCCGATGAGGGGAACGACTGTGACATGCTGGAATCCTGAAACCGGCGATGTGGCTGCGTACAGCGGCGTCCCGCAGGATTTTCGGTCAGTGAGATGGTCGGAAGAAATCGAGTGTGATGAAAAGCCGTTTGGCAATATCTCGTTTTCGTATGAGGGCGGAAAAGAAACAATAGTGTTATCACCGAGCTGGGGCAACATGTATTTGTCCCTTGACAGGGATTCCGGAACGATGGAAGAATGGAAAATTCCGATTGCGAGTGCAAAACGCGGAAAGAACGGATATTTTGTGTCGACATACATGGGATGCTTTGCCGATATGTATGCAGCGCAGGGGAAAGCGCATCATCTGATGTGGAATGACCCGGACCGGAAGCTCTATGATGTCAATATAGACACAAAGGAATATAAGGAAATCAGCATTGAAATGGATTATGATGATTTGAGGGCACATATGCCGGGCTTTGCGGAAGTGTCTGAGTGGATGCAGTACTGTCTGAATGAAAGTGCGTTTCAGACGCTAAGGGATTTTATCGGGAACAGGATAACGGGAAACCAGTTTGATAGGGAAAGACAGGCAGAGATATTTGGAAAAATAAACGCAAACACGGACGGAACATGTGGCAGAACGGTCTACCACACGGTGAAAAAGAGATTGCAGGAGCGTTTTTATGATTAAGGTAATAACATATGGAACATTTGACCTTCTTCATGAAGGGCATTACAGGCTGCTGCAGAGGGCAAAGGCGCTTGGGGACTATCTGATTGTCGGTGTAACGACGGAAAAGTATGACATGGAAAGAGGAAAGCTCAATGTAGTGGATTCGCTTATGACGCGCATTGAAAATGTGAAAAAGACCGGGTTTGTGGACGAGGTCATTATTGAAGAGACAAGCGGCCAGAAAATAAGCGATGTGCAGAAATACCATGTGGACATTTTTACAGTTGGTTCTGACTGGGCGGGCGTCTTTGACTATATGACCGATTATTGCAAGGTTGTTTACCTTGAACGCACCAAAAATATATCCAGCACGATGCTGCGGGAGAAGAACAGACGGATTCAGAAAATTGGCGTGATTGGGACAGGCAGAATCGCTGAACGGTTTATGCCGGAGGCGAAGCTTGTGAGCGGAATCAGTACGCAGGGTGTGTATAATCCACACCTTGATAGCGGCAGAGCGTTTGCACAGAAGTGGGAGATTGCTTCCTACGCAGAAATAGAATCATTTTACGAAGACGTTGATGCCGTCTATGTGGCGTCGCCCCACCAGACACATTATGACTACATTATGGAGGCGCTTGCACATGGAAAGCATGTCCTGTGTGAAAAACCAATGGTGTTGAAAAGGCAGCAGGCAGAGGATGTCTATGCATATGCGAAAGCGCACCAGCTGATACTGTTTGAAGGAATAAAAACGGCTTACTGTCCGGGATTTGAGAAGCTGCTCGGCATTGCTTGCAGTGGAACCATCGGGCATATCCGATATATTGACGCCTGTTTCACAAAGCTTGAGGGAAAGGACAAGCGGGAACTGACGGACAAAAAATATGGGGGAAGCTTTACGGAGCTTGGAAGCTACTGCCTGCTTCCCATCATAAAATTATTCGGAACAGATTACAATGACATTCATTTTGATACCATACAGGATGAGAATGGGCTGGATGTCTTTACCAGGGCTTCCCTGACTTTTCCGAGGGGAATCGCGACCGCTGTGTGCGGTCTGGGCGTGAAGTCGGAAGGACGTCTGCTGATAGCAGGGACAAAGGGATATATCGTGGCGGAGGCGCCGTGGTGGAAAACAACTTACTTTGAAGTCCATTATGAGAATCCAGGCCAGGTCGAGAAGTATTCAGAACGTTTTCTGGGAGACGGGCTCCGTTATGAGATCAAAGATTTTCTGAATATGATGAATGGAAATGACAGGAGTGCATTTAAGCTGACAAGGAGCGAGTCCATTGCAGCTGCGGATATTATGGAGAAATTCATGGAATATGAGAACAGGATTTGAAGCGGCTAAAAAGTATGCAGAAGTTTGGCTATTACATGGGGGTTGACATGAAACTATGGGCACACAGGGGATGCAGCCAGAGATATCCCGAGAATACGCTGCTTGCATTTGAAAAAGCGGCAGCGATAAGGAATCTGACAGGAATCGAGCTGGACATTCAGCTCACAAAAGATGGGGAGCTGGTTGTCATCCACGATGAACGAGTGGACAGAACCACGGAGGGATTTGGCTTTGTAAAGGACTATACACTGACACAGATCAAGCGGCTTCACATCTGGGCAGGTGACAGCCCGAGCCAGCAGATACCTACAATCGGGGAGGTGTTTGATTTGCTGGAAAACCGATTGCAGTCAGGATTGAAACTGAATATTGAGTTAAAAAATTCGCTCTGCCCATATGATGGCATGGAAGAAAAAATTGTTGAACTGGTTCATGTGCGCGGACTTGAGAAAGCAGTCGTGTATTCTTCTTTTCATGCAGGATCCCTGGAAAAGCTGAAAACACTTGACGCAGATGCGGCGCTTGGAATATTGGACAGCAAGGCTTCCGATTGCTTATATAAAATAAAAGGAGGATGCGGCGCGAAGGCGCTCCATCCTTTCTGGAAGGATATCGACCTTTCAGCAGAACAGCTGCAGGCATACACGGTGCGTGCATGGATGGGCGGGCATCTGTATCCGGAAAAGCCGACAGGCACAAGACTGAATCTGGGAGCGCTTGAGGCACAGGGAATCACGGATTTGATACTGAATGAGCCGGAAGCATATCTGGAATAGAATGAAAGGCTATTGGACATTGACAATTTCATACTTATATCAGGAATTTTGCGTTGATGTAATACCGCTTTGCTTGCTAAAATGCCATTTTCATGATAAGATGAAGAAAAGTGAAAAGGAGGATTTGTATGCAGGCAGGAAACCACGAACGAATTCGGGATGAAAAGATTAATGGGGAAATATTTGACATGTCCCCGGCGCCAAATTTTCGTCATAGTGCCATAACAAATAATATAAATTGTGCTATTAAGGCAGGATTAAAGGGCAGTCTGTGTATGGTATTTATGGAAAACATAGACTACAAGTATTCTAAGGAAAGTGATGACTATCTTGAGCCGGACATCATTATCTGTTGCGACAGAAACATGATAAAGGGAAACTCCTACTATGGCACGCCTAAATTTGTGGCAGAAACATTAAGTCCCTCCACGGCAAAGCGTGACAGGGGAATCAAGAAGGATATCTACGAGAAAAGCGGCGTGGAGGAGTACTGGATTGTATCGCCTATTGAAAAGGCTGTTGAAATTTATTATCTTCGGGATGGAAAATATGAGATTGAAGAGTCTTACATTCTGGATGACGATGAGACAAGTGAGGATTACAATCTCAGGCAGGAGATCACACTGCGGGCATTTCCGATTACGATGACACTTGAGGACATATTTGCATTTTAATGGGCTATGGCTGCCGTGCGTATACTATGGGTGGCGACGGATATTGATTTTGCATATAGAAAATAAAGGACTGATATAAGTATGAAAGCGGTTAAATACTTATGTCAGTTTTTTTATGCGCAGCCCCATGCAGGGGAAATGTGCCGCTGAAGCGGCGCATGGGGCGCGCAGCGAGTAGGGAAAGACTTCCCTGCTCGATTGCACATGGGCGTCCAGATGAAATATGTCGGCAAGCTGACGGACGCCCTGCTCGATTGTACATGGCAAAAGGAGATTGGACATGGAAAAGTATATCAGTATGAACTCCCGGCAGTATTTTGCATTCAATATATGGAGCATACAGTCGGCAAAAGCAGTGATTGACGCGGCAGCACAGGAAAGACAGAATGTCATTCTTCAGACTTCCATGAAAGCATTTGCAGCGCTCGATAAAGAAGAACTGGCAGCATTTGTGGAACATTATGGAAAAAGGAAAAACGTCAGGGCATACCTTCATCTGGACCATTGCAGAAAATTAGAATATATCCGTCAGGCAGCGGAATCTGGCTGGGACTCCGTAATGATAGATGCTTCCGATAGGACAATTGAAGAAAACATTCGAATCACGAACGAAGTGGCTGATATGGTCAGGGGAAAAGGAATACTGGTTGAGGCGGAGGTGGGACAGATATGCGGTCAGGAGGATGGGCAGCAGTCCGTTGCGGCTGGTCTGGCAAAAATGGAAGATATTAAAATGTTTATAGAAGGTACAGACGTTGACATGTTTGCGGCGGCAGTCGGAACAGTACATGGGTTATACAAAGGAACGCCCCGGATTCGCTTTGACATGATAAGCGAAATTGCAGGGATTACCAATATTCCCTTCGTCGTGCATGGGGGAACCGGGCTTACAGATGAAATGTTATTACAGCTTTTGGCACATGACAATGTGAAGAAAATAAATGTTTCTACAGATGTAAAGCTTGCATACAGACGTGGTATAACAACCTGTATGCGCATGGGAAAAATGGACAAAGAGGGATTTAATCCGCTAGAGGTAGAGCAGTCAATCCACGATTCGATACGGGATATGGCAGCAGGAAAGATGAGACTGACAGGAAGGACTGACAAAGGTGAAGACAATACTTGTACTGAATATGGGAATGAAGAGCATACGAAGTATTCTGTTTGACGCCAAAGGCAATAAGCTTGCGTCGGCAGCCATGCCGATTGAGACATCGCTGAAAGGGGAGACAGTGACCCAGCTTCCGTCCGAGTGGTGGGAGAAGGCATGTCATGTGGTAAGGGAGACTGTGGCAGACGCAGGAAATTCACCAATAGATTATCTTACCGTGACATCCTCATCTTCATGTCTTGTATGTGTGGATGAGAAATGCGAAGCCCTTATGCCCTGTATGATGGTTTCTGACAAGCGGGCAAAGGAGGAAAGCAGATCTATCGAAAGCCTTGCCGCATTCAGGGAGGTAAAATGGCGGACAGGACTGAATATGGACGCCTCCTTGATGCTCCCGAAAGCATTGTGGGTTAAGAACCACGAAAGCGGAATATTCGGGAAAACATACAAGCTGCTGTCACCAAATGACTATCTTATAGCCAAACTGACAGGAAATTATGTGACAGACTATATGAATGCCCATAAATGGCACTATGACACAGAAAGACATCAGTACCCGACAGGGCTGCTGCATGAAATCGGAATTGCAGAGTCATTGCTTCCAGAAGTGGCTGCCCCTGGGAAATGCATAGGAAATATAGGAAAAAGTGCGTCAGTCCAGACCGGGCTTACATGTGACACAAGTGTCATTATATCCACCTATGATGCCATATGCTCCTTTGTGGGAAGCGGCGTCGTGAATGAGGGGGAGGCAAGTGATGTGTCGGGAACGGTTACCGTGTTTCGGGCTGCGGCATCAAAAAAGGTGGACATCACAGAAAATAAGATACAGCAGATTCCTTATTATGAGGGAGGAATTCACATTGTGGGCGGCTCGAACAATATGGGCGGCGGGCTGATCGAGTGGGTAAAGCAATGCTATTACCAGAATGAAAATCTTCCCTATGAACGGATGGAAAAGGATGCAGGCGAGGCATCCCTTGGCGCGGGCGGGCTTATTTTCCTGCCATATCTGCTCGGGGAACGTGCTCCCCTATGGGACAGTGATGCCAGGGGCGTTTTTTTCGGTCTGGAACGGATGCACACAAGAAAGGAAATGACACGTGCGGTTTTTGAAAGCGCTGGATTTATAGACCTTGACATGATTGCGGCAATCGAGGAGACAGGGATTGCGGTCAACACGATTCGCCTGTCCGGAGGACTTGCAAGAATCAACCTGATTTCCCAGATAAAAGCCGATATCACCGGAAGAACCATACAGGTGCTTTCCGAGTTTGAGACAACAGCAACCGGCGCCGCGATGATGGCACTGTATGGACAAGGAGTCTATGCAACACTGGACGAAGCGGCAGAAAATTTTGTCAGCGTGCGTATGGTCATATGCCCGGACAGGAAAAACCATGAAAAATATAAAGCGCTTTACCAGCTGTATAAGGAAACCTACCACACACTAAGGCCGTTATTTCAAAAAAGAATTGCCATCACAGAAAGACTTTACAGTAAAAAGAGAATTAAGATAGAGAATCTATAGGAGTATGCAATGAAACCATATCAGTTAAATATTCCTACAAAAATATATTTTGGCAGGGACATATGGGAAAGGACGTTAAAAGAGGCGGAACCGTTATTAGACGGAAATCTCATGCTTGTGACAACAGGACGTTCCCTGACACGGATAGGATATGTTGAACAATTAAAAAAACAACTGTCAGCGTGTGCAAGGGTAAAAACGATTACTGTGTTTGACAAGGTCAGCGCAAACCCAAGGCTGTCAGAAGCCCGGGAAGGTATCAGGCTTGCGAGAGAAAGCGGCGCGGATGTGGTGGTCGGATTTGGCGGAGGCAGCGCAATGGACATGGCAAAGGCTGTTGCGGCGGGGGCAGATGTCAGTGCGGATATCGACGAATATTTTTATACCGGGAAGGAACCGATGGACAACGTACTGCCCATCATTGCAATTCCAACAACAGCAGGAACAGGCAGCGAGCTGAGCAAGGCATCCATCCTCACAGATGATGTGCGCAGAATCAAAAGTGGAATCAGGGGAGCAGGATTATATCCGAAGGTGGCAATTGTCGATTCCATTTTTACAGAATCCGTCCCTTATCATATCACGATGGAGACAGGGTTTGACGTGTTTGCACATGCCATGGAGAGTTATCTGTCGAAAGCCGCATCACCATTTACACAGATGCAGTCAGTATATGCAGCACAGATTGTGGGTAGAATGCTGCCGCGGCTGGCAGTGGATATACAGGACACCGAGGCAAGAAAATATATGAGCTATGCCAGCATGATGATGGGAATCAATCTGGGAAATGCCAGTACGGGACTGCCGCACAGGCTCCAGTATCCGCTCGGGGCTGTTACGGACACGAGCCATGGGAAAGGGCTGGCGGCATTATATCCGGCGTGGGTTTACTATGAATACCTGTACAGCGAAAAAAATACAGAAAAACTGATGGGCATGTTAATGGGAAAAGATATCTGCGGAAGGGAAGAATGTACAAATGCAATGCATACGTTTATCGCATCATTAAGATTGCCGGTATCCCTCCGGGAGTTTGGCATAAACGAGGAACAGATGGATGCTATGGCAGCGTCCGTGTCAGGAAACATCTTCAATGACCCAGCCGCCCAGGAACCTGACATTATCAGAAAAATATATCACAAGGCATGGGAGGGACAGGAATGCAGGCAATCATGATGGCAGCAGGAAAAGGCAGCAGACTCGGAAGCCTGACAGGGGGAAAACCAAAAGCATTTGCCCAAATCAATGGAAAAAGGCTGATTGATTATAACTTAAGACTTCTTGAAACCTATCAAGTGGATGAAATTATTATTGTAACTGGCTACCAGTGTGAGGCATTTGAGAAACTGGCAGCAGACGACAAAAGGATAAAAACAGTATACAATCCGTTTTATGAAATGATGAACGTACTGGGTTCCTTTTATATGGGGATGCATCTGCTGCATGATGACTTCATTTACCTGCATGCAGATACGATATGTGAACCGCGTATATTTGAGCAGCTGGTGAAAATGGAGGCGGATGTTACCCTGCCGGTTGACTGCAAGGCGTGTGACGACGAGGCGATGAAAGTCCGGAGCGAGGACGGAAAAATCGTGCAGATTACAAAAGATATGCCGAATGAACTGGCAGACGGCGAATTTATAGGAATGGCTTCCTTTCGAAGAAGCGTCATTCCTGCACTTTGTGAAAAGACAAAGCGCCTGCTTATGGAAAAGGAATTCGCGGCGTATTTTGAGAGTGCCATACAGCGACTGATAGACGAGACGGAATTTGGCATAAAGGAAGCGCCCACAGACGGGGCATTCTGGGCTGAAATTGATTTTATGGAAGACTATGAAAACGCCGTAAAAAAGATACCAAAAAGCCTGACAGGATTATTTGTGTAAAGGAATGTATGGGGATGAGGGATAAACGGAAAAGAAATCTGACAGAAAAAGCTTATATTTTTAAAAGGACAATCCAGGCGTTTGCCCACAGTCTTGCATACCAGGCGTGCCGCATCTTTCCGGTTGACGAAAGAAAGGTTGTCATGTGGACGTTTGAGGGCAATGGCGGTTATGGATGCAGTCCGAAATATGTCGCGGAGGAGCTGCTTGAGCGAAACAGAAAGACAGATACAGATTACAGGATTATATGGCTTGTCAATGATACGCATAAGGAATTTCCAGAAGAGATTACAAAGGTGAAAAGTACCTTGTGGAGCAGGGCATACCATCTGTCAACTGCCGGAACGTGGTTGAGCAATACAAGAACCTTTTATGGCACAAAAAAAAGGAAAGGGCAGTGCTACATCCAGACATGGCATGCAACAATCTGCATCAAGCCAATTGGGTTATACCGCGGAGCATTGTTTCCTGAAATGGCGCGTATTGTCAGTGCATATGATTCCGGGATGATTGACTATGTGCTGTCCGGTTCAAAATGGTGCGACCATATGTACCGGAAGGGACTGCTGTATCGTGGCAGAATTATAAAGACAGGTACACCGCGCTGCGACGTGTTATTAAATCAAAGGAAAGAAAAGTATGCACAGATAAGGAAAGAGTACCATATCCCTGACGAAGCGCGGATTATGCTTTACGCCCCGACGTTCCGTGGGGGCAGCCAGAATACAAAGCGTACAGTCAGCACGGACGAAGTGACCATTGACTTTGGGCGGCTGACCAGTGTGCTGGAAAAAAGGTTCGGAGGTACATGGTACGTGCTTTTAAGGCTCCATCCGCAGCTTGCCGCGAAGATGGAGAAGCTTCAGACACATCAGGCATCGGGCAGGCTGACAGATGTCAGCCAGAGACCGGACATGAATGAATTAATTGCTGCATCAGACGCGTTTCTGACGGATTATTCAAGTGCTGTTTTTGAGGCAAATATCATAGGAATCCCATCATTTATCTACGCGGATGACTTGCAGGAGTACATAGCAGACAGAGGAGACTTGTTTTTTGATATGTACAAGCTCCCATTTCCGGTCGCACAAAATAATGACGAGCTGATGAACTGCATCGAGCAGTTTGACGAGAAAGCATATTATCAGAAAACAAAAGATTTTATGCGGGAGACCGGAATTTTTGAGGACGGCAGGGCAAGTAAGAGAGTCGTTGATTTGATTGAGCGGGAGAGACGCGAGAAAATGAGGCATGTGAAGACTTAACAAATAAAAATATAGAACCTTGACAATTTCATACTTTACATTGGATTAAGCGTCACTTTACAATATGACCAAGTATATGCTACGATTTTCGAATCACAGGAAAGGGGAAAAGTAGTATATGGGAACAGTCGATATACGTGTTAAGGAATTTATTAAGATTAATTCTGTATTTGCACAATTGTTTGGTAAGGGAGTTTTTGGGGGAAGGGTTCAGATAGACCCCGACAGCCTGCAAGCGCTTGATACGGTAAATCAGGAAACGATTAAGCTTGAGACGAGGCAGCTCAAAGATATTGAACGCCTGCGGGATGCACAAAAGGTATCCAGTAAGCATCTACGATATGCTTGATATTCCAGACCATATGAAAGAATGGACGAAGAATATTATTGCTGATTACCAGATGTATTTAATAGACGCAAGTCATATGACAGATGAAGAAATTGATAAATTTGATGGTGACTTAAAGGCGTTTCTGTTAATGCTACAGGATAATTTAGATGAACAGAGACTGAAGGGAGTCGTTGCAAGACATAGGGAAACATGGTATGCTATAGGCACAATTAAAAAGGACAAAAGATATATAGATTATATAGATAATGTTTCCGATGAAGAACTGGCGGGAGGTATGTATATGGATGCAGTATTGGATCGTATTGAGGCAAGAGGAGAGGAAAAGGTTAATAAGCTGGCGCTGTTACTTGCAAAGGAAGGCAAAATTGACGAGTTTATAAAATCGGCAGAGGATAAAGCTTATCAAAAGCAGCTCTTAATTGAGTATGGATTAGAAGACGAATAACTGAACAAAAAATAATGATGAAGTCTGATGTAAAGTATGAAATTGTTGTATTTTGCATCAGATTTTTTGATGTAGAAAATGAGGAATGTTGATAACAATTCAGTTTTTAGCTGTAATCAACGATGAGTAAAATATAAATTGTGTGTTCAAATTAATTACGTAAATTAAGAATGAATGAGGTGCTGATGTGTATAAAAAATTGCGTGTATTGCAGTTTCCTATTGTAGCAGCAAAAGGTGGAATTACGCAATATGTATTGAATTTATGGAAATATGTAAACAGAGAAATCATTCAATTTGACTTTCTTACATTTAGTTCTGAGCTAGATTTTGAAGAAGAATTAATAAATGAAGGCTGCAAAGTATATCATATCTCTTGTTACCCAGAAACAGATATTGAGAGGTTTGCTATGGAATATAGTACAGTGTTAAGCCATGGCTATGATGTTATTGAATTGCATACTTCATATTGGAAAAGTACGATTATGGAAGAAATGGCAAAAGAGCAGGGTGGATGTAAAGTTATTATTCATGCTCATAGCACTGGGATTGTTGGTAACTTATCATATTTTGAAAAAATAAATGCTAAGGAAAGACATAATAAAATCAGGAACATGTTAAATGAGACAATAGCGGATAAATTTTGGGCGTGTTCTAAGGAAGCAGCGGAGTGGCTATATGGAGATAAAATACCAAAAGAAAAGATAGAAATTATCAAAAATACAATAGATACGTCATTGTTTAAATATAGGGAAGATATTAGGCGTCAAAAAAGACAGGAGTTTAATTTGACAGATAATTATGTCATTGGTCATGTGGGAAGACTGGAGGAGGAAAAAAATCATAACTTTATATTAGAAATTTTTGCAAAATTGCATACAAAACAACCACAGTCTATTCTCCTTTTGGTCGGGGATGGTTCTTATAGAAAATTTATTGAGGAACGAATTATAGAGTTGAAAATTAGTGACTGTGTATATTTAGTTGGAAAAACGGATAATGTTTCAGATTATTTGCATGTTATGGATGTATTTGTGTTTCCTTCACTTTTTGAAGGATTTGGACTTTCGCTGCTTGAGGCTCAGTGTTCTGGTTTGCGATGTATAGGCAGCACTAATGTACCGAAGACAGCTTTTGTAACAAAAACTGCTGAACGAGTTTCGTTGGATGAGCCAGACAAGTGGAATCATATTTTGGAAGAAACAGCAAAAGGATATGATAGAAAATCACAAGCTTTGTTATTACGGGAGAAAGGATACGATACAATTACACAGATTAGAAAGTTAGAAAAAATGTATATGGAGTAAATAGTATGCACCTATATAAAAAATATAATCATTGGCGAATAGCATATAGATTAAAAGGAATGAATCGTTTTACACTAATACCGAATCCAACTTATGGCTGGGCGGCGGATCCGTTTTTAATTGAATATCAACAAGAACTTTATTTGTTTGCAGAAATATTTCTTTATAAATCGGAACGGAAAGGGGTTATTGGATATTGTAAATATCAAGACGGAAAATTTGGAGAATGGAGCATTACAATGGATAAGCATTGGCATCTGTCATATCCATTCGTATTTGTGGAAAATGGAAAGCTGTATATGTGTCCGGAAGCAATTCAAAGTGAGGAAATTAGTATATATGAGTTGATTGAGTTTCCTGATAAATGGAAGAAAGTAAAAACATTATTACAAAATGGTAGATATGCAGATACAACACCTTTTCGATATGAAAATGAAAACTATTTGTTTACATTTATACATACAGAGGATTCTTTGATTAAAGGAACATTGTATATATATAAATGGGAAGAAAATGATAGCCTTTTATACAGAAAAATTTCTTCTGATATAGGAAATGCGAGACCAGGCGGGAAGATTATTTATAAGGATAATAAATTAATACGCGTTTCACAAAACAGTAATGGCGGATATGGCACTGGTTTGGTTTTCAGTTTAATAGATAATGTTTGGCCGATTTATCAGGAGCATGTGCTTAAAACAATATATCCGGCAGATTTGGATATTGAATGTAAGGAAAAATATATAGGAATTCATACATATAATAGCTGCGGTGATATGGAAGTTATTGACTTAAAATATGCAACATTTTCTTTTACAGAGTATTGGGCTCAAAAGAGAGTTCGTAAAATTTTTTTAAATAAGTATTAATATTTTAATTAGAAAGTTGAGAGATAAAAATTATGCAGGATATTATTATTTTTGGACGTGGAAGATACTATAAAAGTAAAATGTTTGAAGTTAAAAATAGGTATAATATAGTAGCGTTTATAGATAATATTGTAAAACCAGGAACAGTATTGACAAATGAGGATGGAATTCCTGTCTACAACCCAGAGAATTTAAAGGAGCTCCCTGAGGCTCCAATTATAACAATGTCCGTAAAGTTTTTTGAAATGTGGCAACAACTAAAAAATTTGGGAGTAAAGGATGAAAGGATAATATTTGGGATTACATTACGCCCTTTTTATGATGAAATTGAATTGCTGTTTTCAGAGCAGGATATAGAGGTTTGTTCACTAGGATACGAACTAGTTTTGAAAAGTAAGAAAGAAATTTTATACCGGTTTTCTTCAGAGGGAGAATATAAAAGTATTATCAGAAAATTACAAAGACAGCGTGATGCTAATATTAGAATGATTGCTGATATGCCAATGAAGCCTATCAGTAGACGATGCGGCTATGAAAGAGGAACACCCATTGATCGTTATTATATAGAAAAGTTTCTAGACTCAAATCAAAAATATATTCAAAACAAAGTGATGGAAGTTGCGGATAATCAGTACACTTGTAGGTATAGTAAGAATATTAAAGAAGCTCTTATAATGCATGTGGAGGGATGGGGCAAAGATGTAGTGCAGATAAACTTGGAAACTGGTAATGGAGTGGCTAAATATGCCAACAGCATAGATTGTTTTATATGCACGCAGACAATACAGATGATTTATGATATTAAAACAGCGATGAAAAATATTTATAAAATGTTAAAGCAAGACGGAACTGCGCTTATTACAATAGCTGGTATCGCGGGAATATCTTTGTATGACTATTATAATTGGGGTGAATATTGGAGAGTTACACCAAAAGCTTTAAGGATGATTATGGAAGAAACGTTTGACAGAAACAAAATTGAAATATTTGGATATGGAAATATAAAGACAACAATTGCCTTTTTATATGGCTTATGTGTAGAAGATTTGGGTGAAAATGATTTTACATATGACGATGAACAGTTTCCAATGCTAATAGGATGTGTAGTGCGGAAGTAGTATGTTTATATGAAAATTAAGAAGGCGAATGGAGTGAAAAGTAAATATGAGAAATGTAAAGTCAATAGCTATTTATCTTCCACAATATTATGAAACAGCTTATAACAATAGGTGGTGGGGAAAGGGGTTTACTGACTGGGTTGCGGTAAGAAATGCAATTCCTTGTTTTGATGGTCATGTCCAGCCGAAGGTTCCATTAGATAATAACTATTACAATTTACTTGACAAAAGTACATTTAAATATCAGCAAAAGTTAATGAAAAGGTATGGGATATATGGTCTATGTTTTTACCACTACTATTTTAAAAATGGAATTAAAGTTTTAGAAAAACCAGCAGAAAATCTGCTTGAGTGGAAAGATATTGATATTCCATTTTGTTTTTGCTGGCCTAGTGAAAACTGGATTAGAACATGGAGCAATTTAGGAGGGAATGTCTGGGGCGAGAAATTTGATAAAGATGCAGATCGGAGGGGTGAAGGTGTACTTCTTGAACAGAATTTTGGTTCAAGGGAGGAATGGAAAGTGCACTTTGATTACTTATACCAATTTTTTAAAGATGAAAGATATATTAAAATTGACGGAAAACCAATTTTTATGTTTTTTAACACTGAACAGGTATTCTGTATTAAAGAAATGACAAAGTATTGGATTGAATTAGCCAGACAGAAAGGGTTGAATGGAATATATTTTATTGGTTGCAATATTTCGGGTTATAAAGAGGAATTGGATGCGGTATTAGTCAATGAACCTGCAAAATCACGAAAGGTATTACTGAATAAGGGAATCTATACTGTCAGAAAGGGAGTAACATGTGTTCAATATTCTGATTTTGTAGATGAGGTACTGAATACAAAGCCTTTTATTGGCACAAGAACGTATTTTTGCGGAACTCCGGGGTTTGATACAACTCCAAGACGTGGGTATAACGGAGAAGTTTTTTTGGATAATTCACCTGAGTTATTCGAGAGAATGATGGACGGATTATATAAGAAAACCATTGAAAATGGAAATGAGTATGTTTTTATTAATGCATGGAATGAGTGGGGCGAAGGAATGTATTTGGAACCGGATGAAGAAAATGGATTTGCTTTTTTGGAAACCGTTAAAAAAGTGAATGATAAGTATAAAAAGGTTGAGATACCAAGTGAATGTTGTAATAATTTTTCGGTAGAAGAAGTAACAGATCAATTAAAGCTATTGAACGAAAAAGTATTTAAGTTTAGATGGTTATTTGATAATACAGTAGCTTTGGCTGACATTATACAAAATAACTCTCACAGGATTAAGGAATATTTCGAGAAAAAGGATATGCACAAAATTGCTGTGTATGGTGTTGGGTCAATTGGGAGACTGTTGATTAACCAATTTATGAAAGACGATATAAAAATTGCCTATACAGTAGATATTTACGCCGCAAGAGTAATGGAGGCGATACCAATGTATAGACCATATGAAGAGATACCACAAGCGGATATTCTGATTGTTACTGTGCATGAAACAGAAAAGATAATTCAAGATATGCAAAAAAAAGGTCTTAATAATGTTGTATCAATTGAATGGTGGATGAATGAATTAATGAACTGATTTTCTTTATGCTGGTAAAAATATATGAAGAAAACTTTGCTATAAGAAACAGATAATACAGCAAAGTGAATCGGCTGAGGAGAATAGAGGATTTATATTAATGAGTACATACTGCATAATATCTGACAACAAAAAGGTAGTATCAAATGCAAATATTGACAGATTGCGGGTTGCAATTTTTGTCAATTTGTTTTACGAAGAACAGATAGAGACATATCAAAATTATTTAAATAGGCTCCCTGTCTTTGTGGACATTATAATTATGTCATCAAAAGATATTATATTAGAAAGCTTTAATAGCGCACGCTTTAAGACAATTAAAAAAGAGAATCGAGGTAGAGATATCAGTGCATTATTGGTCACGGCAAAAAAATTAATATTTCGTTATGAGTATATATGTTTTGTGCATGATAAAAAAGAAAAAAGGTCAGATCAAAAAAAATATGTAGATTTATGGACAAAGAATTTATGGGACAATATGCTTCAATCTTCAATATATGTATATAATGTTTTGGATGCTTTTCAAAATAGTAATATTGGAATGTTAGTGCCACTTCCACCGTATGGCAAAGATATTGGGGCATGGTTAAATGGAGGATGGGGGGAAAATTTTGAAAATGTTAAGATGTTAGCCAATTCTTTAAATATATCAGGAAATATTCTTTATGAGAATCCTCCAATTACTTATAGTACAGTATTTTGGGCGAGATCGAAAGTTTTAAAAAAACTATTTTCAAAGGACTGGTGCTATGCGGATTTTCCAAAAGAGCCAATGAGAGATGATGGTGAGATTAATCATGCAATAGAGAGAATTTTGCAGTATGTAGTAGAAGATACAGGATATGAGACAAAAATTGTTTTATCAGCATCTTTTGCAGGGTGTTTTATTGAACAGTTGCACAGTGATATGAGTGGATTATGGAATCAGCTTGATATAACGTTTGGAGTTAGCACTTATAGAGGATTAGATAATTATAACCGTATTCAGTCATTTGCAAAGGAGCACTCGGACATTTATCTTTACGGAGCAGGAAAAAGAGGTGAGGAGTGTCTTAAATTATGTCGTGCGTTAGGTATAATTCCCAAGGGGTTTATTGTTACAAATAAAAACGACAGTTTGGCAGAGGGTATACCTGTATTTTCCGTCTCTGATTTTTTATTTACAGAGAACATGGGGATTATTATTTCTGTAAATTCCAGCTACCAGGAAGATATCAAAAGGGAGTTGGAAAAAAGAAACTTTAAGGAATACATTATTTATGAAACGTTTTAGGATGCTATTAGCGATTACTTTTATGATGTAAATTGTGCTAGCAATAACAGGATATTGACTGGGGAGAGGCCTTTCTTTGGCAATGTTTTAGGCGTTATTTTGATAATTACTACAATTAAAGAGGATAGAGAATGAAACGCTTATGTATTTATGTTACATATGATGCTGAAAACATAATTGACGATTATATTGGTTATATGCTGCGTGAATTGCGTAAAGTTGTAGAGTGTCTTGTTGTTGTGTGCAATTATGAAGTTGTTGCAAGCGGCATGGAAAATATTCAACCATATGCTGATAAGATTTATTACCGAAAAAATATAGGATTTGATGCAGGTGCATATAAGGATGTAATGTGTAATTTGATGGGATGGAATAACATAGTCGGTTATGATGAATTGCTGTTGATAAACGACTCTTTTTTCGGACCGTTTATGCCATTTGAAGTGATTTTTGATCAAATGGAGAATAGAGAAAATGATTTTTGGGGATTGACGATACAGGCAGAGACTAATGGGTTTTTTGGGGAAATAATACCAGAACATATTCAGTCATTTTTTATTGCTGTTCAAAAAAAACTTTTAATAAGTAGTGATTTTAGAGATTATTGGGAAAAGATTTCATATTTCGATAATTTTAGTGATGTTGTTAATCTACATGAAATAAGGTTTACAGAGTATTTCAGTACAAGGGGTTATTCGTATTCTGCGTTGGCAGATACAAGCAGCAATGATACATTAAACAAACAAAATAATTTTAATCAATATATGATGATTTCGTATGAATTAATCAGAAAAAGAAATTTTCCTTTTTTGAAGAGACAGCAGATTTCGTACAATACTTTATATGGACAAACACAGGAAAATCTTAGAATGGCAATTGAGTATATAAATAGTAATACGGATTATAATGTCAATCTGATATGGAATAATATCATTCGTACCATGAATATTTCAGATTTGCATCATTCGCTTCACTTACAATATATTTTATCTGATGAAGAAATAACCTGTAAAGAACATTCTGATGCAGTCATAGCAGTATCAGCAGATTATGTAAATGCGTGTGAGTATGTAATTGAATATCTGAAACCTATGATTTCACTGTTTAATGTTAGGGTTTATGCTAAGAATGAGGAAATTCTTAATTTTTATCAAAATTATGGAATAGTATGTACCCAAAAATCACTGGATACATATATGGGAATCAAAGAATTAAGTGTGTATAAATATGTATGCATTATACATGATGAAGATATGACATCAAAAGAGGTCCCAAGCTACGTGCATAAGTCATCCTTTTTTAATATATGGGAAAATTTATTAAAAAGTGTGCGTTTTGTAGAACGGCTGATATATAAGCTTGATTCAGAATGCAGACTGGGCTTTTTGGCACCGCCGCAGGCTAACTTTGGTAAATATTTTGACAAATTTGGTAAAGGATGGGATGGTCGGTATAGTGATTGCTATAGGGTTATTTATGAGAAAAAAGTACGTTGTAAAATATCACAGGATAAACCACCATTTGTGATAACAGAGAATTTTTGGATTAGGGGAGAGATATTAAGCAATTTAGAAAGATTTAAGGATATAGACTTTGGAATAATGAAATATATTTGGATATACTTGGCACAGGAAAAATGTTATTTTTCGGGAATAGTTGAAAGTGCGGAATATGCATCCATTAATGAGGTTAATAAGCAATATTATTTGAATGAGATATGCTATAAAATACGGCAGCATTGCGGAGAATTTAATAATTTTTTAGATATCAAAAAGGTTATATTTAAGCGTTATGCAGATAAATTCTGTAGTAAGCACACAAAAATATACATATACGGAATTGGAAGTATGGCAAAGACATATAAAAATATTATTCCGCATATCGAAGGGTTTATCGTTACAGACGGTCAGCCTAATCGTAGGATGTTGGATAATATACCAGTTTATTATTTATCTGAAGTTCAGTTTAATGATGAAGTGGGGGTTATTGTTTGTGTGGACAGGAAAATACAAAGTACAATAGAAACAATTTTATATGATAAGGGAATAAATTATATTTGCATTTAGTGTTGAAATAAAGATTCATTTTTTGATTGATAATAAATTAAAAATAATTGCAGTATTAAAATTAGGAGAGAATTTAATGAAAGAAACAAAAGTAGCCGTATTTGGTACAGGTTTTTTTTATCAAAAACAAAAAGAAAAACTATATGCGAATTGTAATATTGAAGTATGTGCTTTTTTTGACAATAATAAAGAACGATGGGGAGCTGAGTTAGATGGTATAATGATTTATTCGCCACAGAATGTCAACTATGTTCAATATGACTATATAGTTTTAATGAGTGGATATGCTACAGATATGTATGAACAGCTAATACATTTGGGGGTTAATCAATGTAAGATTTTGTATTGGGGTGAATTCCTTGCACGATATTTGGATAAGAGAATTATTTACCATGCAGTTAATGTTGAGAAAATTGAAAACAGAGAGAAAGCTTTATTTGTGTTACATAGTATTGATTATGGCGGAAGTGCAATGACAGCATTTTATGCATCTAAGATAATGCAAAAGAAAAACTATAAGGTAGATTTAATTGCTTCTACTGGAGATATTCGGTTAATCAATGAAATAAATGCCAATGGGATTGATGTGACAATTTGTGAAGCATTACCTTATAATTTTGATAAAGCTTGGTATAGGGAGTATAAAGTAGTATTAGTAAATACATTTCTTATGATAAAGTGTGCTTGTGAGATAAGTCACGACAAACCGGTTTTATGGTGGATACATGAGGCGGGAGTTTCATATGATGCAGTAATGAAAGAATTTTCTGATTATGCTGACAAAGATAATATGAAATATTTAAATATTTTGGCAGTAAGCAACATTGCTCAACGTAATTTTAATACGTATTTTCCTTATGTGATAAAAGAGACGCTATGTTTTGGAATTCCAGATAGTAGAATGAAACTTAAAATGCATGAAAAAATGATTTTGGCTATTATAGGAAATGTTGATAAAGTCAAATCCCAAGATATTTTTCTAAAAGCTGCGTGCAAAGTAGTAACAGATGTTGAGACAGAATTTTGGGTAATTGGAAATATGGGACAAGATAAATATTGTCAGGACATATTAGAACTGGCAGAGAATGATGCCAGAGTAAAAATAAAGGGAGTATTAACGCGTAAGGAAATGCATAATGCTTTTTCTCAAATAGATATTGTTGTATGTCCGTCGTGTGAGGAAACAATGTCAATAGCGATAGTAGAAGGCATGATGTTTGGAAAAGTGTGCATTACGACAGAGAATACTGGTGTGGCAGATTATATTCAAAACGGTGAGAATGGTTTTGTTGTGCCGGTTGGGGATATCGAGGCACTGCGTAAAAGGATGCAGTGGATTATTGACAACAGAGCTCAGATGAATAGAATCGGGCGTAAGGCAAGGGAAACATATGAGAAATATTTCTCCATGGAGATTTTTGGGGAACGCTTGGAGAAAGCAGTAAATGAAACAATAGAAAAATGGAAACAGAGAGGTTAAAAGTCATGCAGGTGTATATATGGGGAACAGGAAAGATAACTTCAAGCTATTTAGAGCAGAACGAATTGGATATAGAAGATATTTTAGGCTTTGTGGAAACAAAGAGAAGTAAGAACACTTTTATGGGTAAAAAGGTATTTGAACCAAGTGAAATAGTACATAGAAAGGATTTTGATTATATATTAGTATGCGTTTACTATTATGGTAAAGAGATATTTGACATATGCGGAAGGATTGGCATAGATACTAGAAAATTAGTGTTGGTTGACAACTGGGAGTGGGCAGATGGAACAAATAGAACGGGATTTATGAGAGCATGCTGCAGGAAGATAAATGAGGATAATATTGACATAGAGCAAGTCTTTCCTAAATTATATGAAATGTATTCAAAGGAAATTGAAATTCAATCAAAACGTTATATAGCTATCTCGCGTAATGGATATGATTTATGCGAGAAAGATGCGGTTATTCTAAGTGACGGTTTTCAGACACAAGAATATCAGGCTGATTATTTTAGGTATCGTACATTTGAACTAATGGCAAATGAGGTAATTAGAAGAAAAGTTGGAGGCAATGTTGCAGAGGTAGGAGTTTTTACGGGAATTTTCTCCAAAATGATAAACACAAAATTTCCTGATAAAAAATTATATTTGTTTGATACTTTTGATTCGTTTGCTGAAGATGAGTTTCAAGAGGAATTATCACAAGGAAGATGTCCGGAAAGTTTTTTAGAAGGATTTAAAAATACTAGTGTGGAGAAAGTGCTTTCAATTATGCCTTACCCCGATAAGTGCATTGTAAAAAAAGGTTTATTTCCAAAAACGGCAGGCGGACTCGAAAATGAGAAGTATGCATTTGTATCTATAGATGTTGACTTTGAAAAATCTATTTTAGAAGGTCTTCGGTATTTTTATCCGAGATTAAATAAAGGTGGGGCAATATTTCTTCATGATTATAATAATAGATTTTTGGAAGGAGTTAAGAAGGCGGTAGAAACTTATGAGCAAGAATCAGAGAGCATATTATCAATGGTGCCATTGGCTGATGAAGGGGGAACTCTTGTCATTGTAAAGTAGTTGTTAATTTTACGGCTGATTTTGCTTGGCAGTAAAATCATATACGTTGTCAGGAGCGGGGAGTAACATGAACATATTATTTGTAACGCCGGGTTATCCAAGAAGGGGAGAACCAACAACAGGATTTCCTAATTATTTGTATCGTGTGTCTTTGGCACTGATAAAGTTAGGACATAAGCCTGTTATTTTATCTGTAGGCGAGTGGGATGGACATCGGGTAGAACAAGGCATAGAAATTTGGACAGTGAAAGTACCGATATATCATAACTGTAAGTCTCAGGCAATTCAATATGCGCTGAGCGCGTTGAAGACAGGTTGTGTTTTAAACCGAAAAATAAAGGAGTTGTTGTCAAAATCGTATATTGATATTATCCAGTTTACTTCATTGTATGGAATAGCGTTACTCTATCATGAAAAGGTTCCGGCAGTATTAAGGTTATCATCGTATGCCAAGACAGCATTTTCATCATATCAAACACATTCTCCGGAAGTAGTAAAGACCATGGCATTTTTTGAGATATTATCATCATATAGATGCAATGTTGTTTTCTCGCCATGTAAAAATAATGCAGTAGCATTTGGATATGATTGCCATAGGAATGTAGCAGTGATTGAAACACCTTTTGTAAATGATGTGCAGGATTACGATAGACAGTTTTATGACAATTACCTCGCAGGAAAAAAATATGCATTGTTCTTTGGTTCACTATATGCGGAAAAGGGAATTCTTGTTATAGCTGAGGTTCTTGAGACATTTTTGCAGAATAATCCTGATTACTATTTTGCATTTATAGGAAATGCAGACATCATTAACGGAGAGAGCTCAACTAAATTATTACCAAAAAAGGCAGGAAAGTATGCAGATAAAGTAATAATATCAAATGCGTTGGAGCATAAGCGATTGTATCCGGTTATTCAAAATGCTGACTTTGTGGTACTTCCATCGCTAATGGAGAATTTATCCAATGCATGCATTGAGGCAATGTATTTTGAAAGGGTCGTAATTGGAACGGATGGCGCCAGTTTTGAACAGCTGATTACGCATGATGTAAATGGACTTCTTTGTCAGATAGGCGATTCCCATGATTTGTTGGAAAAAATGCAGATGGCGGCACTTATGGCGGAGAATGATAAAAAAGAGATGGGAAGACTGGCTAAGAAACGCATAAATAAACTAAAGCCGAAATATGCCGTTAGAAATTTAGAAAGACTTTATAAATACGTAATATCTAAAAGCAGGCATAAGAAACAGGAGAAACATTTTAATGAATAAAGTAACGATGTCAGTATTATCATCATTAATGGGCGCAGCAGCAGGTGTGTGGTTTGTAAGTAAAATTGAACGAAACAGGCTGAACAAAGCGGAATCAACGTCAGGAAAATTTATACAACTTTTTCATTTAATGAATCAGTGGGTAAATGTGAAACAGGATGGGAAAAACCTGTCTTCATATCTTGAAAAAAATAACTATAAAAAGATTGCCATTTACGGAATGAGTCATGTCGGAGAAACATTATTACACGAGCTGGACGGAACAGGAATAGAAGTTTTATATGGCATAGATAAGAGTGCATATTCTGCACACATTGGAATTAATATTGTTACGCCTGAAGGAGCTTTAGACGAGGTGGATGCCATAGTGGTAACAGCGGTTAATTTTTATGACGAAATAGTTGAAAATCTTAAAGTAAAAGTGAATTGCCCGATTATTTCATTGGAGGATATTTTGTTTGGAGGTAACTGAATGTGGTGCTTGTAACTATGAAGGGACTGAATAGTTACTAATTATTTATGTTTGGAGGATATATGCAAAATGTTGCATTGATTATAAATACATTACAGCGAGGCGGTGCTGAGCGGTGCGCAGCTGACTTAAGTGTCATTTTTGCACAGAAAGGATTCAGTGTATTCATTTTTACTGATTTATCAATCGGAGTCGAATATGAATATGCAGGAAAGCTAATAGATTATAAATGTACTTTAGGAAATGATGATAAGACAAAAAAACAGAATCCATTATCACAAAAAGTAAATGAATTGAAGGATTTAAAAAGTAAATACAATATTGAAATCGCTATCAGTTTTATGCAGGCGGCTAATTATTTTAATATTTTATCCAAGAATAAAGAGAAAGTAATATTGACGACACATAGCGTTAATTCGGAATATGCGAAGTACGATAAATCTGTATTTTGGTCAGATGATACATTTAGGGAATTATATCAATATGCAGACTTAATAACATTTCCGTCTGATTTTTGTAGAAATGACTGGTTAGAACACTATGGGGATGAGAATAATATAACGAAAACGGTGTACAATCCGGTTCATATGATGTCTGTCGAGAAAAGCGATAAGAAAGAAAACATTGTTATAGCAATTGGCAGGATGCATAGCATAAAGCGACAGTGGCATTTAATTAAGGCATTTAAACTGGTGAAGGATATGTGTCCGGACAGCAGGCTGATTATACTGGGTGATGGTGAATTGCGCCCTGCATTAGAGGCAATTGTATCACGGCTGCATTTAGAAAATGACATAGAAATGCCCGGAAATGTAGAGGATGTCCGGCAATATTTGGAGAAAGCAAAGGTTTTTGCCATGACATCCCGGTGTGAGGCAATGCCGTGTTCTGTCCTTGAGGCGTTAAGTGCAGGTGTTCCGGTGGTTTCTTGTGACTGCCCCGGGGGAATCAGGGAAGAGCTTGGAATTTTGGATGAACCAAAAAATATTTCAGAACCAATAATAGGGGAATGTGGGATAATAACACCTTATATAAGAGAAATCAGTACAAATGATTTTTCGCGTGAGGAAGAAGTTTTGGCAGAAGAAATAGTGCATTTACTAAAGGATGACAGTTTAAGAAAACGATTGTCAAAAGCAGCTTATTTGATGGTTCATAAGTTTTCGGCAGATGTGATAGGTACTAGATGGATTGAAGAAATATTTAACGACAATCAAAAAAACGAGATAAATTACGAGGAATTTGAAAAAGTCAAAAACAGGCATTTAGATGGCTGCCAAGGGCTGGAAACAGCAAATTTGAATATGTATGTCGCATATTACAGGCTGTTGGAAAAGTGGATGGTGCTGCATGAAAAGGGAGGCTCGGTAAAGCATTATTTTATGTGGCATGATATAAAGAACATTATTATTTATGGTCTGGGGAAAATGGCAAATCATTTGATGGAAGACATTAAAGAAAGTGATATTAATGTAGTGTGCGCGATAGATATCGGCGCCATAAACAAATATAGCCACTTCCCTGTAATTACACTTGATGAAGAGATACCTGACGCAGACTGCATCGTAGTTACACCTGTTCATGAGGCGGAAGCTATAAAGGAAAGCCTGAAGAATAGGACATCTGTTCCGGTTTTATCTTTATTAGATATTCTTGATGAATGTGTAAAATGAACTTTGCGATAAGGTGGAAGGATAAAGAGGGTTATGTTTTATGGCTGAAATATCAATTCTAATGCCGGTATATAATGTGGAAAGGTATCTGGGAGCGTGTATTGAAAGTATACTGGCACAGACATTTACAGATTTTGAGGTAATCTGCATAGATGATGGCTCTACGGATAAATCAGGGATTATTTTAGATGAGTATGCGCTAAAGGATGGCAGAATAAAGGTAATACATAAGGAAAACACAGGCTATGGTAAAACAATGAACATCGCTTTGGGTAAGGCTGAAGGAAAATTTATAGGTATTGTAGAAAGTGATGATACAATAGAATCTGATATGTTTCAAAACCTGTATAATGCAGCTGCGGAGTATGATTTAGATGTTGTAAAAGCTGATTTTTATGCTGTGTGGGATAATGAAGACGGCACAATTCGTAAACAGTATTTTAATCTAACAGATGATTTAACAAAGTATAACAGAGTCTTTAATCCTAATTCGGAGCTGGATTCATATTTGTTCAAAAAATTTACATGGAATGCATTATACAAAAAAGATTTAATAATAAATAATGATATTAAGTACAATGAAACACCAGGAGCATCTTTTCAGGATAACGGATTCTGGTTCCAGACATTTTATTGGGCGAAACGGGTTATGTTTTTAGACAGGGCAGTTTATAACTATAGGCAGGATAACATGCTTTCTTCAGTACATGATAGACAAAAAGTGTATGCTATGAAAAATGAGTTTGATTTTATCAGGAATTTTATGATAAAGCACAGTGATACGCCAAAAAGATTATATCCAATATGTTTTCATCTGCGTATGCTGGCATATATAGGAACATTACAAAGAATAGACCTGACATTAAAAAGGGAATTTGCAGAGGTAATAGCAAAAGAGCGTGTTTTTTACGAGGAACAAAATGAGGCATATTATGAGTATATGACTGAGGAACAAATTTTCATCATAAAAAACCCTGTGGATTATGTGGAGGATATTTTGATAGGCTGCAAAGAAATAAAAAGCGAGGTTATTTCAGGCTATAAAAATATTGTTGTATATGGAGCAGGGATGCATGGCGAAAAGGTTGTTTACAGAGTAAAAGAGGCTAAGGCAGAACATCAGATAATAAAAGTTGCAATAACAAGTCTGAATGGCAGGAGCGTGACTTGTCAAGGGGAAAATGTTTGTGAACTGTCAAGCTGCGTCCATGACAAAGACGACAGCCTTGTTATTCTGGCTGTAAAGGAAAATTCGGATGCGTTTCATGAGATGCTGGATTGCCTTATTAGAAAGTATAAGTTTCCGCATATAATATCGGAATCAGCAGAGAGATTAATATAAATGATTTATGCCAATGCGTACATTGAAAAATTCATATTTATATCAGATTAAGGCGTGTTAATTGAAATACGAAATTTTTTGGCAAAATAGAGTCAGAAATCCTGATATAAGTATGAACAATTTATACTTATGTCAGGATTTTTTGAGTAAAAGAAGAAATATTTGGCTTGTCATATATAAAAAGTATGGGGGATTAAAATGGAACAGACACAGGAATTGATTGACGGAGTACAAAAGGGTCTTTTGCAGTGGTATGACTTTAAGGAAGAGAGCAGAGTACTTTATATTGGAGATGAAAATACCCCGTTGGTACAGATGCTGTTGGGGAAGGAGCTTTGCGTAATATGCGTGCAGCCCAAAGAGCTTTCCGATGAAGAATGGCGGCAGAAGTATGATAAATATTTTGACTATATCATATGCATACAGGCGCTTGAAATGCAGAAGAATCCCACAGAATATTTAGAAATATTTCACAGACTACTTAAGATAGAAGGTATTATGTTGCTTGGCATGAATAATCGTATGGGTATCCGGTACTTCTGCGGTGACAGGGATATTTATACAAACAGATGCTTTGACGGTATTGAAGGCTACCGCCGTGCATATACCAAAAAGGAAGATGTGTTTAAGGGCAGATGCTACAATAAAGCGGAATTGAATAGAATGTTGACAATTACAGGGTGGGAGCGGTTCTGCTTTTATTCTGTTTTTTCTGATTTAACAAATCCGTCATTAATTTATTCGGAAAACTATCTTCCCAACGAGGATTTGGCGAACCGCCTGCTGCCATTTTACAATTATCCGCATACTGTTTTTATAAATGAAAGAACGCTTTATGAGGACTTGGTAAATAATGGCCTGTTTCATCAAATGGCTAATGCATACTTAATCGAATGTACAATAAATGGCAAGCTGTCGGACATTGACCATGTAACCTGCTCCATGGACAGAGGAAAGGAAAGGGCGCTTTTTACGATTATCCGTCATTCAGGAACTGTGGAAAAGAGGGCGGCATATCAGGAGGGCAGAAAAAGGCTGGCTTGTTTTATAGAACATGCACGTGATTTGAAGAACCATGGTATTGCTGTAGTTGATGCACAGATAAAAAATGACACGTATGTCATGCCATATGTAAAAGGAGAGGTCGCGCAGTTATATTTGAAACGCCTTATCAGGACTGATATAAATAGATTCTTCCAAGAGCTGGATTATTTTAGGGATTTGATATTGCAGTCATCTGATATTGTAAAAGAAGATATGGGTGATGGGGAAGGTGCCATTTTGCGCAGGGGATATCTCGACATGGTTCCATTGAATAGTTTTCATTTAAATGGTACGTTTGTTTTTTATGACCAGGAGTTTTGTGAGGAAAATTATCCGGCAAATGCTATTATTGCAAGAATGATTACAACGCTCTATAGTGGAAACTGGGAACTGGACAAAATCATGCCGATAGAAGAATTGTTTTCAAGATACCATTTAACAAAAAATTTAACCCATTGGCTTGAAATGGAAAGGATATTCCTTTCGAATCTTGTAAATGCGGAAAAGCTTAGAATTTACTATGGCAGACATCGAATTGGTGATGAAAGCATTCATTCAAACAGCCAGCGGATTAATTGTTCGGAGTCGGAGTACAGGAAAATTTTTATTGATATTTTTAAAGATACGGATAACCGTAAGCTTATTCTTTTTGGCTCTGGAAATTTCACCAAGAAATTTTTAGCTTTGTATGAGAAGGATTATCCTGTCTATGCCATTATAGATAATAATGCGGACAGATGGGGAGAAAAAATGAATGGGATTGCAATACAGTCTCCGGAAATATTAAAACAGCTTTCATGTGATACATATAAAGTGATAGTATGCATTAAAAACTACGCGTCAGTTATCAGCCAGCTCGAAAGCATGGGGGTGACTCAGTACAGCATATATGATGCTAATATAGGGTATGGGAGAAAAACACGGGAATATGTGATTCAAAAGGACTCGGAAGCAGCACCGAAAAAATATCATGTCGGGTATATTTCAGGGGTATTTGACCTGTTTCACATAGGGCATCTGAATATGTTTAAACGTGCCAAGGAACAGTGCGATTATCTGATTGTAGGCGTGGTGACGGATGAGGGTGTGCGCAGTATTAAAAGAGTGGAGCCGTTTGTGCCTTTTGCAGAGAGGATTGAGATGGTTCGTTCCTGTCGCTATGTTGACGAGGCGGTAGAGATACCGCTACAGTATAACGATACAAGGGAGGCATATAAGTTATATCATTTTGACTGCCAGTTTTCAGGAAGTGACTATAGGGATAATCTGGCGTGGTTAAGTAATAAGGAATTTTTGGAGCAGAATGGTTCCACAATGGTATTTTTTCCCTATACAGAGAGTACAAGCTCCAGCAAGATAAAGGAACTTATTGAGAAAAGACTGATGTAAGGGGGCAGAATAATATGCATTTATCATCATACAAAAAGATGGAGTATATGGTTAAATTTTATAATGAGTATTATCCGGCAAATGATGGTGTCATAAAAGTATTTGATGTTGGAAGTTATGATAAGGGAGGTACTTACAGAAATATTTTTGATGGTTCCGGATGTTGTTATACTGGAATGGATATTCATGAGGGACCAAATGTGGATTTTGTTCCTGGTGATATTTATGACTGGAAGGAAATTGGAGATGAAACAGTCGATGTAGTGATATCTGGTCAGACGTTTGAATATATTGAATATCCGTGGGTTACGATGAAAGAAATTGCAAGGATATTAAAACCGTCCGGGTTCTGTTTTATTATCGTGCCCTCGACAGTACATTATGGGGCAGCTGGTGATGGCTACCGCTATTATGCCGATGGATTATCGTCGCTTGCAAAATGGGCAGATTTGAAAGTACATCATACGTCAGTGGGAGAAGTTCCCAAAACAAATAATATTACTGACTGGATAAGCGAGTATAACGATGCCTGCCTTGTGGCACAAAAAAGACCATATAATGATATAAAAGGGATTCCATTTGAGAGAGAAATCAGGGTTCCAGTCAATAGCATTAAGGGGTATGCCCTGTTGAGAGAGAAAGTAAAAAATGCATGTGACAGATTCGTGGAGAAGAAACCGTTTGTATTGTTTGGGGCGGGATGGATAGGAGATATGGTTCTGGAGGTTTTGGGAAACGACAATGTGCATTGCTTTGTGGATAATTCGGGCATAAAAATAGGCACTGAGCGAAAAGGAAAGAAAGTTGTTTCATTTCAGGAGTATAAAAGGAACAGTGATAAATATAATTGTCTGGTTACGGCAGCTGAATCGGCATCCCTGGCGATCACGGAAAGCCTGCGGATGGAGAGGATTTCCTGCCAGTCAGTATTCGGAGAATTGTAAAATGTGAAAAGGAGAACATATGGATAAATTTTATTGTATAGTAGATGAAATCCAGGAACAGGCCGGGATGATAAAAGAAAGATTTCTTGATGAAATCAAAGAGGGAAAGCCTGTCATATTTGGGAGCGGCGAGTGTGGCCATCGGATATATAATCTGTTACGCTGTTGCAATAAAAATATATTGTGTTTCTGTGACAATGGTATGGCTGGCACCGTTGACAAATCAACAGGAATTAAAATTGTTTGCCCTGAGGAATTGAAGGATTTGGTCAGCAATCCGGCAATACTGGTCTGTGTCGGGAGTGAGGATGCACGTCAGTCCATCTGTCAACAGTTATTGTCATTAGGTTTTGAAAACACACAGATACATATGATGAATGAATACTTTTACTGGCAGACAGGGGAGTATCTTGCGTCAAACATTGAAAAATATAAGAAAACATACCAGCTTCTGGACGATGAATTTTCCAGAACAGTATATTTGGAAAAAATGAAGAAGATATTTCTGTTAAGCGGTATATCAGAGATTGTCAGTCCAAACAGGGAAGAGTATTTCGATGAGAAAATAATTTTGACGGACGATGAGATGTTTATAGACTGTGGGGGGTTTGACGGTGATACATCAGTGCGTTTTATCGGGCAGTGCGGTGGTAATTACAGAGGAATTGTCATTTTTGAACCAGAGCGATGCAAAAAGGAAATTATTGAAAAAAATATGGGAAACCAACCATACGAACTGTACCAGACCGGGGTATGGAGCAAAAATACGAAACTTTGCTTTGATGCAAGGGGAACGAGCAGCTCCCATATATCAGAGCAGGGAGGCGGCTGCATGATAGAGACTGTCGCGTTGGACGAGACCGTCTATGACAGGAAACCGACTTACATTAAAATGGATATTGAAGGCGCAGAACAGGAAGCACTGAAAGGCTGTAAGCGAATCATACAGGATTACAAGCCCAAGCTGGCAATCTGTATCTATCATAAACCGGATGATTTATTTGAGATTCCGATAATGATAAAAGAGATGAACCCGGCGTATAAACTGTATGTGAGACAGTACGCAGACGCATGGTATGATACGGTATTATATGCAATATAGCAAAAGAAATTTACCCTTGACAATTTCATGCTTTACATTAAATTGAAAAAAATGCATAATGAAAATAGTGCGAAATCAAAGATTTCACCATCTTGATTTGTATGCCCGCTGAGGCGGGCATATGGGAGTTAGTGCGAAATCAAAGTATGTATGGAGAGGGATGAAAGCAGGAATGAGGCGTTATTTCAATACAGAGGGACAGTGTGAACCGGAGATACACTACATGGTGGGACTGGGCGACAGATTGAACCGGATAAAACAGTTTTTTATTGACAGGGGAAAATATTTCGTTATGAACCGAGGGTGGCAGTATGGGAAAACAACAACGCTATGTGCCTTGGAAGAGTATCTGTGAGAAGAGTATCTTATTGTCTCTATGGACTTTCAGGGAATCAGCACAATGGAATACAGCGATGAGTTTGCTTTTACAAAAGCGTTTATGAGAATGTTCATGGAAGCGCTTGAGGAGGGAGGAGCTGCAAAGGAAGAGATAAAACAGGCAGCTGCATTTGCCGAAAGTGCGGAACAGTGTGATAAGAATCTGCCATAACCCTTTTGTGTTTATTCATAACAGTTAATTGATAAAAGCTGTTCATTTTGAGCAGCTTTTGTGTTATGATGAAACCAATATGATAAATAACAATCAACCACTTACCGGAGAGGTGAGGCAGGAGGACGATACTTTGAACATAATTTGTACACCAGCTGGCATTGTTGGCAGGGAGAATCCGCGTCAGGGAGTGATGGATATTGCGGCTGCAGGATTCGGTGATATTTTACTTGATTTGTCTCTATATTGTACCTGCACAGAACTAGAGAATATCGGAAAAGAAAATTTAAACAAAGAGAAGGATAGTTTACTTAAAATTTCAGAGCACCCCGAAAAAATGCATGAAATAATACAGCCGCTGTTGGCGCAATGTAAGAAGAATGGCATAGCGATGTCAGTAGCATATGCGCCGTATCTGATGCGGAATACAAAACACATAAATACCCATGAAATTATGACACAATTGTCAGAAAAAAGCATTCATACAGCGGCACAAAGCGGCTGCAAGTATATTGTGATTAGACCCTTATTTGCCGGTATACCAGAAAAGGATTTATGGGAAGTCAACCGCGAATATTATCTGAAACTGGCAGACATGGCAAAGGAAAATGACATAGTGATTCTGCTTGAGAACCAGTGCAAAGACAAAAACGGGCATCTTATCCGTGGCGTTTGCTCAAATGCACAAGAAGTGGCAGCGTGGGTTGATGCGCTGAATAAGGAAACAGGGGACGAGCGTTTTGGCTTCTGTCTGGATGTTGGCGTTTGCAGCATCTGCGGTCAGAACATGTATGATTTCATTTTGACAATAGGGGACAGGCTAAAGGCTGTCATTCTGCGCGACGGTGACGGAAGCCATGAAAGCGCCCTGTTGCCGTTTACCTGCGCAGCTCAGGGACGGTCACAGACAGACTGGCTCAACCTCATTCGCGGGCTGCGTGAAACCTTTTTTGACGGTCAGCTGATACTGAATATCAAAGACACTGCGACAGCATTTTCGCCGATTTTGCGCCCCGGACTTCTGACAATGGCAAAGACGGTGGCGGATTATTTCAAGTGGCAGATTGGGATGGAACAGGTTTTAAGGGAGTATCCGTCGCGTGTCCTTTTCGGCGCCGGAAATATGTGCCGCAATTATATGAAATGTTATGGGGAAAAATATCCACCGCGATACACCTGCGACAATAACAGGGCGCTGTGGGGAGAGGATTTCTGTGGTCTTGAGGTGAGAAATCCAGAGTGCCTCAAGGATCTGGACAAGGACTGCGCGGTCATTATCTGTAATGTCTATTACAAGGAAATCGAGGCGCAGCTTCGGCAGATGAATATCGAAAATCCGATAGAGTATTTTAACGACGAGTATATGCCGTCGTTTTACTTTGACAGGATAAAGCGCGATGCGTGGAATGGGGGAGAGGGATGAAAATAGGTGTACAGACCCAGAATATAGTTGATGACACAAATCCGTCAGCGGGATTTCAGACGCTTTCTGATATCGGGTTTTCCTGTGCGGATTTCAGCCTGAACAGCTACCTCAAAAATACTTCTATTTATGCGTCGGATTTGAATAATTTTTTCAGTCAGCCGGTATCTGCGCTCGAGCATTTTTTTGCGCCGCATAAGCTGGCAGCCACAAAGGCGGGGATAACCGTCAACCAGATGCATATGCCATACCCCATCTATGTTCCAAAGGGCTGCAGCCGGATCAATGAATACCTGCAAAAAGAAGTGGCGCCCAAAAGCATGGAAATTTGTCATTATTTCGACTGCCCATTTATTGTGGTTCATGGATTGAAGCTGGCGTATTATCTGGGGACGGAGCAGGCAGAATGGGAGCAGACAGAGCAGTTTATTGACACAATTGCCCCCATGGCAAAGGAAATGAACATCACGATATGCATTGAAAATCTATATGACAGTGTGGCAGGGCACCTGGTCGAGGGACCATGCTGCGATGCGCACAAGGCAGTGGAGCGCATAGACCGCATCAATGAAAAATACCATGCGGAGGTGCTCGGTTTCTGTTTTGACACTGGGCACGCAAACCTTGCCGGAATAGACTTCGAGCAGTTTATCACCACGCTTGGTTATCGGCTGAAGGTGCTCCATATTCATGACAACGACGGAATAGACGACCTGCACCAGATACCTTTTACATTTACAAGGACAAGGGAAAATAAGTCTTCTACGGACTGGGATGGCTTTATACAGGGACTTCGGAATATTCATTTTGACAGGACGCTTAGTTTTGAGACCGCGCCCGTCTTAAATGCATTTCCCGGACAGCTGAAGCAGGATGCACTGTCGCTGATCCTTAAAATTGGAAAGTATTTTTCCGGCGCTGTGTGTATGGGCGAAGGAATTTGAAGGAACATGGGGAGAAAAAATGATGGATGAGAGAATGCTGACGTTTATCCACTCTTTTGACAGTGATAAACCGTCCTATCTGAATCAGTTGGAGAAATATTCAATGGAGACAAATGTGCCGATTATCAGGCCGCAGATGCAGAGCCTGCTTCGGCTGCTTATAACATGGGGACGACCAATGCACATTCTGGAAGTGGGAACGGCGATTGGTTTTTCGGCATTGCTGATGAGCGAGTACGCGCCTAAGGGGTGCCATATTACGACAATTGAAAAATATGAAAAACGTATCCCTGCTGCGAAGGAAAATTTTGAAAAGGCGGGAAAGTCAGACTGCATCACGCTTCTTGAGGGGGATGCCGCAGAACTTCTGCCGGCTTTAAAGGAAGACGGCATGTATGACCTGATTTTTATGGATGCGGCAAAAGGGCAGTATATCAATTTCCTGCCGGATATCCTGCGTCTCCTGTCACCAACCGGGCTGTTGGTGTCGGATAATATCCTGCAGGAGGGCGAGCTGATTGAGTCAAAGTATGCAGTAATCCGCAGGAACCGCACCATCCATAACAGGATGCGGGAATACCTGTACCAGCTGACGCACTGCGAGGAGCTGGAAACAACGATACTGCCTATTGCGGATGGGGTGACGCTCTCCGCAAAACGAAACGGTGAAACAAAAAAGTTGGAGGATTGCAATGAACAATAAAAGACAAGGAAAGCCGGAGCTTCTGGTTCCGGCAAGCAGCCTCGAGGTTTTAAAGACGGCTGTTGTATTTGGCGCGGATGCGGTCTATATCGGCGGAGAGACATTCGGCCTGCGCGCCAAGGCTAAGAACTTTTCCGGTGAGGAGATGGCGGAGGGAATCCGTTTTGCGCATGCGCATGGTGTAAAGGTATATGTGACGGCAAACATCCTCGCGCACAATGATGACCTTGAGGGTGCAAGAAAATATTTTGAGGAGCTAAAAGAGATACAGCCGGATGCGCTGATTATATCCGACCCCGGAATGTTCATGATTGCAAAAGAGGTCTGTCCCGAAATTGACATCCATATATCCACGCAGGCAAACAACACAAATTTCCAGACCTACCGCTTCTGGTGGCAGCAGGGCGCGAAACGTGTCGTGTCGGCGCGGGAGCTTTCGCTTGCGGAAATCCGCCAGATTCGGGACAACATACCAAAGGAGATGGAAATCGAGAGCTTTATTCACGGCGCAATGTGCATTTCCTATTCGGGCAGATGCCTGCTGTCCAATTACTTCACCGGGCGGGATGCCAATCAGGGGGCATGCACGCATCCCTGCCGCTGGAAGTATGCAGTCGTTGAGGAGACGCGACCCGGGGAGTATCTTCCGGTGTACGAGAATGAGCGCGGAACCTACATTTTTAACTCCAAGGATTTGTGCATGATTGAATACATTCCTGAGATTGTTGGAGCGGGAATCGACAGCCTGAAAATAGAGGGTCGCATGAAGACCGCGCTCTATGTGGCATGTGTGGCACGAACCTACAGAAAGGCGATTGACGACTTTTTTGTGTCCGAGGAGACATACCGCAAAAACATGGAATGGTACAGTGCCGAGATTGCCAAATGCACCTACCGCCAGTTCACGACGGGATTTTATTTCGGGAAACCGGATGAAAATACGCAGATTTACGACAGCAACACCTATGTCAATGAGTATGTTTACCTTGGCAGCGTGGAGTCGGTGGACGAGCGCGGCCTGGCAAAATTTGAGCAGAAAAACAAGTTCTGCGTGGGGGATACGATTGAGCTAATGAAGCCGGACGGCCGCAATATCCACACAAGGGTGCTTGCCATGTACAATGAGGACAAAGAGGCAGTCGAGAACTGCCCGCATTCGCGGCAGGTTTTGTATGTGGCGCTGGCAGACAGGCCGGAGGCGTATGATTTGATGCGTGTGGAGGCTGCAAAATAATTTAACAAAAATCAGGCTTTTTTGAAAGTGATATCTATGCAAAGTGTAAAAAAACGGAAAAAGCGTCCAAAAATTTCAAGAAAGCCTTGATTTTTTACCTGAGATATATTATTGTATAAAAAGTAAAAGAAATAAGGCACAATTTTATGAAATGCAATAATGTAATGATTCAAAACAATATATCATGATAGTGCGAACGAAGATGTTCCAAAAAAGAAGTATCTCTTTTTTTGGAACTTTTTTACTTATGTGCACAAGCGTTATATTGCACGAAATATGCGTTATGCACGACCACAATAACGAGCGGGGTATCATGATTTATAGAAAGTGAGGAAATCAATATGAGCGAAGCATTAAATGTGGAAAAAATTTTTGGAGAGAAAGTCTTTACCATCGAAAAGATGAAAGAGCGGCTTACCAGAAAGGTGTTTCTGGAAGTAAAGCGGGTAATGGACCATGGCGGCGAGCTTTCCATGACGACAGCCGATGTCGTTGCAAAGGCGATGAAGGACTGGGCGGTTGAAAACGGTGCGACACACTACACACACTGGTTCCAGCCGCTTACGGGAATCACGGCGGAGAAGCACGATTCTTTTGTGTCCCATCCTGATTCGGAGGGCAAAATGCTGATGGAGTTCTCGGGCAAGGAGCTGATTAAGGGTGAGCCGGATGCTTCCTCATTTCCGTCAGGCGGACTCCGTGCCACGTTTGAGGCGCGGGGGTATACGGCATGGGACATTACATCTCCTGCCTTTCTCAAGGAATCCGGATGCGGTGTCACGCTCTGCATTCCGACGGCATTCTGCTCATACACCGGTGAGGCGCTTGACAAGAAAACGCCGCTTCTGCGCTCCATGGAGGCACTGAGTGAGCAGGCACTGCGTATCGTAAAGCTGTTTGGCAACAAGGGAGCGACAAAGGTTACGGCTTCCGTGGGACCGGAGCAGGAATATTTCCTGGTAGACAAGGATTTATATATGCAGAGGAAGGACTTGATGTTTGCGGGACGCACGCTGTTCGGTGCACCGGCTCCGAAGGGACAGGAGATGGAAGACCATTACTTTGGCGTCATCAAGGAGCGTGTCGGCGCGTACATGAAGGATTTGAACGAGGAATTGTGGAAGCTGGGCGTTACGGCAAAGACACAGCACAACGAGGTTGCGCCGGCACAGCATGAGCTTGCCCCGATTTATGAGACGGCAAACATTGCGGTTGACCACAACCAGCTTGTGATGGAGGCGATGAAGCGGGTTGCCTACAAGCATGATTTGAGATGCCTGCTTCACGAGAAGCCGTATGCGGGCGTGAACGGCTCCGGCAAGCACAACAACTGGTCCATCACGACAGACAACGGCGAGAATCTGCTTGACCCGGGCGACACGCCAAACAAAAATATCCAGTTCCTGCTGGTGCTTGCCTGCATTATGAAGGCAGTGGATACCCATGCGGATTTGCTCCGCCAGTCCGCTTCTGACGTGGGAAATGACCACAGACTTGGTGCGAACGAGGCACCGCCTGCAATTATTTCCATTTTCCTTGGCGACCAGCTTGAGGATGTTGTGCGGCAGCTTGTGGAGACGGGCGATGCGGCAAAGGTAAAGCAGGGCGGAAAGCTTGAGACGGGCGTATCGACGCTTCCCGACTTTGAGAAGGATGCGACGGACAGGAACAGGACATCACCGTTTGCCTTCACGGGAAACAAGTTTGAGTTCCGTATGGTTGGTTCTGCGGACTCGATTGCCAGCCCGAACACGACACTGAACGCCATCGTTGCGGAGGCATTCTGCGAGGCGGCTGACAGGCTTGAGCAGGCAGCGGATTTTGATTTGGAAGTGCATGACATCATCAAGGAATACATGACAAAGCACCAGCGAATCGTATTTAATGGAGACGGTTATTCCGACGAGTGGGTTGCGGAGGCAGAGCGCCGCGGACTTCCCAATATCAAGTCCATGATTGAGGCGGCATCCACCATCACGACAGACAAGGCGGTTGCCCTGTTTGAGAAGTTTGGCATCTTTACAAGGGTTGAGCTGGAGTCCCGCGAGGAGATTATCTATGAGACATATGCAAAAACCATCAACATTGAGGCGCTTACCATGATTGACATGGCAGGCAAGGATATTATTCCGGCGGTTGCCTCCTATGCCGGCGAGCTGGCAAATTCGGTAATTGCCATCAAGGAGGCCGGGGCCACGGCAGCAGCGCAGATGGAGATGCTTGAGGAGGTAGACGGACTTCTGGCAGAGGCTAAGAAAGCGCTCAATACGCTGAAGGAAGTGGAGGCTGGCGCTTCCGGGATTTCCGATGCGAAGAAGCTGGCATTCTACTATAAAGACACTGTAAAGGTGGCAATGGATGCACTGCGCGCGCCGATTGATAAGCTTGAGATGATTGTGGACAGCACGATCTGGCCGGTTCCTACATATGGGGATTTGATGTTCGAGGTATGATATAAGTATCGCAAATGCTTTTGACGTTTACGATAAAATCGAGTAGGGGAAAGGGTTCTCCTACTCGATTTTCGTATTAAGAGGTATGAAAAACATCGACGCTTGCTGTCATTTCTTTTGACAGTGTGTTTAATGCTTTTGTCATGTCTGAAATGTCTCCGAGCTCCTGATAAATATTCTCAATGGAAGCCATCATCTCCTGAATGCTTGCAGAGTTTTCTTCGGAGAGCGAGGCTGATTCCTGCACGACGGTCACGGTTTCGCCCCGGATTTCTTCAAGTTTTTGGGAGTTTTCCATAATGATGTCCATGCCGGACGCGGACTGGTCAATGCTGGTGCAGACCGCGCGGAAGATTTCGCTGGTTTTCTGGATATTTTTCTCCTGCTTTTCTATGATATTCTGGACTTCCGTCACGCGCTCAAGGGTGTGTGTGGAATTGGTATTCAGGTTTGTGATCATCTTCTGAATCTCGCCGGCGGCGCGGTTGGACTGTTCTGAGAGCTGCTGAATCTCTGAGGCAACGACGGAAAAACCCCTGCCGTGTTCACCTGCGCGTGCCGCCTCGATGCTGGCATTTAAGGAAAGCAGGTTTGTCTGTGAGGCGATTGCGGTGATAAGCTCTGTCGTCGAACTGATTTTTGCGACGGACTCATTGGTCAGGCTGGTCTGCTCTGAGAGGAAGGCGATGGATTCCTTTACGCTGTGCATCACGTCATTGAGTACCGCAACCTGCTCCAGGGCTTCGGTGGCGCCGTTTTTCATGGTTCCGGAGATTGCGTGCAGCCGGGTAATCTGTGAGGTGTTTTCCTCAATCATTTCACCCATGTTCGTCACGTTGGTGTTTGCCTGGTTTGCGTCCTCGACCTGTGTGGTGCAGCTTGTGCCCATTTCCTGTGTGGCGTTGTTGACCTCCCGCATGACCTGGTACACATTGTCGGAAACCTGTTCGATATGGCTTGTGTCCTTGCCAAGCGCCTCGCTTTTTGCATGAATATTGAGAACGATGGTGCGCAGTGCATTTGTCAGCCGCATTATATTTTTTGCCAGATCACCGATTTCATCGCTGCGGTTCATGAGTTCTGGCTGGACTTCAATCTGTAGGTTCCCATTTGAAATGCTGTTGAGGAGTTCCATGTTCTTTTTCAGGGCAGACACAATCCGGCTGACCAGTACATAGGTGACGATGGTCACAAAAAGGAGCATGCACAAAATGATGAGCAGGAACTGAATCCGGGTGCGGTTGATGATTACGGATACGGTTTCCTGCGGTATGCCAAGAAAAATCATGCCTACGATTTCGTCTGTGTTTTCCTGGTAAAACGGGGTGTAGGAGACGATGTATTTGTGTCCGAGGATTTCGACGTTCCTGTCGTGGTAGGTCTCGCCGTTTTGCAGTACGCGTTCTGCGACTTCCGCGGAGGCGCTGGTGTGGATCTGGCGCTCGCCGTGCTCATTGACGATGGAGGTGAGGATTCTGGTATCCCCCCAGAAGATCGTGACGTCAATTCCGGTGTTTTCCTTGATGTGGTCAACGATGTTGGTCGCCTGTGAAATGTTGAATGTGTCACCTTTCCAGAGCATCCCGGCCTCGTCCATGTGATATGCGCCGTCCTTGCCTTCCTCAAAGATGTCGCGCACGGCGAGCGTTGTCGCCTGCATACCGATATAGGCTTCGTCGTAGATGCCGTTTGCAATGCGGTCAGCGGCGACAAGGAACATGGTGATGCCCAGTGCAAGGATGGGGATGAGTGTAAGTGCAAAAATTTTTCCCTTTAATTTCATGTTGTGATACCCTCCTGATTCTCGTATTATTATACTATCGCGCGTCGGGGCGCAACAAGTGTCGATTCTTCGTAAAAAAGGCAGTTTTTACGCAACATACGCGGACTGTACCTTGTTGAAACGGCGCAGCTGTGATAGTATTGGGGTGTGAGGTTTCGCGAAAGGAGATGGTGTGAAAAATGAATTTTTCACACGCAAATTTGTGCCTGCGGCTCAAAGTTTGCAGGCTGTGGAAAGGGCATGGTTATTAATATGGGAGAATCGAAAATTCTGTTGGAGGAGTGGTCGCCTGTCTGTAACATACAGGCATTTGTGGAGCGGACGGACACGAGCTGCTACTTTTATCTGTGGGTGAAGCCCGGAATGGAGGATGCCGTGGTAAAGAGCTGCTGGATTTGCAATGTATCTGCGGCGCCCGGGGAACTGGACGTGGAGTCGATGCGGCAGGGAATTGCGCCAGCGATGCCCGTGCAGTATGTGCTGCATGATGCCGGCGGGATGGAGCTTGATGCCGACAAGCTGAAAATCGTGTGGTTTGAGGAGGGAAATGCGGCGGCACTGCTGTCGGAGGAGGAGCTTCTCTGTGTGATTCCCTGCTGGAGCGGGTATCAGGGGTTTCACGGATATTCCAGATATGCGGACGGCATGGCGCCCTGCGCATGGGGACTGGCGGACGCGCTCGGGACAATCGGTCCGCGTGTGGCGCGCAGCCAGGCATTCTGGGACTGGTTTGAGTATGAGCCGGAGTACTGGAAAATTACACAGAAGACGCATATGGACGCCCTTGAGAATTTTTTTGGCCCATGCCAGAATTATTATGCGATTGACAATGAGGAATTTCCGCCCAAGGCGCTGGTTCGGGGCGGCCGGGATGGTGTGGTTTATGGGATTACGGCGGGAGTCAGCCTGATTCCCATGCCCGGCATTGAGCTGTATGATTCGCAGGATTATCGCACAGACCGGCGGATGGAGCTTGGCTTTGCAGTGGTGGAACAACACGAGGGCTTGTGTAATCAGATGTTTTCGTATCTGGCTGCGGCGTCAGCGTACCCCTGGCAGGAGGAAACATTTTTTGCACACGGGCACACGGTTCCGTACAACCGCATTGAGGGCTTTGCGGCGGTGCTGTTTGTCAATCCCCGCATGGTGCCTGGGCTTGAAATGCCGGATTATAAACCCTGCATGGAGGATCCGGTCAATCTATTGTGGGTGGTGCCAATCACGGAGGAGGAGTACCGGTTTGCCATGGAGCATGATATTGGCGAGACGCTGGGGCATGTCAGGGGGGCGCTTGCGAAGGTACATATTTTTGACGGAAAGCCGAAGTTTTCGGTGCGCGCGTGATAATACGGATACTGGATGTTTTTATATGCAGGCGCTATTGTCCAGGCATTGACAGAGCGCCTGCATTTCGTTATCTTGCATTTAGACAAATGTCTAAAATATGACGCCGTCCTTTGGGGTGAGCAGTGAGTTTTTTGGCAGTCATTTGGTTTTGTAGCAGCAATGAATTTGTTAAGAAATTTTATCAGGTCAAAAAGGTAATGTTTGGTGGACAATTACATCATTAGAAAAAATGGTGTGATAAAATGATAACTGAAAAGATAATAATAAATACATTTGTAGAAATTGAAAAAATGCTGGAGGATAAAAGAATGATTTGCCTAAAAGATTATAAGTTTTCAAAGTATAATCATAAGTTAATTATGAATGGGGATGTTTATGTTTATAATGCATTTTCAGGCGGATTTTGCAGATTTCATGATGATAACAGAGAAATAGTATCTGATATAGATTTTAGTGAGAATACATGCCTGGAAAAAATTGCACAATTACCAAGTGATGTTATTAGCGGGCTAATTAAAGGATGTTTTATTATACCCAAAAAAAGAAATGAATTCGCTATAGTAAAAAGCAGACATTTTGTAAATAGATTTTCAGACACCAATTCCCTGACTTTAACTTTAATTCCTACTATGGCGTGTAACTTTAGATGCACATATTGTTTTGAGGCAGACAAACATTATCCGAATAACTGTATGAGCGACGAAGTGATTGACGCAATACTTAATTTGATTGATTCAAGGTTAAAAGAAAATGGACAGCTCGTAATTACATGGTATGGAGGGGAACCCCTTTTACGATTTGATATTGTAAAGAAACTGCAATCCAAGATCCTTCGTATGGCTAATAAAAAAAAGCTAACTGTCAATTCGGCAATTATAACTAATGGCTATCTCTTAACAAAAGAAGTGTCTGATGAATTAGTTGAGCCGGGAATAAGGTTTGCTCAAGTAACAATTGATGGGACAAAAGAGATTCATAATAGTAAAAGGATTGCCGCAAATGGAGAAGGGTCTTTTGATACAATTATTAAAAATATATTAGGAACAAATAGTAATTTGAAGATATCAATCAGGGTAAACATTGATAAGGACAATATAGAAGCAATGCCTGAATTTATGGATTATTTGGTAAAAATTGGAATAACGAGAGCTGATAATATTAGTTTATACTTTGCTGTTGTTAAAGATTATGGCTCTGAAGGAAGTGCGCTGTGTAGTCATTATACAGTTAAGGAATATGCAAAGGAAGAAGTAAGACTAAATGAAATTGCCTATTCAAAGGGGATATATATACATAAAAATATAAATCCTAATATATATGTTTGTGGGTCATTAACGACAAAAGCATTTGTAATAGAACCAGATGGTACAATACAGAAATGCTGGGGACTGGCTGGAGATAAGAATTCTGCTGTTGGAAGTATTTTGAATTTAAATTGCGTTGATGAAAATTATATGCAAAATCAGGCAAAATGGTATTCATGGACTAAATTTGATAATCCAGAATGCAAAGAATGTAAAGTATTGCCAATTTGTATGGGGGGGTGTCCATTACATACGATAGATGAAAAATTAAATGATGATTACAAATGTTCCACATATAAATATAATATGGAGAGCATGTTGAACCTCATTGCAACAAAGTATCTGGATGATGCAGATTGAATACATATTCAAAATATGTTTCAAAATAAATCAGGTAGTTGTGATAAGAAAAAGAAAATATTTTAATGATTTGTTTTTGGGATTACATAATTACCAAATTATGAAAGGAGGAAATAATATGGAATGGGTAACTGAACCTGTAACTTATTCTGATGGTGGAATTGAGCCACAGGGATGCATATTGGACTGCGATTTGTGCCTTTTAGTGTTTTCTAAATAATTTTTTATTAGGAGGATGAAAAGTATGGAATGGATTAATGATAGCTGTGAAACGAATGCAATAGCCGGAAATGGTGAAAACGATGTAGCGCCAATGTGCGCTGGGGCGCTGGTAGTGGGTGGAGTTATAGTAGCTTGCGGTGCCTCGGGATATTTATGCGGTTCATTGTGTGGAGTGTATTTTAGTTAAAAATTAATAAAGCTATTCAAAACCCCGAGATGCGGAAGGAAAAACGATATTCTCGGGGTTTTTGAATAAGACTTTTTGATATAGTAATTTCAGGAAGGTGCTGAGGTACGATGCAATATATTAAAAAAATAATAAGAAACAATATATTTAGATTATGTCTATTACTCGTGGTAAGTATAGTTGTATTATTGCTGAATGTTACTAAAACTCTTTATGTGGGAAAGTATATAGATTTTTTAACAAATGAATTAAATGTGGTCAATCTTTATAAGTTTGTTGGTATATTATTTATCTTAGGAATATTAAGCATATTATTTAATTTTGTAAATGCATATTATACAGCTAAAATCCAAACAGACATAACTTTTAAGGTTAATTTTGATGTATTAGACCATGTGAAACACTTGCCTTTAAATTTTTTTTCTGATAAAGATTCTTTTTATATAAATCAAAGAATTAATGCAGATTCAAATGTTATAGTGTCGTTTTTAATAAGCTCTTTTATAAAAATAACTACTTTAATTTTTTCTTTCATTGTTTTATTTACTATTTTATTAAAATTAAATGTACATATTACTATTATAGCAATGATAACGATTCCAGTGTATTTAACATTATATAATATATTTAAAAAATTATTATATAACAGAACTCTAGAATTTAAAGAGGCTCAAAATAGGCTTTTTTCGTTTATGGGAAAACAAATAAGTAATATATTTTTTATAAAAATTAATAGCTTATATGAATTGTTAAATTTGAAACTTTTATCAGTATATCCGGCTTTTTTCTCCTCTGTAAAAAAATATCTTAAATCTAGTATACTGTTTTCTAGTACAAGTAGTATCATTGAAAATATTTTTAATATATTTCTGTATGTTTTTACTGGCATTGAGGTATTAAATAATAGAATGACTATTGGAGAGTTTATTATTATAAAAGGATATTATTCAATGGTTATGACTAGCTTAGGAGAGTTTGCTGGAATATTAAAACAATTTCCAGATGCCATGGTAGCACACCATAGATTGTTGGAAATTCTTAATTTTTTTAAAGAGCCGGACGGTACCAGGATGTTAAACAAAATATCAATAATTAGTGGGGACAATATCAGTTTATTGCTACAGGATAAGCAAATAATTCAGAATTTTAGTTTTCAGTTTATTAAAGGAAAAATATACTTGATTAGTGGTAAAAATGGTGTGGGGAAAAGCTCATTAATTAAATGTATTTTAGGTCTGTACAGAAAGGAAATGAAAGGGGAAATTAAATATAATGATAATAATATAAATGAAATTGACCTATACAATATAAGGAAAAAAATTATTTCAGTTGTTGATCAGGATGCGGAATTCTTTTTTGATTCTGTAATTGAAAATATATCCTATAACAACAATAATATTAATTATAAAAAAGTAGAAGAGTATATGTTAAAATTTGGTTTGCAAATAGGCTATAAAGAGACACAAAATAATGTTAGGCATTTATCGGGTGGTGAAAAACAGAAAATTTCTATTATAAGAGCATTACTAAAAGATCCTGAAGTTCTAATATTAGATGAACCAACATCTGCATTGGATACATATAGTGTTGATAAATTAATAGAAGAAATAAATGAACAAAAGATGAATAGAATTACAATAGTAATAAGTCATGATGAGCGATTTATAAATATTGCCGATGTTAATGTTAACTTATAACGGGGAGCACCCCTATTTTAATTAAACAATAAAAGAACCTACATGTAAAGATATATTAACAATAGCCGCAACATATATTGACAGTAAAAAGGCAACTCATAATTTTTTAAATGTAAGTAATTGTACACCAGTTTACAACTTTTTATAAAAATACAAATACAAACCCATCTTTTTATTG
>CARTDA010000009.1:0-109744 GCA_949066965.1 uncultured Lachnospiraceae bacterium
CCTGCGACCTCCTGGTCCCAAACCAGGCGCTCTAGCCAAGCTGAGCCACACCCCGATATTCAATTTTCATTTTGTCAATTTCTCACAGCGACGAATATTATTATACATAACTTTCATCTGTGTGTCAACACTTTTTCGTAATATTTTTAATATCTTTTTATCCAAAGCCTTATTTATTCTTATTCTACATATTTCAATTCAAAATGCGCATCTCCGTGCTCATCCAGCTGCATAATAATATATGACGGCTTTCTATTCTCCTGCCGGGGGTAGGAAAGGCTCCCGGGATTAATCGCTATAATATTTTTTGATATGTCTATCACAGGCCTGTGCGTATGCCCATACATCACAATGTCCACACCGCGGGCAACTGCCTCTTTCTTGAGCATCTCGCTGCCCATGCCGATATAATATCGGTGACCGTGTGTTATCATAACACAATATCTGCCTATTTGTAAAGTCTTTTCTGAAGGTAAACTGGAAAAAAAATCATTGTTTCCCGCAACCATCTCTACTGGGCACCCTGCCGCCTCCTGAATGGTGTATTCGCTCCCTTCAATGTCCCCAAGGTGAATGACCATATCCACTTTTCCAAGTTTCTGCAAAACTTTCATATAATTTTCGTTTTTCCTGTGTGTATCACTCACAATAAGTATTTTTTTCATAACTTCCCCCACTGGCAACAGCCAATTCGATTTAAAGTTCTGACAATAGCACGCGCTTCATTTCCTCAAGCGCCTTCCCCCTGTGGCTGATACGGTTTTTCTCCTCCGGCGCAAGCTCTGCGGAATATCTGCCGTACTCTGGCAGATAAAATATCGGGTCATAACCAAATCCATTTTCCCCTCTCTCCTCATAGCCAATCCGGCCCTCGATGGCGGCGCTTGTCACAAACTGCCTTCCATCGGGAAGCACGGCGGCAATCGCGCAAACAAACCGCGCGGTGCGCTTCTCGTCAGGCACCCCGTCAAGGCGCTGTATCAGGTTCGCATTCTTAATCGTGTAGGAAGTATCCTCCCCCATATACCTCGCCGAGTAAATTCCTGGCTCCTTGTTCAGATAGTCGATCTCAAGCCCGGAATCGTCTGCAAGAACGACAGCCTGCTCACCGCGCTTTTTCAGCTCCCGCGCAATGGCAGATGCCTTAATCATGGCATTCTCCCCAAATGTTTTTCCATCCTCGACAATGTCAACTGTAATCCCTGCCTCTTTCATGGACCAAACCGCAAGTCCCAAATCTGACAGAATCATCCGTATTTCCCTCATTTTGTCTGCATTTCCCGTTGCAAAAACAATTTTATCAGCCTTCATTTCCACTTTCCTCCACTTTCAAATAATTTTCCAGAATACCGCCCATTGTCCTTTCCAGGGAGTCCGCTATTTTCTGGTTTAGCTTATATTCATTTTCCACGCTCTCCATATCCTTTTGTGTCAGGGAAAGCCGTACCACAGCCGCCGGGACAACAGCTTCTGAAACCAGGGCATAGCTTCCACCCTCCTCAAAGCCGTGTATCTCCATCTGCGTTGTCTGCGAAAAAGTCTCCGTCATGACAACCGCAAGGTGGGTGCTATTATAATCCGGAATAAAATATGCCGTATTGCATATGCCTGTCATGTACGACTGTTGTGTGTTCGATTTTCCGACCTCCACTCCGAGCACCATTTCAGCATGGATTTCGTTTGCAAAGGCAATCACGTCAGACTGTGTGTACTCCTCACGCATATCCGGCGCCATATACAGCCTGATGCGGTTGTCTGCAGCAAACTTTTCAAGACTCTGCCGCCACTCGGGAAGTGCCAGACGATTTTTGTCATCATAGGGAAACCAGATGACGGCCCTGGCGGCGTATCTGTTCCCCATCTCCATGAAATTCACTGTCAAAGCGCTGTCATTGGTTACCAGTTCGCAGTCATACAAATCCCTGCAATAAATCTCCACAACGACATCATCATTCTGTCTGTATACACCAACCGCCTCCATTATTGCCGAATCACTTGTCAGCTCAAGACCATCCGGAAAATATTCAGAATAACCTGACAATGTCAGCACATATTTGTCCTGTGTAAACTCCTCTGTGATGCTTACATTTTCTTGTTCAATGGGAGTCAGGAGCGGTATTACAAGCCGTGATTTCTTTTCATCCCTGAAACTTGTGCGCACATTAATCTTAGGGGATGCCATCTTGTCTTCCTGCACATTCACACTTTCCATCAAAATTCCGATACGGCTGTTCGCATCAAGAAATCCCTCATTAAGCTTAAACCCCGCCATCAGCGCCACCGAAGCCACTGCAAAGCAAACCGACACTGCTCGTGCCACGGCATACAGTCTGTCTCTTTTTTGCGCGATAATCCGTCCCATCTCGTTTCTGGTAAGGGCATAGTCCCCTTCCTCAAAACCATCACATGACAGGAGATTTTGTTCCATGTCTGTCTGCATATTCCAGTCACCCTTAATTATCCAATATTTTTTTTGGCGGACGCGGACCAATAAACTGATAATAATATGTCTTCATCATTCCGTTATAAAGCTTTCTGTTCTTGTCTGCCTTCCTGCCAATATCCTTCTGTGCATCCTCATAGGCAGTAATGAGGTAAAGCGACCATGTGTCTAATTTTTTGAATCCCTCCCCGAGTTTTCGATATAGGGGCGGTACCTTTGCCTTTTCCTCAAGGCGCTCACCATATGGCGGATTTGTTATGATAAAACCATATTTTCCGTCATGCGTCAGATTTTTCACATCTTTCTCGGCAAATTGAATCATTTTATCGACACCTGCAAGGCGTGCATTCTGCATTGCTATTTTTATCATTTCCGGATCGTTGTCAAATCCCTGGATATTTACGGACACAGACATGTCAGCCTGCTCCCTTGCCTCCTCATAGCAGTCATCCCATATTTTTCTGCCAATCAAATGTTCCCATGTAAGCGCCGTAAACCCGCGCTTCATCCCCGGCGCAATGTTTGCCGCCATCAATGCTGCCTCTATCGGTATTGTCCCGCTTCCGCAGAATGGGTCGACCAGAATCCGGTCGTCCCTCCACGGAGTAAGCATAATCAGCGCAGCGGCAAGATTCTCTGCAATCGGCGCCTTTGCCTTGTATTTGCGGTAACCTCTCTTATGCAGTGACTCGCCCGTCGTATCAAGCCCGACCGTCACATTGTCTTTCATCAAAAATACCCGTATCGGAAAACTTTTCCCTTCCTCGCGAAACCAGCTAACATGGTACACCTGTTTCAGTCGTTCCACCATTGCCTTTTTCATAATAGACTGTATATCTGAAGGCGAAAACAGCCTGCTCTTAATGCTTGCCGCTTTTGCGACCCAGAATTTTCCATCAGAAGGGATATACTCCTCCCACGGAATATTCTTTGTATTCTCAAAAAGCTCATCAAACGTTTCTGCCCGAAAGCTTCCGACTTTGACAAGAATTCTCTCAGCCGTCCTCAGCCCGATATTCGAACGGCATATTGCCTCATCGTCTCCGATAAAAGTCACCCTGCCATCCTCCACATTCGACACATCATACCCAAGCTCTGTTATTTCCTGCTTCAGGACTGCCTCGAGTCCAAAGTGGCAGGGCGCTATCAGTTCATATCTTTTCATTCGTCTGCTCCATCTTCATTTTATTGTACAACCGCAGCCGCAAAGCGGCATATATCCTATCTGAAAAATTGTCATATAAGATTTTTCAGATTGTGGTTGTGCGCATCATAATATACTGAGCGGTCAGTCTTTTCGACCGCCAGTATATTACAAGCCGTTACTTCTAATTATATGTATTATCTTTTATCTGTCAAATCATTTCTGACAAACCGTAACAGAAAAAGACAGGACCTGTATAAAGCCCTGTCTTCTCCTTTCCAGCACCAATTACTTATTGTTGTTATTGTTGTTTGTGCTGTTGTTTGTGCTGTTCTTGCTGTTCTTCTGGTTGTTGTCAGAATTGCTGTTGTTTGTGCTGTTCGAACCCTGTGAATTCTGTGAGTTCTGCGAATTCTGATAATTGTTGTTTGTCTTGTTCTGCTCGTAGCTGTTGTTTGTTCCAGACATAATGATACCTCCAATTTTTCGGGAATACGTTCCCTTTTTTATGGCATACCCCGTATTTGTAATTTTGTATGCCATCAGCATTCTTTTCATGCTACACAGATAGGATTTGCACAAATGCACATTTTTATTCAATACTTTTTATTAACATATAATGTTTACCTTGGAAACACTGCCCAAATATGATAATTATTGTTTGTTAGATTTTATTTTAAGAAATGTATTGACCTTTGAGGTCACAATTGATATACTGATGTTAGTAAAGAGATACTCCTTCAATCCTCTTTACAACCCTTATATATTAATTATTTATACTCCCCTTAACGAAAAACGACCACTGCGTGGTCGTTTTTCATTTGGATTTTCACTCGCCTTTCCACCAGCCCCGAATCGTCCTGACCAGAAAACCGCCAAACAGGAACAGGAGGACAACTGGTGCCAGAAAAACAAATACCTTAAACACAACCGTCAGCAAAAGAATAACCACAAATACCACAATCCCTGTGACAAGCCATCCCGGAATCCTGATGCGCCTGCCCTTTATGGTATCCTCATAGCCGTAATCGCCATCCTGGCTTCCCTCATACTCATTCCGGCTGTCCTGCTGCCCGCCTGACGCAAACTTACTGCTCTCCTCTATCGTTTTTGCCAGAAGCCTTGGGTCGCCGAGCATTTTCAGCACCTCCGACTCGTTCCTGCCATTCGCAGTCTGACCATTGATATATGACCTGTAATAACGCACATTTTCCTGTATCACATTCTCGGATACTTTTCCGTCAAGGGCTTCACGAAATTGTATTAAAAATTCATCACAGTCCATAAAAATCTCCCATTTATACCGTATGTATCATTTTATACTGGGAAGGCAGTCTTTTTGACCGTCAGTATAATCTCTGATTCCACGCCGTTTTCAGCATTTATGCCTGATCCATTCCCCTGCCCATTGTCAGCTTCCGCACATATGCCGCAGGATTCCTTTTCATTTCTACCATGTCCCGGAACGCATGGAGTACCATTCTGTCCTTGTTGCAGGCATCCGTGTTTTTTCCCGAGTCACCAATCAGGTTATATCTGTTCATCTGCCATATATACAAATCCGTCAGCCCATATCCTTCGCAGCGCACTTTGTCCATCAGGCAGCGGTGCTCCAGATAAAAGACAAGCTCTTCGAGAAGCTCCGGGCAGAACACAAGCTCCTCCCAGAGGGTATCACACCACTCCTTTGTCTCATCTGCAATTTCCCCGAGGATCCGAAGTCCCTCATATGCCTTTATACGTCTGGCATCATAAACTATCCCCGCCATACTACCTCTCCGTTTTCATCTGTCGTTAACATATATCTTATCCTATCATACGAAACAACCAAGGTAAATTAACGAATTATAAAATTTCACAAAAAACAAAAGAAAATTATTTTATACGTGCAACCGAACTGCCCCTCACCAGCTCCCCGCCGACTGTATACTGGGTGATTGGCGTTATCATCGGATTCTCAATCAGGCTGACGAGCTTCTCTGCCGCCAGGCAGCCGATTGCCACCGTGTCCTGCTGATAGGTCGTCAAACGCGGCTCAAGCTGTGAGGCAATCAGAATGTTGTCATAGCCGGCCACCGAGATGTCTTCCGGCATCCTAAGCCCCCTGTCCCTGATGACATTCATGCCGCCTATCGCCGAAAAATCATCCGCATACAGTATACAGGTCGGCGGCTGTTCCAAATCCAAAAGATTATTGGTAATCTGGCCTGCCGCGTGGGAATCCCTGTATTTTCCCTTCTGCAAAAATTCTCCCCGGATCCGGATTCCATGTTCTTCCATAAAACGATAATACGTGGAAACCCTGTTGGTGGTCACCAGGGATTCCTCCCCGCAGATATAGGCAATTTTCCTGTGTCCCTGACTGTAAATGTAGGAGAGAAGCTCCTGCATGCCGGTTATATTGTCCGACATAATCGAAATTCTCCCATTGAACAGATAGTCTATCGTGACAACAGGAACCTCGCTCTGCAAAAGCGCAATCACTTCCGCATCTTTATAGTCGGCAACCGCAACCATGACACCGTCCATTCTTCTGTAAATCGTATGTTCCAGATAGGACATACTGTCCTTCCTTATCTTGGAATTGCTCAAAAACGTGATGTCATATCCGCTGTTCTCAGCCGTGTTTTTAAAACTCTCAAGTACCTGCGAAAAATAGTCATGTGTCAGGCCGCTTCCCGAGCCTTCTTTATAAAGCACCCCCAGATTATATGTCCGGTTTGTCTTTAGCGCCCTGGCGGAAAAATTCGGATGATACCCGAGCCTTTTTGCTGTATTCTTAATTTTTTCCTTTGTATCCTCACCAATGTCACCCTGATTATTTAATGCCTTGCTGACCGTGGCGACAGAAACCTCACAGGCAGCAGCAATGTCTTTCATAGAAACCATATCTTTCTCCTTTTCGCAAATGAAAACCGCCTTTACTTAATCGTTTTCATAACCTTATCATATCGCAAATAGTGCTTTTTTAGCAAGTAAATTTTTTATTTCATAGAATATTTTATTTTTACTTGCATTTTGTTGCCCATATGTGATAGATTATATTTACAAATGTTACTTAAACGTTTTCGTTGGAACCGGAACATGTTCTGACGCATGATAAGGAAAAAGGAGAAACGAACTATGAAATTCGGATATTTTGATGATGCGCACCGCGAATATGTCATTACAACCCCCAAAACCCCCCTCCCCTGGATTAACTATCTGGGATGCAGGGAATTTTTCTCACTCATCTCAAACACCTGCGGCGGCTATACTTTCTACAAAGACGCAAAGCTCCTGCGTCTCACCCGCTACCGCTACAACGATGTGCCCTACGATACAAACGGTAAATATTTCTACATAAAAGACGGCGACACCGTATGGAATCCGGGATGGCAGCCATCCAAGACAGAACTTGACTCCTATGAATGCCGCCACGGCATTGGCTACAGCCGCTTTACTTCCTCCAAAAATAGCGTGCAGGCATCTGTCCTCACGTTTGTGCCGATGAATGATAACTGCGAAATTTCACAGGTTAAAATCAAAAACAATACTGACACAGAGAAAAAAATTTCCCTTTTCTCCTATGTGGAATGGTGTCTGTGGAACGCTGATGATGATTCCAGAAACTTCCAGCGTAACTTAAGCACCGGCGAGGTGGAAGTTGTCGGCTCCGCCATCTATCACAAGACAGAGTACCGGGAGAGAAGGAACCACTATGCTGTCTACACCGTCAACACGGATGTCGACGGATTCGACACAATCCGCGAAAGCTTTATCGGCACTTACAACGGCGCTGACAGACCGGAGGCCGTGATGGCGGGAAAATGCACAAACTCCATGGCGAGCGGCTGGGCTCCGATTGCCGCGCACCAGATTGACATCACCCTGGCTCCCGGCGAGGAAAAATCCTATGTATTTCTTCTTGGGTATCTGGAAAACCCTGTCGAGGAAAAATTTGAGGCGCCGAACGTCATCAACAAGAAGCCTGCCACTGCAATGATTGCAAAGTACAATTCTGACGCCGCTGTTGACAAGGCATTTTCAGAATTAAATGATTACTGGAAAAATCTTCTTTGCCGTTATGCTGTTGAATCTTCTGACGAAAACGTAAACAGAATGGTCAATATCTGGAACCAGTACCAGTGCATGGTCACCTTCAACATGAGCCGCTCCGCTTCCTACTATGAGTCCGGTATCGGGCGCGGAATGGGATTTCGGGATTCCTGTCAGGACTTGCTCGGTTTCGTGCATCTGATTCCCGAGCGCGCACGGGAACGCATTATTGATATTGCCTCGACGCAGTTCCAGGACGGAAGCGCGTACCACCAGTACCAGCCCCTCACCAAAAAGGGAAACTCCGATATCGGAAGCGGCTTCAATGACGACCCGCTGTGGCTGATTGCCGGCACAAGTGCATACGTCCGCGAGACGGGCGACCTGTCCATCCTGAAAGAGATGGTTCCGTACGACAATGATATGCACGTCGCAACAACACTGATGGAACACCTGAAACGTTCATTTGATTATATTGTAAACCACAAGGGGCCTCACCAGCTGCCGCTTATCGGGCGCGCTGACTGGAATGACTGCCTGAACCTGAACTGCTTTTCCGAGCATCCGGGTGAGTCGTTCCAGACTTTTGGTCCAAGCGAGGGACCTGTTGCCGAGTCTGTATTTATTGCCGGAATGTTCGTAAAATACGGCGAGGAGTACGCACAGCTTGCGGAGCTTCTCGGCGACAGCGCGGAGGCAGAACGTGCAAGGAATGAAGTTGCCGTTATGTATGATGCCGTCCTCAAGGACGGATGGGACGGCGAATGGTTTGTGAGAGCCTACGACGCCCACAGCAACAAGGTCGGCTCCAAGGAATGTAAGGAAGGCCAGATTTATATTGAGCCGCAGGGATTCTGCGTGCTTGCCGGCATCGGCGTGAAGGAAGGTCTTGCCCAAAAGGCATTGAACTCCGTGAGGGAAAAGCTTGACACGAAATACGGCATCATGATTTTGCAGCCCGCTTACACGAAATATCATGTCGAGCTTGGTGAAATTTCTTCCTATCCACCCGGATACAAAGAAAATGCAGGCATCTTCTGCCACAACAATCCATGGGTTTCCATCGCGGAAACGGTTATCGGACACGGTGACAGGGCATTTGAAATCTACAAGAAAACATGTCCGGCTTATGTGGAGGATATCAGCGAAATCCACCGGACAGAGCCCTATGTTTACTCACAGATGGTTGCGGGGCGCGACGCAAAATATCACGGCGAGGCAAAGAACAGCTGGCTGACTGGTACTGCCGCATGGACATTTGCCAACATATCACAGTATATCCTTGGTGTCTATCCGACCCACAAGGGGCTGCGCATTGACCCCTGCGTACCGACAGGATTTGGAGACTTCAGGCTGACAAGACGCTTCAGGGACGTGGTGTACCATATTACCGTAAAAAATCCGGACAATGTCCAGAAAGGCATCGCCTCCATGACGGTTGACGGTACCAGGGTTGACGGCTGCATCATTCCGTTTGAAGCCGGAAAATCCGATGTGACTGTCGAAGTTATCATGGGATAACAAACATGTACAATCGGGCAGGGGCATGTCCTTCTCCCCTGCTCGCGCGCCGGGCATCCGTCAGCTTGCTGACATATTTCATTTGGATGCCCGTGTACAATCGGGCAGGGGCATGTCCTTCTCCCCTGCTCGCGCGCCGGGCATCCGTCAGCTTGCTGACATATTTCATTTGGATGCCCGTGTACATAAAAAGAAGGCTGCCACATGAATTTCCGTTCATTCATGTGACAGCCCTTTTTGATTATCTCCAGATAAGCCTCTTCCACTGTTCTATCTGTTCCTCGGTCATAAATCCGTTGGAGGTTCCCACAAATCCTATTTTATAGGATGCAAACAGCAATGCATTTTTAATGGCTTCCTTGGGATCCTTTGTCTTGACATAGTAATGAAGGAAGGACGAGAACAACGCATTTCCAGCGCCAACGGTATTCACAATCTCATTTGTTTTCACCGGTTTATAATCAATAAAACTGCTCTCCTCCTTGGTGTAAAGAATGACACCTTTATCCCCGACTCCCATAATAATAATTTCAGGATTATATTTCTCCCTGCATTCCCTTATGCAGTCATGGGGATCGTTTTCGAGATCATCATCGCTGATATAGAGAATGTCGGCTGCCGCAAGAAAGTCCTCCTTATTTGCTATCTTCTCTGCGCGCATACTGCGCACATTGAGCGCAATTGGCTTCTGGTACTTCTTGGCAAGTTTAATAAGCGGCCGGCAGAAATTGCAGTTTGACATCAGCACCAGATCCTTATCCTGTATCTGTCTTTCCAGCAGTTCAACATCATAATCCACATGCCGGATATCCTTGACATCCTCAAAGGTCTGTTTTCCACCCTTGCAGTACAGAATCACGGAAGTCGGCATTCCGTCAAGCATTGGCAGGACGTAATCCGTACTCAAATCCACCTCATTTGTCTTAAGGTAAACATCAATCTGCTTTTTGGACATGCTCCTTGCCACCATGCTCATAAAATCCACTTCATTCCCAAGCCATCTGAGTGCCATTGCCTCATTAAATCCTGCACCGCCTATTCCCGTGTTCACCAGATCCGGAATGCTCTCAAACTGCTTGTAGGGCACCGGCAGCGCCTCAACCCTGACGATTGTTTCCATCTGCACAAATCCCGCAACCATAAATTTACTCATAATTTACCTCCTTCAATGTCTCCCGGCACTCTTTTTTATTTTTGCGTAACAGTTTTCAGCCTTCGGCTTTCTGTTACAGGCATCAAGTCATGCAGAATCGCTTCGCGATGGCTTGATGCATCTCATCCACTACGCTATTTCACGGACTTTGCAACAAGTGCAAAGTCCTCGGCTGAACTGTTACATTTTTGCATCCTTGTCATGCATCATGAACATTGCGCACACATTACATGATACGCACAAGAACATAAACTTAGAAACTGTCACAAAATTTTACAAAAAATATAAACAATTACATTTCAAGTATATTCACATATATCTTAACATATTTTTTGACAATTATATATATTTTTGCCAAATATTTTGGATTTTTTTTAATTTTTTCTAATGAGTGGTGTGACGCCTCCAAATGTGCTACAATATCATTGAACAGGTAAAAATAAATAAGGATGTGTTAGAATGAAAGAACAATTATATACAATTCCCCTGAATGATGCATTTGCGGCGGACGACGAATGCCCCTTCTGCTTTATTGAGCAAAAGCTTGAACAGGATTTACTTGATTTTACACTTGGCTCCGGCTCCTCGTACATGGAGAGCGATATCCGCGACCTCACCGACAAGGAGGGTTTCTGCCGATACCATTTCCTCAAGATGTACCAGTACGGCAATACCCTTGGAAACGCATGGATTCTGAAGACACACTTCAAGAAAATCAACGATGAATTTGCAGGCGAGATGAAAAAGTTTAAACCCGCAAAGCTTTCCTTTATGGACCGCCTGAAACGTTCCAGGGAACTCAACAATACCATGACCGCATGGGCATACGAAAAACAGCGTTCCTGCTATATCTGCCGTCAGTATGACGACACATATGCCAGATACCTTGACACTTTTTTCTATATGTACAAAAAAGACGCAGACTTCGTGCAAAAGCTGAAAAACAGCAAGGGGTTCTGCCTTGTTCATTTTGGTGACCTGTGTCAGAGCGCCGTGGAAAAATTAAACCAGAAACAGTGTGACGAATTTATTGCGGCAGTCTTCCCCCTTATGGAGGCAAACCTGAAGCGCCTTGAGGAGGATGTCAGCTGGATGGTGGAAAAATTCGACTACCGAAACGCGGACGCCGACTGGAAAAATTCCAAAGACGCCATACAGCGCGGAATGCAAAAATTAAAGGGCGGCTATCCTGCCGCCCCTGTATACCAGCAAAAGAAATAAATCATTTTACCCAGTATAACTGCCTGCGGGGAGATTCAGTGCCATATCCTTCACAAGGTCTATATATGCCTTTATCTCCCTGAACACTGCATCAGAGCTTGCTTTTTCCTCGGTTTTTTCCCTGATGATGCTGCTGATTGTGTAATCCAGCAGTTTTTTTATGCGCTCCCGCTTTGCCTTGTCCACTATATTTCCGGTTTCTGTCATTTTTAAGTAGGTCTCTATCCGCTCATCATAAATTTTTCTTGTCCCGGCTGTCTTTGCAACAACCTCCTGCTCTGTCTCGTGCACTGCTTCCTCCAGAAAAATTGTGAGATAGGGATAATTTTTTCCCACCTTTGTCTTTACCAAGGATATCTGCCCGATTACTTCAAAAAAATCCCTTTCATTTTCGTCCACAACCGTGGACAGCTCCAGCAGCATATACTTTACACAATAGTCGTAAACGAACACATAGATTCCTTCCTTCGAGCCAAAATAATGAAACCAAAGTCCCTTACTGACACCTACTGCCTTTACCATCTCATCTGTGCTAGCATGTTTATATCCGTTTCTGGCAAACACTTCAATCGCACCATTTATCATACGGTCCTGTTTTTCTCTAGCAAGGTCAAAAAATTTCTCGTTCATTTGTACCTCCATCCCGAATCGCTCCCACTGCTATACTGGCGGTCGAAAAGACTGACTACTCAGTATAAATTGACTCTGTCAGTCGACTATATATTATCATATTATTCCAGGAGAATCAAGAAAGTCAGGCACAAATTTTACATATTCTCTTTTCATTTCCATAAAATAGTATTAAAATAAGTATATCTGTAATAAAATAAAACCAACTGCAACAGGAAAGGAGAACTACACATGGCTAAGAAATTTAGCAAGCTTGTTTTATTCAGTGCCCTCGCCGGCGCTGCAGCTGCAGGAACTTATTACTATCTTCAGAACAAGGCAAAGGCTCCTGAAGATGATTTTGATGACTTTGATGATTTTGACGATTTTGACGAGGACCTCGACGACGAGGATTTCTCCACTGACACGGTAACTTCCACAGGCAGCAAAAACCGCCCGTATGTACCTATTGATATAGACAATGCCAAGGAAATCATTGGGGAGAAGGTAATCGAAACCCTTGATAAGACCAAGGAAAAGCTGGAACATTTCAATGTCTCCGAAAAGATTGACAAGGCAAAGGAAATTATCGGGGAAATGACTTCCGCCAATGCCGAGCCTGTATACACGGAGATGGACATGTCCGCAGTGCCAGCCGACAAAAAGGAGGAAACTGCATCCGTGTCGGCAACTTATACAGAAGCGTCCGGCACGGAGAATTCTTCAGAAGAATTCTTCAACGATTCGGAAAGCAAATAAGAAAAAGGGAAAGGTTATGGTTCCTATTGTCATAACCTTTCCCTTTTCATAATTATGTGTCAAACAGAAACGTCGCCAACTCCTCCACTTTCGTAAAATACACATCACTGTTTTTTCTCATGAACTCCCTGATTTCCGGAATATCATTTGCCCAGCCTGCCCCGACAAACGGCACGCCGTAGGCCTTTGCCATATCGTAGCCGGGCTTTAGGTCATCCACCATGACCATCTCCTCCGGTTTCAGCCCATATCTGCGCGATATGACATCCAGCGCATAGGTGCTGGGCTTTCTCTGCTCCGGCGGGCATTCCCAGCCAAAAACCATGTCGGGCAGCGGCAGGTTGTTGACTTCATAGTCCCGCTTAATATTAAAATCATAGGAATGCGATATCACGCACACAATGCCGCCCTCCGCCTTCTGGCGCCCTATGATTTCCCGCATTCCGTCATATGCCTTTGACGTATGGCCGGAAACATAATTTTTCCAGCACTCTGTCTCCACCACAAGCTCCTCATCTGTCATGCCCAGCTTCTCGACGCAGTAGGGCACGAAACCCGGGTCAAAGTTCTCACGGAAATAATCATCGAGTGAAATGGTCACTCCCGGCCTCAACAATCTGAGCGCTTCCAGAAATGCCGGATAATGGATTGTTGCCGTGCTGTTGACTACGGTATCATCATGGTCTAATAACAGACATTTATATCTCATGCAATCTTTTCCCTTCTTATTTCGGCAGCACAAACGAGCTCTTGAGGGACACGATTCTGTTGAATACAAGCGCGTCCGGCCTGGAATCCTTTGCGTCCACGTTAAAGAAGCCCTGTCTCACAAACTGGAAGCTGTCGTATGGCTTTGCGTCCTTGAGCGCCGGTTCCATGTAGCATTCCTTCAATACGGTGAGGGAATTGGGATTCAGGTTCAGTGAGCCATCCTCGTTGTAGACGCCCTTCTCCTCGTCAATCAGGTTCTCATACAGCCGTACTTCCGCCTTTATTGCATAGGGCGCCGGAACCCAGTGAATTGTCCCCTTTACTTTCCTGCCTGTAAAGCCGCTGCCCTGCTTCGTCTCAGGGTCATAGGTACAGTGTACGACAGTCACCTTGCCGTTTTCATCCTTTTCATAGCTGACACACTTCACAAAATACGCGCTCATAAGCCGCACTTCATTCCCCGGAAACAGCCTGAAATACTTTTTGGGCGGATCCTCCATAAAATCATCCCTGTCGATGTACAGCTCCCTGCAAAATGGCACCTGTCTGGAACCAAGGGACTCATTTTCCAGATTGTTGGGCACCTCGAGGTACTCTGTCTCGCCCTCGGGATAGTTGTCAATCACCAGCTTCACGGGGTCAAGTGCTGCCATCATCCTGGGCTTTTTGAGCTTTAAGTCTTCACGAATGCAGTATTCGAGCATCGCGTAGTCCGTCGAGGAGTTTGCCTTGCTCACGCCGCAGAGCTCCACGAATTTCCGGATGGACTCCGGCGTGAAGCCGCGCCTTTTGAGTGCCGCGATGGAAACCAGCCGCGGGTCGTCCCAGCCGTCAACGATGCCGTCCTGCACGAGCTTTTTAATATAGCGCTTTCCGGTCACTACATTCGTCAGGTACAGCTTCGCCTGCTCAATCTGCCTTGGCGGGTGCGGATATTCCAGCTCACTTACCACCCAGTCATACAGCGGTCTGTGGTCTTCAAACTCCAGCGTGCAGATGGAGTGCGTGATGCCCTCGATGGCATCCTCAATCGGATGTGCAAAATCATACATCGGATAGATGCACCACTTGTCGCCGGTGTTGTGGTGGGTCATATGTGCCACTCGGTAGAGCACCGGATCCCTCATGTTCAGGTTGGGGGCCGTGATGTCAATGCACGCGCGGAGCACTTTCTCGCCGTCCGCATATTTTCCGTTCTTCATCTCCTCAAACAGCCGCAGGTTCTCCTCCACGGAACGGCTTCTCGACGGGTCTTCCTTTCCCGGCTCCGTAAATGTCCCCCGGTACTCCTTAATCTGTTCTGCCGTCAGGTCGGACACATACGCCTTTCCTTTTTGAATCAGCTTCACCGCACACTCGTACATCTGGTCAAAATAGTCAGAGGCAAAGAACAGCCTGTCCTCCCAGTCCGCGCCGAGCCACTCGACATCCGCCTTGATGGACTCCACAAACTCGATGTCCTCCTTGGTCGGATTCGTGTCGTCGAAACGCATGTTAAACTTGCCGCCATACTCCTTTGCAAGCCCATAATTCACAAGGATTGCCTTGGCATGTCCGATGTGAAGATAACCGTTGGGCTCCGGCGGGAAGCGCGTGTGCACCGTGTTGTATACGCCCTCTGCCAAGTCCTTGTCAATCAGCTGCTCGATAAAATTCCTCGAAACGACTTCCTTCTCATCCGCGGAAGCCGCCACTGTATTTTTTTCTGCGTCACTCATTTTCTAATCCTCCATTTTGTCAGTGTCTGCAAATTTGTCTGCCGTCACAGACCTGTCATGCAAAAATTCCAAATATCTCTTATTGTAATAAATTGTCAGGGATTTGTAAAGATTTTTAATCCACAGGCACTGTCAGTACCGCACTTCCACCAGGCACAGACCTTTCGCCGGGACAAGCGCGCCTGCCAAATCCCTTGTGGCATCCTTTTCAAGAAGCGCTTCCACGGACGCAGGGCTTCTCTGCCCCAGCCCCACTTCAATCAAGGTTCCTGTGAGAATGCGAACCATATGGTAGAGAAATCCGTCGCCGCTGTAGGTGATGACGACCTCACTGCCATCCCTGTCAATCAAAATCGAGTCAATCGTGCGCACGGTTGACTTTTTGCTCTTTTTATTGGATGTGAACGCCTTGAAATCATGCTTTCCGGTCAGATATGATGCCGCAGCCCGCATCGTGTCCAGATCAAGCGGTTCCGGCAGCGCATACACATATCTGCGCGCAAAGACACAGGGAAGGGATGTGTTCCAGATGCGGTAGCGGTATGTCTTTCCCTTTGCGCCCAGCCTGCTGTGAAACCGCTCTGGCACCTCCTGTATCGTGACAACGCCGATGTCCTCCGGCAGATACTGGTTAATGTAGTCCATCACCTCCGCCGCGGACAGCTCTGTGCCAATCTTAAAATTCGCCACCTGTCCAAGTGCGTGAACGCCCGCGTCCGTGCGCCCGGAGCCATCCACCTGCACGAAGTCAAGCCCTGTCATTTTCGCAAGGATTGCCTCGAGCTTTCCCTGTATTGTATTGCCCGTGGAATCCTGGCGCTGCCATCCCTGGTAGCGGGTGCCCTCGTACTGGATTGTTATCTTATAATTTGTCATCTTCGTCAATCTGCCTGATATCCTCCTCGCTCAGCTGTCTGAATCTGTTGATATTCCGCACCAGAATCTTCACACTATATTTCGGTGTATCAAAAAAACCGGCTTCATTCATGTTTACGACAATAATTCCCAGCGGTACCGCAATAAGCATCCCGCCCACACCTGCAATCCGGTATCCGATAAACAGCAGAAACAGTGTGGGAATCGGCTCCATGCCGATTGATTCACCCATAATTTTAGGCTGTATCAGCTGGCGGAACAGCTGCCCTGCGCCCCAGATTATCAGAAATCCAATCGCCCTTAAATAATTGCCGCCAATCACAGTCACAATCGCCCAGGGCACCAGCACAATCCCTGTTCCAAAAAAAGGCAGAAAATCCAAAAACGCCATGAGCAGCGCTATCAGAATTCCATACCTGACCTTCATCACTGTAAGCCCCACAAGCAAAAGCACATACATCCATACCTCAATGCGGAACTGTGCCTTAAAATAGCCGCCAACTGCCTGTTTCAGGCTGGACGCAAACACCTCGTACTTGCGCATGATATTCTTTGGAAGATACCTGTTGAGAAATTTTGTACACCAGTCCCTGTCCGCAATGAAAAAATAGGAAGACAGCATACACATGATAATTGATATAATGACGCTTGCTATGTTCCCCACCATGCTTCCCATTCCTTCAAATGAGCTGAATTTGAAACTTTTCGGCAAGTTTGTTATCATATCCCCTATCGTATTTCCAAGATTATTCAGTGCATCCGCAAGCTTAGGCGAACGCACACCGATATACTGGTTAATCCAGTCGCCAAGCCTGTCAAAATCCTGCTTCACGGTCTCCCACATCACAGGGATTTCCCCGATGAAGCCGGAAACCTGTCGCCAGAGAATGACACCCAGTCCATAGCCCATCGCTATCACCGCCGCAATAACCACAACAATCACAACAACAGTTCCTGCTTTCCGCCTTATTTTTAATTTTCGTTCCAGCAGGACGACAAGGGGATTTGCAATGCACGATATAACCCATCCAATGATAAACGGCATAAAAAAGAAAAACAGTCTTGGCACAAGAAAAACGCAAAGCAGCAAAATGACCAGAGAAATCAGTATATTTACGACAGGCTTCACATTTTCCCTAATTTCGTTCTTCCCCTCCATAATCAGCTTTCTCCTTCTGATTGTTCCAGAATCCTGTCAATCATTTCATAAATTTCATCCCGCCCCTGCCTGGTCTGGGCTGAAAACGGTATCACAGCCGTCTCTTTGTCCACGCCAAGTCCCTGCCGGACTGCCTTTACCTGTTTTTGCAACTGGCTGCGGTTTATCTTGTCTGCCTTCGTCGCTATAACAATCGGCTGGAAACCATTTGCGCAGATCCAGTCATACATCAGCTTGTCATTTGCGGACGGGTCGTGCCGGATGTCAATCAGCAGAAACACCGCCCGCAGCACATTCGACTGGCGGAGATATTTCTCCACCATTTTTCCCCACTTTTCCTTTTCCTCCCGGCTGACTTTTGCATAACCGTATCCAGGAAGGTCGACAAAATACAATTCCTGATTGATATTGTAAAAATTGATAGTCTGCGTCTTGCCCGGCTGTGCGCTGGTCCGCGCAAGCGATTTGCGGTTCATCAGCGCATTGATAAGCGAGGATTTCCCCACATTGCTCTTCCCGGCAAACGCAATCTCCGGCATCTCATTCTGCGGTATTTTGCTGGTTACCCCTATTACCGTCTCTAAACTTACATTTTTTATAACCATTTACTTCTCCTACTTTTTGGCCGCTGTCGCTCTAGTGGTTTTCGTGGTTTTAATTTCCCGCGTAAAAGCAAGCGGTATGACATCATCCATGGAACCCACAAAGCAGATATCCATGCCTGACTTTATCTCTTCTGAAATTTCGGCAACATCCTTATCATTCTTCTCAGGCACCAAAACCGTAGTTATACCCGCCGTCTTTGCTGCCAGAAGCTTTTCTTTCAGACCGCCTATGGGAAGCACCCTTCCCCGCAGTGTAATCTCACCAGTCATTGCCACCTTTGCTTTTACCGGAGTATCTGTGATTGCCGAGAGCACCGCTGTTGCCATCGTTATGCCCGCGGACGGTCCATCCTTTGGGACGGCTCCCTCCGGAATATGGATATGGAAATCATTCTCCTTAAAATATTTGGAATCAATCTTATACCTGGGCGCAATTGACCGGATATAACTGATACCCGCCATCGCAGACTCCTTCATCACCTCGCCAAGCTTGCCTGTCAGTTCTATCTCACCCTTGCCTGGCATGACATTAACTTCTATCTGGAGGGTGTCCCCGCCTACGCTTGTCCACGCAAGCCCCCTGACAATTCCCACATCGTCCTTCTCATTTGCCATGTCCACACTGTAGCTGGGTTTCCCGAGATATTTTCCCAGTTTCTGGCTGTTGACCTTGATGCATTTGTCCGGTGCCTGCTTTTTGCCTTTTCCGGTTCTTTCCTTCAGAATCTCAAGCGCCGCCTTCCTGCAGACGGTTCCGAGCTTTCTCTCAAGGTTGCGGACGCCCGCTTCCCTTGTATACTTGTTGATAATTTCCTTTATCGCATTGTCGCTGATGGTCAGCTGCGTTTCGGACAGACCGTTTTTGCGCCGCTGCTTCTCCCACAGATGCTCCTTTGCGATATGAAATTTTTCATTTGCAGTATAGCTTGTGACTTCAATAATATCCATGCGGTCCAGAAGCGGTCTCGGAATATTTCCGGCATCATTTGCCGTCGCTATAAAAAGCACCTTTGACAAATCAAGCGGCAGTTCCACATAATGATCCCTGAAATGGCAGTTCTGCTCCGGGTCCAGCACCTCCAGGAGCGCCGAGGATGTATCGCCCTTGTAGTCACTGCTCACCTTGTCTATCTCGTCAAACAGCATCAGCGGATTACATACCCCTGCCTGTTTTAAGCCGTTTGCAATCCGCCCCGGCATCGCCCCGACATAAGTCTTGCGATGTCCCCTGATTTCCGCCTCGTCACGCACACCGCCAAGGCATATCCGGACATACTTCTTATTTAACGCCTCGGCTATGGACTTCGCAATGGATGTCTTTCCTGTTCCCGGAGGACCTACCAGGCATAAAATCGGTACCTCCCCTTTGCTGGTCAGACACCGAACCGCCAGATATTCAACTATCCGCTCCTTTACCTTCTCAAGCCCGTAATGGTCTCTCTCCAGAATCGCCTCGGCCCTGTTGATATCGTTGTTATCCTTTGATGCCTTATTCCATGGGAGTTCCAAAAGCGTCTCAATGTATCCCCGCTCCACTGCACTCTCCGAGCTTGAACCCATCACTGCCTTAAACCGCGCGATTTCTTTCTTTATCTTTTCTTTTACCTCTGCATCCGCTTTCAGCTTGGCGAGGGACTCCTCAAAATGCTTCACGTCGGAATACTGGTTATTATCCCCCAGTTCCTCCTGTATAAATTCAAGCTGTTCATGCAGGATATAATCCCTCTGGTTCTTGTCAATCCGCTCCTTCACTTTCACAGCCAGCTGCGTGCGGATTGATGCAATCTGCGCCTCGTCCAGGATTAGCGTAATCAGCTCCCTGCACTGCTCATCAAGGTCTTCTATTTCCAGTATCTGCTGCTTCTGCTCATATGTAAGCGGAATATTTATCATAATCTGATTCATCAGAAGCGGCAGATGAATCTCCTCTTCCTCAAAAAGCCTGCCAAGACCCTTTCCAATCTTTGGAAAAAAGCGTACATAAGTGTCCAGCACCTCTTTCAGCGTGCGAATCAGTGCTTCCTTCTCAAATGGGTCTATCTGATCCTCCTCATCCTTGATTTCCTCGTATGACGCACTAAAATACTGTCCTTCATTATCATTAAGCTCCACGATGCGCACCCTGGCAACACCTTCAACCATAATCCTTTCAGCGTGATTCGGGAGCTTCGTTACCTGCTTGATATCTGCCAGTGTACATACTTTATATAAAGAATGAATATCCGGTTTTTCGTCATCCGGGTTCATCTGTGGTACAAGCAGCACCTTTTGCTTCCCATTCAGCGCCTGCTCAACTGCCTTTACCGACATTTCCCTGCTCAAGTCAAAATGTATAATCATATTTGGCACCACTGTAAGCCCTCTTAACGCTATCAATGGCAATGCTGCTGTTGTCTGATCCATCTATTAATCCTCTCTAAAAAACGCCACCTTTATATAAAAGGCGGCGTCCTGCTATCTATCCATTTACTTATCTCGCCTTTTTCTCCCGCTCGGTACGTACTGCTTCACGATGTACTATGAAAGGCTGGCTTGTTCCTTCTACGGATTCCTTCGTGATAACACAGCTTTCAATCGTGTCATCCGAGGGTATCTCATACATTACATCCATCATTATTTTCTCCATGATGGAGCGCAGACCTCTTGCTCCCGTCTTTCTCTCAAGCGCTTTCTCCGCTATCGCTTCTATGGCGTCGGGTTCAAAAGCAAGCCTGACATCATCAAACTCAAAAAGCTTCTGGTACTGCTTGATAAGAGCACTTTTTGGCTCCTTCAGGATTCTTACAAGAGCATCCTTGTCAAGTCCTTCCAGTGATACATTGATGGGAACACGCCCTACAAATTCGGGGATAAGACCATACTTTGTCAAGTCCTGCGGTGTAACCTCCTTGAAGACTGCACCGATATCCCTTGTGGTCTTCTCGACAATATCCTTGTTAAATCCGATTGACTTGCGGTCAAGCCTGTTCTCCACAATCTTGTCCAGACCATCAAAGGCACCGCCACAGATAAATAATATATTGGTGGTATCTATCTGTATCAGTTCCTGATGCGGATGCTTCCTTCCCCCCTGTGGCGGTACGCTTGCCACGGTACCCTCCACAATCTTTAAGAGCGCCTGCTGCACACCTTCGCCGGAGACATCCCTGGTAATGGAAACATTCTCACTTTTTTTGGTTATCTTATCAATTTCGTCAATGTATATAATACCGTACTGGGCACGCTCAATATCGTAATCCGCCGCCTGAATAAGTTTCAAAAGAATATTCTCAACATCCTCGCCCACATAGCCTGCTTCCGTGAGCGTCGTCGCATCTGCAATCGCAAACGGAACATTGATAATTTTGGCAAGTGTCTGCGCCAGATAAGTTTTTCCGGAACCGGTCGGTCCAATCATTATAATATTGCTCTTTTGCAGCTCTACATCCAAATCTTTCTCAGCCATCACGCGCTTATAGTGATTGTATACGGCTACAGATAGTACTTTTTTTGCCTCCTCCTGACCAATTACATACTCGTCAAGAAATTCCTTAATTTCCACAGGCTTCAAGAGGTTTATGTCGATGCCGCCCTCGATCTGCTCATCTTCGTATTCCTCCTCTATAATGTCTGCACAGATGTCTACACACTCATCACAGATATAAACACCGGACGGACCTGCTATCAGCTTTCTGACCTGATCCTGTGTTTTGTTACAGAAAGAACATCTTACCTTTCCCTCGACGCTTTTCCCCGCCATTCCTTTTCTCCCTTACTCATAATACAATTCTCAACTTATTTATCCTCTGACACGTCAGCCCTGTCTGTGATAACCCGGTCTATCAGACCATACTGCATGGCTTCTTCCGCCGATTTCCAGTTGTCACGCTCAGTATCTGCCGCAATCACCTCATACGGCTGCCCACAGTTCTGCGCCAGAATGCTGTTCAGTTTCTGTTTGGTACGCAGGATATGCTTTGCCGCGATTTCAATCTCCGTCGCCTGTCCCTGCGCCCCGCCGAGCGGCTGGTGAATCATGATTTCCGCATTTGGAAGGGCAAGCCGCTTCCCTTTTGTGCCGCCTGCGAGCAAAAATGCACCCATGCTTGCAGCCATTCCGATACAGATGGTAGACACATCACACTTAATATAGCGCATGGTGTCATAGATTGCCATTCCCGCCGTGACCGAGCCCCCCGGACTGTTGATATAAAGCTGGACATCCTTTTCCGGATCCTCCGCCTCCAAAAATAATAGCTGCGCCACTGTCAGGCTTGCTGTCGTCTCATTTACTTCCTCGCCAAGGAAAATGATACGCTCCTTTAACAATCTTGAATAAATATCATACGAACGCTCTCCACGACTTGTTTGTTCAATGACATATGGTACTAAACTCATGGCTTTCCCTCCGATTTTCACATGATACTGAAATATCAAACCATATATTCTTTTCATTCAGTATAACGCAAATATAATAATTGTGCAAATAAACGGCACAATTATTATATTTTTTTAATATTTAGAATCTACTTATCGACTGCGTTGTCCAGGACGAAATCAACAGCCTTCTTGATTGCGAGGTCTTCCCTGATAGCCTTCTGCTCAAACTCACCAACCATCTCGGTAAGCTTATCCACATCCATCTTGTAAGCCTCTGCCATCCGCTCGATTTCCGCCTTGTACTCGTCCTCGCTGACTTCTATGTTCTCTGCCTTTGCCACTGCCTCAAGCACAAGCCTTGACTGGATTCTCTGCTCTGCCTGCGGCTTCATCTGCTCCAGAAAAGCCTCCTTTGTAAGTCCCGTAAACTGGAAATACTGGTCGATTGAGATGCCCTGCATCTGGATTCTCTGGGCAAAGTCATCCGCCATCTGGCGCTGCTGTGTCGCAATCATCGCGTCAGGAATGTCCATCTTCGCGTCGGCAACAATTGCCTCAACGACCTTTTCCTCCTTCACGTTTCTTGCTTCTTTTTCTTTCTTCGCAGCAAGATTCTTTCTGACATCCTCCCTGTACTCGTCAAGCGTATCAAACTCCGACACCTCGCTTGCAAATTCATCGTCGAGCTCCGGAAGCTGTTTTTCCTTGATTTCCCTTACCGTGCACTTGAACACGGCAGGCTTTCCTGCAAGCTCCTCTGCCTGGTAGTCCTCCGGGAACGTGACATTTATCTCTGTCTCCTTGTCAATCTCTGCACCGATTAGCTGTTCCTCAAATCCCGGGATGAATGTGCCGGAACCAATTGTCAGGGAATAATTCTCACCCTTGCCGCCCTCAAAAGCAACGCCATCCACGAAGCCCTCAAAGTCAAGCACTGTCATGTCGCCGTCTTTTACAGCTCTGTCCTCCACTGAGACTGTTCTCGCATTGTAGTCGCGCTCCTTGTCAATCTCTGCCGCCACTTCCTCGTCGGTGACAGTAAGGTCTGCCTTCTCCACCTCGATGCCCTTGTACTTTCCGAGGGTAACCTCTGGCTTCAGCGCCACTTCCGCAGTAAAGATAAACGGCTTTCCTGCCTCTATCTGTGTGACATCGATTACAGGCTGTGACACAATCTCTTCCGTGCATTCATCTACAGCCTTAGCGTAAGCCGAAGGAATGATGATATTCGCCGCATCCTCATAGAATACCTCCTTGCCATACATCTGTTCAATCATCTTGCGGGGCACTTTGCCCTTACGGAATCCCGGAATGCTGAGCTTGTTCTTATTTTTCTGGAAAGCTTTCTCAACAGCTTCCTCAAACTCCTCAAAAGGCACTTCTATCGTAAGCTTCGCCATATTTCCTTCTAACTTTTCTACCTGTAAACTCATTTGTTTCATTTCCTCCTTGCATATTATGCGTTTTCGCAGCTATTCAGTACTCCTGTAGTCACGATTTCTTTTATTGATACCTGTCCAATACGATTGCCACGTATAAAAATACCTTGTGTATTTACAAAGTATACAGTCATTTTAAAATTATATCATAGGCTTACCAAAAATAAAAGACCGAATTTTACAATTTTTATAGTAAATCGAGTAGGGAATACTTTCCCTGCTCGCGCGCCGGGCGTCCGTCAGCGAACCGATTTATCGGTTTGATGACATATTTCATTTGGACACCCGTGTGCACAAAAGAAGGGGATGCGGTTTTTACACCACATCCCCCTCTTTCTGCCGGGTCTTTTCTTATTTGATAGACTCCTCGTAGCTCTTTACCATCCTTCTTACCATCTCTCCGCCGATGCTTCCTGCCTCGCGGGATGTGAGGTCACCGTTGTAGCCTTCCTTCAGGTTTACACCAAGCTCTGAAGCTACCTCTGTCTTAAAACGATCCATTGCTGCCTTAGCTTCTGGAACTTCTACTCTGTTTGATCTGCTCTGTGATGACATAATTTTTTACCTCCGTTAATCAATTTTGTTCTTTTCATTTTCAAATTTTATAATCTATTTTGAAAGACAAGCTTTTTGTCGCTTATCTTAATCCTAGTATTAACGGAGTCATTTTTTTTATGAATGGTAGTTTTTTACTAAAATGTCAATTTAAAACGATGCCGGTTCAGCTGAACTGTTACCTGATTCCCTTGAAATTCCGGTAGATTCGCATGAATACGCGAATGATGTCGGGGTCAAACACGATGCCCGCCTTCTCTTCCATGTATTCAAGCGTCTTATCCAATGGAATCGGCTTTTTGTACCGCCTTTCACCAATCATTGCGTCAAAAACATCGACCGTCTTGACAATCCGCGCCGAGAGCGGAATCTCATATCCTTTTAAGCCTTTCGGGTATCCTGACCCGTCCCAGCACTCATGATGGTGCCATGCAATGTCAATCGCCATCTCGATAAAATCATTTTTTTCAACACCCTCGTAAATATCCATCAGTGTCCTGGCGCCCAGCTCGGCGTGCGTACACATGATTTTGCGCTCCTCCTTGTCAAGCGGCGCATTCTTCAGCAGGATGTTATCCGGTATCAACAGTTTTCCGATATCATGAAGTCCCGAGCTTGACTCGATGGTGTCTATAAAGTCGTCTGTCACCTGATCCTCAAATTTCGGCGAAAGCTGCATGCCTTCCGCGAGAATTCTGCTGTTATACAAGATATTTTTATAGTGGGAATCCGACACATTCTCTTTACTCTCCACAAGCCTTGCCAGCGCTGTCATAAAATTTTTCTGCTCGACCCTGAGCTTCTCCATCTGCCGTGCCACGACAAGATTGAGCTGCCTGTTATTTTCCTCCAGATCCTTCTGCATAAAGTAAATTTTCAGGTGTGTGGAGATACGCATCTCAACTTCTGTTTTTTCAAACGGCTTTGGTATGTAATCGACTGCCCCAAGTTCAAATCCTTTGCTGATATCCGAAGCGGTATCCATCGCCGATATAAATATCACCGGAATATCCTTTGTGTATGGGTCATTTTTCAGCATAGTACAAAATGTAAAGCCATCTGTCTCAGGCATGGAAATATCTGACAGGATAATCCTCGGCAGCACCTCACTGTCTTCAATGATTTTCAATGCCTCCTTCACGCTCTGCGCAAGCAGCGGCTGATATCCCATGTTCTTTATAATCTCCTCAAGGATAATCAGATTTACCTCGACGTCATCGACCACAAGTATCCTGATATCATTCTTATTTTGCGATGTCCTATCCATATTATTATATCTCCAGCCCTTCTATTTCCGATAGCAGCTGTTCTTTTACTTTGTCCGCATAATCCTTTGCCTTCTCACAGTCAGCCTTTCTGATTGCCATCTCCATGCGGAACGCCATCCGCTGCAATTCCTTCGAACCGCCGCTGATAAGCTGCTTCAGGGTCGTTGCAAAGCTCTCTGCCTTCTGCCAGTTTTCCATGTCCATGCTGATGTTAAGCTTTTCAAAGTACTTTTTCAGTTCCCTGACATTGATATCGCTTCCCAGTTCATACATCAAATCCTGCTCGACCGCCATATTATTAATATTGTTGGAATACTTCCACTTACGGATGGACGGCTCCTGTGATGCACTTTCCTGCGCCTGCTCCTGCCTCAATTTGATGGTAAACGAAAAAGTAGAGCCTTTGCCCTTTTCACCCTCTGCCCAGACTTTGCCATGCATCATGTTGACTAGCTCTTTTGTGATGGAGAGTCCCAGTCCCGTACCGCCATATTTTCTGGTTATAGATGCATCTGCCTGCGTAAAACTCTTAAAGAGTTTATCCTTATCTTCCGGCGAAAGTCCGATACCGGTATCCACAACCATAAAAAACAGCTCGACCACATCATCTATTTTCGTATTTAATGTTATTTCAATGCCTACATATCCCTGCTCTGTAAATTTGACCGCGTTGGATACAAGGTTGTTCAGTATCTGCGTCAGGCGGAGCTCATCACCGATTAGCCTGTCGGGAATTTCCGGCGCCACATTCAATGTAAAACGCAGACCCTTGCGCATCGTGAGCATCGTAAACATCTTCTCCATTTTTGACATTAAGTCGTAAAATGAAAAAGGCTTTTCATCTAGTTGGAATTTTCCTGCCTCAAGTTTTGAAAAATCAAGAATATTATTGATAATTCCCTCCATGGTCGTGCAGCAGTCCAGTATCATCTTAATGTAATTAATCTTCTGGAAATCCTGTTCTTGCTCCATCATAATCTCGGCATGCCCTTTTATTCCGTTAACCGGTGTGCGCAGTTCGTGTGTTACATTCGCGACAAAAGCGTCCCGTGCCTTCATCGACTCCTGCATCTGGATTGTCGTCTCCTCCACCTTCGTGATACTTTCCTTGTAGCGGGTCATGTCGACGGCGGTGCAGATAATGACCTCGACCCCATCGAAAACCCTCGAAACGACCTTGATTTCAACTGGAAAGCACGTCTTGTTTTTCCGGTAAATCACCGTTTCAATGACTTCCCCATCCTTCAATTCATCAACCAGTTCGATGTGATTATCCACAACAACAAACACATTTTGAAACAGTTCCCCTATGTATGCGCCTATAAGCTCATCGGCACTATATCCGGTGAGTTCCAAAAGCCTGTCATTGCAATAGCCGATACAGCCATGTCCGTCATACCTGATAATACATTCCTGGCTGTTATTTAGTATGAAGTAGAAAAATTCTTCACGATTCCTTGGCATTATTCTTCCTCATCCTCTTCCTGTTTATCCGTAAAGTCAAGTGAATGGTCACTCAAAAGTTTAACGGGATCAAGCAGCAGCTTCACACTGTCTCCAACCTTCCCTATCCCACGGATAAACTTTGCCTGTGCATTCGCCTTTGACACATTGGGCGGCGGAAGAATATCCTCCTCCTCGATAGAAACCACCTCGGAAATCTTCTCGACAATCAGCCCTACCACAACGTTCTGGACATCTACCACAATAATGCAGGTGCGGTCATTATACTCGAATGCCTGCTTTCCAAAACGGTCTGCCACATCAATAACCGGTATAATCTTACCCCTGAGATTAATCAGTCCCTTTATAAAATGCTCGACCTCCGGAATCGGCGCTATCATCTGCATCTGTATGATTTCATTTACATACTTAAGCTCAATGCCAAACACATCACTCCCTATGCAGAAAGTCATATATTTTCCATGCCGGATATCTTCCTGTTCCATGTCCAGTTCTTCCAAATTCTCTTCCATATCTTCATCTCCCTTTTTACACAAATTTTATGCTTGAATATCCGATATGCTTTATATCAGTCCAAGTTTCTCCAACATGCCCCGAAGTTTTTCCACATCAATCGGCTTGGCACAATAAACCGTACAACCCAGTTCAAACGCTTTTTTGACGTTTTTCTCCTCATTGAGGGCTGTTGTCATAATCACCTTTGCCTGTTTATCCTGTGGTACATTGTGTTCCCTTTCGATTTCCCTGATATTTTTCAGTGCCTGGTAACCGTCCATAATCGGCATCATTACGTCAAGACATATCAGGTCATAAGGATCATCCTCCTCCAACGCCATCATGAATGCATCAATTGCTTCCATGCCGTCGACCGTCACATCGCATTCCCCATATACGGACAAAAATTTAAGGATTGCCTTCCTGCTTGCAAAATCGTCTTCTGCTATCAAAATTCTCATCTTCTATGCCTCCTGTTTTGTTTTATTGCTTTTTATCCAACAAATAATATATCTTGTGTGGAATCTGATCCAATGGCACCTGCCAGTCCACTGCACCCATTTCAAATGCCACCTTGGGCATGCCGTACACAATGCATGACTTTTCATCCTGTCCTATCGTGCGCGCCCCGGCTTTCTTCATCGCCAAAAGTCCTTTTGCCCCATCGCTTCCCATGCCTGTCATCAGCACTCCGATGGCATCATTTCCCGCAACGCGCGCCACCGATTCAAAAAGCGCATCCACAGACGGACAGTGCCCGGTCACCCGTGGTCCATATCTGCATTCCACCTGGTACATTCCATTCACCTTTACGATCCGCATCTGCTTATCCCCAGGCGCCAGAAGTACCTGTCCTGGTTTTACCACATCGCCGGATTTTGCCTCTTTGGCAGTAATTTCACCCTCACTGTCAAGTCTCTGTGCAAACATATTCGTAAAGCCCTCCGGCATATGCTGCACCAGTACAATCCCCGGAATGTCCCTTTTCAGGTTCCTTATGACAGAAGCCACCGCCTCCGTCCCTCCCGTCGAAGCGCCAATTGCAATGATTCCCGTTCCCTTCGAATTATGGGCAGCCTGATGCACGGGCAAATGCGGAACACTCGCACTTTTTACCGGCTGCCATCCACTGGCTGCCGCAATCCTTTTCAGCCGCTGGCAGATGTTTGCATTCTCAAGCAGGGCAGCGTCCTTGTCACAAGCCGCGAAGTCCTTTGCACCGGCATTGTACGCCGCGTCCTCATACGCTTCTTCTGCTATCACAAACGCCGTCGTATACCGCTGCGGCATAAGTCTCTCAAGGAATGTGATTCCTTTCATCCGCGGCAGGTCATGACACAAAAGCATGACGTCCGGATTGCATTCTATAATTTTGTCCCGTGCAGTGTAGGCATTGTTTGCCTCGGCTGCAACTTCTATCTCAATGTCTGAATCGAGTATTGCCCTGAGACGCCTGTGCATCTCCAGACTTCCTACAACCAATAGTACCCTTAATTTTCCCATAATTTTCACTACTTCCTGTATATGGAAGGTTTTATATAACGGAATCTTGTGTTACTCTGACTCATTGACTCTGTTGACCCGATAAACAGATACCCTCCCGGCGCCATCTTTTCATAAATATTGGCAAGCAGCCGCTCTTTTGTCGGCTCATCAAAATAAATCATTACATTCCTGATAAAGACTACATGAAGCGGGTTCCGAAAAGGAAGCGGGTTCATGAGATTAAGCTGTCTGTATATCACCTCTCTCTTAAGCTCTTCCCGCACCTGATATTCCTCCGGATTAATTTGTTTAAAAAATCTCCGGACATAATTATGCGGCAGCTGCTCAACGGAATTCTTTGCATATACGCCTCTCACTGCCTTTTCAAGAACCTTTGTGTCGATGTCAGTGGCAAGTATTTTGGTGTCCCACTCCGCATGCTCCAACCCCAGAAAATCCATGCACAGCATCGCAAGCGTGTACGGTTCCTCCCCTGTCGACGAGGCGGCGCACCATATATGCCAGTCCTTTGTACGGTTTTTCAGTTCTGGCAGCACCTCCTGTTTTAAAAACAAAAACTGTTCATACTCCCGCCAAAAATATGTGTGATTTGTGGTGAGGGCATTCATCAGATCCTCTGCCTCGGATCCTGTCGGAAATCTCTCCACACGATCCATAAACTCATCATATGAATGATATCCCTTCCGCTGCATATAACTGTCAAGCCTTCCCTGAACCAAAACCTTTTTTTCATTCAAGTTAATGCCAGCCTTCTCCTTCACATAAGCAGCAACTCTTTGAAATTCATGTTCTGTAATCATTTGAGAAACCTTCTATCTATCCCTGATTTGCGCGTAATTATCAGTCTATTCCAACATTACCCGCACGATATAAATGATTATACCATTGCAATCTTTTATTGTCAAAATTTTTAGATAAATTTACACATCAGCCTTTGGCAGTTCAGCCCTCGAGGTAGACAATCCCTTTTCCGAGCGTATCTGCTGTTTTTCTGTCTGACAGCGCAGCGATGATTTCAAGTGCAAACGCTATCGCTGTTCCCATGCCGCGGCTTGTGATTATGTTGCCTGCCCTCACCACCTTATCATAGCATACTTCGGCGCCTTTGAGTTCTGCCTCCATCCCCGGGTAAATGCATGCCCTTTTCCCCTCAAGAAGTCCCATATGCCCGAAAATGCTTGGTGCCGCGCAGATTGCCGCAATCAGCTTCCCGCTGTCATAGAATTTCCGGATACCGTCCGTAAGCTTTTTGCACGCCTCAAGATTTTTTGTCCCCGGCATTCCACCCGGACATACCAGGATGTCAAAGCTATCCAGGTCTGTATCATCTATCCCCGCATCCATCGCCACCGATATCTTGTGGCTGCCTGTGACGCTGTCCTGATTATCTGTCGAAACACAGACTGCCTCGATTTGGGCGCGACGCAGCAGGTCAACTACGGTAAGCGCCTCGATTTCCTCGTATCCTGTTCCAAAAAATATTGCTGCCCTCTTCATGATATAATTCATCCTTTCCTAATTTTAATAGATTGAATAGCGCCCATACTTTTCAATATCCCTTTACAGTGTGGACATTATTTATCAGCATTTTGCCATAATTGCTTCGCAATTATGGCAAGGTCATGCCCATTCGGGCTGGTATAATATCTGATGATATTATATCATATATTTTTAAATATTGAAAGATTTTGCCCCTTTTGTTTCTAAATTTGCTAATTTATATGCTCTTTTTTATGTTATAATACAGTTATGGCAAAAACATTGATTCTGTTAATGAACAATTTTTTTATGAAATCAGGAGGCTGACATGAAAAGAAAAAATTTAATGACCTTACTGCTGGCATTGACTTTGGTTTCTTCATCCCTTGCCGGGTGCAGCTCAGGTTCAGCACAGACCACACCAGAGGCAGATACCACAGCGGTTTCGGGAACTCCCGCACAGGAAACCTCCGTGCAGGAAACTTCCATTCCGGAGACCAGTACGGACACTGGTTCCGACACCCAGGCTGCGCAGGCGCCAATGTATCCGCTGCCTGATGCCGCCGAGGATGCAGGCATCTATGTGGAACCGATTCCCGACATCTCCGACGATTTTATCCGCGGAATGGACGTGTCCTCCATCCTTGTCGAGGAGAAGAGCGGCGTGAAATACTACAGCGCTGACGGTATGGAACAGGACGTATTTACCACCATGGCACAGGCCGGCGTAAATTACGCGCGCATCCGTGTCTGGAATGATCCGTATGACGCAGACGGAAATGGGTACGGCGGTGGAAACAATGACCTTGCAACGGCAATTGAGCTTGGAAAGCGCGCCACCGCAAACGGCATGAAGGTCTGCATTGACTTCCACTATTCTGATTTCTGGGCAGACCCCAAGAAACAGATATGCCCCAAGGCATGGGAGGGAATGTCACTTGAGGAGAAGTCAAATACCCTGTATGAATTTACAAAAGACAGCTTGACGCAGCTGCTTGACGCCGGTGTGGATGTCGGTATGGTACAGGTCGGAAACGAAACCAACAACGGCATGGCAGGCGAGACGCAGATTCCAAACATTGCACAGCTTATGAACGCAGGAAGCAAGGCGGTGCGCGAGGCTGCGCAGACTTACAGCAAAGAAATCAAAGTCGCGCTCCACTATACGGACGCCACTGATTTCGACGGACTTGACTCCATCATGTACAAGCTCGCATCCTTTCAGGTAGACTACGATATCTTTGCCCTGTCCTACTACCCATACTGGCACGGAACCTTTGAAAACCTGCAGAATGTCATGGCAAATATCCAGGACAAGTACGGCAAAGAGACACTTATTGCCGAGACGGCATACTGCTATACCACAGAGGACACAGACGGCTCCGGCAACAGTGTGAATGAAGGGGATTTGATTGACGCCTATGGCGCAACCGTTCAGAGCCAGTCCACAGCGCTCCGCGATGTATGCGCCACGGCAAGCGAGGCAGGCGCGCTCGGCGTGTTCTACTGGGAGGGCGCATGGATTACCGTCGGTGATGTCAATGCCGACAACAGCCCCATCTGGGAAGAGTTTGGCTCCGGCTGGGCAAGCAGCTATGCTGCGGACTATGACCCGAATGATGCCGGCAAGTATTACGGCGGGTGCTCGTGGGACAATCAGGCGTTGTTTGATGCCAAAGGAAAGCCGCTTGAGTCCCTCAATACATACAAATGGCTGAAATATGGCACCAACGCCGAACCCGCGATTGACATGGTCAATGCCCCTGCCGTCACCTGTAACATCGGCGCAGAGCCGGAGCTGCCGGAGACAGTAGATGTTGTCTACAACAACCGCGCACTAAACACCTCCCTCCCTGTCGAATGGTATGAGGAGCAGGTATTAAACATTGATACTGCAAAGGCAGGGACGTATGAAATCAACGGCAGAATCCTTGACGATGCTGCCGACTCCGACAATCCGACAGCGGTTTGCTGCACTGTCAATGTGGAAATGCTGAATTATGTCGCCAATCCCAGCTTTGAGGACTCCGACACCTCCATGTGGACAGTTTCATACGAGGGTGACAAGAATCCAACTGACTTTCAGCAGAAAGAGGCAGACGCCCATACCGGCGAGTATTCGTTCCATTTCTGGTCAGAGTCTGACATGGACTTCTCCATTGAACAGGAATTTACGGATTTGGAGCCTGGAACCTACGAGCTGAAGGCATATTTCCAGGGCGGGGACATTGACAACACTGCAAAAATGGAGCTTTATGCGTCCGTCGGGGACGACGTGGCTTCCGATGCCTTCACGGCCGAAGGATATGGAAACTGGCAGGAACCCAGAATATCCGCAATAAAGGTGACTGACGGAAAGCTCACCATCGGGATGCATATCCAGTGCAAGGCAAAAGGCTGGGGTACGGCAGACGATTTCATATTAAACAAAATTGACTGATTACCTCCCTTTTCCCGGATTGGATTTGTCCAAAAAAGACGCGCGCCTGACAGCATCGGAGCCATACTTTTCCCGGATGCTGTCCATCGCCCTGTCAAGCTTCTCAAGCTTTTCGATGTTTTCATTGTCAAAGAGTGACAGCTGTATGCCGTCACTCTTTTTTTTGATATGGCTTGTCTGTATTCCTAGCAGTCTGACAGGTCTGCCATCCCACAGTTCCCCAAACAGCCTGCACGCCGTGGCATAAATTTCATTCGTGATATCTGTGGCATGCACCAGCTCACACTGGTGGGATGTCCTTGACAAATCACTATACCGGATATTGACTGCCACGACCTGCGCTTTCGCCTCATCACGCCGAAGCCGCCTGCCCACCGTTTCCGCAAGCGACATCAGCACCATGTCGGCAGTGGATTCATCCGTCACGTCAAACGCAATTGTCGTGGCATTTCCATAGCTTTTGCTGTCTGCGGGCTCGGACTCAACGACGGAGGCACCCTCCCCATTGGCAAATTTCCATATGACTTCGCCCTGTTTTTTCAGTGCGCCCTTTATCACCTGTAAGTCTGATTTTGCAAGCTCCCCGATTGTATGGATTCCCAGCGTGTGAAGCGTCCGTTCCGTGGACCTTCCGACCAGAAACAAGTCCCCGACCGGAAGCTGCCACATTTTATCCGGAATTTCATGCGGAAACAGGGTATGCACCAGGTTCGGCTTTTTGAAATCGCTTGCCATCTTGGCAAGCAGTTTGTTGGTGGAGATTCCCACATTTACCGTAAATCCGAGCTCACGGTAAATCTCATCCTTTATGCGCGTGGCAGCCTCCACGGGCGCGCCAAACAGCTTTTCCGTTCCAGTCATGTCGACAAAGCACTCATCAATGCTGCACTGCTCTATCGCGTCAGAATACCGTTCCAGTATGGCAATAAATGCCTTTGAATACTGCGTGTATATCCCATGCCTTGCCGGAACAATCACAAGGTTCGGGCACTTTTTCAGTGCATCCGTGATTGGCTCGCCAGTCTGTACCTTGTACTTTTTTGCAGGAATGGACTTTGCCAGGATAATTCCGCGGCGTTTGGAACGGTCTCCGCCCACTGCGGACGGAATGGTCCGCAAATCCACCGTCATCTCCGGAAACTGTTCGGGGTGTTTTAGCCGCTCCACTGCCTCCCACGACAAAAATGCACTGTTTACATCAATATGAAATATCAGTTTTTCCATGCTCATACCTTTCCTTTTAATTCTCCACACTGCCAAGAACTGGTTTTATCTTATTTGCCAGCATCCCAATCAGGCATCCAGTCAGTAATCCTGAAGCCATCAATGCAGGAAAGTAAAATGCGATCCTGATGTTCTGTACGACAAACACAGCCACGGCAAGCTGCCCGATATTGTGGCTCACGCCCCCGGCAATGCTCACCCCTGTTACCGAAAACTCTTTTGTCTTTTTCAGGAGCAGCATGACCAAGAAGCTCAGAATCCCTCCCGCAAGGCTGTATATCATCATCGACATATTTCCAAACAAAAAGGAAACCAGCACAATGCGCGCCAGCTGTATCATGAAAACCTGATATGCAGGAAACATATATAACGCCAGGACAATCACAATGTTTGCGATTCCCAACTTTATTCCCGGTATGCCAAAGCCAAACGGTATCAGCGCTTCCACATACCCGAATATCATCGCCAATGCCGTGAGCATGGCACAGTAAGCTACTTTTTTTGTCATCCGTATCACCCTGGCGCCAGACACCGTTACGGCACAATAATATCCGGCTGCTGTATATCTGCCTTTCCTGTAATTTCCACCACAAGCCTGTGCGGCAGACAGACAATTGTTTCATTCCCTCTTGATATCGGTTTATATTTCATACAATACTTATCCGGACAGTCCGCGTCTTCCACATATGCCGTGCCGTTTTCTATTACAATCTTATTGTACCCATACTGCCCTTCTATCATAATAACCTGGTCGTCTGTCAGACTGTACTTAGCATATAATTTTCCATCCGTCAGAATGCGCACAGTCTGTCCTGCATCCTTTTGAAAAAATGCCGCAGCCAGCGCTGTCAATATTGTCAATAAAAGGACTTCCCCTATCAAAATGCAATCCTTTCTGCGAAATATTTTCCTGCGGGACATATCTTTAATAGGAAAGAATCTCATATCCGTCCTCTGTCACAAGCACCTGAATCTCCCACTGGGCAGACGGCTGTCCGTCCTCTGTATAAACCGTCCATCCGTCATCATCGGAAATATAGATTTCCTGTTTTCCCATGTTAATCATAGGCTCTATCGTAAAGACCATTCCCGGCACCATCAGCATGCCTGTGTCTCTCGGGCACACATAGCTTACCCATGGGTCTTCATGAAACTCAAGACCCACGCCATGGCCTCCGATTTCCCTCACCACGGTATATCCGTTTTCCATGGCAAATTCATGGATTGCCGCACCCATGTCCCCTATTTTGCGCCATGGCTGTACATACTGCAGCCCGATTTCAAGACTCTGCTTTGTGATGTCAACCAGGCGCCTTTTTTCTGCCGAAACATTCCCGATGCAGTACATTCTGGAAGAGTCCGAAAAATAACCTTTATAAATCGTGGAGGCATCCACATTGATGATGTCGCCATCCTTCAATATCTCATTTTTGGACGGTATGCCATGGCACACCACATCATTGATGGATGTGCAGACACTTTTGGGATACCCTTCATAATTAAGTGTTGCAGCGATGGCGCCGCTCCTTTTTGTGATGGCGCTCACCCAGTTGTCAATCTCCTGTGTCGATATCCCCGCCTTGATATGTTCGTCAATGTAGTCCAGGATTGCAATGTTAATTTTCGCGCTCTCACGGATTCCCTGTACCTGCTCGGGACTTTTGATAATACGTCTCGGCGGAATCAGGATACCCCTGCGCCTGTACTCCTCCCGCTTTTCATCGAAGGCGCTGTGGCATTTTTTGTATTTCCGGCCGCTGCCGCACCAGCAGTCATCATTCCTGCCCAGCTTCTCCTCGACTTCCTGCTCAAATAAATTCTTCTCCGACACTTTTTTGCGCATCGAATTGTATTCTAATATATTTTTTCCCATACTACCTCTCCAAAACTCCTTTTATTCCTTTCTTATCATACACTTAGCGCCTTGATATGGCAAGAAAAATTTGCGTCCCCGAAAAGCGCCGGAAGCAGTCATGATACATCCATTAACGCCGGACAAATTTTTTCAGCAGGGCAGTCATGTCGCCAATGTTAATCGGTTTTGCCGTATGTGCGTTCATTCCGCTGTCGAGACAGCGTTTGATATCCTCCGAAAACGCATCCGCGGTCATCGCGATTATCGGAATGGTCCGGGCATCCGGGCGGTTCAGGGCACGGATTGCACTCGTGGCTTCCAGCCCGCTCATAACAGGCATGCGCACATCCATGAGAATCGCGTCATATTGTCCAGGTTCAGACTCCTGAAACTTTTCCAGGCAGATTTTCCCATTCTCTGCCCAGTCCAGTTCCATGCCAATATCAGTCAGCAATTCATTCAGTATCTCCCAGTTTAGCTCGTTATCCTCCGCTGCCAGTATATGGAGTCCTGACAAATCTGCATCCGTGTCTGTCCTATTCTCTGTGTCTTCCATATTCATATACTTTCTTAATCCGTAATACAGTGTTGATTTAAACAACGGTTTTGCGATAAATCCATTGATTCCTGCTACCCGCGCATCCGCTTCGAAATCACTCCAATCGTACGCGGAAGTCAGAATGATGCACACATCTGTCCCTATTGCCTCCCGTATCTTTTTTGACACGCAGAGACCGTCCATATCCGGCAGTTTCCAGTCCAGCAGCACAATCTGATAGTCATCCTGCCTCTCATGATGCTCCACCGCCAGCTGTACTGCCTTTTCCCCGCTCAGCGTCCACTCGGCATTTATGCCGATGGACTTCAGTGCATCTGTCGCACTGTGGCACAGCATCTCATCATCATCTGCCACCAGTACGCTCCATGGAGGAAGAACCATGTCATTTTCCTGTGTGGAAGCTTTTTCCATGTCCAGAATCACATGAAATTCTGTCCCCCTCTGCGGTTCACTTGTCACAGTAATCGTTCCTTCCATTGCATCCACAATGTACTTTGTAATCGCCATGCCAAGCCCTGCGCCTTCTGTTTTTTGTACGCGCTTGCTGTCGGCACGCGAATAAGAATCAAAAATATGCTGTAAAAACTCGGGGCTCATGCCGATTCCGTTGTCCTTAACGACAATGTGTGTGCGCACATATTTATCAGCCCGCTGCCCTGGTGCCTCCTCCTGGAATAAGGACAGCTGTATGGTTCCCCCGTCCGGCGTGTACTTGACTGCATTTGACAGGAGGTTTAACAGTACCTGATTCAGCCGGACACTGTCGCAGTACACATCCTCAGTCACGATGCTGTTGATGTGGATGTTGAAATTCTGTCCTCTTCCCTTAGCCTGCGTCTGCACAATACCGACAATCTCCTCAAGCACTTCCCGCAAGGAGACCAGCTCCGCTGTCAGTGTCATCTTTCCGCTCTCTATCTTGGACATGTCCAGCACATCATTAATCAGCCCCAGAAGATGCTTACCGGACAAGGTAATTTTCTTCAGACAGTTGCGCACCTGCTCCTTGTCGTCGATATGAGCCGTGGCAATCGCAGTCATGCCCACAATGGCATTCATCGGTGTGCGGATATCGTGGCTCATGTTGGACAGGAATACACTCTTTGCCTTCGTTGCCTCCAAGGCTTCCTGCCGCGCCGTCTCCAGATTTTTCAGCTGTTGGCACGTCATTTTAAAATAGACATAAAAAATCAGCAGCAGAAAAAAGAGAATCACTCCCAGAACGATCATCGTTGCAATCGTACGGTTCTGGTCCAGACTTTCAACCGTTTCGTTCAGGCCGCCAAACGGCAGTATTGTTACCAGATTCCATTCAGAGTACGGCAGCGGCGTACAGTATACCTGCTGGATGCTGCCATCCAAATTCAATGTTCCTGAATATTTTTCTTTCTTTTTCATCGCCTCGGTAAGCTGACTGATGTATGCATCTATCTTTTGTGAATCGTCCGTTTCATATCTGTCATAAAGACTGCTGAAATAATCTGTGTATGTCCCGCTCATGTCACTGACAACAAAACTGCCATCGCTGCGGATAATGTGGGAATACATGAGTGCGTTTTCCTCATCTGTCCCCAGCATGGTACTGATATATTCTATCGAGACGGCCGCAACCAGCGCCATGCATCTTTCGCCGTTTTCCATCGGATAGTCCGCACAGACGCCAAACATAACCACTGCATTGCCGGTCGCATCACTGCCCACGGCCGCTTTCTTTTCCCCGCGGCGCAGCGACTCCTGGAACGGCACCGGGTCGGCAAGATGAATCGGCTGGCCGCTCAGCATTTCGATGTTCCCGTCCGCAGAACAGAGTGCAAGATAATTAAAGTTCCTGATACTGCTTCTGTAAACCAGTTCTTCATGAAGCGCGTCCATGCTGTCCATATCCGCCGGGACAACTGCCACCACTGCCTCTGCCTGTTCCAGCTTCAAATCAATGAGCGTCCGGAAATGAGCGATAATATGGTTGTTTATGCCTGCCATATACATATTTCCCACTTTGTTGATGGACTCCTCGCTAATCCTGCTCATATAGCGTCCCAGATGGACGAACGCTTCCACACTAATCAGCAGAAGAAGAATAAAGCTCCCTATCAGGAACTGCGTGGTGCGGCTTCCTTTCTTTTCATCTGTACGTTTGCCACTATTTTTTTCTGTACATTCCATATCCATAAAATATATCCTTCCCAACTCGTTATTTGAAACGGAATAAATTTTATCCGCATTCATCCCTTTAAGATTATATCAGAATTTCAACAGTAAAACAATTTTTTTACTGGTTTTCGACGGAAAACTGAAGGCCAGATTATTACAGAACTGTTACGGTATCCAAACTGTCTTGACGAAACGTCCGCAACCGATTATGATAGAAACTGGACTGTCCGGGGAAGCAGGTGCAAATCCTGCGCGAGCCCGTCGCCGTAAGGCACCTTTTGCCACTGTCCTGACCAAAATGCCACAATTTGGAAAAAGCCATTGGAAATCTGTTCCGAGAAGGCTGGTCAGTGGTGTGCCAAGCCGGAATATCCAGACAACCCCCATCCTCCTGGCTTATCAGCCAGAACTGCGGGCGCCGGTTTACGGGAGGAAATAAACAATTTTTAAAGGAGACAATATTATGCAGATGAAAAGCAGGAAAAAACACGCGTCATTCATCCTTTGTACAATGCTTATTGTGGCTATGGCATTTGCTGCAACGGGCTGTAATGGCAGCACAAAAAAAGAGACACCCGCCGCGGACACGGCAGCTGTCAGCACAGCGGCAGACAGTACCGTACTGGGTGAAGGCAGCACAAGTTTTTTGTTTACCGCAACGGACACGGACGGAAACGAGACACATTTTGAAATTCACACGGACAGGGAAACGGTCGGGGAAGCCTTGACGGAGCTTGACCTGATTTCCGGGGACGAAGGGGATTATGGCTTATATGTAAAAACGGTGAATGGCATCACGGTGGACTATGATACGGACGGAAAATACTGGGCATTTTATGTCGATGGGGAGTACGCGACGGCAGGTGTCGATGCCACGCCGGTAACGCCAGGAGCCAGCTATTCTTTTAAAGCCGAGTAGACATGAAACCTACAACAAGGGAGCTTACCATATTTGCCATGCTTGGCGCCGTGATGTATGCATCCAAGATTATCATGGAGTTTGCGCCAAACATTCACCTGATTGGCGTATTCACGGTCGCATTTACAGTCGTATACCGCAAAAAGGCACTGTTCCCCATTTATGTCTATGTACTTCTGACCGGCATGTTTTACGGGTTTGCATCCTGGTGGCTGCCCTATCTTTATATATGGGCTGCCCTCTGGGGCGCCGTGATGCTGCTTCCCAGAAACATGCCGAAAAAAATACGCCCCCTGGTATATATGGCTGTATGTTCCGCACATGGCTTTTTATACGGGACGCTCTACGCGCCTGCGCAGGCGCTTCTGTATGGGCTGAGCTTCCCAAAAATGATTGCCTGGATTATCGCCGGCCTGCCCTATGACTGTATTCACGGCATCAGCAACTTCTTTTGCGGAATACTGATAGTACCGGTTATCTCCGCGCTGGAGCTTGCAGAGCGCACTGCCGGAAAAAACTGATTCCATATTTTTTCTGATTTTATGACACGATAAATCTATGCAAAAAACAATTTAAGAAAATGTGTAAAAATACTTGAAAAAACTTCAAAATAACGTAATATATATATTAGATTCATTAACAAAATTACTTTAATACGAAAAAGCGAGGATGTATGAATGTTAAACAGGAAAAACAAAGTGGTACTCATGAAGGCAGTCTCGGAATTGAAGCAGGCTGATTACTCAAGGGAACCGGAATTAGGCAAAATTTATGACAGATTAGCTGATGGCAGGAAACAGTTTGCTGATGTCTTTGACAAAAACATCAATGCGGTCATGCAGATTAGCTCTCTCGATTTGACCATGCAATATCAGACACATAAAATTATTGACATCTCTGACAAGATAGCCAAGGCAACCGAGACAACCTTTGGTACAACGACAAGCAGTACAGGCAACCCTCAGGAAGAGCTGACCAATACGATTATCCATATTTCAGAGGAAACGGACGAAGTATACAAAAAGATTGAGGAAGGGCAAAACGAACTGACTTCCATCAAGGATCTCTCGGCAGAGACACTTGCTGCCTCGAATGAAATGCAGTCGGACATGGATGAGCTGATTGACCTTATCAACCATATCAGTTCCCTCCTCTCGGGCATTGACACAATTTCCCTCCAGACAAACCTTCTTGCACTGAATGCTTCCGTCGAAGCTGCCAGGGCAGGAGAAGCCGGGAAGGGCTTCGCCGTGGTTGCAGGAGAAATCAGGGAACTTGCCGAGGAAACACAGAAGCTGACAAAGGACATGGGGACTTTTGTGGAGAACATGAAACACGCCTCCAAAAAAAGCGTCCAGAGTTCCGGCAGCACCATCCGTTCACTGTCTTCGATGGCTAATAAAATAACAAATGTATGGGAGCTGAACGATATGAGCAAACGGCATGTGTCGCAGATTAATGACTCCATAAGCTCCATGGCTTCAGTCAGCGAGGAAATCAGCAGCTCCATGACGGAAATGGAAAACCAGTTGCTTGAAAGCACGGAGTTTATGCGCAATGTAGGACGCGAACTGAAACAGGCCACCGAACCGGTTGTCAATATTGAGGAAACTCTTGATGAATCCATCAAGAAAATGGGCTGTATGTCGAAAGATTCCTTTTATCATATGGAGAACACGGAATTTGTCAAATATATGAACACGGCAATTTCCTCACACCAGACATGGCTTAGCAATCTCAAGAAGATAACTGACAGCAGGAATATCACGCCACTACAGCTGGATTCCACAAAGTGCGGATTCGGACATTTTTATTACGCAATAACTCCCAATATTCCAGGTGTCCTTCCAATCTGGAAGGAGCTTGGCGACAAACATAAAAAATTCCATACATATGGCCGAATCATCATCAATGCAATCAAAAACAAAGACTATGGTAAAGCAGCGCAGGTCTACAGAGAGGCAGAGACTTATTCCAGAGAGCTTATCTCGGACATGGAAAAAATTATACAGCTTGCAAATGTATGACAGAACAAATTGAGCAGGGAGGACCTTCCCTACTCGCCGCATAAAAATCCCCTGGATTCTCAGGGGATTTTTTCATATATTTTTTTAAAGGCTGTCGGAAGCGCTATCTCGTGTTCCAACTGCCGGGCAGTCACCCATGTCAGGCTGCTATCCTCCCCAGCCGTTCCGCAGTCCACAACCCAGTATGCCATATGCCACTCAATATGGGTAAAAATATGCTTAATCTGCTGTTTACAGCCTATGCTTTTCACATCGAGGTGCTTATCCGAAAGCCACTGCAAAATTTCCTGTCTGGTCAGAATTCCTTCCATGTTCGGAAATTCCCACATTCCGGCAAGTATGCCGCTGTCATCCCGTTTTCTAATGGCAATCCTGCACTCGATATCCTGCAGCCTGAGAATCAGGACTGTCTTCTGCTCAATCCTGCGTGCCGCCTTCTTTTTCTTTACCGGATACTGAAGCTGCGTTCCACTGTGATATGCCCCGCAAAAGAATCCCAGTGGGCAGGTTTCACATCTGGGTTCCCCATTTGGCACGCATACCACTGCTCCAAGCTCCATCAGGCCCTGTGTAAAATCTCCCCTGCCCTGCAACGGATAAATCTGTTCCAGCTGTTTTGTAACCTGACTGCGAAATTTTATGTCTCCGATATCCTGACTGCTCTCCGTCAGCCGCGTAATTACGCGTAATACATTTCCATCAACCGCCGCCCTTGCCTGCTCAAACGCAATGGATGAGACCGCCCCCGCCGTGTACGCCCCAATGCCAGGCAAACCAAGTATCTCCCTGAAGTCTTCCGGAAACTGCCCATTGTATTGTGTACAGATTACCTGTGCTGCTTTTTTCAAATTTGCTGCGCGGGAATAGTACCCTAACCCTTCCCACATCTTAAACAGTTCCTCATCATCGCATGCCGCAAGCGACGCAATGTCCGGAAAGCGTTTCATAAAACGTTCGTAATAGGGAATTACCGTCTCCACGCGTGTCTGCTGCAGCATAATCTCCGATACCCAGACACGATATGGCTCCCTGTTCTTTCTCCATGGCAGGCTCCTGCTGTTATTCCGATACCACTCCAGCAGCGGCCTGACAATCTCTTCCAACTGATAACACTGCATGACTTTTCCCCTATCCTTGCGCCAGCCGCAAATCAGCATATTCTCTATGCGGCTGTATGCATCACTTTGTACCAGGCAGCCCGTCCCCACGACCGCCAGTATCCATATAACAACATTTTACGCCAGTATTTGCCTTTTGTCTCGTTTTTACAACCGATTTTATTATATATTTCAATTAGAATCAAAAACAACAACATAGTTCCAAAAATGAGACAAAAGGAGGAATATTTATGCCGAAACCACAAACCTACTCTGGTGAAAAAAACCGAATCAGCAAGCGCCTTATTGCACTGCGAAAAAAGCACTATCTTTCCCAACGTGATTTATCCCGGAAATTGCAGCTTGCTGGATATGACATGGACAAGAATGTAATCACCCGAATAGAAACAAACAAACGCTATGTCACGGATATTGAAATCCATGCCCTGGCTCACATATTCGGTGTCTCTTGCGACTATTTGATAGAAGGTGAAAAAACAGATTAGGAAAAGGATACTGTTCAAGTATCCTTTTTCCTCGAGCACATCTGAAAGTTCATCCCATATCCAAACATTTTATCCGCGAGTATCCTTGAAATGCTGCACATGCAGTTGATAATCTCCTCGACGTCAGAATCCTCGTCCATTCCAAGACGTTTTCCAAGGCGCAGCTTTGCCTTATATACCCTTTCATAGAGCCGCCCGCACTCCCTGTCCTCACTAAACTCGTCCGCCACCTCTACTCCATCCGGCAGCAATACCTCATTCTGCTCTATTTCTCCATTTAAAATCTGATAAATTAATTCTGCCTGCATATCGAATCTCCTTTGTATTGCACTTACAACCAATACTAATATAATCTACAAAAAAATTCAATAAAAAGGTTGCAAAAATGATACAAATCGTTCGACAAAATATGACTTTTTTTTGAAAGCGTTATCTTGTTAAATCCTGCACCCACCTGTACTTGCGAAAACGTGCCATCACCCATGGGATTTTTCCCACCTCATCCAGACAGGTGCAGGCATAAACCGCAAGTGGCGACCAATGCAGTACGAATGCCCCGGCGAGTGCAAGCGGAATTGCCATGAACCACATACACACGATGAGGCTGTACATATCAAACAGCGTATCCCCGCCGCCATCCAGCACACCGTTGATCGTGACGGTGTTGACACAACGCCCAATCATATAAACCGCCATTATCACCATCATGCCTGTAAGGTACCCTCGCGCCACATCTGTCAGGATAACCATCCGCACGACGAGCGGCGTCACCGCAAGCACAAGCGCGGTGGATATCAGCCCGATGACATAGGAAATATTCTTGAGCTTTATCCCATAGGCTTTTCCCCGGTCAAGGCGCCCTGCCCCCAGCTCATTTCCGACCATGATGCCTGCCGCGCTGCCGATACCGTTGCACATGCAGCAGATTAAGTCACGGACTACTGCCGCCACAGAGTTTGCTGCAGCAGCATCCGTCCCCATATGCCCCATAATCGCAGTGTAGGATGTAAAGCCGACTCCCCAGCACAGCGAGCCGCCCAACAGTGGCAGGCACCGCCTGACAAAGTCCGATTTTAGCTGCCTTGCCTGACACAGAAAACGGTGAAATACCGGACGGATGTAGGCCGCATTCGCCGACACCGCCACGCACAGCACCAGCTCAATCACGCGTGAGATGGTGGTTGCAAGCGCGGCGCCTTTCGCCTGCATTCTCGGCGCGCCAAACAATCCAAATATAAAGACTGCATTCAGGAAGATGTTCAGAATCACCGCACAGCAGCTAATCAGCGCCCCCGGCCTGATATGCTCTGACACTTTCATTGTCGTAAGATAACACTGGGATATACCCGTGAGCAGATATGACCAGCCCGCAATGCGCAGATAGGCGCTGCCAATGGAAATCAGCCCGGCATCCTCTGCAAAAATCCGCATAAGCTGCTCCGGCATGAATTCGCACGCCAGAAAGAACAGGACGGACACAATACCACAGAACTGCAGCATCATGTTAAAGATATCCTCCAATGTGCGCCTGTCCCCCTTCCCCCAATACTGTGCGCCAAGAATGGCGCCTGCTGCCGTAGCAGCCGAGAGGAACATATTCTGGACAAACTGAATCTGCGTCGCCAGGGAAACGGCTGTCATTTCATCCTGTGCGACCTTTCCGAGCATCAGCGCGTCACCGGCGGCAACCGACGCGAGCATAAGGCTTTGCAGCGCAATCGGAAGGGCAAGCCTCGTCAGATTCCTGTAAAATTCTTTTTTGCTTATCAGCATGTTCTGGTTTTTCCTACTCATAAATTATACTGTCCCTCACTCGCCAAAATCACGGTTGAATCATTGCCATACTATCCAGTCTACTCTTTCAGCCGGAACCTGGATACCAGCTCCCTGAGCATCTCTGCCTGTCCGGACAGCTCCTCACTGGCTGCAGCACTGGACTCCACTGTGTCCACATTATTCTGCACCACAGTGGCAATCTGGTCGATTCCGCGGCTGATCTGAGCTGCCATGGCAGCCTCCTGCGTGGTATTGTCCGCAATGTCGGCAAACAGCGAGGAAATGCTTTCTCCTTTAATTGCTATCTTGAAAATTGTACCATATTCTTTGGAAAAGTAAAATCTTTTTATTGTAATTCATCTGCCGGTAACAGTCTTTTGAATAATATCTGTCAGAACCTTGCCACCATATCTTCCTCATGGTAAAATAGTGAAAAACATGAGGAGGAAAATCATGCGCGCTGAGGACATATTACAGATTGCAATGGAACAGTCTGCCGAGGACATCGGCTGCAAAGTGGAAGACTTTATGAAAAACAAGAATGTTGTCGTTCCATTCCGGCTCGGAAAAAATGCAAGGAAATATCTGGAAGAGCCTATCCCTGCAAATTTTGTCTCTTATGGGAACAATGTGGTTGCATCGGCAGACAAGGACATTCAGGAGATTGTGTCGGAATATGTCGGCAAATACGAGTTTTACCATCTTTTTGAGTCGCCGAATATGCACTGGCTGGATGACAGGCTTGCCGGAAACGGGTACAGGGTATGCTTTATGGCAGAATACTATCTTCCCGACATCAGCAGGCTCCATGCGATTTCGTGCGATTACGAACTACAGATTCTTGGACCGGAGGATTTTAAAAGCCTGTATCTGCCGGAATGGGGCAATGCCCTGTGCGAAAAACGACAGCACCTGGACGTGCTCGGTGTCGGGGCTTATGCGGATGGAAAGCTGGTCGGGCTTGCAGGCTGCTCCGCCGACTGTGAAAAAATGTGGCAAATCGGGGTGGATGTGCTGCCGGAATACAGAAGGAACAAAATCGCCTGTGCACTCACCAGCAGACTTGCCTGTGAGATCCTTGAGCGGGATAAGGTTCCATTTTACTGCTCCGCATGGTCCAATATCCGCTCTGTAAGGAATGCCATAAAAAGCGGCTTTCTTCCCGCCTGGGTGGAGATGACCGTAAAGCCTGATACCGTCATAACCCAATTCAATGAAAACCACTAATTGAGCAGCATATTTCCTCTGGGTGCCCGTGTACATAAACAGGGTGAAAACAATCTTGTTTCCACCCTGTCATTTATAAATAAGGAAATGTAGAAAACTAGCCTGTACAGGATGTATCTAAATACTTAACGCGCCAAAGATATGCGCCAAAGCTGGTTATCCTGTCCGTTGTAATCCCATTGCAGTACGTTTGCGTTATCCGCAGCCGATCTGCCCGAAACGTCAAGCGCCTTCCCGCTCCTTCTGTTTATAATCTTGTAGTAGTCCCCTGCCTTCTCAATGCTCCATTCCTGGTTTTCACCATTCATGTATTCCCACTGCTGTACATTTGCGCCATTCTCCGAAGAGCATCCCGCAATGTCAAGAACCTTTCCGCTGGCATAACACTTTATCGTATAGTATCCGCTCGTCTGCTTTTCGATGTACCACTTTTGGTTGGCATAGCCCTGATATGTATATTGAAGCACATTTGCGCCATTCTCCTTCGAACCCCATGAGACATCAAGCGCCTTTTGGCTGTTTTTGGAACATATCATATAAAGCTGTCCGCGCTGAAATGCCGTATCGGAACCGTATGAAGGGTTCTGGCTGTTATTGCCGCCCGACGTCACACCTCCTTCGGAAGCAGTCTTAGGCCTTGTATAGGATATCCAGTCATAGCTTCCTGTAAGCGGCGCTACACCGTTATAGCGGTTCAGCCATTCGTCAACACCCTTGCCCGGCCATACATTCATCATGATTTTACCGGGTGTCGAAGGAATATCCCTTGTAGCCGTATAGACAGGCTTTTTGTCTACATACCATGTAATACTATTTTTGTCCCAGTAAAAACCATACTGATGATAACCCTGCGATGCGTCAAAGCCAAGGTCATACAGGTACTCATGGCCGCCTACACCGTCCGTATAATAATTAAACTGTACCTTCGTCGTATCCTTTCCGAGAAACTCTATATCAATTTCATCCCATTTCGTTCCGTCAGAAGGTCCCGTGTAGGTAAAGAAGGAAGTCACTACGCCGTCATTTTTTATCGGCTTCATGCTGACATCGTACATTCCGTAGCCAAACGCCTGTCTCGTGCGGTACTCGCCACCCGTATATCCACCGCGTCCGTCACTGTAGATGGAAAGATTCATCTTACCCTGCGAAAAGCTGACATTCTCCGCCGCCCATGTACAGTTAAACATTCCCCCGTTTGACCATACGTCCGACTTTTCCATCTTATCAGCCTCGTAGCTGTCAAATCCAATCCCGAAATAATCGGCTGTATACTGGGGTGCGGCTGCCTTGGCGTCAATATCACAAGCACCTAACACATTTGTGAAAATTGCTGCTGATAAAAGAATGGCTTTTAGTGATTTTTTCATATAATGTGACCTCCCATCTTACATTTTATATTCATTTGCATTACTTATAGTCACATTTTATTACATATTTTTGGTCAATAATATCACATCAATGATTTTTATATCATTTTTTTGCCATAACCTTTGTAAATTATTACAAATTCTGTTTTTTCTTCCTGCGCTTCTCCTGGTACATCAGCGCGTCAACGCTTTTGAGCAGGTCCTCAAATTCAAGTTCTTCATTTCCGCTGGTAACGAGAATGCCAAGGCTTGCCGAGACTGTGTAGGGATTGCCTGCCCTGCTGTTGTACTCTTCAAGCCAGTTTTTCATTTTTTCACGTATGGCACCGATGGCATAATCCCCCTCCATGACAGCAAGCATCTCATCGCCCCCGAACCGGACGCACAGTGCATCCTCCGGGCAGCTGTTTTGCAGCGCCTTTGCCACCGTATGAATGGCGTTGTCCCCTGCCGCATGCCCATAGTTGTCGTTGATGCCTTTCAGACCGTCCAAGTCTGCCAGCACGACTGTAACATTGCCCTCTTTTTCCCACACGCGTTTCATCAGTTTCTCAAACTCGCGGTTAAAACCAAGGCGGTTGTACAGCCCGGTCAGCGAATCGTGAATGTAAATATGCTCAATCTGACCGGTCAGGTAGTTCTGGTAGCGTTTGTTCAGCAGTCCGCCAATGCCCATATCGACAGCCGCCACAATCTGCGGAATCTTGGTGTAATCCGTATTGTCGCAGCTTTTGTAGCAAAAACAGGCATACCCAAAAGTGACATTCATGAAGTCAAGCTCCATAAATATCAGCGGGTGTTTCCGCTCCAGCAGTTCGTCAAGCTTCGGCATAATGTCCCTGCGCGCAAACTTCATTGGCACAAACGGCTTTGGCGCCTCCGCGTTATACAGGATATACATCTCGTCGTCAAAGCCGTCCTGGTGGATCGTCATCGGGTCAACGGAATCATCCGTGCACCACTGGTTCAGGAAACAGCACATATGGTTCATGACACGGTGCCCCATCATTGCCGGAACCTCCTCGATATGCCTGCATCCCTGCATGTCCTCTGCAATCTGCGTCAGCACATGGTTATCGTCCTGATAGCGGTAAAAGCGGCTGTTGAGCTGGCTGAAATCATCCAGTATGTCTATCTTTGAACTGTATGCACAGCCGCAGGACTCCGAAATCATCAGCCTTGGCAGCGCATAATATTCACCCTCCGGCGTTCCTTTCTGAATCAGATCTGCCACCGTGCCCGCAAGCTCCCTGAAATCACAGAAACTTGTCGTGATTCTCGGCTCTGTCAGGTGGATTTCCTCGATTCCGTCAAAACCTGTTATGATGACATCCTCCGGCACACGGTAGCCGTTCTTTTTGAGCAGCGCGGCAACGTTAATTGCCATGATGTCATTGGCACAGATAATTGCCTGCGGCATATCCCTGCTGTCAATGAGCCGCTGGGCTGCCTTGATGGTGGGGCGCGCCCAGAAATCGCCGTAGCTTACCATGCTCTCACTGTCAAATGCAATTCCGTATTCCTTCAAAATCATGGCAAATATCCCGAGACGTTCCTCGGAAAACGGATTGCCGCGGCTTCCTGCCATAAAATGCAGCTTCCTGGGTCTATGCACTTCCATCACATGCCTGACAATCTCCTCAAACCCTGTCCTGTAATCAAACCGCACGCTGGTGCAGCCGTCACACTGCCCATCAACCACAATTATGGGAACGCCCGCTGCCTTCGCCCCGCTGATAATGTGCTCTGTCACTGTCCGGCTTTTTATTTTCTCGTCCATGATAACGACCGTGTCAACGATGGAATAGTCTATCAGGTCAAAAACCAGTGTCTCCGAATCCTTAATAGTGTCGCTCCATGCCATGTCCGTACTCATATGGTAAATAAAAATCCTATACCCATGCTTGTTGAGCTTATCGTTAAGCTCCGTGATAAAGCTGATACTTGAAGCATCCTGAATTGCCGACAGACACAATGCTATGACTTTATAACCGTTCAGCATATCTATCCCCCACCCTCCATATTTTGAAAAACCGAGCAGGGAAATGTCCATCTTCCCTGCTCGTGTACTGGTTTTGTTCCTACTGTGGTTGTGTTTCCTCCAATGTAATGTTGTCAATCACCACGCTGTGCCTGTCGGATATCTGCTTTCCGCCGACTGCGCCCATGGAGATGCTTAATATTGTGCCCTCGTCTGTGTCGGACTTCATCTCGAACACAATGGCAAAGTTCTGGTAATCCCCTGTCAGTTCCGCCATGTGCTCGCCGGAGTATGCCGTCCAGTCCTCGGCGCCGTTTGCATCCTTGTGTCTGGATCCGTCCTTTTGCAGCGCGTACATGATTGTCCTGTCCTTTGTTGACTTGGCGTCAAATGCAAGCTTGTACCATTTGCCTTTCTCAAGCTTAATATCGTTCTGCTTTAGCTGGATATGCCAGCCCTCCGAGCCTGTATCCGCGATATCCATCGCAAAGGCGTTGTCCTCGTTCAGGGCATCCACGATATAGTCCGCAACCTTTGCCGCGTCGTGGATATAGACCTCATACCCTGTCATGCCGCTTGAAAAATCACCGTTTACGAGAATGCTGTCCTCTCGGACGCGCACGTTGTCGATATAGTATATGCCTGCACTCCCAAACAGGAAGCAAAGCTCCGCATCTTTTAAGGACTCCGGTGTCTCAAACTCATACTTAAAAGCCGTCTTATCTGTTGTCAGTTCACTGTCAAATGCCTGTCCGGCAATGGTAGTCTGCATTGTCCCCGCCTTTTCCGCATAAGCGTCAAAGCTTAAGATAAACTTCCTTCCGCCTGTAATTGCGACCGGTTTCTGGCTTACGATGACCTTATTCAGGGACGACTCCGAAAGCTCTGTCTCCGGCACTGTCACCATAAGTTCACGCTCTTTATTGTCCGTTACGGCAACCGTGGCTTCCTCACACTGCGTGGTGTCCCAGTCCCAGTAGGCAAGCCGCCTTCTGTCCGGGTCATTTCCCTCGCTGAACGCTCCGTTATACACGTAATTGCCATCAGGCAGTACGGTTTTTTCCGTCTTTGCCGCCTCGCCTGCCTTTTCCAGACGGACATTGCTGACATGGACGGCTGCTATCGAGCCCTGGTTTCCAAGGTTGAACTCAATCCTGCCATTTGCGTCGCTGTCCGCTGTCATGTCAAACAGATGCTCATAAGACTGCTTTTCTGTCGTCAGCTCCACCGTCGTGTCCTCCAGGTAACGGATATATCCCTTGTCCGGCGCTGTCACGTTTGTAATCATGGTGCGCGCCTCGTCTGCACAGGCATCATATGTGAGCCTGTACTTTGCGCCCTTCTCCATCGGCATGCCTGCCTGGACAATCTGCACGCCGTAATTCACCGTGCCTGCACTCTCGGACGTGATATGCAGCGCATTGTCAGATATCTCGGTCTCGCCCTTGCCGCCTTCCGCCAGGAGCAGCCGCCAGTGCGAATCTTCTTTTGTCATGTCCTCCGCCTCTGAGAAATCGCCGTTTACGGCATAGTTTCCTGTCTCGTCAGGCTCGCCGAGGCTGATTTCGTTTTCCGGTTTTGTGACATTGGTGTCATAACTGTCCTTCTCATATACCCGCACATAGTCAATGACAAACTGCGCATTCTCCTCAAATACGTCGTCATCATCGGGATATCCTACCCAGCTGCCGCCGACTGCGAGGTTAAGTATCATGTAAAACGGCTGGTCGTATGGCGCGGGATAGGCGACTTCGCCAAAACCCTCTTTTTTTGTGAACCAGTCATTCACGCTTCCTATCATCTTACCGTCAACGTAGAAACGGAATTCGCCGGGATCCCACTCACATGCAAATACGTGGAACGCCTCACCGAAATTTTCTTCTCCTGCCGCTATCTGGTAAGAGGACTGTTCCTGTGTATGCGGCTCTCCGAAATGGAGCGTGCTGTATGTTGTGGTCAGCTCGCTGCCGTGCACCTCCATGATGTCTATCTCGCCGCACTTTGGCCACTGCCCATAATACCCCTCTTCTGTCGGCATCATCCAGAATGCAGGCAGAAAGCCTTTTCCACTTGGCACCTTTGCCCTTGCCTCAAACCTTCCGTACTGAAAATCGTGTTTGCCCTGCGTGTTGATTCTGCCTGATGTGTAATACGGCTTGCCGTCAATAATCTCCTTGAGCGCCTGGATATACAGTTTTCCGTCCTTCACGTAGGTATTCTTCTCGGAATCCACATATTCCTGCAGCTCGGCATTGACCCAGCCCGGCTCATGGTACTCAAAATTCCAGTCGTCCATGTTCAGCCTGTCACCCTCAAACTCGTCTTCCCAGACAAGCTTATAGTCCGAATTTACTGTTGCTTCTGTTCCCACTGTCCAACCTCCAGATTCATGCCCGTCGGGACATTCGTTTTTGACTTCATTGTCTGCTGTATCTGTCACGGCTTCCCCGGCAGTACTGCCGGGAGGCGCATCCTGGGTTGTTGTCCCGCAGCCTCCCGCAGCCAGCGCCAGCGCAAGTGTCACAGACAGCAGTTTTCCTGCATTTGGTTTCTTTCTCAACTGTGTTCTCCTCTTGCCTTTGGCAGTTTATTTGTGTTTAGAGCGGTCTAAAAATCTTTTGATTCCGTCTCTTCCGATTCCTCGGTTTCAGCTGTTTCTGGTTCCTCAGTTTCCCTGGATTCGGTTGATTCTGTCTCTTCTGATTCCTCGGTTTCAGTTGTTTTTGTCTCTTCTGGTTCCTCAGTTTCAGTCGTTTGTGTTTCCTCAACCTCCTCAGTTTCTGTCGTTTCTGTTTCCCCGACCTCCTCAGTTTCTGTCGTTTCTGTTTCCTCAGACTCCTGAGCAGCGGTTTTTTGTTCTTCATCACCGGATTCTGCCCCGCTGACTTTTACAACACTAATATCAGATATCTCAATTGTTGATACTGGTGTTTCTTTATCTGCAATCTTGCCCATTGAAATTGCAAATATAATCTCGTTGCTTGTGTCCGCACTTACTGTCAAATTGTAATTTACTTCCCTAACCTCATCCGCAGTCAGTTCAATATCCTCTCCACCATACCACGGAGTATTACTTGGTGGCATAAATGAATACTTGATTGTTCTTGCGGCCGACGACTTTATCTTCATCGTAATCTGATACTTTGCCCCTTTTTCCAATGTCAGGCTTTCTGTGTATCTGAGTTTAATATCCCAGTCGTTTTGACCAACATTGGTAATGGTGAACACTGCCTTTCCGTTCTCAAAGTTTGCTTCTGCCGCAGCATCTGAACCAACTTCTTTTGTCCAGTGCGTCTCGCCTTCTGCAAAATCACCGTTCTGAATCAGGTTATCGCCTGCCGGAGCAGGATCCGGATCCGGTTTTTCTGGTGTCTCTGTGCTTCCGCTTATCTTCACAACGCTGATGTCCTCAATCTCGATTACTGCTGGCGGTGTGTCTTCATTTTCAATCTTGCCCATTGAAATGGCAAATGTAATCTTCTCACTTGTGTCCTTATCTACCGTAAATTCATAGGATACTGTTTTGGCTTCATTTGCTTCCAGTGAAAGATCCTCTCCTCCATAATAAGCATATGACTCATTCATAAATGAATACTTGACTGTCCTTGCAGCAGTAGAAGTTACCTTCATCTGAACCTGATACTTTGCACCCTTCTCCAGTTTCAAAAGATCACTGTACCTGAGTTTGATATTCCAATCCGCGCTTCCGACATTGGTAATGTCAAATGTTGCCTTTTTCCCTTCAAAACTTGGTGTCGCTTCAGCCGGGGAAATGATTTCCGGTGTCCAGTGTTCTTCTCCTGCCGCAAAGTCACCATTCTGAATCAGGCTATCGCCTGCAGGAGCCGGGTCTGGGTCAGAATTATCCGGTATCTCTGTCTTTCCGTCAAATCCCTCTATCTCCTTTGGTGTCTCCTCCTCCGGATCTGCCGCTGTGCCTTCTTCAACCTTGATGACATTGATGTTCGTAATTTCAATCGCATGCGGCGTATTCGTTTCGGCAAACTTACCCATGGAGAGCTGGAACGCAAGACTGCCTGTAAAGTCGCCTTCTACCGTCACGATTCTGCTTACTTTTTTCAGTTTATTTGCATGCAGCTCAATCAGTTCTGTCGCGGCGCGCGGCTGATACGTGCTGTCCTGGAATTCAGCCTTCACGCTCCTGTCAATGGATGAAACGATGTTGAAGCTTACTTTATATTTTGCTCCTTTTTCCATATCCAGGTTTTCCTGTTTGAGCACTACGTTCCAAAGCTCGTTTCCGGCATTGGTGATTTCGTACCTTAACCACTTACCCGCATCATCTTCCTGAATCTTTCTTGTGACATCGGCGCCCTCATTAGTATCCTGATAATAATTACTCCACTCATTCTCCCCATCTGCAAAGCTGCCGTTTCGAATCAGCGGTTCCGCTGGGTTCTCACCCTTCACTGGCGGTTTTACGGTACAAGCCGTCTCTGTCTCTTCATCAGCCACTGCATCGTCGTTTCCTTTTACAATGCTGACATTTGTAATTTCAACGGCATGTTCTCCTAAGTCTGCACCCTCTGTATTGCCCAGCAGAATCCGGAATGTGACTGCCCCATCCGTGTACTTCTCACCTAATGTCATCATCCGGCTGACTGCCTTTTTCATATCTTTTGTCAGGCTGATGGTCTCCCTGCCGCATTCTTCGCCACTGGCGTTTAAAAGCACGACTGTTACATTCCTGTCAATGGAAGAAGCTATCTCGAAGTTAACCTTATACTTCGCACCTTTTTCCATTATAATACCTGCCTGCCCCAGCTGTATATCCCCTTCTGCTGTTCCGGCATTGAAAATCTCGTATCTTGCCTTACTGCCTGTAAAGGATGTCTCCGCTTCAGCGCCGGCATCCGTATTGACTGTATCAATCCATGGCTCCCTGCCTGCTGCAAAGTCACCATTTTCAACCAGGTCTGTTTCACCGCCGACCTTCACAACACTGATGTCATCAATCTCGATTGTTGAAACAGGTGTGTCAATTGGCTGTGCCTTGTCATTGTCCTCATAAATCTGCCCCATTGAAATGACAAATGTAATTTCCTTATGGGTAGGCTTATCGCCCACTTCGAGCGTAAAATCGACTGCCTTTTCCTCATCTGCAGTCAGGGCAACATCTTCTCCTCCATACCAGTCATACGCCGGATTCAGGAACGCATATTTTACGATCCTTGGCTCTGTGGATTTTAATTTCATCTTTACCTGATATGTCGCGCCCTTTTCCAGCTTCAGCAGTTCCTTATGCTTAAGCTGGATGTGCCAGTCTTCCTCTCCGACATTGGTAATTGTATAAACTGCTTTTCCATCCGCAAAGCTTACCTCGGCTGCCCCCGGTGATGTCACTGCGTCTTCCCAGTGCTCGCTGCCTGCCTCAAAATCACCGTTTGCAATCAGGTTCCTGCCCGGCTCTACAGGCGTTTCTGGCGGCTCTTCCTGTGCCTCTGTCTCTTCCAGATTAATATTGTCAATCACTATAGTATGCTTGTCGGATATCTGCTTTCCTCCGACTGCGCCCATCGAAATACTGAGTACGGTCTTCGGATCCGTATCGTAATCCATGTGAAATACTTTTTCAAACTTCTGGAACTCTGCTGTCAATGCTGCCCTGGGATTTCCGGAGTACGGCGTCCAGACATCGTCGCTTGTGCCGTCTCTCTGCAACGCATACATAATCTCCCTGTCCACGGTTGACTTCGCATCAAATGAAAGCTTATACCATTTGTCCTTTTCGAGCTTAATGCCGCTTTGCTTTAACTGGATGTACCAGTCCTGACTGCCGGTATCGGCGATATCTATGGAGAACGCATCCTTCTCATTTAGCGAGTCCACCACATGAGCCGGAACCTTTGCCGCGTCATTTACATAGACCTCATATCCCAGCATTCCGGCAGAGAAGTCACCGTTTACGATCAGGGCATCTTCCCTGACTGCCACATTGTCGATATATACCGTGCCCGGTGTTCCAAGCAGGAAACGAAGCGCGGTTCCTTTTAAGTCCGCAGGCGCATCAAACTCGTACCTGAACGTCTGCTTTTCTGTTGTCAGCGCACTGTCATATGTATTTCCCGCAAGCTCGGTCCTGATTGTCTTTGCCCTGTCTGCATAGGCATCAAAGCTGAAAGCATACTTCTTTCCTCCACTGACTGCTATGGGGTTCTGGCTCACGACTACCTGGTCCGGCGCCGTCACTGTATCCGGTACCGTCACCTCCAATTCACGCTTGCCGTTGACAGACACGCTTGTTCCCCTGCCTGTGGCAACGTCCCAATCCCAGTCCCAGTATGCGAGACGAAGCTTGCCCGGCTCATTGCCCTCGTCAAACGATCCGTTATAGACATAGTTGCCGTCCGGACGCATGCCTTTTTCTTCTTTCTCCGCGCTGCCTTCCTTTACAAGTCTCACATTGGTAATATGGACTGTCGCCAGGGATCCCTGGTTTCCAAGGTTAAACTCCACCCTGCCGTTCGGGTCGCTGTCCCCGGTCATGTCAAATATATGCTCATATGTCTTCTTCTCTGTCGTCAGTTCCACTGTCTTATCATCCAGATAGCGGATATATCCCCTGTCAGGAGCAGAGATGTCGGTAATCATGGTACGCGCCTCGTCTGCCCATGCATCATAACTTAGCTTGTACTTTGCACCGTTTTCCATCGGCAGGTCTGCCTGCACCAGCTGTACGCCGTAATTTACCGTGCCGGCATTTGTCGATATGATATGCAGCGCATTGTCGGAAATCTCGGCTGTTGCCGCACCGCCCTCCGCAAACAAAAGACGCCAGTTGGAATCCTCCTTGGACAAATCCTCAACCTTTGAGAAATCGCCATTGACAATATAGTTTCCGGTCTCATCCGGATCCCTGAGCTGCACGACGCTCTCCGGCCTGTCAACATCCATGTCATAGTGGTCTTTCTGGTATACCCTGACATAGTCGATGACAAACTGCGCATTTTCCTCAAATACGGCGTCATCATCCGGATATCCGACCCAGCTGCCGCCGACAGCCAGATTCAGTATCATGTAAAACGGCTGGTCATAAGGCGCAGGATAAGCGACCTTTCCAAATCCCGGTTTCTGGGTAAACCAGTCATTCACGGTGTAAGTCAGCACATCATCCACATAGAAGCGGAACTCGCCCGGATCCCACTCGCAGGCAAACACATGGAACCCTTCCCCGAAATTTGCCGCTCCTGCGGGCAATGTATAGCTGCCCTGCTTCTGCGTGTGCGGTTCTCCGAAATGGAGTGTCGAATAGCTTGTGTCGAGCGCGCTTCCGTGTACTTCCATGATATCAATCTCACCGCACTTTGGCCACTGTCCATAGTAACTTTCGTTCTCGGGCATCATCCAGAATGCAGGCAGGAAGCCTTTTCCGCTTGGCACCTTTGCCCTTACCTCAAATCTGCCGTACTGGAACGTATGCTTGCTCTGCGTATTGATTCTGCCGGATGTATAATATGGCTTGCCGTCGCGCATTTCCTTAAGCGCCTGGATATAGAGCATTCCATCCTTGACGTAGGTATTGTTCGGAGAGTCGCCATACTCCTGTAATTCCGCATTTACCCATCCGGGTTCATGATATTCAAAATTCCAGTCATTCAGATTGAGCGTGTCAAACTCATCCGCCCAGACGAGGTCGCCCTTCTCATAGGAACCAGCGCCCCCTGCCGTTGCCTTTGCCGGAATGGTTCTGGTATTTTCTGCGCCGCAGCGGCTGCATACCTGTTTTTCAAGTCCTGCCGAATGCGCCGTTGCCTTGACTTCCATCATCCATCTGCCAAACTGATGACCCAGCGGCTGTTCGATGTCCTGTGTCTTTGACTCGCATTTCGGACAGTATTTTGTCGCAAGACCGCTCTTATCACATGTAACTGTCCTGACATCGCGCTTCTCGTCCACCTTATCCTGCGGCACCGTTCCCCACTCATGCTCACAGTCTGTCACATACACATAGCAGCTTTCGGACACGCCGTTTGCCGTTATCGTGATTTCCGCCATGCCCGCTTTCTTTCCTGTGATATTGCCCTTATTATCCACTTTGACAATCTTTGTGTTTTTCGACTTGAACTTCGTGGTCTGGGCTGCGCCGACAACATCGACATCAATTCTGTCCTGTCCGCTTGTCTTCAGCACATAATAATACTTTTCAGGCGTTACCTGTGTCTCTTTTACCCGGATCCAGCATTTTGCCGCCACGCCGTTTGCCGTAGCGGTAACAAGTGTCTGCCCTTCGCCTACGGCAGTTACCTTGCCGTTTGCCGCCACTTTTGCAACGTCCTCATTGCTGCTGCTCCACACAGCCTTTTTCTGTGGTCCGTCCACAACAGCCTTTAACGTAACCTGGTTGTTTTTGCCTTTTGTGTACAGCGTATACTCGCTCTGTTTGAGTGCAATCGTCGGCGTATACTCGTCAACGGTTATGGATACCGTATCCTCGACACCGTTTGCAGCTGCCGTAATGACTGCCGTGCCCGGTTTCTTTGCCGTAATCTTTCCCTTGCTTACCGAAACGACCTTGGGATTGCTGCTTTTCCACTTGACGGCATTCTTGCGCCCGATGATGTCATAGTCCAGCACATATGTCTTTGCCGTTCCCTTTGTCTTGAGATGTACAATATTTTCCTCTATCAGCGTTCTTGTGTCTTTTACCGCAACCTCGCAGGTATCCACTGCAGCCGGATTCTCGCCGCTCTTTACCGTAATGGTTGCAGTACCGGCGCTGACTGCCGTCACCAGCCCGTTGCTGTCAACCGTTGCAACCGCTTCGTTGCCGCTGCTCCATGTCACGGCCATGCCTCTTGCGGCATTTGTCTTAAGCTGCTTCGTCTCTCCCTGATTGGTCCCTGCACCTGTTTTTGTCACATACAGGACTGCGTGCTCCTCGTTGATGGAAAGCAGTCCTTCTATTACAGTAACCTCGCATTCTGCCTTCACGCCGTTTGCAGTTGCCGTAATCTTTGCAGTTCCGGCGCTTTTTCCGGTTACTTTGCCGCCCTTTACCACTGCAACCGCAGGGTTGTCACTTTCCCATGCTATCTTCTTGCTTGCACCGATAACCGTCGGCAGAAGCTTTACGGAGCTTCCTGTGCCTTTTGTGCTTAGCTGCATCTTCCCTATGTTCAGGGAAAGCCTGTTGTCGAGCACGGTAATATTGCAGACGGATGTCTTTCCGTTTGCCCTGGCTGTTATCGCTGCCCTGCCCGCTGCCTTGGGGATGACCTTGCCCATGGCATCCACGGTGGCAACGGCTTCATTGCTGCTGCTCCACACAATATCCTTGTTTGCTCCCTTTACGGATGCCTTCAGCTGAATCGACGTGCAGTCTTCCGCCTTGCTTCCATAATAGATGGATGCCGCCGTCTTATTCAGTTTAATGCTCGGTTCCACCACCGTGACGGTACAGATTTCGCGCGGAAATCCGATTCCTGATGAAATGATGGCTTTTCCTTTACTGAGGGCGGTCACGATTCCCCTTTCTCCCTCCTGGTCCACCTTCGCGATATTCTCATTCCACGAATTCCATCTCGGTTTTTTGTCATCTGCTGTCAAACCTTCAACCTCAAGTTCCAGCCTGCTGTCATCCCCAATGTTAATTGTCGCCTTTTTGAGGCTGATGTGAAAACTCCCTGCTGCCGAGACAGCCAGTCCTCCTACAAGAAATGTCAACATCAAAGTCAGTAATAGTATTTTTATTGAATGATGTACTTTCTTTTTCACTTGCATCTTCCTTTCTTGATAATTTGCATTGCCATAAACCGCCATTAAAACAACTCCCTGCCACTTTCACCCCCCATCATACAGTGCAGAAAATTATACCTTGAAGGTCTGAATCTGCATCTTCAGTTCTTCCGCCGAGGTTGTCAGTTCCTCGGACTCCCTCGCCACCGTCTCGCTGTTTGCCATGAGTCCGTCAGCCTGCTCCACCAGCGTGTCCGAGGAGCGCAGGATTTCCTCTGAGCTTGCCGCCTGCTCCTCCGAGATGGCGGCTACATTCCGTGCCACATCCTCCACCTTGTCAACTTTCTGCATCATATTCTGAACCAGTCCGCCGACCGCCATGATGTTCTCAAAAATCGTGTCAAACGTCACGACCGCATTCCCAATCAGGCTGCTGCTGTCACTGATGTTTTCGACACTGCTGTTTGCCTGCGCGATGACATCACCGATTAACGTCTGTATCTCCAATACCAGCTTATCAATATTCTGTACGGACTCCATGCTCGTCTGCGCAAGCTTCGCAATCTCGGACGCGACCACTGCAAAGCCCCTTCCGGCTTCACCGGCGCGTGCCGCCTCAATCGACGCGTTCAGCGACAACAGGTTCGTCTCATCCGCAATTTCGCCGATAACCCTGGTAATATCGGTTATCTCGCCCGACACATTCCCCACTTCATCAATCGCATGCTGCAGCTTCCGCACGGAACCGTCAATGCTCTGCATCGCCGTACCAACATCCTGCATAACCGCCTTTCCTTTTCTGGAAATGTCAACCGTCTTTGTCATCCTGTCGCTCATGTCGTTTCCGTCGTCCTTTGTCTCGGCAACAAATTCCGCAAGCGACGTTGCGCTCTTTGCAATCTCGTTGACGGAGAGAGACAACTGCTCGACTGTCGCATTCAGATCCTTCATGGACTGGTTCTGCTTTTTCGAGGCGTCAAACATATGATTCGACACATCCTTGCTTCCATCCGCCTGGTCATGCAGCTTGTGCGACACATTGTCTATGGAAAGAATCATGGTGCGCATCGTGGCGATAAATTTCTCCACGCAGCGACTCATCACGCCAATCTCGTCTTTGTTCCTTGAAGCCTTGTACACCGCAAAATTTCCGTCGGTCATATTCTTGATGACCTCCGTCAGCTTCTTCACCGGATTAATTACGATGTGGACAATCCTTTCAATTAATACGGTCAGCGCCAGTATGGACAAAATGCTGAATATAATCATGACATTTCTGATATTGTTGAGGTCCTGGTATATTGTTTTTGACGGAACATAGGAGACAAGCACCCAGTCCGTGCCGGCTATCTCCTGAAACACGGTCATGTTTCCGTCCATCTCCACCAAGTCCATGTCACACGCTGAGATTTTTTCTTCGAGATTCCCCATGAAGCTGCTGCCGAGCGTCCCCAGTCTTTTGGAAATCGCACTCGTGTCGCGCGATGCCAGTACCGTGCAGTCATTGGCATTGACAAGCAGCGATTCCGCCTTGTCCATTTTCACAAAGCTGTTGACATAGACACTGACTTTGTCAAGCGGCAAATCCATGGAAATGACACGGATGTCATCTGATGCCGTGCGCAGCATACCACATACACTGATGACCGGATTCCCCTCCTCATTGGTATATGCATCCGTATATCCCACGTTCACCCTTGTCAGCCCATCCCGGAACCATTCGGTCTGTGTTACATCAGTACCTGGCGAATCCCCGTTTGCTCCCGCAGCGGGCGGCTGGGCGGTCATTTTGACTGACACGTTGCTGATTTTAACGCTTGCCGTGGAGCCTGCCGCCCCCAGGTTAAATTCCATGCGCCCATTTGCATCATCATAATCCGTCATGGTAAAATCATAGCTGTATGTCTGTTTTTCCGTTGTCAAGTCTACAATCGTATCTGGAAGATAGCGCTGGTAATCCCTGTCCGGCGCCGTGACGCTTACTTTCATCGTCCTTGCCTCGTCCGCATAAGCGTCAAAGCGAACCTGGTATACAGCATCCTTTTTCAGCGGTACATTCGGCTGTACATACTGCACGCTGTAGTCCACCGTCCCCTCATTTACCGTGTCAATGACGGTCTCACCATCCTGAATCTGCGCCTGCGCATCGCCTTCGAGCGCCGTAAAAAACATCCAGTCCTTGTCATCCGTCAGACTCTCGGCAACCGCAAAATCGCCGTTGTTGAGATAATTCCCATCAGCCCCTGCATCACGCAGTTCAACAGACTTAAACGATTTCGCCCTGAAAACTTTCCCATCCATGCCGGCTATGTAAAATCCATTGGTGTAATTGCTGTCAAAATTGTAATAAGAATCCAAAAAGTCCTGTACCTGCTTCTCGTCGAAATCCATCTGCTCAACCGCCTGCTTGGCGACACTGATGGATACAAGGTTCTGGTTCAGCCATGCCTCGATTGCGGCAGCCTGGCTCTCCACGGAAGTCTGCAAAAGATTGTGGGCATCCGCCTTGATGACTTTTTTGGACACATAATAGGATAACCCTGTCAGAACCAGCATAATGATGATAATAACCGGCAGGATAATTCCGAGCAGCCTGACCTTTATGGAAATGACTTTGTCATCTTTTGTCATTTCAATCCCTCCAATTAAACTATTTGTACTGTGCTACATTGCTGCTGTCTACCTTTTCAAACGGCACCAGAATATATTTGCCATCCTCCGACGCACCCTCAAGACCGGCTATCGACTGTCCGCCGGCAAGTCTCTTTGCAGCCTCGACTGCAAAAGAAATCTGGCTGTCTGTCGGCTGGAATACCGTGAAATCCATGCGCCCCTCGGCAATCGCCTGACAGCCACCCACAGAAGCATCCACGCCGAGAAACAGCACAGAATCCGTGCTGACTCCTGCCTGTTCAAATGCGGCACGGGCACCAAGCGCCATATCGTCATTGTTTGACGCCACACAGTCGACCGGCTGTCCTGTCTTCAGAAACATCGCCATCAGCTCCTGTGCCTTTTCCGTGTTCCATCCGGCATTGTCCTCAAAGACATAGTTAATCTTCTTTCCGCTTGCCTTGAGCGTCTGCTTTAACCCTTTCGTCCTTCCGACCGCGCCCGACGCGTCCTTCGGACCCTTGAGGATTGCGACATTGATTTCATCCTTCTGTCCAAATCGTTCCAGAATGTACTCTGCCTGGTACTGCCCGGCCATAAACTCGTCCGATGCCACATAGACATACTTATCCTTCTCCAATGCACTGTCTGCCGGCGCATTGTTGATAAAGACCATCGGCGTGTCGCCTGCCGCAGCCTTAATCTCCGTCACGGTATCCGGCGAAACCAGCCCGCACAGCAGCACATCGTACCCGCCGGCAGCGGCTTCCTTTATCTGGGCATCCTGTGTCTCCACAGAGTTTTCCGCATACCCGACTGCAAAGGACGCACCCTGTGCGGATGCCTGTTCTTCCAGGCGGCTTGCCCACCCTTCATAATAGTCGCCGCTCTCAATTGCCGTATAATATATTTTTGTACTGCCCGCCGTATCGCTGCTGCCGCATCCGTTTCCAAACAGGACAAGCATTGCCGCTGCCAGAAATACTGCTCCATTCCTCCGCTTCATAATCATCCCCCATTCCTGCCAAATCCATTTACCCCAGGCACCAGTCTGCCGTGTATCATTTTGAAAAAAGCCCCAACAGCCGAAACTATTGGGGCGTTCATCCTCATACCTGTATTTTATATTTATCGAGAACCGTCAAATCATCACCGTATTCGCCGCGTATGACAAGTTCCAGTGGTTTTGATAAATTCAGGCTGTATATTCCCAATATCGATTTGGCATCTATCACATACTTGCCTGATATCAAATCATACTCGTTTTCAAGTGGCATTACTTCTCTTACAAATTCCCTGACTTCATCTGTCGACCGCAATGCAATTGTCATTTTTCTTATCAAAAATAATCACTCCACTCTCAACAATATTTCCTATCCCTTGACACCACCAAGTGTCACGCCCGCGATAATATACTTTGAAAGAATCAGGTATACAAGGATAATCGGCACGATTGCAACGACAATCATCATGTATATCTTACCCATGTCACGGTTCATGTAATCGGCGCCACGAAGGAGTGCAATCAGGATGGGCACTGTCATCTTATCCTTTGACTGGATGACAAGGGCCGGAACGAAGTAGTTGTTCCATGAACCTACGAACGAAAAGATTGCCTGTACTGCCATCGCCGGCTTCATAATCGGAATGACAATCTGGTTGAATGTCCGAAACTCCCTTGAACCGTCAATTCTGGCCGCCTCCACCAGCGAAAGCGGAAGTGACGACTGCAGGTAGCTGAACATAAAATAAAATACGGACGGCGATGCAATGGACGGAATAATCAGCGGAAGCAGGGAATCATACATGCCCATATTGGTAATCAGCCGCAAAAAACCCATTGCCGTAACCTGTGTCGGCATGACAAGGATTGCCATGATAAATGTAAATGCAGCTTTCTTTAGCTTGAAATCATATGCATAGAGACCATATGCGGTCAATGCCGAAAAATATGTACAGATTGCTGCCGAGCTTCCGGAAACAATCAGACTGTTTATGATGCCTCGCACCATCGGAAAGGTTCCGTCATTTGCCACGCTTTTAAAATTCTTAAAAAAATACCCGCCAGGCAGTGCAGAAAACCCTCTCTGCAAATCCGCATGGGACCGTGTCGCATTGACAATTAGTATATAGAAGAAAAACAGACACATAAATGACAGAACAGCAAGTACTACATGTGCAAAAATAGTCCGAAATTTGTTATAACCGTTTGATTTCATACTTTATCTCCTTTCCGCCTTTTTTCTCTTCCTTGCAGCTGCCTTTGAACCGTCATCATCATTGTCATTTGTTATGCGGTACACGATAAAGCACAGGATACCGCTGACGATAAACAGGTAAACTGACAACGCGCCCGCCATACCATAGTTCTTGCTCTTCAAGTGGTTGTTGAGGAACATAATCAGCGTTGTGGACGTACGGTCGGGACTTCCCTGGCCGTTTGTCAAAATCTGCGGCACATCGAACATCTGGAGACCACCGATAATTGCCGTAATCAGTGTGTAGGCGAGAATCGGACGAATCATTGGAAGCGTAATGCGGAAAAACCGCTGTACGCTGTTGCAGCCGTCAATCTCCGACGCCTCAAAAATATCCGGGCTGATACCCATGATTGCCGCCATCAGCATGATTGTCGAATTACCAAACCACATCAGGAAGTTCATCACGCCGACCAAAGTCCTTGTTCCAAATGCGGAACGCATGAAATCAATCGGTTCCTTTGTAAGTCCTATTGATAACAGAATAGAATTGATAGGTCCCTTGTTTGAAAACAATGCAAAGAACAACATTGCAAACGCAGACGCCATGATTAAGTTCGGCAGGTAGATAACAACCTTGAAAAACTGCTGACCGCGGATTTTCAGACGCACATCCACAAACCATGAGGCAAGCAACAGCGCAATCACAATCTGCGGGATAAAGCCGATAACCCAGAGTATCAGTGTATTTGCCGCGTATTTTAACATATCGGATTTGAGCAGACTGACATAATTTTCCATCCCGACAAAATTAGGCCCGATTTCCTTTAGTCCCGAACGATAATATTCAAAAAAACTGTATCGGATTGTATCTATTAACGGAATCAATGAGAAAATAAAGAAGCTGATAAAAAACGGAAGAATGAAAATGTATCCCCACTTTGAATAATTTACCTTTTTACGTTTTTGTTTCATAAGCTATCATCCCCCTCTTTTTCATACTGCGGTGCACGAATGCACCGCAGCCTGTGGTTTTATGATGTTACTTTGTTTTGAAATGGATTATTCCGGCCACTGAACCTCTGTGATTTCAGGATAACGCTCTTTAATAGCTGTCTCAAAGTTCTCTTTTGCCTTATCAAAGTCAACCTGACCCTGGAAGTAATCACTAAATGAGTTCTGGATAAGCTCTACACAGCCCTGGTCATATGCCGACAGCGGAGCCATTTTGATTGATGCGAGGCTGTCCGAGAAATATCCGTAAGGATTCTGTCCGCCAAGGAATGCAGATCCAAAAGCATCATCCGATGCTGCTGCGTCCATAACGGACTGTGCATTTGTAAATTCCGAATACTCTTTTGAAATTTTTGTAAGGTTATCCTTATCTGCTGTAAGCGCCATAATGATATCCTTTACGTGCTGCGGGTTGTCTGTTCCTGTTGCTGCAAGTACGAAGGTGCCGCCCCAGTTAAATGACAATGGTGCGTTTGTTACAGCCCATGCGCCATCTTCGCCGTCCCAGTTCGGTACCATCTGCGTATCAATGCCCCATGCCGGGAACAGGAATGCAAATACTTTTGAGCTTGAGCTCATTGCCGTAAACCAGTCAGAGTTCCACTGTCCCTTTACTGTCGGGTCAAAATAGCCTGCATCCAGCCACTCCTTGGAATCCGTTACCCAGTCCATAAGTATCTGGTCAACCTTTACGGTTGTAGGATCCTCTGCCGTAACCCATTCCTGTGCCATGTTGTTGCTGTATGTACGGAATGTGTCAGCATAGCTTGAGAATGCATAATATCCCTTTGCCTTAAGCTCTTCCGCGGTTGCCTTCATCGTTTCCCAGTCTGAGGTTTTCTTTCCAATCTCTGCCGGGTCATCCGTGCCGAAAACTTCTTTTGCGATATCGCGGCGGTATACCAGTACACCCGGACATGCCTGCCATGTCGTACCTCTCTGCACACCATTCTGGTCACTGCCGACAGTCTTTGTAAAATCATACTGGTCTGCCAGATCCGTGTCCGGATTAATTCCCAGTGATTCAAGCGTCATCGCCGCATCAATATCCGCATCCGTATATTTTACGATATAGTCAAGTTCGGCTGCAAAGATATCAACCTTGTCATTGTCGGAAGCAGTCATCTGGGCTGTGAGTGCCTCGTCAAGCTTATCCTGGTATACACCGTCCTGGTTCGGATTGATAATCCAGCGGATTTCGGTGCCATCCTTCAAGGTAGATGATGTGCCATCCTCCGATGTGCTCTCAATCTCCGGATAAACTGCCGTGATACGATTGCGAAGCTCGTCATTGAAGCTGTAGATGTTGATAACCTGACCTTCCGGCGCTGTATTCTCAGCTGCTGTATTGTCTGCGGATACATCTGCCGTATTATCTGCCGGCGCATCTGCCGTATTATCTGCCGGCGCATCTGCCGTGTTGCTCGCCGGTGCATCTGCCGCATTGTTTGATGCGTTGTTTGATGCATCGTTGCCGCCGCTGCATCCCGTGAGCGCTGCTGCCAGCATGGATACTGCCAAAAGGCTGCTTACTAATTTTTTCTTCATTCTGAATTCCTCCCTGTTATAAAATTATTAATTGGTTTTATGTGCAGATTGTACATCTGCCTTACAATATGAATTATAGTATTAATGCAATATTACTTATATAAAATCAGTTGCATTAATATCAAAATCATGACATAATTAAACAAAAGATAAAAAAATGATAAAATTTATTAAAAACCGGGGAGGCCTACCACTAAAATGAATAATTTAAGAAACGAATGGTTTTCACACGAGCTGTCCGACAGCGAATCCGAAAACTACCACCGCCCGATGGAGGAAGAATATTCCTTTTATACCGCCGTCAAAAACGGTGACATGGAATTTGTCAGGAACAATCTGAACCAGGGCGACTTTGCCAACCCAGAAGGAATGGGCGTGCTGTCCAAGAATCCGCTGACAAACTTAAAATATCATTTTGTTGTGACTGTCGCGCTTGTGACCCGCAATTGTGTCGAGGGCGGACTCGAACTCGAGCAGGCATACCGACTCAGCGACTTTTACATCCTAAAGATGGATTCCTGCTCCACGGTCAAGGCAATTATTGACCTGCACAAGGACATGGTCCTCGACTTTACCGGCAAGATGCTTGTCCTGCAGAAAAATGCCATTATCTCCAAACCCATTGTACAGTGCACCGACTATATCTACAGCCATATCAACGAGCGCATCACCATCAACGAACTCGCTGATTATACAGAATTATCACCAAGCTACCTGTCGCGCCTGTTCAAGCAGAACCTCGGCATCTCCGTAAGCGATTACATCCGCGAGAAAAAAATAGAGAAGGCGGAAAACCTTCTCAAATATTCTGAAATCAGCCTGATTGAAATTGCAAACTACCTTGCATTTTCATCCCAGAGCCATTTCATACAGACCTTTGAAAAATATGTCGGGCTCACGCCCAAAAAATACCGTGACCGGCATTACCGCAAAACATGGTAGGGCGGAACCACATTCCGCCCTGCCTGTTTTTTAAAGGATAAGTTCTATTTCATTGTTCTTCTCAAGTATTTCCGCCGGAATATAGTTGCTTTCCATTTCCCTGCCGTTTACTTTCATTGACTGGAAACCGCACTCCACATGTCCCGGATTCTTTACCACGATATGCAGATGGCTTCCCCGGAACTCCTTGTCAATCTCAAAGCCGTCCCACTCTTTTGGGATGGATGGCGCAATCCTCAGCCCGCCAAAGTCAGGGCGCATTCCAAGGATTCCCTCGACGCATCCGACCATGACAGTGGATGCCGTTCCTGTCAGCCAGTGCACATGCGAGCGTCCAAAGTGCGGGCTTGCCTTTCCCTCCGTGAACTGTCCGTAGCAGTATGGCTCCAGCTTACGGATTTCCGCCCTGTCATTCTGCGCGGACGGTGCATTTTCCTTGAAATAGCCAAAGGCGCGTTCCCCATGTCCGCGAAGCGCCTCCGCGAGGATAATCCAGCCCTGTGACTGTGAAAAGATACCGGAATTTTCCTTGACGCCTGCGTTGTAAATAACGGCAAGCGCTCCGTCAAAGGCATCCAGGTGATACGGCGGGTCCATGAGCACAACGCCGTACTCCGTGTTCAGCTGCCTGTTTACCATGTCAAGTGCCTTGTCCGCCTGCTCGTCTGTTGCAAGGCCGCTGATAACTGCCCAGCTCTGGGGATTCAGCCACATATTTGCCTCTTTGTCCGTCCGTTTTCCGATAATCTCGCCCTTCTCGGTAAACCCCCTGATAAACCTGTCCTCGTTCCAGCAGAGCTTCTGTATCAGCTCCCCAAGCTCCTTCTGCTTTTTGTCAAGGAACGCGATATACGCATCGTCCTTTTTATACGCTGCAAATTTCCTGAGGATGGTCATTGCATAGTAATACTGTAATGCAACGAAAGATGATTCCCCGTCTTTTCCAAGCCTTAAGCAGTCGTTCCAGTCTGCGTAAAGCCCTGCCGGCAGTCCGTGGGGTCCCAGATGGTTCATGGAAAAGTCCACCGCACGTTTTAAATGCTCGTAAACCGTTCCCTCGTCCTTGTTGGCAAACGGAATCACTTCGTCAATAAATGCCATGTCCCCGGATTCCGATACATACTTGTAGACGGTAGGAAACAGCCACAGCGCATCATCCGCCCTGTATGCCGGATGCCCTGTCTCCTGTACATAGGAAGCGTCATCCGGCGTGTCCTCGTGTCCCGGATTGTGTGTGAATTTCACAAGCGGAAGCCCGCCGCCGTTGTCGACCTGTGCCGAGAGCATGAAGCGGATTTTCTCAACTGCCATCTCGGGCGCCAGATGGATAATTCCCTGGATATCCTGCACGGTATCGCGGTAGCCGTATCCATTCCTAAGCCCACAGTAGATAAAGGAAGCTGCGCGCGACCAGATAAAGGTCATAAAGCAGTTGTAGGCATTCCATGTATTGAGCATCGTATTGAAGGATGCATCCGGCGTCTTCACCTGGAACTTTTCCAGCTTCCCATGCCACCATGCGGTCAGCTCCTTTAATTCCTCCGCGCACGCCTTTGCCGGATTTGCATAGCCTGCAAGAATTTCATCCGCCTCGTCCTTGTACTTCATTCCCAGCACGAATGCAATCTCCTTTGCCTCCCCTGCCTCAAGCGTAAGGGTGGTCGTGAGCGCGCCGCATCCGTTTTCATTGTAGCTTAACGCCCCGCCGAGGTCTCCGCTTTCGACGCCGACCGGATTGCCATAGCCGTGGTAACGTCCGATAAACTTCTCCTTGTCCCCGCAGTAGGAAGCCACCGCTGCCCCTGCCAGTCCGAAGAACCGGTCAATTGCAAGCTTATTGTCGACCTCTTCTCCGTCCTCAAGTCCGTCGAGATTGCCATGGATTGTCTGGCGGATACGATCCTTATCAAAAGCAGTCCTTGTGATAAACATCGAATACTGAAGATTTACCTGATCCTGTTCATAGTTGTTGTTGTTGGTAAATTCCGCGTACCCTGTGATGTTCAGGCTTCTTGCCGAACCGGAGTTGTTCGTCACCTTCAGGTTCCATACCTCATGGGACTTATCGAGCGGCACATAGTACAGCGCTTCCGAGTGAATGCCGCTGTAGTCCGCCTCCATCCTTGTGTATCCTGTTCCGTGGCTGCACTTGCTCTGATATGTTTCCAGGTCTTTTCCGACAGGCTGCCATGACGCCGACCAGTAATCCCTGCTGTCATTGTCACGGATATAGATGTAACGCCCCGGCTGGTCGAAATTGTTAAACACATAGCGCAAAATCCTGCCGTTTGCCCCCGATTTTGCAAAGCTGTAGCCGCCTGCATTGTTGGAAATGATAGCGCCGTATTCCGGTGAGCCAAGGTAATTTGCCCATGGTGCCGGTGTGTCAGGCCTGGTAATCACATATTCTCTTTTTTCATCATCAAAATAGCCGTACTGCATTCTTCTCTCTCCTTAAATTGATATATTTAGATGGCGCCAAGTGTGACATCTATCACATGGGTGCTGCCGTCAAGCGCCTCAACCGCCTCTTTTTCCAGACGCACTGCACATGACATATCTGTCACTTTTTGCAGTTCCTTGTCCCCGCACACAGCCTGTTTAATCTGATATGCACCGTAGGACAGCTTTTCAGGATTGTGATACCGGATGAGAAATGTCTTTTTCAGGAAATCCAGCCGGATGGATGCATTTCCATCCGCATCAAACTGCTCTGCCATCAGCTTCGGCGCAAGCGTCAGGTTTCCGAGGTCTCCCCTGACACCGAACACCTCCGTAATCATGGTCAGCATAAACCAGCTTGCCGCGCCTGTCAGATAATGGTACATCCCGCGCCCATCCGCGTCAAAGTACTCCGGCACACCGGGATAAATCTTGCTTGTCTCGAAATCCATCGCCGTCGCCAGCAGTGTGTTAAGCGCCTTGTATCCCTCCTTGACAAAGCCCCTCTGATACAGGGCATTGGCATACATGACAGTCATATGGGAAAACACCGCGCCGTTTTCTTTCTCGCCATATGCGAAACCGAACATTCTGCCAAGGTCAAACTTATCCTCGTCAAATCTGGTGTTCAGGCGGTAACCACCGACTTTTTCCTTATAAAGATAAGTGTCCGCGCTCTGGCAGATTTTCGCCGTCATGTCCTCGTCCGCCGTGCCGCTCATAATCGAGAATACCTGGCTGGTAAGCATCATGCGCACATTGCCCCCCTGTACGCCCTCGACCTGTCTTCCATTGTTGTCATAATAGCCGTTGAACCAGCTGTTTCCTTTCCCATCCGTCACCCATTCGGTGCGGCGGATGTGATCCATCATCCACGCTGCCCTATCCCTGAGGTTCTGTGCCAGCTCCTCTATGGATACCAGAACCGTCCTGCCGGATACGTCGTGCGTGCAGGTATTCACATACTGGCTCAGGATGGAACGCTTCCACTCGATTTCATCATACTTGTGAACGTCCCCCGCAAGAAGGACTGCAATCTCCTCCACAAGCTCCAGCTGGTTCTTTTGGGTCACTGCCTCATATTTTTCAAGGTATGCCGCAAGCTCCCTGAGGTTGTAGGCGTATGCGCTTGTGAATGCCACGCTCTCGCCCTTGTCCGGTGCCATGTCGAGCGCGTCGTTCCAGTCGGCATTGCGCAGGCGAATCTGGTTGTGCGCCCCCACCTCGTAAAACGCACACAGCTGCTGCAGCAAAATATGCTCCAGAATGCTGCCGGTGTAAAGCGCTCCGCTGCGTGTCCGCTGCTGCATCCCATAAGCCTCGTCCCATTCGCTGTCGACAGCCTGCCCCCTCTGAATCTGCCTGTCCTTGAAATACGGCACTTTTTCGCCAAGGATTTCGATATCGCCTGTCTGGTCGATATAGAGCTTTGTCGTGAGGAACGGCCAGAACCCATGATCCATCCAGACGCGCGTGATGCTGTTTCTGTCCGCCTTGAACTCGCCCTGCTTCTCCCCGATAATTGTCGCGTTGGTTCCGTCCATCCTGACACCGCCGTAATTGTCAACAATCATCTGGCGCACGCCGTCGGGATTCATGAACAGCAAAGACAGGCAGTCCTGCCAGAGATCCCTCCATCCCCTGCCTCCTTTTCCGTAGTCGTGATGTGGAAGAAACGAACACCCATACAGTCTTCTCAATATCGGCTGGAAACAAATCCAGCGAAGGTAGCTGTCCACTGCCTTATCTCCGGTCTGGAATGATACATTGACCTTCTCCTGCCAGCTGATTTGCGTATTTTTGAGCGCTTCCTGCACTTTTTCCCTGCTGTCGTAGGCGGTGACAACACGCCGCATGTCATCCATATTGGCTGATGCGCCGATAATGATGGTATACGCTGCCGTCTCCCCGCTTCCAAGCGCCACGCTGGCAAATTTCAGTCCGCCGAGCGCTTCCTTTCCGTCAATCCGTGTGCCTGCCGCCACACCCTCGGCATTGTTCTTTACCGCAAGCGGTGCAATCAGGCTTCCGCCCTCCCCGATAAAATCCTCCGTGACCGGGAAAAACTGCTCCGGCATCTCGCCTTTTCCCGATACGCCATACACGAAATATGTAATCTGGTTCCTCTGATGCCCCCTCTCGTCAAAGGAAAGCTTTGGCTTGACCTCCACGCCCTGCCCTGTCACTGCGATCTGATGCAGCAGCGAGGTTACATGCCTGTGATCCCTGATGTTGTCCGCACTCCTTCCATAGATTGGAACTGCGGCAACCGGTGTGATTTTCTGTGTATGCTGCGCCGTATTCTCAATCTCCACATACAGCAGCTCTACATTGTGCCCGGCCGGGACAAAGCTTGTGACAGATGACCGGAGCTGGTATCTGGACGACTTTCTTGTCACAGTCTGCCACATAAAACCTGCCTCCATGCTGCACGCATCCTGCCGATCCGTGTACTTATCGTATTCCGCCTCCGCTGACACGCCTGTCGCAGACCACGCGCCCACACCCTCGACACAGCACCAGAAGTTGCGGGACGACTTGTTGTTGTGCAGATTCTCACTGCTGACCGGTTCCAGGATAAACGTATTCTGGTCAAGCTTGCTGTCCCCTGCAAAATCCGGCGTCACACTTGACTTGATGCCCTGCTCGCCCGCTGTCGGGAAATAGAGATAGGTATAATTGTCGGGATTGTTCAATGTGAAGCACTCGTTTCCGTGTCCAAATGTAATACGATTCGATTTTGATTGCATTTTATTCCTCCATTCTTTTTAACAGCACAATTGTGTTCTACTCCTAAATGGAAATTCTGCCTGCTTTCCCACATTTTATTAATTCCATTTTCTTGATACAAGCATAAAGCATTCTATGCAAATCGAAAATCATATTCATAGCAAAAATATCATAATCATGACACAATCGAGCAGGGGAAAGGATTTTCCCCTGCTCGATTACATTTTCTGAAAAATCATCTCCTGAAACACCGCCATGTTATCCCCATTTTTACAGGAAAACTGCACGTGCGTCCCTTTCACCTGACAAAAACCTGCGCGTTCCAGTGCGCGGATCAGACCGGCATATGTGTTGTCATCCTCGTAACGCTCCACGCTGACCAGATACCCTTTGTCCCTGACCAGTGTGGCAAGCTCCTTTGCATACGCTTCATGCCGCTTCGCCAGCTCCTCCACTGGTAATGCGGACGGCTTTGGCTCCTTGCAGAGCGCTTCCCACACAACATTTTCATGCACGGTGCGGCAGGAAAACACGGTGTCGCACCCCTTCCGCCACGGCGCTTCCGGCGTGAAAAAATGCGCATTGTCCGCCCGAAGGCTCCTGGCAAGCTCCTTTGCTACCAGGACCGCATTCCGGGACAAATCCAGACCTGTGACATTGGAATCCGGATGGCACAGCGCAAGATAACAGGTCAGAATCCCATTTCCACAGCCAATGTCAGCAATATCCCCCGCGCAGAACGTGTCATACTGCACCAGGTACTCCAGTACTCTCCTGAAAAACACACGGTCATAAAAAGACGATGCCAGAAGACTCATTTCCAGGCTCTGGTTCAGGTAATCAACAAGCTCCTGCTGGCGGTGGAGATAGCGCGTATTTCCTTTTCCATACACCAGCCGTTCTTCCGACTGGTCAAACAGCTTTGTCAGTCGTTCAATGTGGCTTTCCCCCTCCTTTTGTCCGAACGCCTCAGTCAGCGCCGTATCCAGCTCGGTGACCCTGCGGATGCCGACCCTGGACAGATACTCTTTTATCTCCAAATCCAATCTACCTCCAATAAAAATTATAGACATCTCTATTATATGGGATACATCCAGGATTAACAAGAATAACTGCCCATGTCCCTTTCTAATTGTTAAAACGTTCCCGGAACCATGACTTTGTCCGTTGATACAGATTGTCATACCACTCAACATGCTCCATCTGCCGTGCATTAATCCTGAAAGAAACAGTCTTAATCCCGCCATATCCATTGATTCCCCGGATTGTCATTTTTCCGGTTCCCTTGAATATGTTTTTGGAATACCCATTCGTTAAAATTTCGTAGTCTGTCCCTTCCCTGAGCGCCTTCTCCGCACCACCTGTTTTCATCGTCACGAAAATCTGCTGTTTTCCTGTATCGGGATTTATCTCTGACAATATAATCTCCTTTCCTGTATAACTCTGCGGCTCTACTTTTACTTTTGCCCTGGAGATATCCACACTGTCCTCTATAATCCGGAAATCCGCGCAGGCAGTGCCTGTATAACAATTTGTGCCTTTTATTGTCGCCCGAATAACATCACCTACACCAGGTGTTCCCTCTATCGGTGTGGTACCATCCTGTTTCGTGTATGCAACTGTGTAATCTGTCCCTTTTTTCAATGCCTTTCCATCAAAATCCCTGATGGTCAGATTCACATTGCCATATTTCTTCGCATTCTTTTTTGTCACATCCGATATAATAATATTGGTCAGGCTGGCAATATCCTGCTGGGTAACCGTAAAGCTGACTGGCGCTGTTGTTCCCTTGAAATTGCCTTTTCCTATTATCTTGAAGGTGGCTGCACCAAGCTTCCTGTTGCCTGAATATGCCATCGTATAGTCTACGCCTTCTACCAGATTCCGGCCGTTAAAAACTGCGCCCAGGTCCGCTGCATCCAGTTTGCTGCCACCTTTCCTATAAGGCGCTTTGATGTCCGTTGTATTGTAGCTCAGCTTCCCTTCCGGATTGTTCCTGATGTCAAACGGTGCAATTCGAAACGTTTTCTTTACCGTTCCAGTGTATTTTCCGATGCCCTTTACAGTCACGGAAGCAGTGCCTGCCTGAACATTTTTGTCATAAGCCACCGTAAAATCGCGATCCTGCTCCGCTCCTGCAATCTTTACAGCCGGTGTTATCGCACTTCCCGTGTAAGACAAATTCACGGCGCTTTCCAGTGTCACATCCTTCGCCTTTAATGCAATACCTGTAATCTTAAAGGTGACTGTCTTTTCACCGACATAGGTTTCCCCAATGCCTTTGATGACCGCCGTTGCGGCACCTACCTCGGCAGCGTCACAGATAACCTGGTAATCCTGATTGGGCACAAGCGTATTTTGTCCATATTTCACCGTAAATTCAGGTATGATTTTTTCCCCTGTATATTCCTTATTCTGAATGCCTGTCACTTTCACAGCGCTCATAAGTACCTGACTGCTGTTGAGCACCACCATCTGGATTTCCCTGATTCCGGTATATCCGTTCGCATCCACACCCTTGACCGCCACGGTATATGTACCTGGTCCTGTCACCTGTTCTACTTTGGCGCCGGTCCAATCCTTAACCGCATCTACGGTAAAATCCTTTTTGTTCAGTTTTTTACCGTTTCTCGTCACAACCGGCGCTGCCGTGACACTCTTTCCTGCCTTTGGCGCCTTGACATAGAGATTGGGGATGACAATATCATCGTCAGCTAAATTCTTTGGAACAATCCTGAAATGCTTTGTGATACTTCCAGAATAGTTTCCCTTGCCCTTGATGATGACCTCCGCATTTTCTGTCGGCTTTGTATTTTTCTTATATGTCACAGTGTAATCCCTGCCCGGCGCCAGCAGTGTCCTGCCATCATACACGGTCACTTGCGGTTTCAATGCCTTTCCGGTGTAAATGATATCGTCGATATCAAATGCCCACAGGCCTTCTCTTTCCCTCAGCTGGCTCAGTGCCTCTGACAGCCTTGCAGCCGCGTTCTGTATCTCTTCCTGTGTTGCAGCCGCATTTTCTGATACTGCCCTTGCATCTTCGAGCGCCTTTTTGCAGGCATCCCAGCTGTCCTTTGTGTAGTCATTTGGATTCAGGTTTCCGCATTTTCCAATCAGTTCCAGCAGCTGGTCTTTATTGACCGGTGCGGATTCGTCCTTTTTCTGTAATTCTGCCTTTGCCTTTTTCAGTGCGTCCAGCGCCTTTTGCACTTCCTCCTGTGAGGGTACCGGATTTGCCAATACTGCCCTTGCTTCGTCCAGCGCTTTTGCAAACGGAATCCAGCTTTCCTCTGTATATGCATCCTTTTCGAGTGTTCCGCACTCGGCAGTCAGGTTTCTTAATTCCTTCTCTTCGGGTGTATTTGGTTTCAATGCCGTCCGCGCTTCCACAAGCGCTTTATAGGCACTGTTCATTTCCTCCTGTGATGCGTCTGGTTTTTCCCATATATCTTTTGCTTCCTGCAGCGCACCCGCAAAGGCTTTCCAGCTTTCACCTGAATAGCTTTCCTGTTCCAGTGCATCACACGCATCTATCAGGCTCTTGAGGCTGTCCTTTGTTACTGTAAAAGGAAGCAGCCCTTCCTTTGCCTGTTTCAATGTCTCGCATGCCTGCTTCACTGTTTCCGGCGCCGCATTTGCGTCTTCCTTGACTATTTTGGCAGCATCCAGCGCCTCTGTAAAAGTCTTCCATGTCTCCGGTGTATAATCTTCTTCCTTTGCGTCTTTTAAAAACTGCACGCACTCACCGATGAGACTGTCCAGTTCTTCCCTTACATCCGGCTCAGGTGTGCTGACCAGACCACCCAGCGCCGCAGTGCCAAATACACCTGGTGATTCCCAGCCCCGTCCGGATTCGTCATACCAGCTGACCGTTCCGATTCGTTTTCCGCCTTCTGCATCATTAATCTGTAAATCAATACCGATTTTATCTCCCGGTGCAGGTGTAATGTCCGTCCAGCGAAAAGCTGCCTCAACCAGATAGCCATTTTCCGTCACTGCCGTAGCAGACTCGATATTTTCCTCACTGTACTTCGGCCCATTAAAGCTTCGGATGTTCTGATAGCTGATACGATACTGTGTATCGTCCTCCTCATAGGAATCTGTCTTGTGATTATTTTCATCTATAAACACTTCAAACGAATCCTGTTCATGTGCATACTCAGCAGTATCGTCCAGTGCACTGTCCGTCACATCCGCAAGCACATACAGATACTGATCGTCCCACAAGAGCCTTGCGGAAGCGGAAGCCTTCGCGGAATCCTTCCTTACATAGAGCCGCACCTCCTTTGCCGCATCCCACACTGCTTCCTTTTCACCATCCACCGTAATGAGACCATTGCCGACTCTGCCAATGGACATATAGGGCTTGGTGACTGCCGAAGCATAGTATTTACTGCTTGTTTCCTGGTTCATGGTCATGTCATTAAAGGCATGTTTCTTCCCATTATCCGAAACGACCACATCCATGCGAAAATCTGCCGCCGGCACAAGCTCTCGTGGAACCGTAAGCTCCGCCACATAGCCGCCCTCCCGCTCCTGACTGTCTGCCCTTGTCTTTACGACAGATGTGACTGACGCAGACTTGTCCCAGTCTATATACAGTCTGACTGCATCGTTTGCGTCATCCGTCGTATCAGAGACAGTCACCTGCACTTTTAATTCTGTATCCGTCCAGACAGGAACAAACTGCGCATCAATACCCTGAATTTCATAAATTTTTCCGTTTTCATACGGATCGTCCCCTGATGCCTGCAGCACTGTGACACTGCGGATGTACGGCTCTAACTTTTCAGCATTTACAAACGCATAGAAGGAAGGCTTTGCCTTATAATCGTCATCAAAAAGCAATGGAACCTGTCTCTTGCTTCCGTCCGCTCCGCCCCCGACGTCGCTGCCCTCCTGGAGCCATGAATTTCCGTCTATCACACCCCATATCGTTATTCCGTTGACATCAATGCCGTCCATCGCGTCAACCTCACGCATGACATCATAGATTTCCTTATACCGGTATGCCTGCTTTGTATATTCATTCTGGAGCGTGTCATCGGTTCCGTCAAAATCATCGCTTGCCTTGAGGTCAAGCTCTGTAAGCTGTACCTTGCCGACAATCTTTCCATACCTTACCGCCGCATCCCGGAGCTGACTGGCTGTCGGGGAAGAAACCGTATGGTGCGACTGCATTCCCATCGCGGATATCCTTGTCGGAAGCTCTTCATCCTCTTCATGGGATTTTACTTCCTTTAACAGCTTTTCAATGCCAGGCACTTTCTTTTTCACGCACTCATTGTAATCATTATAATAAAGCTCGATGTCTGACGGGGCATAGTAGTTGGCGTAGCGGAATGCATTGACAATAAAATCCTCGCTCTTGTATACCCGCCACCAGCTTGATTTCTCGTTTTCATTTCTGTACGTGCCCGTGTCATCGCTGACTGCCTCATTTACGACGTCCCATCCGTAAAACATTCCTTTGTAAGGACTGCTTTCTCCTGTAAAATGCTCAAGAACCGTCTTAATGTACCACTCCTGGCGTGCGTCCATGACATCAGGGGTAACATCGGGTTTGTTAATGTCCCAGTCTTCACGGAAAAACCATTCCGGTGCCTGTGAATGCCATACCAGGACGTGTCCCCTGACTTTGATGACGTTGTCCGGATGCCCTGTATTCCATTCCTTGAGCGCATCCAGTATCTTTTCTGCCCTGCTGTAGTCAAGTGTCGGAACCTTATAGTCTTTCATCTCCGTGCCGTCTGCACGCGTCCATGTAATCGTCTCAAATCCCGGAGCCGAGTTATTGCTGTCATGGTAGTCAAACAGGGCGTCCATCTTCAGCTCATTCTCAAACGTAACGGCATTGAAATGTTTCTGTACCAAGTCCATCAGCGGTTTATCCGCCAAATCCGATACCGTAAGTAATGCACCCGTGTAGGCGTCCGAACCGATTCCATCTTCACCGGAAACCGTATCCTTCAGATCCGGGATATCCCACTCAATCTCCTTGACAGGTTTCTTGACTTCATGGATGGTGACACCAGTGACATAATATCTTCCTTTAACACAATCGCCGTTTCCATAGTTTGTCCCCTGTTCCAGAATCCTGATGACAAGCTCTTCTGCCTCCCCCTCAAATTTGGGGTTGAAGCTTCCCTCGAATTTTACCCACTCTCCTGCCGGAATCTTCTTGACGCATCCACTGTCCAGTATCCCTGAATCATTGGAACCCCAATAAGTATATGTGCCATCAACCCTCACATATGGCAAAAAGCTGACTTCCTTCTGTTCAGGAGGCGCATCCTTGTAGTCATCAGCATCCAGCATGGCATAGAAAGAATACTCATAAGACTTGCCTGATTGAATCACTGCTGTCATATCCTGTGCAAAGCAGTCATGACTGCTTGTCCTGTTTTCAATCACACCGTATGAAGTAACCTCGTCAAAGACTGCCTCGTCTGCTTTCGCTGCTTTTATGTCTGCACTCCCCTTTGACGCCCCCCATACAGATAAATCAGACTCTGCAAAATACGGATTCTTTACCAGATTATCGCCGTACTCGATATCTCCCTTGTCAATGGCTGCCACACGCAGGTCGTCAATGCAGAAGGAAAGGCCGTCCGAACCCAAAAACTCAATCTTTACCTGTTCATGCTTATCATGTGCCGGTATCCGAAACGTTCCGCTTATCTGCTTCCACTGATTTGATTCAAGTATCGCCTCGCTGTCCGGATTTACTTCAGCCATTCTTGAGGAAGCCCAGTCTTCACTGGCACTGGTAACCTGGAACCGGACCTCCCCACTCTCTGTCCCCTCCGACAGCCTGGCAAAATAGGTATATTCATATGTTACCTCCGGCTTTATGATTCCCGCAATATTGGTATGGCAAATCTGTGTCCCGCTTTTTTTGTCCGCATCCGGACTTACCGCCAGATAATAATCACCACATTCCTCTGACGGCCTGCCGCTTTCGCCATAACTCTCACGTGCAATGTTTGTCTTTCCCCATGATAAGTCATTCCACCAGTCAAGCTTTCCGTCACTGAGGTTCTCAAAGCTTGGATTATAGTCTTTCAGGATACTGTCCCGAATCTGCCGGTCACTCTCCAATGCGATGCATTCTTCTTCCGTTTCATCCTCTGCTGCCGTTTCTGTCTCTTCCCCTGTTGCCGTTTCCGTCTCTTCTGTCATTTCTTCGCTGACGCTGCTTTCTTCTGTTGTGCTCTCCCCGCCTGTACGTTCTTCGCCTGTGTCCTCCTCGCTTGCACGCTCCTGCGTTGTATTTTCCGGACCGCTTTCCTCCGTTGTCCTTTCTTCGGCTGTGCTTTCCTCAGCAGTGTGTTCTTCCGCACTGTCCTTGCCCATATCCATGTCCGTCTCCGGTTTTGACCCTTCTTCTGCGTTTTCCTCAGAAACATCCGACTTACCTTCCTCCGAAAGTTCTGTTTTCCCGGAAATCTCAGAAGCATTTGCTGTCACCGGATTCACACTTCCCACAAGCAGCACGCCTGAAAGAATCAACGCCATGATTCTTTTGTTCTTGTTCCTTAGCATACAAACCTCCTTGACCTTACAACAGGTATACCAATTAATAATTTACCTTTACATTTTAAAGAAAAATGCACCTTTCTGTAACCTGTCAAACTAAAGGTTATGCCTATCATTTTTATGGAAAAACCGGGAAACAGACCATCTTTCTTCCTGCACAAAAAAGTCATGCCCGGCATCATACAGCGATGACACCTGGCATGACTTTTTATTCATTTATTCCAATCCGTCCAGCGTTCTTTGGACTGCGCCTGTCCCTGCTATCAGTTCCTGAAAATATCCGCAGACTTTTTCTGCAAGACCCGCTTCATAGAGGTTCACACCGAATATCTGCGCATTTTCCATAACCGGCTTCAGCACAGCCTCCACGTCCCTGTCTCCAAGCCGGATTTTCTGCATCTGCGGACACAGCGTCTCCAGCATCGGGTCCGGGCTTAACGCAAACGGCGCCCCCTTATCGTCCACTGCCATCAGATAGCGCAGCCACCCGGCATACACAAGCGGTATCACCTGCAAATCTTCTACCTTCAGACCTTCATCCGCCCCATATGCCCTGATGGTTTCCCCGAAACGGATTGGCAGTTTCTGCGAGGTATCCGTCGCGATTCTCTGCGGCGTGTCCGGCAGAAACGGATTGGGCAGCCGAACCTTTAACACCGTGTCAAGAAACGCCTTCGGGTCAAGTATTTCCGGATTGACTACGACAGGAAGCCCTTCCTGATATCCTACCCGCTCCACCAGCCGGACAAGCGCCTCGTCCTTCATCTCATCGGCAATTTTCCGGTACCCGAGCAGACAGCCAAAAACCGCAAGGCAGGTATGCAGGGGATTCAGGCAAGTGCATACTTTCATTTTCTCAACCTTGTCCACTGTTTCACGTTCCGTAAACAGGACTCCGCCATCCTCCAGACGAGGCCTTCCATTTGGAAAGCTGTCCTCAATCACAAGGTATCCTGTCTCCTCCGCGTTGACAAAGGGCGCCGCATACGTATTTCGCGACGTGACGGCAGCGCCGCATTCCTCCACGCCGTCCTTCTCCAGAATATCTCTCACGGCATCATCCGGTCTGGGCGTAATCTTGTCAATCATGCTCCATGGAAAGGTAACCTTTCCGGAATCAATATATTCCGGAAATCCCGCATCTGCCTTTTTGTTTTCCGCCCATGCCTTCGCGAAGGCCAGGACAGCCGCGTGCAGCCTGTCCCCATTGTGGGCGCAGTTGTCTGTGCTGACCATTGCAGCCGGTTTTTCGCCTGCACAAAACCGCGCATGGAGCAGCGCTGCCACCTTTCCCATATAGCTTGCAGGTTTTTCCGGGCCATTGGCAAAATCAGCCATCACCTCCGGCAGATATTCCCCTTTTGCGTCCGTCAGGCAGTATCCCTTTTCCGTAATCGTAAAAGTAATCATCTGTAAGGAATCCTTTGTAAAAATCTCCTTTAATCTTGTGTATGCTGCGGGATTGCCCGAATCCAGCGGCAATGCCTCCGCAACACTTCCGATTACCTCCTTGTCAACCGTTCCGTCCGCCTTTAACGTCACGGCAATTCCCAGATTGTCATGCGTCGCATAGACCCGATCTATGATTTCATAGTCAAATCCCTCCGCAACGATAATCCCCCTGTCAAGCCTGCCATCGTTCAGCATTCTCTGCGCAATGGCTGCATGAAACGCACGGAATAAGTTTCCGGCTCCAAAATGAACCCAGAGCGGGTTCTCCTGTGTGGCTTTTTTCATCTGTACAATGTCATATTGTGGAAGCCGGTATCCCTTTGCCTCCCACTGGTTCCTGTCCGCAATTCCCTGCAAATCTATTTTCATATTCCGCACCTCATTCATTGGGTTTTATTGCCGTTTTCCATCTTCCGATTTTCGGATTGCCTCCCACAGGCCATTCAGGTATGCAGCGCCGAGCGCGCGGTCATAAAGCCCATATCCAGGCATTGCCGTCTCCCCCCATATCATGCGTCCGTGGTCTGGCCTGACAGGTCCGTTAAATCCTGTCTCGTACAGCGCCTTCATAATCTCGTACATGTCAAAATCGCCGTCCTCTGACAAATGTGCCGCCTCCTCGAAATCCGTCGGTGAGCGGAACTTTAAATTGCGCACATGCGCAAAATGGATTCTGCCTTTCAGCGCGCGTATCATATCCGGCAAATCATTTTCCCTGTTTGTGCCATATGAGCCGGAACAGAACGTGACCCCGTTATGCGGATTGTCAACCATCTTCATCATGCGCAGGATATTCTTCTTGTTGATGATAATGCGCGGAAGCCCAAACACGCTCCATGCAGGGTCGTCCGGATGGATTGCCATGTTGATGTCATACCTGTCGCATACCGGCATGATTTTTTCCAGAAAATACTTCAGGTTGTCGAATAATTTTTCATCATCCACTTCCCTGTACAGTTCAAACAGTTCCCTTACCTGTGCCATTCTCTCCGGCTCCCATCCGGGCATGATGCTTCCATTGGCATCACCAGATATGGATGCAAACATTTTTTCAGGCTCCAGTGCATCAACCGCTTCCTGCGTGTAGGCAAGCACGGTGGAGCCGTCCGTCCGCTTTCTGGCAAGCTCCGTCCTTGTCCAGTCAAAAACAGGCATAAAGTTATAGCACACCAGATGAATCCCTTCTTTTCCCAGATTCTCCAGGGTCTCTATGTAATTTGCAATATATGTTTCCCGCTCAGGCAGTCCTGCCTTGATTGCCTCGTGTACATTCACACTCTCGATTCCGGCAATGTGCAGGCCGGATGCTTCCACCTCGCCGGCGAGCCGGCGGATTTTCTCCCGCTCCCACACTTCGCCTGCCTTCGCGCCATACAATGTCGTAATCACGCCTGTCACGCCGGGTATCTGCCGAATCTGGCCTAACGTAACCGTATCAAACGCTGAACCATACCATCTCAATGTCATTTCCATCTTCTGATTCTCCTCATAAAATATTACTGCCAGATTCTGTAATTTCCGCTAAGCGCCAGAAACGCAAAGAAATACAGGCAATTGTCATAATATCTTCTGTCCCCTGTGCGCATGGGCAGTTTCCAGAACCGTTCCACCCACTCCCTGCTGCTGTCTGTGCGTGCCGCGAGTACCGACGCTGCTGTCGCTGCCAGAATGGCTGTCGGATGAAGTGCGTGTTCCCCCGCTATCCTTCCATCCACCTCATAGATATGGTATGTATTCCTGCGGCAGTCCTCAAGCAGAAACTCCTGTATTGCCTGTGCCGCATGGCACTGCCCCTCGTCTTTTCCAAACCACTCGTAGTCGAGCCCGATGTTTGCCACCGTGCGGTAGGAGTCACTGTAAAACCAGTCGTGCCGCTCATCCGTCCATGGCAGCCTCCTGTGCATCGGGCTTCCGTCAAACTCAGCATATTCTGCCGAGAAACCGGTTTTGGCATGGCACGCATTCTTAAGATATCTGCGGCTCTCAAGCGCTGCCCTGTCCCAGAATGAACGGTCCTCCTCGTAAGCCCACAGTGCAAAAAGCTCATAAAAATGTGGCAGGTGATAGGACGGGTCTGTAAAGTCACTGCCAGGGACAAATAAAATCTGATGGTTGTCCCTGTTCCACATCGGGACGCCTGCCCTGCCGTTTTCCCCTTTGTGCAGACATGCCCGCAAAATCTCCTTTGCCTCATGGGAATAATTGAAAATTCCGTCCCTGTCCCCCCATCTGTGCGCCGCAAAAAACAGCGCCATTGCAAAAAATTCCTCGCCGTCCGGCGCAGGACCGTCTGCATTCTTCGTCCCGTCCGTCGCGCACGACCATGCAAAATAGCCTTCATTTTCCCCATCCTGCATCCACATATAAGTCTTTGCCCATTTCCATAGCCGGTCAAACTCCTCGTGCATGTCCAGCTGCACACAAATCATCATTCCATACGACATTCCTTCCGTGCGTGCATCATTGTTCCCAGTATCCATAATATACGCCATGTCATCCCCTGCAGGATAATAGACACGCACATCCTCCGCCCCATAAAAGAACGCATCACGAATTTCCACAAGCCGCTTTTCAACCTGCCCCGGCTCAATGCCAATTTCCACAAATACATTGCGGTACTGTCTCTCCATACCAGCTTCCCTCCATACTACTATATCGTATCAATTCAGTCTTTTTTCCTGCACGCTTCCTATCCTTCTGCCGAAAACTCCCATGTGTATACTTCGTATCCCTCTCCCATGAATACAAAATAGAGGTCATGAATGCCGTCCGGACATTTCCGCACTGCTGCCGAACAGACTGTAAGGATGTCCGTACTTGCAGGAAGCAGTTCCACAAGGCACATTTCTTCCCCGCTCAGGCTGTCCAGAAATACCCTGACACAGCCTGATTTGCTCCCGCGCACAGACACCTCCAGCGTCCTTGCCTTTCTGTCTCCGAAGTCGACATTGCTGACTTCAATCCAGCATCCGTCTGATATCCCCGTAACAATCATATCGCCGGAACCGCAGCGCAGTGCGCACTCCCCATACTGTGTCGTCATGATTCCGCCCATCGCAGTCATTGTGACCGCCTTGTTGGTACGGTATGGGTCAAACGCCTTAATCGGCGGCACGCCTTCCCTTGTTGCCTGTATTTTTCCAATGCTTCCGTTTTCATCAATCTGTACGGCATCAATTCCCGTACACCTGTAATTTTGCAGCACACCCATCCTCTCCTCGAGAATCCTTGTGTGATAGGACATATACCACCTGCCATGAAAACGGAACATGCAATGATGGTTATTTCCCTCCAGGCCGAAAAAAAAGTCAGGGTTTTTTAAGACGGAACCAGTCAGCGTGAATGGTCCCATCGGGTGGTCGCCTGTCATGACCATAATCTCTCCCCTGCCAAATCCAAGCTCCGCCTCCTTCTCCTCCGGTACGGAAAAGTTGGAGCAGTAGGAATAGTAATACCTGCCGTTTATCTTATTGATACCGGAATCCTCATACAGATAGGGTACGTCGGCAATCACAGCCGGCTCCCCCTGAATACTTATCATATCCCTGCCAAGCCTTGCCACCCTTGCCGTCCCTGGGTTTGCAGCCTTGCCGGGATCCGGGATTCCCCCTCCGAAATAAATATACGCCTCACCGTCGTCATCCACCAGTACCGCCGGATCAAAAAGCCATGTGACCGCGCCGCAGGTTGGTGTCTGTCTGGAAATCAGCGGTTTTTGAAGAACATCCGCAAAAGGTCCGACAGGGCTGTCCCCCTCCAGCACCGCAATCCCGTCCCCGCCGTTTGCAAAGTACAGGAAAAACTTCATTTTTCCGTCAATCTCTTTACAAACAGCCGCCGGCGCCCATGAATTCCTGCTCCACCGCGCTGCGCCCTTGCTGCCCGCCGCATACACCGTTCCATGGTCTGTCCAGTTTACCAGATCCTCGGAGGATATGACACTGATGGTATCAATCTGGGAATATACATTTTCGGTGATTTGTCCGTTTTCATTTCGGATGAATGTGTCCCCTGTCATATATAGATAAACCCTGTCCCCATATACAAGCGCATACGGATCTGCCCCGAACCGCTGTGTCATGACCGGGTTGTGTTCCCCCTGCCTTTTATAGCCTGTCTTTAATGTAAAATGATGCATCTTCCTATTCCCTCCAATGTATTCTGCCTTCCCGTGGAAGCATCCCGATATATCCATATTTTTGTCCGTATGCTTCCTGCCTGACCACAATGCGCTCCAATACGACCCCTGCGTCACAGGCATATATTGCAATATTGTTTTCCCCTGCCTTTACCTCCGCCCTCCATATTGCTGTATGGATATTGTCAAGTACACCCTTTGCCCACTCCGCACAGTTCCTGTCACCGCCCCTGTAACCATCTGACACAGTATGGACGATTTGCACCGGCCCGTCGTTTATCCGGATTCCCATCCTAAGCTGGTTTCTGGTGTCCACAGGATTGGACGGGGCTGTCAGGATTTCAAACACGCAGGTTCCTTCCGTATCGGCTCCAAAACCATAGCTGATAAAAGGCGCATCCCTTAACGGCATATACGAAACCGTCTGCGGAAATGCCTTTGCCCCTGCAACGTACTTTCCATATGGTTTCAGGATTTGGTACTCTTTTGACTTGTATTTGTAATCACATGCCTCGATAGCCAGCATTCCAGGCGCCCCCTTGCACCTTGCGGCATGAATTTCCACATTGACATGGGAAAACGTTGTCCGGATACATAAATCCGCCACCAGCTCCCTTTCCTGTCCTGCAGGCATCAGCGTTCTGTCAATCCATACTTCCAGCTCCCTGTGCAGTTCCACCCTGCCCTCTTTCTCAGCAGCAATAATCCACGGCGCGTTACTCTCCACCCAATAAGGAAACGGTTCTGTCGATCCGTTATCAATTTCAACCACGATCCGGTCTGTTCCCATATCCAGCGGTTCCCGCGCTATCAGGGTCTTTCGTGTCCAGTCGCCGCCCATGCTGTACTGTTCGTCATGCTTCAGCGCCACAATCATGCGCGGACGGTTCGCCGGTTCGACATAATGGTAAACCGGATAACGGCACTCCTCGTCATTCCAGTGGACAAAACCTGCATGCTCGGACAGCATCATGCCGTCCCATTTTCCGTCTGCAATACGGTGGTATTCTTCCTGCAGCTTCCTGTCTTTTTGTACACATGCGCGCATTTTATCCGCGTACGTGTTTGCAATCAGCCTTCCCTGCGCGGCATAGTACTTATTTTTTCCGGCATACAGCATCAGCTTTAACTGGTTCATGGACGCAGCTGCCGGATAGGAAACCAGTTCAAAAAATGACGCGTATGTCATTTTATCCGGCATGCTTTCTTTTATTTCCTCTATAATCCCCAGGATCTCCTGCGCCTTGCAAAGCGCCCAGTCCGCCTCGCCATAATTCACCGGATGATAGGTATCCGGCTGCAGCGCTTCCGGTCTGCGGATACTGTTGAGTCTGGTATAGCCATCAACAACCTGATAAACCTTATCGAGCATCTCGCCTGAAAATCCTGAACCAAACTGTGCCGTAAGCCATTTTTTTGTATACTCGTCCGTCTTATTGGGTGCACCTGTTCCCCACCTGTCAAAATCATATGCGAGGTCAAGAAAATACGAAAGCGGCAGCTCCTGCGGTTTCAGGTCTCCCACATTCACTATCCAGATTTCGCGCACGCCGAAGTCATATGCCTGTGTCATCTGCTCCCAGACCTTGGATAAATGCGTGCTGTTCACCCACTCATAGGACACAGGGTCACCATGATAGTCAAAGTGGTAATACATACCCCATCCACCCTTACGCTCCCTGTCCTTTTCCTCAGGAAGCCTCCGCATGTTGCCAAAATTGTCCTCACAGAGCATCAGCGTGACGCCGTCAAGTTCTTTCCAGTCCTTTAATCCTTCCGTCTTATCGTCTCCGTAAAAATATGCTTCTACTTCTTTATATAACGCCAGCATTCTCGGAACCTGATCCAGATTGTTATCAACACACTCCCGAATCAGCTGGTTTTGCGTGGAAATTACTTCCTTCAGATAGTCAATGTTTTCCTTTAATGTCGCGGCATGTCCTAAAATCTCACTGTCCCTCTCGCCGCGCATCCCCATTGTAATTATGTTTTCAAGTCTGCCGTTACGCCTTAAGCCATCCCGCCAGTACCGGGTCAGTCCTTTTTTGTTGCGGTCAAAATTCCACTCTGTCCCATATGGGGAACCCTCCCCCTTGACCAAATCCCACTCCTCGCTGTGGCGCAGGCAGGGCTCATGATGGGAATTGCTCATGACGATGCCGTATTCATCCGCCAGAAGCGCGTTCGCCATCCCCGGCCCATCCAGACTAAAGGAGGATGTCCACATCGCAGGCCACAGATAATTTCCCTTCAGCCGCAGCAGCAGTTCAAATACCTTGTCATACATTTCAGCCGTAAAGCCGCCAAAGTGGCGGAACGTCCAGCTGCCAAAGGAGGGCCACTCATCATTGATGAAAAATCCCCTGTATTTTACCGACGGCTCTTTCGACACAGTGTTGACCGCCTGCGTCAGTATGACGGTATCCCGTTTTACAGGCAGGACATCCGCAAAGTATACCCATGGCGATACCCCCAGAAGCTCCGACAGATGAAACAGTCCATAAATCGTCCCGCGTTTGTCACTCCCTGCAATCACCAGCGTGCGATGCGCCTCCGTTTCCTTCCTTTCAATGATGCCGAAATGGTAGACCTCACGTTTTCCACGCACCCTCGACAAATTAAGGCGTCCTTCCTCTGCCAGCGTGTCCAGCGTGGTATTGTGTCCGATGGTTCCTGCAATGATGCAGTCACAGACTTCCTGTTCCCCTGGTGTGCCTTCCGCAAGTTCATATTTTCTGTCCGTGACAAGCCAAAGGTCATTTAGCACTTTCCGGGCAATTTTCTTCACACCGGAAAATTCTTCCGCACCGACAAATATTTTCGCCTGCCTTGCACCGTCCGCTATTGTCAACACCGTATCTTTCTCCTCTCTCATTACCGCCAGTCACCTTTCCAGTACCGGAACTGCATAAAATCCGCATAACCGCCTGTCTGCTTTGTAGAAAAAAGGAACAGGCCAAAGCGGCATCCTGTAAAATGATCCATCTTAAAATACTGCTTCTGACGGACACCGATTCTGTTCCACTCCCCATTCGAAAGATAAAAACACGATGCCTCATCCCGCATATCCGTAAAATCCGTATGTATCTTCAGCGTGGCCGCCTCCGATCCAATTGCAACTCTCTCATATTCTTTCGCCGGTTCAAGGAAGTCCGAATCCCCGAACACAGTCTCATTTTGCGCTGGCTTTCCCAGCATGACAATATAGTATCTGCCTTTTTCCTTTGTCAGGGCAACCGCCCCATAACAGCCTGTAAAAGCGCAGATTCCGGCATAGTCGCCATCTTTCAGACGGCTCGCATCCACTGTCACCCATGCCGCGCTTTCCGGTCCGGATGTCCTCTGTGTAAGCGTGTTGTACCCATAGGCCAGGCCGGAACAGATTCTCCCCGAATAGAGCCTGTACGCTCCCCTACGTTCCGTGACTGACCACAGTGTCCCCACCGGATTATGATTAAACTGCCAAAACGGCTTCAGATGTATTGTTCCGTCATCATCCGGCGTATAAATAAAATCGTCATCCCCGTTCAAAGGCTGGTACTGATACCCTGGTCTGGTACTTGGAACTTTGACAAATTCCGGAACCTTTCCATCCGCGCCAGCTACTGGAAACCCCTCCTCGTCAAAGTGCAGCGGCATGATTAAAGGCGCCCTGCCCAGTGCCCCTCTGTCCTGAAACATAAATGCATACCATTCCCCATCCGGCGTGTCAACCATACCGCCCTGCGCAACACCAAGCCTGTGGTATCCCATGTCATCATCAATCATGCATTTCCCCTTAAATTCGCCTGTCAGCGAATCTGCCATAAAACAGTCCTCCGACTTCCATGCATTTCCATATGCCGGAATATGGCAGGTAAACAAATAATATCGTCCGTCTTTTTTATACAGGTGTGAGCCTTCATACCCGAGATGGACATTGTCCACATCCTCGACAAGAAGCCTGCAAAGTCCCCCTTCAAGCGGTCCTTTTAGCTCCGTGTCCAGTTCAGTCAGGTACAGTTCCTTGTTTCCGTACACAATATAAACGCTTCCGTCATCGTCGAAAAAAAGGGAGCTGTCGTGATAAAAGCCTTTTATTGTCTGTTTCTTCCACGGTCCTTCCGGATTTTGCGCCATAAGCAAATAAGTCTTATGTGTATCATTTGCAGTGAAACATATATAAAATGTTCCGTCATGATACCGCAGGGTTGGCGCCCACATCCCCTGCCCATAAATCTGTTCTGTTCCTTCCAGACGATGTCCTTTGGTATCATCAAGCGTCTCATAAGCATGCGCCACAAATTCCCAGTTCATCAAATCATAGGAACGCAGGATGTCACAGCCCGGCATAAAATGCATTGTCGTGCTCGCCATGTAATAAGTATCACCCACACGTATAATGTCCGGATCCGGAAAATCGGAATATATGACAGGATTTCTTTTTGTCTCCATGTTTTCTTGTCTTCTTTCTTAAATATACAACGTCTGCGGCTTCTTCCCTGTCAGGGCTGCGCTCCTTGCATCGGGCTGGGAACCGCCGATATGAACCTCATATCCTTCCGCGATATACTCAGCCTCACCATCCTCATTGAACAGCACAAATGCCTCCGCGGGAAGCTTCATCGTCAGCGTCTTTGCCTCGCCTGCCTTCAAATCCACCTTCCTGATTCCCTTAAGCTGGGCATTCGGCGTGCCCTCCCGCCTTGCCTTCACGTAAGCCTGAACCGTCTCGGTTCCGTCCACGTCTCCTGCGTTTTTAACCGTAAAGGTAATCTCCACACCGCTCTTTACATCCGGTGTACCCACAAATGTCACATCACTGTATGCAAAATCGGTGTAGGAAAGCCCATACCCGAACGGATACAGCGCCTCCTGCGTCATGTAACGATAAGTACGTCCTTTCATGGAATAATCCTCAAAATCAGGAAGCTCCTCCATCGTCTTATAAAATGTAACCGGAAGCTTTCCCTGTGGGTTTGCCGCGCCAAACAATATATCCGCAATTGCCTTGCCGCCCTGTGCCCCCGGATACCAGCCTTGTATAATCGCGCCAAGATGTTCCTGTTCCCATGTAAGCGCTGTCGCACTGCCGCAGAGCACCACAAGAACCACCGGTTTTCCATACTCACTTGCAATTTTGAGGATGTCATGCTGGATTCCCGGAAGCCTCAGATTCGGCTTATCTCCGCTTCCGTACTCATTTCCTGTATCACCTTCCTCGCCTTCGAGTGTGGCATCCATCCCCATCACAGCGATAATCACGTCACTTTCCTCACAGACTCCGCGTACTTCCGAACACCGGTCATTCGCCTCCGCAAGCCCTGTCATCCGGTCCTTGTACAGATGGCATCCCATGGAGTACATCACACGCACATCATCACCGACATAGTCCTGTATCCCTTCAAGCACCGTCACATACCGCGATGCAGTCCCCTCATAATTTCCAACCAGCGCCGCCCTGCTGTCAGCGTTGGGGCCAATCACGCCAATCGTGTGAATCCTGCCCTTGTCCAGCGGCAGAAGGTTGTTCTCATTTTTCAGCAAGACAATTGATTTTTCCGCCACTTCCCTGTTCAGCGCCCTCATTTCCACGGAATCCACCACGGAATACGGAATCCTGTCGAACGGATTCTCCTCTTTCCTGTCAAATACGCCAAGCTTCATGCGCGAGGTAAACAGATTAATAACCGCCTCATCAATGCGCGACTCCTCCACAAGCCCCTCTTTCACCGCCTGTACCAGATACGTAAACAAATTTCCGCAGTTCAGGTCGCAACCGTTTGCCATCGCCATCGCCACAGACTCCTGCGCATTTGAAGTCACTTTATGTCCCTCATGAAAATCCTTGATCGCCCAGCAGTCCGAAGTCACATGCCCCTCAAATCCCCATTCCTTCCGCAAAATGTCAATCAGCAGTTCATGGCTTCCACAGCAGGGTACGCCGTTCGTCCTGTTATATGCCCCCATGACCGACTCCACATGCGCTTCCTGCACACACGCCTTAAATGCCGGAAGATAGGTTTCCCGCATGTCCTGCCTGCTGGCAGCCGCGTCAAACTCATGACGCAATGCTTCCGGACCGCTATGCACCGCGAAATGCTTCGCGCAGGCTGCAACTTTCAGGTAATTCTCATCGTGTCCCTGAAGTCCCTGTATATAACGTACACCCAGTCTGCTCGTCAGGTACGGATCTTCCCCGAACGTTTCATGCCCCCTGCCCCATCTCGGATCCCTGAAAATATTGACATTTGGCGCCCAGAACGTAAGCCCCTTGTAGATATCCATGTCCTTTCCTTTTTGCTGCATGTTAAATTTCGCGCGGGCTTCTGTTGAAACCGCTTCTGCAACCCGCTCCAGCAAATCCTCGTCAAACGTTGCAGCCATCCCGACTGCCTGCGGAAACACTGTCGCAGTCCCTGCCCTTGCCACACCGTGAAGCGCTTCGTTCCACCAGTTATACTTCTTTATGCCAAGGCGTTCCACTGCCGGTGACCTGTGAAGCGTCTGCTCTACCTTCTCCTCAAGCGTCATCTGTGCTACCAGCTCCTTTGCACGCTCGCGGTACTCCCTTAGTTTCTGTTTGTTCTCATTTAATTCCATAAAATTTCCTCCTTTTTATGGCTGAAGCCTGCGCTCAAGCTCTTGCTGCATTTCCGCAAAGAAAATCTCCGGCCGGCACGCCGTATAGCGCTCCATATACTGCGCCCACATCGCATCAAAATCATCCGTCATCACAACCTTCGGCAGGAATTCCCTCTTGACACTGTTCATCTGTTCCCAGACCCTGCCTGCCTCCGAGTCAGTCGTCAGCATGTCGGAATACGAATACATCGGGTACCATGGTCCCGGCGCCTCATTTGTCCCCAGCATCTCCACATAATTTCTGCATCCGTATGCCGTCAGGCACTCCTTGACATCCGGCACAAGCGCGTCAAAAAATTCACCGGGCTGATATTCCGGTGCAAATGCATTCAGGCCATCACTCAGCATTCCCTCTATCCTTGGAAAATAAGGATAGACGCAAAAATGCGCCCTGCTGTACTCCGGATTCCTCACTGCATTCCTCTGCTCATCTGTTCTGTAATATACTCCGTTTTCATACACTTCGTAGTCTGTTCCTTCGATGCCCCAGTACCTTAGCTTGATGATTTCCTCATCCAGCAGGTCATTGATGAACTTCATGGCGCCCTCGATGTCCTCGCAGCTCACCGTAATGGAAATGCCATCAGCCGCACTTAGTTCCGCGCCCCGTTTTACATGCCACTGGTTTCTGACACTCTGGTCAATTGTAATCGGAAGCGGAACATAACCGCAGCCCTGGTCGGACATTATTTCAAGGGAACCGTTTACCACGTACGCAAACTGCCACCACTGGTCCACCATGCCAAGTACCCGCCCGCTGGAGAGTTTCTGGAGATATTCCTGATAATTCTGCGTATAAAATTCACGGTCTACGATTCCCTTGTGATATTCCTCATTCAGTTTTTTAAAATATCGTCTGGCTGTCGGTGTGATATTGTAATCCTTCACCGTCTGCGTCCCCGCATCCACGATACAGCTCCCGTCATTGGGATATCCGTCAAGGAACTGGGGCGGATTTTCCAGACAGAAATACCGCCAGTCATCACACAATATAGTAAACGGAATATTTTCCAGCGTCTGCCCTTCATGAAACGGATCCTCCATTACAGGATTTTCAGCCACGTATGCCTCAAGCAGGTCAAAATACTCGTCCACTGTCCGTATCCTGGGATATCCTGCCCACTTAAGCACACGTGTCTGTATCCAGAATGCCTCTCCCTCATGGAGGAGCTCTTTTGATTTACCGCTGACAACATCAAACTGCGGAATCCAGTAAATATGTCCGTCCGGCTGCCTGAACCTGTCCCATCTTTCCGCCGGCATGAAATTTTTGATGTTCGGATAATCATCCCAGTACAGGTCAATGGGAATCAGCGCCCCTGCCTCATACAGAGCTACGTCCCCGGAGATGAAATCCGTATACTCCCCGCTGGCAATATAACCGTCTATTGCCTCCTCCGAAGACTTTCCGACAAGCCATTGCTCCCGGCAGCGTGCGCCCGTCTTCTGCGCAATCAGTTCCATGATTTCATTGTATTCATCAATTTCATTCTCAGAAACATCGAAAAAAGCAGTGAATTCCTTGATTTTTGTGTCTCTGCTGCCTGCTGTTTTCACTGACAGGAATACAGACAGGGCAGCCACAGACAGGACAATGCCTGTCACAGTTTTTTTCTTCATTCTGCCACCCTCTTTTCATTATATCTGTATTCTTCATTATACCCGTTTTTCCAAAGGCAGACAATAATTATATCCTTATTCCTTCACGCCTCCGATGGTAAGTCCTGTTACAAAATATCTCTGTAAGAACGGATACAGGCAGATAATCGGAAGCATGGTCAGGACAGTTGCCGCAGCACGCACTGAAGTTGGTGTTACTGTTCCCGCCGCGTTCTTCATCGCTTCCGCGGAAGTACCCTGATTGGTAACGGATGACAACAGCTTCATCAGCTCATACTGCAGCGTAGTCAGATGGGAGCTCATCCTGTTGTAAAGCATGGCGTCAAACCAGGAGTTCCACTGCCCTACCGCGACAAAAAGCGCAACGGTTGCATACACCGGCTTACAGAGCGGCGAAATGATTTTTACAAAGATTGTTGTATACCCCGCCCCGTCAAGCTGCGCCGATTCTTCAAGGCTGTCAGGAATCCCTGCCATATATGTACGGATGACCAGCATATTAAATGCGCTGACCATGCCCGGCACAACGTATACCCAGAAGCTGTTGGTCAGATGCAGGTTCTTGTACAGCAAAAAGGTAGGAATCATACCGCCGTTAACATACATCGTAACAACCCAGAACAGCGAGAGTGAACGCTTAAATATAAAATTCTTCCGGCTCACGATAAATGCAAGGATTGCGTTTGCCACTAACGCAAGCAGTGTTCCTATAATGGTTCTCGCGACAGTGATATATGCCCCCGTAATGAGGTTATCCTTCTGGAGCACAGTGATATAATTTTTGAATGTCCATTTCCTTGGCCATAGATATATGCCGCCCCTGAGCGCATCCGTACCATCGTTGAGTGATATTGCAAGTGTGTTCAGCACCGGATACAATGTAATAATGACAAAGGCAACCATAAACAACGTATTGCATACAACAAACACTTTATCCCAGACAGAGGTTTTTATTTTACCGCTTTTATTCTTTTCCATTTGCTTCTCCTTCCTAGAATAACCGTTCTTCACCGTTTTTCTTTGCAATCTGGTTCGCTATCACAATCAGCACGATACTTACAAAACTCTTAAAGATACCTGCCGCAGTACCGATGGAAAAGTCGTTCTGGCTGATACCCCATTTCAACACATAAATATCAATGGTCTGCGACACGCTCTGTACAAGTCCGTTTCCAAGCAGATACTGGATTTCAAATCCTGCATTCAATACATTTCCTACATTCATCAGCAGCAGGATCATAATTGTGGGTTTGATGCCCGGAAGCGTCACATAGCGGATACGCGCCCAGCGTCCTGCGCCGTCCATATTTGCCGCCTCGTAAAGCGACGGGTCAATTGCCGTAATCGCGGACAGATAGATAATGGCATTCCATCCTGTCTCCTTCCACACATTTGCAAATGCAACAATCGGCCAGAAAAATTTTGGATGCGCGAAGAAATTAAGCGGCTGGTCCAGAATATGGAATTTCAAAAGGAGTTCATTGATGATTCCGGTGCTGGACAAGGCATCGTGCAGGATACCCGTAACAATAATCCACGAAAGAAAGTGTGGAAGGTACGAAATGGTCTGTACTGTTTTCTTGCCGCCGTTTGACTTCACCTCGTTTAACAATATGGCAAACAAAATTGCCATGACAAACGTCACTATCAGGTTAATCACGCCCATGCCGAGTGTATTCCTGATTACACGGATAAAGCTGGCATCCGAAAACAGCTGCTTGAACTTATCCATCCCTACGAAGGCGGAATGAAACAGTCCGTTCTTTGGCTTGTAGTCCTGAAACGCCATTGCCCAGCCTGCCAGCGGGAGGTAATAAAAGATCACACCGTAGAGCACAAGCACAAGCGACCATATGATTAATACTTTCTGCTTTTTAATCTCTTTCCATGTTATGTTTTTCTTCTTTTCCTGTGAAGCCATATTTTCACTCCTTTACAAAGGGCGGACCGATTGGATCTGTCCGCCCTGTCTGATTGCTTATATGAACTTAATTATACTTTGCAGCCTCCGCCATTCTGCGGTCGAGTTCCGCCTGCATCTCGTCAACAAATGCCTGTGGATTGCAGCCGTTGTATACTTCCATGTATTCTTCCCATGCGCCCTCAAAGTCGCTTGCCATAACTACCTTCGGAAGATATTCATGCTTTATTTCACCCATCTTTGTCCATGCCATGCCGCCTTCTGTAGCGGTTGTCATGTTGTTGGAGTAAGAGTACATCGGATACCATGGTCCCGGAGCTTCGCTTGTTCCAAGCATGTCTACATAAGTTTCTGCGCCATATGCCGCAAAGCACTCCTGTACATTCTTGCTTAAGCTGTCATAAAACTCCGCCGGCTGGTTCTCAGGCTTCATGGCATTGACCCCGTCCCTGCTTGTGCCCGTATACTGCGGGAAATATGAATATGTACATGCATGGGAAGCCTTGTATGCAGTATCCGAGGACTGCATTCTCATGTCTTCTGTCCGTGAAAACTCGCCGCTTTCTTCCACATTATAGTCCACATCCTTCACGCCCCAGAAACGAAGGTCATGCACTTCCTGATCCAGCAGATCGTTAATAAACTGCATTGCACCCTCGACATCCTTGCAGCTTGTCGTGATGGCAATTCCGCTTGCGACATTCAGCGTTCCGCCGGAATTGTGCCACTGGTTCTTGATGCCCTCATCAATCGTAATCGGAAGCGGCACATAGTTGCAGCCCTTGACATCAAGACCCTGCTGTTTCAAGGAATCATTTACCGTGTACGCGAAATCCCACCACTGGTCAATCATGCCCAGCACACGTCCTGTAGAAAGCTTTGCGATATACTCGTCATATGTCTGTGTGAACGATTCGGGATCCACAATGCCTTTCTGGAACTCCTCATTCAGCTTCTGGAAATATCTCTTTGCTGTTGGTGTCGTATTGTAGTCAATGATTGTGAGTGTTTCCGGATCAACGATACAGCTTCCGTCATTGGGATATCCGTCGAGGAACTGCGGCGCATTTTCAAGGCAGAAGTAACGCCAGTCATCGCACAGGATTGTATACGGAATATTTGTCGTGCCGTCTTCCATGGCAGGATTTGCCTCATTGTAGCTTTCAATCAGGTCAAAATACTGATCCATGGTATGTACCTCGGGATATCCTGCCCACTCAAGCACCCTTGTCTGAATCCAGAATGCCTCGTCATTGTGCGTTGTCGCCTTCTCTTCCCCATAGATGTTGCCAAACTGCTGTATCCAGTAGATATGTCCGTCATCCTGCCTGAGTCTGTCCCACTCCTCCTCTGTCAGGAATTCCTTGATGTTCGGATACTTGTCAATGTAGTCATCCAGCGCCACCAGCGCGCCTGCATCATAAAGCTGTGCCATACCGTCACCGCCGTCAATAAAATCAGGATATTCGCCGCCTGCAATCAGCGTGCCGACTGCCTCCTGTGCCGACTGGCCTGTAAGCCATGTCTCTTTTACCTTTGCACCGATTTTTTCCGCAATCATCTGCTGAATCTCATTGTCATCATTAATCTCTGAACCGGGAACTGCAAAGAACGCCGTGAACTCCTTTATTTCACCCGATCCGGATGCTTCCTTATTTCCGCTGTCCCCTGTCTGTGTGCCCGAATTGGCATTTGCATCTGCATCTGCATCTGCATTTGTGCCTGTCTGCGCGGAATCACCGCCGCCACAGCCTGTAAACATTGCCGACATCATCGCTGCTGCCAGCAAAACAGATAGTATTTTTTTCGTTTTCATAAAAATCCTCCATTCCTGTCAATTGTCTGACTTCTTTATTCTTGTTCCGATAATATAATTCTACTTTAAAAACTGCCTAAAAAAACCCAACAAAGGATATATAAAAACATAAAAAAGTATAGATTATAAACCCATACTTTTTCATATTGCACAATTTTTTCCTGTTCTCTAATTCTTATTTATGGATTGTTTCCTAAATTTGGAGGGTGTACAGCCTTTTGCCGCAATGAATTTGTTGATAAAATAATCTGTGTTTTTATATCCCACATCCTCCGCAATCTTATAAATCTTGTCATCTGTCCGCACAAGCATCTGTGCCGCCTGCTCAATGCGGTAATTGTTCAGGTAGTCCTTAAAGGACTGATTATATTTTTTCCGGAATATCTGTCCCAGATAGGCATTGTTGATGTAGTATTTCTGTCCTAAATCCCGCAGTGTCAGATTTTCCGCATAGCGCTCCCTGACCTCCTGCTCAATCAGGGACAGCACGCCCCTTGACACATTCTTCCTTAACTGCGCGAGATATTCCGCATACTCGCATGCAAACCTTGCCAGATGGATCCTGCTCCCCCTTTTCACGCCGTCCTCGAAGGCGCTCTCACTGATCAGGTGCAGGATTTCTTCCTGATTGACGCAGTCATCCTGCTCCGTTGCGACATGAATCAGCTGGAACAAAAGATAATTGATATTGAGGTTGACGGTCTCCCCCATCGCCCCCATCCTGCGCAGTTCTTCGTACAGCCTGTCCACCGCCTCGTGAATCCGCATCCTGTCATTCTGCTCTATGGCGGAAATCAGGTTGTCAAGCTCAGTCTTGCACAGAAGGATGCCGCCGCTGTTCACCTGAATCTCCTCCTCGTAAAAATAGATACTTTTCTGGTCATGGAATGCCTGAAGGGAGTTCAGCATACAAGCCGTACCGTAAGATTTTGAGACAGCAGCGATATCCGGCACCTTCTTTCCCACCAGCATTACCAGCTTCTGGTTCAGTGTCACATTCAGGTAGCTTAAAAGCTTTTCCAGATACTCCTTTTCCGTGCAGTCATTTTTTGCCGCCATGTAATCACAGTAGATAAAACCCACATCATATATATTTCCTTCCGAAGAGACATCAAGAATGCAGTGTGCCTCATCTTCTTTCAGGAATTCACTGCACCCCTGATATAGCTTCCGCTGCCGGGAACGTGTCTCCATATCCTCCACATCTTCCGGATTCATGGCATCCATCAGCTGTATGTCAATATACCTGACCCCATCGGAAAGATGCATGTGGTTCACGACATATTCCAGATTCATCCCATCATACTTGCCAAGCAGCAGGGATATCACGTTCCTCGCCAGATATGCGCGTTCAAGCTTCCTCTTGTCCTCCTGCCGCTGGATTTCTGTCGCTGACATGTTGGCAGCTTTTCGGATAATTTCCGTCAGCACATCTTTCTCAACGGGTTTCAGCACATAGTCCATGCAGGAATAGCGTATCGCCTGCTGCGCATAGGAAAAATCACTGTAGCCGCTTAATATGACAAAATACGCGTCCGAAACCTGCTCCCTGCGTATGGTTTCCAAAAGCTCCAGTCCTGTCATTTCCGGCATCTTGATGTCCGCTATAATCAAATCGACCTTATTTGACCGCAGATATGCCAACGCTTCCTTCCCATTTTGTGCCGTTGCAGCAATTTCGCACCCCTCTTTTTCCCAGTCAAGAAGCAGGGAAAGTCCCTGTACGATAAACGGTTCGTCATCAACCAGCAATACCTTCAACATATTTCTCCACACCTCCAAATTTCTATGATGCTTCATGCGGTATCCGTATCTGTACCATCGTTCCAACGCCTTTTTCGCTCTCGAGTGCAAACCTTGCCCGATTCTCTGTTACCATCTTTATACGCAGGCATGCATTTATCATCCCTACCCGGCCTCTTTCCCGCAGGCGGTCAATGCTCGCAGTCTGCATCCTGTCAAGAAGCTTCTGCCGCTCTTCCTCTTCCATTCCGCTGCCGGTATCTTCCACTTCTATGCATAATTCTTCTTTTTCCATATAGATGCGCACAAAAATCCACCCCTGTGTCGTCTTACTTTCAATTCCATGAATGCAGGCATTCTCGACAAATGTGACCACAGTCAGTTTTGGGATATTAACCGCCAGGCATTCCTCCTCCACATCAAGTTCATACGACAGTCTGTCGCCAAACCGGTATTTCTGCAATCCAAGGTATGCCTTGACAAACTCCATCTCCTTACCGATTTCCACGGTATCGGTTGCCCAGTCTACATTCTGCCGCTCCATGACAGCGAGCTTCTCTACCATTTCTGCAATCTCGGACTCATTGTGAAGGACACAGTGCATCCGTATCGTTTCAAGCGCATTAAACAAAAAGTGCGGATTTATCTGGCTGTGAAGCGCGAGCAGCTCCGCATTCTGCCTTGCAATATCCATCTCCTGTTCCCGAATGCGATCCTTGTATACGGTCTGTATCAGGTCGTTCGTCCGCACTGCCATCCTGTTGTAATTTTCCATCAGCCTGCCAATCTCATCATTGCCGCTAATCTCCTCAATCCGGCTTAACTCCTCGTCTCCCACGTTATCAAACACCTGGCTGAGCTGTTCTATCCGCATTGTAAGCGAACGGTTCAGCTCTTTCATCAGCTTCCATGGAAGAATCGCGTTCGTGAGTATCAGCAGCGCAATCAGCGGCATATTATCCCAAAGGTCACCAAGCACATCCGTCTCCGGATCCAGAATATATATCTGCAGCGCACTGCCATACAGCATTATCTCCTTGCCCATGCCGACCTTGTCTTTCAGCGTAAACCGGGTAAAATTCTGATTGATACTGCTATGCCCGTCATTTGCCAGCAGGATCCTGTCACCCTGACAGATATATACGGGAAATTCATATCCCACCTTCACCAGTCCACGCACCATATTGCCGTAATCAAGCTCAATTTTCAAAAATTTTTCGCACCTGCTCCCGCTGAAAAAATCCAATCTTTTCAAAAACAATACCTTACGTTTGGCCTCCACTGCCGGACTCTTTTCATCATCATAGTAAAAATACAGCATTGTGTCCTGCCCGGAATCCTCAAACGTCTGATACCACCTGGTATTTTCTATCGCCGACAGCTGCGAGAACTCGCCCCCGTTTACAATGGTGGGATTATCCGCGTACATGGTGATGATTGTGTTATCCATTCCTGCCCCGCCCTTAAACAGCGTCGTTTTCACAAAGTCCTGATACGCCTCGACATATGCAAGCGCATCTGCATAGTCACGGTTCAGATACCGTTCAATATATTCATTCATGTAAATCTGCTTTGCCGTCGCAGCCGCATAATCGATGTTGTTTGTCAGGCTGTACTGTATGGCGCTTGCCTCATTTTCCATGGCATGGCGCTGCTTTGCATGCTGGTTATTCAGCACAATATACAGCACAGCACTGTCCGTGACAACCAGCGGAAGCAAGACGCACATCACATACAGGATGGTCAGCTTTCTGCTCAGTCTGATATTGTTCATAAACTGATAAAATTTGAATATTATAGTCCCACCTCCCTGCATGCTTTATTATGCATCAAATCAGACGGAAAAACAAGGATGCCTGTCAATACTTAAATTTATTGACTATCTCCTCCAAACTGCCTGCCATCTGCGTATTTTCATCGGACTGACCTTTAATCTCAGCAGCAATATCCGCTGTATATTCGCTTTTTTTCACAATTTCACTAATCGCACCGCTGTTCTGAAACGATACATTTTTCACATCCATAGCATTATCAAAAATTTGACCAACGGATATCTTCAGGTTCCCAATCAGTACATCCAGCTCTTCAACGCCCTGCTTAATCTTCTCTGCCGAGGAGCTGTACTCACTGGACTTTCCGGCAAGGTCGCCAAAACTCTCCAGAACCTCTGATTCCATATATTTCATTATATTATCAACACATCCGTTAACTTCCTCAATACTGTCATTGGAAGATGCGCACAATTCCCTGATTCGTGCCGCAGTTTTCTTGGAAGTATCCGCAAGCTTACCAATTTCCCCGGCAACTACCGCAAATCCCCGTCCCGTTTCTCCGGATCTTGCCGCTTCTATCGAAGCATTGATTGACAAAAGATTTGTCTGATTGGCAATCTCCAAAATCTCTGATGCCATTCCATTAATCTGTGACAGGCTGTTTAAGCGGTCCAACGCCCCCTGAACAGAAACCTTTGTTGCATCCAGTCTCTCTTTTGTATTATGAAAAGAGCAGTTCGCACTTTCTTTCATCTGATTCGCACCGGCAAACATAACATCACTGGACTCCGAACTGCTTTTGATATTTGTCATAACTTCCCCAATTGACTGGTTTATACTGTTAATTTCATCATTTATTTTTTTAACTGCATCACTGACATGATCCAGACTTGCCGAAAGCTGCTGTGTCGTCGCAATATTATCAGCAACGCAGTCCACCAGATTTGCCGAGGATCCCTTAAGCGCCGCTGCCTTGTTGTCCAGCTTTGTGCAGCATCCTTTCATCGTACCCACAATACCATTCAATGATTCGATTACGTCACGGGAAGCACATGCTATTTCCCCTAGCTCGTCATTTCGATTCACATATTTTCCCATGCTCCCATCATCCGTAATATCATAGTCCGCGACCTGCCGCAGCGCTTTTGTAATCGGGGATAGCGGCTTCATATACCTTGAAATAATAAGATATGACACGCTAATCAGAAACAGCAATGCAATACCACAAAGCACCAGCAGCTGTATCCTAGCTGTGTTTACTGTAGCAAAAATTTCATCTGTCGTATCAGACAGCAAAAACATCCAGTTTCTATCCGGAATATAGTGATAAGCTGCAATATTGTGCACTCCATCCTCATCATATTCCATGTAATCGGTAACTGCCTTCCCACTGCTTTGCCTTAATCTTGCAAGCATATCGACCACGTATTTTTCCTCTGCGACACTCCCACACATTTCTTCGCTATCATGAAAGATGTACTCGCCTGTCTGTGTGTTAATCAGATAATATTTGGCATGGTCCAGTCCAGCGTTTGGCAGTCCGTCCAGCATCTCTTTCAGACCAGAAATATAGATTCCGGCACCTACCAACCCAATGGGTTCCCCCTTTTCATCCATGCAGGCTCGATACATGGAAATAATCTGCTGCCCGCTCACCGGCGAAAAGATAAATCCCACATTATATACGCCCTCTGCCGCAAGCATAAAATCCTGTAATGCTTTGAGCGACTCTCCTTCTCGCGTAGTGATTCCGACAACAGCAGCATTCGTATGCGCAAGCACATGCGTATTCCATTCACTGACATATATCCCCTCCAGATTTTCAATATCCCCGCTATATATTTCCGTATACTTCTGGGCTTCAGCGGCGGCTTTCTCATCTGTCGGATCCAAAAGGAGCTTCTTGATCTCACCTGCCCTGCTGTATGCAGTCAGATAACTTTCTGTCTCATGTACATAATTCTCTATTATCTGTGAACGCTCGTCAACAATTGTCTTCATACTGTTTATCGTGCTTTCCCTGATACTTTTTGTATTTGTACTTTCCACAAACATATACAAAACAGCAAAAATAATAATCTGTGCTACCAGCACCGCTCTGGTAATTTTGTAGGTAACCTTTATCTTTCGTCTCAATATCTTATCCTCCGATGAACCATTATCTCCAAAGCACCGTCCTCAGGAGACATATCCAAAACCAAGAATCGTAAACTGTCTGCCCTCGCACCCCGGCTCCATGGCAATCATAACCGTATGCATCCGGCTTTCCTTATCATTGAAAATAATCCTTGCATTGCAGTGAATCCATCCCACTTCGCGCGGGTCAAGCACAAAAGCCATCCTGTCGTCTATATATACATTTGCTTTCCCCACATCACAGTCTGCCGAATCCTTGAACAAAATCAACAGCGCCCTGCATTCTATTTTCATCACAAACGGCCTGCTGCCGTCCTTGTGGAACCAGTTGTGCGGAAACTGCGGTGTCTGTACGGTATCCTTATTGCGCTCCACAGACTGTAACCGATCATCTATATTGCAAAAATCGCCGCAGTCAATCACCGCCCCCGCCGTATTGTCTTTGCGGTCAAGCAGATGCACATCCTCGAAATCCGATCCGATTGCATATGTGTCAGGAAGTTCAGCCTCAATCCCTATATCGTCCGCATTCCTTTGATCGATCTCATGAAACAGATTCAACAAACAGTCTGCAATGATCCTGTGCCCTACATTGCTTGGATGATAAATATCGTAAAAAAACTGGTTTTTCGACAGTACCCTTCCTTTTTCCCTGCTCCATGAAAACTGCTCCGTCACGGCATCCTTTATGCTTATCATCGGCAGATGATAATGGTACCCCACAGGGCTCAGCCGCTCCTGCAGGTTCCAGTCATAAGAGAACACCAGAAAAAGCAAAATCACCGCCGGATGATTCGGCAGTTTCAATATTTTGCGCACAAGGCTCTCATAACACACCCCTTTGGTCTCGTCGCCTTCATCATTGACGGCATATTCCACTACAACCAGATCCGGATTACATTCCCCATAGTCAAGAATGTCCCTCTCAAACCGGACCACTCCAAGTTCTGAAGCGGTTCCGCCAACTCCCGCTTTTACAAACCGGACATTGCCGCCGGTTCCATATCGGTCCGCAAACGCCCTGTATGACCGATATGCATAACAGTTCGTATGGATTGGTACGGCTCCTGCTCCCTGTGTTATGGAACCGCCTATGTAGGCAAGGGTCACTTGTCCGCCATTTTTTGCCTTATCTATGACTTTTTTTATTTTTGTCATATTTCCCATTGACATGACAGAGCGCGCTATCATATCCTGATATGCCTTTGCAGTATAGTCAATGTCAAAATCCTCTATCACCTCCGGCGCCGCAAACCCATCATTTAAATACAGTTTCACATTCACGGCCGCTACCGTTTCCGGCTCATCAAACACGAAGCGAATCTGCCCTGGCACATTATCGTCCCCGGACCATTCTTCCTCCTCTAACGCATATACATGCTCCATCCCGTCACAGTACACCGTATGGCAGATAGATGTTCCTGAATGATAGATGTCTGTTTTCCCATACATCTGAAACACAAAATCCGCTTTCCGGCTGCTGTCCTGCGCCGACACGGTCACACCAATACTATGTACCAGTTTTCTGAATCCTTCTGTCGTCTCCAGCAGCTTCAGCATACTCTGGTCACTGATATTGCCTGTTATTCTGGCGCTGTCCGTAATCCTGCCATTATCCTGGTACAGAAACTGTATTCCCCTGCCATCCGGCTGCGGACTTGCAAAAATTTCCTTTTCCCGTACCAGATAAAAAAAAGGTCTTTTTGCCACCGGATCCGCCGGCGCAGCTACTCCCTTGCCCATCTCCTGTTCCTCCTTGTCCATTACTTTCTCTTCTTTTTAATCTGATACATCAGTGTATCAGCGCAGCTGATGTAGTAGTTAATGTCAGATACCTCATCCTCAGGAGAAGTTATAATTGTGCCAATGCTCATACCCAGTGAAACCGGAAGCTCCTTTTTCGCATTATAGGCACATACTCCATCCTCGATTTTTGTTTTTATCCATTCTGCATCCCTGTCCTCCCGGTAAGTCCCCATCATTAAAAATTCGTCCCCGCCATAGCGTATGCACAGATAATTACTGTCCGGACAGGACTGCCTTAAAATCCCCGCCGCTGCCTGAATCGCCTGATCCCCAACCTCGTGTCCGTAAATATCGTTAACTGACTTTAAGCCATCCAAATCCCCAAACAAAAATATCGTCTGCCTGTTTTCCGCCATATTATTTTTCAGTAAAGGCTCCCCCAGATCCCTGATGGCAAAACGATTATACAAATCCGTAAGCGAATCATGCATATACATATGCTCCAGCTTCCTGTTCAGCTTTCTAATGCAGGAATTTTGTTTGATATGTTCAATCGCTGCATTCAGCTCACTAACCCAGTAAAACAGATTCCCATCATAAATATATTTTAAGCAGTCCTGTAGTATACAATATCCAAAATTCCTGCCCTGAAGGTGCAAGGGAAGAAATACAAAAACATGGGAATCCTTACCATCCTCAAGATAATTTGCAGGCACTAGTTTCGATGTCTGTATCATTGCCGATGCAGTACCCGCATCCATATTCTCCTGAAACATCAGACGCATCTGTGGTGGATATCCCTTCCCGGCTGTTTTCTCTGTCGTATTTGCCGGCAGAGGATTTAGGTCATACGTCTCCTGATTGATCATAAGGCACAGCCGGGAAAACGAGAATCGTTTCCGTTCTTTTTCCAGAGCTACGCAAAACGCCTTCTCGTCCTGACATACAAGAAGACGTTTCTGCATGATATTGATGCTCCAACGGATTCCCATATTGTTATACTCCATGTCCGTTTTTTCCTTCTGTGCTTTTTTGAAGTCCTCAATACCCTTACCACATCCACAGCTTAGGCTGGGACTGAATCCGGATTTCACATAGACTGCATGCGGGTATTTCCTGCCTTCCATCATGCCAATCAGCTGTTCCACAGCCTGTCTGCCCAGACTTTCCCTGCTTCTTCCCACACTTGCGATTGATGGGATATTGCAATATGCCTGTGACAGATTGTCAAATCCTGTCACAAGCACATCATCAGGGACTTTATACCCAAACTGCTCCGCCATCTTGATATATCCTATTGCCATGTCATCATTTGCACAGACCACTGCATCCGGAAGTGCAATTCCCATCTCATAAAAGTCACAGAACGCCTGCTCACCGCTTTCCCGCGAAAAAGCGTAATCCCGCACCCTGTCCAGCTCCACAGGAATTCCATGCCTAACCAGAACATCCCTGAAAGCTTTTCTCCGTTCCACATTTTCTATGTGGTCATGAAATCCGCCGACAAAATTCAAAACACGGCATCCGTGCACTGTAATAAGATGTTCCACCACCTCAGACATGGCAGTATAATTGTCCGTGCCAATAAAATGAAAATCTGGCACATCCTGCTCGATACTGATGCAGGGAATCTTCCTGTCCTTAATCTGTCCCATCAGTATTTCGAGTCTGCTGTATGATGCGATATTGTTGGATAAAATGAGTATCCCATCAAAATCGGACTGGAGGGCGAGGTTAAATATGTTATATTCACAGTCATTAAATTCCTTTTCCTCCTCAAAGCCTCCATATGTATTAAAAATATACATATCATTATTCGTCTCTTCTATCTTTTGTTGCATGCCGTTTAATATCCCGCCAATATGCTCGCCATTCCATGCAGTAGAAATAACTGCTATCTTCTTTCCCATTTTATATACCCTCTGCAGCTCTTATCCGCTTCCATTGTGCCCCGCTATTTCTTCTTATCAATTGTTCTCAGGCTCCATACTGAAATAATTTAAATTGTCATTCACTACAATTGACAGTTTCTTTAACTCCATTGCCGTCCTTGCAAGCGATGCTGTCGCATCGTTGAGTTCATTCATTGAGGCATTCGTCTGTTGTGTCGAAGCTGCGTTTTCTTCCGCGATTGCTGACAGGTTCGTCATAAGATCAACGACCTTTTTTCCCGCCTTTGCGCACACATCGACCTGCAGCAGCACATCCTGCATGCCATTTGACGTGGAACATATTCCTGTCTCCACAGTATTGAACTTCGTTTTTGTCTCATCCAGTTTCTCCTTCTGACTTCCAATAATATCCGTCACCTCATTAATCGACTGCACGGTCTGCCGGGACTCTTCCGAGAGTGACAGAATGATCTCGTCAATTATCTTTGCCGATGAATTTGTCTGTTCCGCCAGCTTCTGTATCTCGCTTGCCACCACGGCAAAGCCTTTTCCTGCCTCGCCGGCTCTTGCTGCCTCTATGCTGGCATTGAGCGACAGGAGGTTTGTCTGGCTTGCAATCTCCGCAATCAGGTTCACCACTTCCTGAATCTTCACGACTGAAGCATTTGTCTTGTATATCTGCTCCGATATTTTTTGAAACGCCTCCGTTGTCATATCACTTGTGCTGCTCAGCTCCCGGACGATTCTTGTCGCTTCCCTGCCGTTCTCGCTCATGTCCCTCGAAGTCGCTGACAATACATTTACGCCATCCGTAATCAAAACCATGTTATCCTGCATGTTGGAGACCTGCATGGACGAACTTGAAATGTCCTCTGCCTGTGCGGAAGCTCCATGTGCAATTTCCTCCAGTGCAGTGCTAATCACCCCGGCTGCTGTTTTTGTCTTGTTTGCCTTATCCTCAAGGATGCCGCCCGAATGCGCAAGCTCTGTCGAAATCTCCTGAAGCTTCCCTATGCTGCCAACAAGCTTATCAAGAAATGCATTCAGGCTTCTCCCAAACTGTGCAAACTCATCCCTTCCGTCAGCCCTTACCCTGACTGCGATTCTGCCCTGTGTGATTTTATCCAGTGTCTTTTTGAACAGCACAACATTTCTGTCAATACTTGTTCCAATCAGCACGGTCATCCCAACCAGTACAACAGTGGCAAGCACAATCACAATTACACTGACCCGCATTACATTTCCTTTTATTGCCTCCATATCCTCGGATGCGATTTTCTTTATCGTCTCACATAACGCAGTAAGCTCGCTGTTCAACTGCACATTTTCCGTCTTCAGCGCAAGTATCCTGTCATCTACTTCCTTCATCTGCCAGATAACTTCTCTCTGAGCGCCTAGTTTTGCCAGGGAATTCCGGGAAAGCTCCTCACTGGTTGTATAAAGCGGGATATTCTCCTCCATCTCATCCATCAGTGCCTCCATCTGCCCATAGACTTCGGTTACATCTTTGCCTTCCACCACCAGCTTGCTGTATTCTTCCATATACCTGTCAAGCTGTTCAACGCTTCCCGCATAGCCGTACACCCCGGAATACGACCCGCCATATTTGTATTCGTATTCCATGCCGTTTGGTTCAAAATACATGACATATTCGATATTCGTATAATTCTCAGCCGCATATTCCTTTACGGAAATCTGTGCAGCAAACTCTTCCCATCCCTCGTTGGCCGCATTAAAATTACAGCCGACACGGATTGCCGGTTTCGCGTCAAACGTTGTAATCTCACTATCCACATAGGCAAGTCCGGTTCCTGTTACCTTGTCAGCCGCACTGATATCAATTTCTGCATAATTGGCGCCGTCAGTCAGCCTGACGTCCGTTATATAGCAATTCTTGTCATACGTAAGCGTCCCGCCAACCCGAAATGCCAGCATATTCCGTTTGACGTTTTCCGGCACGGGACCATTGTAAACCACCTTCACATACTCCTTGCCATCCACCGTCACATGTTCGCCGCTTGTCCACATGCGGGCATCAATCCACTTGATTTCAAGCCAGTCCTCCTTGTCTACCAGTGTCTCAAAGCTTTCGCCCAAGGCACTGCCAGCCTCAACATACTGCTGATACAGTCCGGCATCCTTATTGAAACTCCTTGTCCCGCCAAGTTTACTGATCTCGCTGTAATTCGTTTCAATCCTTGCCAGGCTGTCAAGCATCCGGCTTACATCACCGATATACTTCTCGCTGGTCATTGCCTGCAGCGATTTCACGTTCGCACTCATCTGCCCGAGATTTGCCAAAATCCCATCCAGATAGCTCTGCTCTATATAATATTGGTACTGTGCCTCAAGTGCAAGGTTTTTTGCCTGCAGCACATCAATCTCATTGGCAATTGACTCGATTTCGCTGTTTGTCCCACTTTTATTGATGGACTGCATCCCTATCATGCCAATCACGACTGCCACAAATATTGAAAAAATACCCATGAGCAATATCTTACTTTTAAT
>CARTDA010000010.1:0-101550 GCA_949066965.1 uncultured Lachnospiraceae bacterium
AATAAAAAGATGGGTTTGTATTTGTATTTTTATAAAAAGTTGTAAACTGGTGTATGGTAAAATAATTATAATAAACGACAAAAATATTTGCCGTTTATTATAATTGATGCACACGACCGCATAAGGAATTTAGCCGCTTTGCGGCATGCGGTCAGCGCAAGTAAAAGCAAATATAATTTGCGTTTACTATAAAAAAACAAGGAGGAATGTTATGCGGTTTGAATTTGATAAAAAAGACTGGGATTCATTGCAGGAGGGTGAAAAAAACTGTTTTCTGCTCACAAACGGACTGGGCGGTTACAGCAGCCTGTCCATTATAGGGGCAGCGGCGAGAGGGGATCATGCACTTTTCATGTCGGCAAAAAGAGCGCCGAATGTCAGAATGCATCTTGTCACGAACATCTTTGAAAAGCTAATCATTGATGATGCGGAACACATACTGACTTCCCAGCGCATGAAGGACGGAAATGATTATACGGGATATCAGTATCTTGAGAAATTTGTCTATGATGATTTTGATGACACTGCGCCTGTATGGACATTTCAGGCTGACGGCGTGACAATTGTTAAGAGAATTGTCACAGCACATGATGAAAATGTGACAGCGTTGAAATATGAAATAAATAATCCCGCAGGGAAAAAGGTTACGTTGGAGCTGACCCCCCTGCTGCGTCTCACATCCAAGAAGGAAATCTTTGATGCTTCCCAAAATCTGCCACGGTTTGATGAGATGGAGCTGCTCCGTGTTACGACAAATGCAGAGCTGTCTATGCATGAGCCTGCATTGTTTGGCGAGATGTACTTTTCGCAGGATGAGCGTGACGGACGCGAAGAATACGGAAATGTCTTTATCAATCATAGAATCAAGGCACAAATACCGGATAAAAGTGACATATATGTCATTTTTGGCACGGAATCCAGTGCGGAATCAGATGCGGCAAAAATATTTGACAGACTGGTGCAGGCGCGTAGGGGACGCAGGGAACAGCTGGTGAATCAGGCGGGGCTGTCATCAGCACTCGGGAAACAGCTGTTGCTGAGCGCGGATGCCTATGTGGTAAAACGTGATTCGACAAACGGTAAGAGTATTATTGCGGGATATCCGTTTTTTGAGGACTGGGGACGTGATACCATGATAGCGCTTGCTGGAGCTACGATGGTGACAGGGCGGTTTGCGGAATGCAAAAGCATTCTCAGGACATTTGCAAGGTATGTGAAAAACGGACTTCTGCCGAACCTGTTTCCGGAGGGGGGCGAAAATCCCATGTACAATTCTGCGGATGCCCCGCTGCTTTTTGTCAATTCGGTATATGAATACATGGAATATGCAGGGGACGATGCATTTAAGGATGAAATCCTTCCGGTGCTGAAACAGATTATGGACGCATATCAGAACGGTACGGATTACCATATCAAGATGGACAGTGACGGTTTAATTATGGCAGGAGGCGGCCTGGAACAGCTTACATGGATGGATGTGCGCGTGGGTGATTTCCTGCCGACCCCGAGACATGGCAAGCCGGTCGAAATTAATGCATACTGGTACAGCGCGCTGATGGTGATGTATAAGCTGACACAGGACAAGGCATACCAGGAGCTGGCGGATAAAGTAAAGGATTCGTTTCAGAAAAAATTCTGGAATGAGAGCGCACAGTGCCTGAAGGATGTCATATCAGGCGGAAAGGATGAGAACCAGATACGGTGCAATCAGATTTGGGCGCTGACAATGCCGTTTACCATGCTGCCTGCTGACAAGGAAGCGCTTGTTATCAGAAAAGTCAAGAACGAGCTGTATACGACAGTCGGACTGCGCACGCTTGCAAAAGCCGACCCTGAGTTCCACTGCATTTATATCGGAGCGATGGAGGAGCGCGACAGGGCTTATCATCAGGGAACGGTCTGGGCATTTCCGCTGGGCGGCTATTACAGGGCATGTATCCGGTATGCCCAAAGGTGTAATGACGCGGCAGAGAAGGAACGCCTTCAAACTGAATTAAAGTCAGGCTTTGAAGCCCTTGGCACATGGCTCAGGGAAGGTTGCGTGGCACAGATAGCAGAAATTTATGACGGTGATGTGCCTACGGTATCAAGGGGATGCTTTGCACAGGCATGGAGCGTCGCGGAACTGCTCAGGGCAGTGTATGATTATGAAAAAATGTAACGTTTACAAGTGAAAATCCAGAAAATAATGTAAGAGCTTACACTTTCCTATAGATATTTTTGGTTATTTATGTTATTTTAGTTATATGGTACTATTAATTTATAATCAATATCCTGATGTGGCATACGGCGGTAAAAATCTTTTCCGCCCGGTTGGAGTCATGCCGCTGTCAGAATGGAGGGCGTAATGAAATTTGAGGTCATTTATAAAACTGCCACAAGCTTTGTGGTTGAAATCAAGGAAAACGGTTATTTTTCTTCGGAACAGGAGCATGAAATTTATGTGAATGGGAGCCTTGCGGAGAGAAGTGACAGGAATGTTGCGACGGTGTTCGGACTGGAACCTGCAACGACATATGATGTGAAAATAAAGTGCGGATCGGATGAATCTGAGTGTTTCAAAGTCACTACGGAAGAGGAGTATGTTACTTTAAGCGTAAAAGATTTTGGCGCAAAAGGAGATGGTGAGACAGATGACACACACTTTATACAGTGTGCCATCAATGCGTGTCCAAAAGGGGGCAGGGTCTATATTCCGGCTGGCGTGTACAAAATTTATCCCTTGTTTTTAAAGAGCGACCTGGTGCTTGAAATCGGAAAGGACGCGACGCTTTCCGCGTTTACGGACAGGACAAGGTTCCCGATTCTTCCCGGAAAAATTGCGTGCGTTGACAAGGAAAAGGAATACTTGCTTGGCACATGGGAGGGTGACCCGCTTGACATGTTCGCAGGAATCATCACAGGAATTAACGTCGAGAACATCGTAATTACCGGGCAGGGGACGATAGACGGCTGTGCGAGCAGGGAAAACTGGTGGGACAATCCCAAGGTAAAACGCATTGCATGGCGTCCGCGCATGATTTTCCTGAACCATTGCAAGAATGTCGTCCTGCATGGCATTACGGTTAAGAACAGTCCCTCATGGAATATCCATCCGTATTTCTCGGAAAACCTGAAGTTTATCGGTATTTCCGTACTTGGACCCAAGGATTCACCCAATACGGATGGGCTTGACCCTGAATCCTGCAAAAATGTGGATATTATCGGGGTTTATTTCTCCGTAGGGGATGACTGCATTGCCATTAAATCAGGCAAGATTTATATGGGATCAAAATATAAGACACCGTCTGAAAACCTCACAATCCGGCAGTGCTGTATGCGGGACGGGCATGGCTCCATCACAATCGGAAGCGAGATGGCGGGCGGCGTGAAAAACCTGAATGTTGAGAACTGCCTGTTTCTCCACACGGACCGCGGACTCCGCATTAAGACCAGGCGCGGACGCGGCAAGGATGCCATTGTGACTGGCATCAGGTTTGAAAATATCATCATGGATCATGTGATGACCCCGGTTGTCATGAATTCGTTTTATTTCTGCGATGCGGATGGGCATTCCGACTATGTGCAGTCAAAGGAACTGTACCCGGTGGATGAGCGAACGCCGTATTTGGGGGATTTCCTGTTTAAAAACCTCAAGGCGACAAACTGCCATGCGTCTGCGTCCTATATGTACGGACTGCCAGAGCAGAAGATTCATCATGTGACTTTTGAAAATGCGGAATTTTCTTTTGCGGAAAATCCGACGGCAGGCGTTCCTGCGATGATGGACGGAGTGGATAAGCAGACAAATACTGGTATTTTTGCCAAAAATATTGAGACGTTTGAACTAAAAAACGTCACGGTTTCAGGGCAGGATGGCGAACCTGTCATCTGTGACGGAATCGACCATTATACCATATGATTGAAAAAGCGAAAGGGAGTGTCTGTCTATGGCAATTGAAATCGTAGAAAAATATGTAAATGAACTGATTGACAGGAGCACAATGGATGAACCTGTGTGGAACATCGAAAAGATAAGGGCAGGAAAAAAGGCTTCGTGGGATTATATTGACGGATGTATGATTATGGCGCTTCTGGAGCTCTATAAGGTTACGGACAATAAGAAATATTTCGATTTTGCGGAAAAATACATTGACCACCGGATTCAGGAGGACGGCACAATTATCGGATACAACAAGGATGAACTCAATCTGGACAATATCAATGAGGGAAAAAATTTATTTACATTGTACGATTTGACCGGAAAGGAAAAATACGCAAAGGCAACGGCAAATATCTATCAGCAGATACTTGAGATGCCGCGTACAAAGGAGGGAAACTTCTGGCACAAGAAGATTTATCCACATCAGGTATGGCTTGACGGCCTGTATATGGCGCAGCCGTATTACCTGGAATACGAAAACCGCTTTCATGACAGGAAAAATTACAAGGATATTTTCACGCAGTTTTTTAATGTCGAGAAAAACCAGAAGGATCCTGTAACAGGACTTTATTATCATGCGTATGATTCGGAGAGGCAGATGTTCTGGGCTGACAAGGAGACCGGGCTTTCGCAGAATTTCTGGCTGAGGGCGCTCGGATGGTTTTCCATGGCGCTTTTGGACACCCTGACACTGGCAGACCCTGAATATCCGGATTACAGCCATCTGCTTGCCATGTACAGGGAACTGATAGACTCCATGCTGAAATTCCAGTCTCCGGAGGGAATGTGGTATCAGGTGCCGAACTACCCTGACAGGGAGAAGAATTATCTTGAGACAAGCGGAAGCTCAATAATGGCATACTGCCTGATGAAAGGCGCCCGTCTGGGATATCTTCCGGAGGAATACAGCGAGTATGGCGTAAAGGCCTTCGACGGAATCTGCGACAAGTATTTATCGACAGTAGAAGGCGAAATGAGTCTTGGCGGCATCTGCCTGGTGGCTGGGCTGGGGCCTGCCGATAATCCCAGACGCAACGGAACATATGAGTATTATATGTCAGAACCGGTCGTAAAAGATGACGCAAAAGGAACCGCGCCATTTTTGCTGGCGTATGCAGAAATGCTGAGACGTGATTCTTAGCATATTGAAAAAGGGCGTTACTGAAACGGATTGAACAGTAACAGAAAGGCAGCTGACGATGGAAAGAAAAGAACTGTATGTTGATGCAGACCAGGGGCAGGGGTTTGCCAAAATAAGCGAAGCGCTTGAAGCAGCCGGGCAGTTTAAGGATATGGAGGTTGTCATACATATTGCGCCGGGTACTTACAGGGAGCGCCTTGAGATCAGACAAAATCATATTTCCTTTATCGGAACGGATGCGAAGCAGACAAAAATAACCTACTCGGATGGGGCATTGGACATCATGCCGGAGGGCGACAAGCGTGGAACATTCCGGACACAGAGTGTCTTTATTGATGCGGATTATTTTTATGCCAGGCACATTTCTTTTTGTAATGAGGCGGGGCAGGGAAATAAGGCAGGGCAGGCGCTTGCGGTCTATGCGGACGGCGACCACCTGATTTTTGAGAACTGCCGTTTTGACGGTCATCAGGATACGCTTTTTACGGCGCCGCTGCCCAGGCAGGAAAAGCAGGCAGGCGGGTTTAAAGGGCCAAAGGAGTTTGCGCCAAGGCGTGTAGGCAGGCACTTGTACAAGGACTGTTACATCGCGGGTAATATCGATTTTATATTTGGCAGCGCCATTGCTTATTTTGAAAACTGCGAATTGTTTATGAAAAAGAGAACGAGTGAAGTAAGTGGATATGTGACAGCCCCCTCAACGTATGAGGGACAAAAATACGGCTATGTGTTTGACCACTGTCGTTTTACAAGCGACTGTCCCGATGGGAGCGCTTACCTTGGAAGACCTTGGAGAAAGTATGCGAAATGTGTCATTATTCATTCCGAGCTTGGTGCACATATCCGCAAAGAAGGCTGGCACGACTGGGATAATAAGGAAGCATGGGACACCATGTTTTTTGCAGAGTATGACAATTATGGCGCCGGCGCCGGAAATGAGCGCGCCCCTTTTGTGAAGATGCTTGGCGAGGAGGAAGCCGCATCATACACACGTGAAAATGTCATTGGATTTTAGGAGGGCAGATATATGCAGTTTGGTATTCGGTTACATGATGCGGTGCAGGCGCCGATAGAAGAGCGCCTGAAAATAGTAAAGGAGCAGGGATTTGCATGTGCACACGTAGCGCTTTCCAAAGTAATCAGTGAAAATTCAGTAGCGCCGTCTGCACTTACGCCCGGATATGCCATGTATTTAAGAAGGCTGTTTGACAAGAACGGTCTGGACTGTGCAGTACTTGGCTGTTATCTGAACCTTGCCAATCCTGACCCTGCACAGTTAAGGCAGATTCAGGATAAATACATGGCAAATATCCGTTTTGCGGCACATCTCGGGGCGGGGGTAGTCGGCACGGAAACCGGTGCACCAAACACTGCCTATCAATTCGAGGAATCCTGCTGGAACGAGGAGTCATTACAGACGTTTATTAAAAATCTCCGCCCTGTTGTAAAATACGCGGAGCAGATGGGCGTGCTTATGGCAATAGAGCCGGTGGTGCGGCATATTGTGTGCAATCCCGTTCGCGCAAGGCGTGTGCTGGATGAGATTGACTCGCCCAACCTGAGGATTATTTTAGACCCCGTGAATCTGCTGGAAACATATAACTATGAGAAGCAGGATGAAATCCTGGACGAAGCGGTCGAGCTGCTGGGCAGAGATGTGGCAGTGCTTCATGTAAAGGATTTTATCATAGAAAACGGAAAGCTGGTGTCAGTGCCTGTCGGTCAGGGACAATGCCATTGGGAGCGTGTGATACCCTATATGAAAAAGGAAAAACCGTTCATGCATGCCACGCTTGAGAACACAAAGCCTGACAATGCAGTGGCGGCACTAAGTTATATCCGGGAGCTGTATCAGAATTCATGACAGTAAAAAATCCTGCGTAACGTATCAATAAATAATATTGAATAATGTATTGAAATATTGTTAAAATTATGTCAAAATAAAAACAGCAAGGCAGATTGTGAATAATTTTGCGAAACGTACGTAGGAGGCATAGGTATGAGAGGTATAGAAACGCAGGTGCGCAAGACAAGGCGTGCTATTTTCAGGGAAGTGGCAAACATGGCATACAATTCCACCAATCTTGTGGATGACATGGAGGCGCTTCCTTATAAATTGGCAGATGCAGAAAATTCACCATACTGGGACAATATTTACAGGGAGCGGGAAATTATCCGCGAACGCACCAGACTTGCCATGGGAATGTCATTGCGCCCGGAGGATGAACCGGTACAGGTCAGCCAGGGCGTGGAGGAGAGTAATATTGATGAAAAATATTATGAACCGCCCCTTATGCAGGTCATTGCGTCGGCGTGCAATGCATGCCCGGAAAACAGGTATGAGGTTACAGACAAATGTATGGGGTGCCTTGCGCATCCATGCAATGAAGTATGTCCGCGGGGCGCAATCACCATGAAGAATGGACGCTCTGTCATTGACCAGGAGAAATGTATCAAATGCGGAAAGTGTAAGACCGTGTGCCCTTATGATGCAATTTCACACCAGCAGAGACCATGTCTGGCGCACTGCGGTGTCAATGCGATTCATTCGGACGGCCACGGCAGGGCGGTTATTGATGATGAAAAATGTGTCTCCTGCGGGCAGTGCATGGTAAGCTGTCCGTTTGGGGCGATTGCGGACAAATCGCAGATATTCCAGCTGATTCGCGCGATGCAGTCAGGCAGGAAAATCATTGCACAGGTAGCGCCGGCATTTGTGGGACAGTTTGGTCCCAAGGTAACGCCGGACATGCTCAAGACGGCTCTCAAGGAACTGGGATTCTTTGATGTGTACGAGACTGCAATCGGCGCGGACATGGGGGCAATGACGGAGGCAGAACATTATGTGAAGGAAGTGGCTACCGGGGAACTGCCGTTTCTCCTCACATCATGCTGTCCGTCGTGGTCCATGCTTGCCAAGAAATTTTTCCCGGAAACCATCGACAAAATCAGCAATGCACTGACGCCGATGGTGGCGACGGCACGGGTCATCAAGGAGGAGCATCCCGATGCAAGCGTTGTGTTTATCGGGCCATGCGCGAGCAAAAAGCTTGAGGCAAGCCGCAGGACCGTCCGCTCTGACGTGGATTTTGTCATTACCTTTGAGGAACTGCTGGGAATGTTTGAGGCAAAAGGAATCCTGCTTGACGAGATAGAAGCGCTTGATTCGATGAACGACGCGACAGCGGCAGGGCGCGGATACGGTGTGGCAGGCGGAGTTGCCAGCGCGATTGAGAGCTGTATTAAGGAATATTATCCCGATACGGAGATTCATATTGAACATGCCGAGAGCCTGTCCGAGTGCAAGAAGATACTGATGCTTGCAAAGGCAGGGAAGAAAAACGGCTGCCTAATTGAAGGGATGGCATGTCCGGGCGGCTGCGTGGCAGGCGCGGGCACGAATATTGCAATTCCGGCAGCAGCCAAGGAGTTATTAACCTTCAAAAATTCCGCTGGGAAAAAGCTTCCAGCACACGAAATGCGACAGCCCGAATGACATAGGCTGCGTGTCATAATCAGTGGTTATGATGGAAAGTAGGTGACTGAATATGCCAAATGGTCTTGAGATTATGAAAGCTGCAATAGATGACTTCAAGAAGATACAGAAATATATGTTACTGGCAAAAAAAGAAAATGCCAATGAAACATACGCTGAATTGAAGGAAGAATATATTGCTTTGAAAGCGATACTGAATGTTGCAGGTGTCAATCTGTCGGAACTGGATAAAATAAAAGAATAAGGAGTATAAAGATGGCAAAAAAAGTAAGATGCAGATTTGCGCCAAGTCCTACGGGAAAAATGCATGTCGGCAATCTGCGTTCGGCATTATATGAGTTTTTAATAGCAAAACATGCGGGCGGGGATTTCATTTTCCGGATTGAAGATACCGACCGGGAGCGCTATGTGGAGGGCGCTACAGACATTATTTATAATACATTGGAGAATACGGGGCTGACATATGACGAGGGTCCCGACAAGGATAAGGGATACGGTCCTTATGTGCAGAGTGAGCGTGTTCAGGCAGGCATCTATATGAAGTATGCAAAGGAGCTGATTGACAAGGGACAGGCTTACTACTGTTTCTGTGATAAGGAGCGGCTTGCCACACTGAAATCAGAAGTGGTAGAGGGCAAAGAGATTACAGTATATGACAAGCACTGTCTCGGGCTTTCCAAAGAAGAAGTGGCGGAAAAGCTTGCAAGCGGCATTCCCTATGTCATCCGTCAGAACAATCCCACAGAGGGAACGACCAGCTTCCACGATGAACTTTACGGTGATATCTCCGTTGACAATACGGAGCTTGATGACATGATTCTGATTAAGTCGGACGGTTACCCTACGTATAACTTTGCAAATGTAGTAGATGACCACCTGATGGAAATCACGCATGTAGTGCGCGGCAACGAGTATCTTTCTTCCACGCCAAAATACAACCGGCTCTACGAAGCGTTTGGCTGGGAAATTCCTGTGTATGTGCATCTTCCGCTAATTACGGACGAGGAGCACAAAAAGCTCAGCAAGAGAAGCGGACATTCTTCATTTGAGGACATTGTGGAGCAGGGCATTCTTCCGGAAGCCATTGTGAATTTCATAGCGCTTCTCGGGTGGAGCCCGGAGGACAACAGGGAAATCTTTACGCTTGACGAGCTGATAAAGGAGTTTGACTACACCCGCATTAACAAATCGCCGTCCGTATTTGACATGAACAAGCTGAAATGGATGAATGGGGAGTACATCAAGGCGATGGATTCTGACCGTTTTTATGAGATGGCGCTGCCCTATATCAGGGAGGTTATTACCAGGGACATTGACCTGAAAAAGATTGCGGAGATGGTAAAGACCAGAATAGAGGTATTTCCTGACATAAAAGGCTTAATCGGTTTCTTTGAAACGCTGCCAGAGTACGACATATCCATGTACACCCACAAGAAAATGAAAACGACAGCAGAAAGCTCGCTTGCTGTGTTAAAGGATGTACTGCCCCTGCTTGAGGCACAGGAGGAATACACCAATGATGCCCTCTATCAGCTTCTTTTATCCTACGTGGCAGAGAAGGAAGTCAAGAACGGCTATGTGATGTGGCCTGTCCGGACGGCAGTGTCCGGCTTGCAGATGACGCCTGCCGGGGCTACGGAAATCATGGAAGTTATCGGAAAAGAGGAAACCCTTGTCAGGATCAGTAAGGGTATTGAACTGCTTGAAAATGCTTAATCAACTGGACTGCGGTGTCAATGAGGCACAGCGCAGGGCAATTACACACAAGGATGGGGCAATGCTTGTCCTTGCAGGACCTGGTTCTGGCAAAACGTTCACCGTAACGCAGAGAATCAAATATCTGATAGAACAACATCATATACAGCCGGGGGACATTCTGGTCATCACATTTACAAAAGCCGCTGCCGCAGAGATGCAGGAGCGGTTTGTAAGGCTGAATGACGGAAAATGTTATCCGGTTTGTTTTGGTACGTTTCATTCCGTCTTTTTCCGCATACTGCGCCATACCTATCGGTTTACGGCGGACAACATCATTCGTGATGCAGACAAGTACAGGATTATGGCACAAATTGTCAGTGAGCTGCCCCCTGAGCTGCAGTCGCAGGAGGGGCAATATGCAAATATGGACACGGAGACATTACAGCGTCTTCTGGCAGAAATCAGCAAGGCAAAAAATAACGGACTGGCACCATGGGAAATAAAGAGCGAGACAGTATCACAGGCAGAATTTGAGCATATATATCATGCATATAAACAGGAGATGAATAACAAAAGGCTGATTGATTTCGACGACATGGTTCTGCTGTGCCGCGACCTTCTGGTATCCAGGCCGGAAGTCCTTAAAATGTGGCAGGAACGCTTCCGTTATATCCTTGTGGATGAATTTCAGGACATCTGTCCGCTGCAATATGAGGTGGTAAGGCTTCTCGCAAAGCCGCAGGACAATCTGTTTATTGTGGGCGATGACGACCAGTCTATCTATGGGTTTCGAGGCTCCAATCCCGAGATTATGCTCCATTTTACAGAGGATTATCCGAATGCCAGCCAGGTGCTGCTAAATGTCAATTACCGCAGCAAACAGGATATCACGGAGACTGCGGGAAAGCTGATAGCGCACAACAAAGTACGCTTTTCCAAAAAAGTCCGGACACAAAATATCCAAAAGGACGGTGTCCGGGTTTATTCCTTTCACTCGAAACCAAAGCAGGCAGAAAATATCGCACTGCTGATAAAGCAGTATATGGAACAGCCCGGGGCGAAATACAGTGATATTGCGATTCTGTACCGCACAAACAGCCATATTGCCTACACGGCAGAGCGTCTGGTTCGTGCGGGAATCCCTTTCTCGATAAACGAAAAGCCGAAAAATATTTATGACAGTGAGACAGCAAAGGACATGATTGCGTACATCAATTATGCCTTGCACGAGGACAGTGTTTCGGATTTTCTGCGCATCATGAACAGACCAGTGCGGTATATCAGGAGAAATACGGTGCCCCGTAATCCTTTTTCAATGCAGGAGCTTTTGGAAAACAACCGGACACTGGGCTATGTTGTGGAAAATATCATTGGACTTTATGACGGGCTTCGTTTTATAAAGGGGATGAATCCTTTTTCCGCGGTAAATTTTATCAGAAAAGGAATGGGGTATGACGATTATCTGAAAAAGAAGGCCTCCGAGTGCGGCAGGGATGCGGCAAGGGAACTGGAAGCGCTTGAGGAAATCATGCAGCTTGCAAAGGGGTTTGAGACGCTGGCGGAATGGATGGAGCATGTACAAAATTATGATAGTACATTACGCGAACTGCAGCACGGCAGTGGAAAAAATTGTCATACGGATGCCGTAAACATTGTGACAATGCATGCGTCAAAGGGATTGGAATGGAAAGTGGTGATACTCCCTGATGTGAATGAAGGCGTTGTGCCGCACAAGAAAGCGGTCACGGACAGTGAGCTGGAAGAGGAGCGCAGGATGTTTTATGTCGCCATGACACGGGCAAAGGAAAGTCTCTTTCTTTTTTATATCAAGGAAAATATGGAAAAAAAGGAGGCAGGAAACCTCCTGCCTTCACGTTTTCTTGATGAGATGTTTGACTAGATGGTATTATGATTCTGTTTCTTCGCGAACCTTGTTTATCATATCCTTCAAATCCAGGCTCTTGTCCTTTAAACGCGGACTGATGCTTCTGTTGGATACAACACCGGACAGAAACTGCAATGCAGTTGTATAGTCCTCTTTTTTGTAAGCAAAATATGAAAGCAGATAGTCAAGCGTGGGTTCATTCATGCCGGCGATTGGGTAGTCCTCATGCATTCTGGCGTTTGTCAGCCGGTTATAGGCATTCATGCCGGCATTGTATGCCTCTTTCAGATAGGTTTCCTTCTTGGTTTCCGCATCGGGGGCATCATCGGCTACTTCGTCGGCAAGATCCTGATACAGCCAGCATATTTTGAGACAGACATAGCCGATTTCACTGTCTTTTCCGCCTTTTGTGACTGTGCACAGCAGCGCCATCTTCATGCGGCTGATTGCCATTTCCGTTGTGTAAATGTCACATTCCGTCTCCTCATGGGACTTAAAGTTGGTCTGTATTTTTTCCTGGATTGTTTTACGCTGTGTTGCCGTAATGTTGTCAAAATTTTTGCCAAGTGCCGCATAACCGCAGTTTGGACAGCAGATTGCATCATATTTCGTGACGTTCACGTTGCTGTGTATGGGTCTTAAATCAGCCATTGTGTCAACAAACTTTGCAGTGTTGGATTTCACTGCCTTGGAACGGAACTGCTTATCGCAGATAGGGCAATTGTATCTTTTGTCCATCAATAAACCTTTTTCTGCTTTGACTTTTTCATTTGCATCCATATTATATATCCTCCCAATATTTATGATTCCTGTTCGCTGCCGACAATTTCATCAAATTCAACATTGTCGAGATACTCATCAAACGCATCGGCAACATTTTCATATTCCTCATCGTCGTCAATGTAAGTCAGCAAGGGTTCCGCATCAGAATTATTCTCATCTTCCTCATAGCGGTAGAACCATACCTCGCCGTCATCGTTATTTCCGTCCTCGTCAAGTGGAAGAAGGGCAATATAGTCCTTTTTGTCAACGGTAAGAATTGTGATAATCGCACAGTTCACGAGCTGTCCGTCATCCAGCTCAAGTTCTACGGTCATTTCCTCGGCATCAAATCCGTTTGCGTTTTTGTCTGTCATTTCGTTATTACCATCCCTTTCTTTTTACTTCGCATATACCTATATATTACCCAAAGTGTATAAACAAATCAAGAAAATTCTGAAAATAACTCTCTTTTATATCGCTTTAGGTGCAAAGTTTGACAATCAGCTTGACATTATATGCATAAAGCGAGTATCATAATATAGAAATGTAATAATAGATGCGGTCATTTGGTTATACTGGCGGTCGAAAAGACTGACCGCTCAGTATAATGTGATGCGCACAGTCGCATAAGGAAATATGCCACTTCGTGGCTGCGGCTGGCGCGATACTCACGGCAGATTTCATCTGTCGTGAGTATATAACATTCTGAGGTATTGAAATGAAGATGCAGACAGATGAGAAGGTAATCAATTATATTAAAAGAAAGGTAAAAGATTCCTGCAACATTGTGGCAGTTCTCGGTATAGAAATGCTTGTTGAAGGCGGGGGGTATGACCTTGATTCCAATACTGAAAATTACCGTGTGGAGGAGGAATATGGATTTTCGCCGGAGGACATGCTTGCCACAAGTTTCTTTAATGCGAAGGTGGAGAAATTTTACCGTTTTTATAAAAAGGAAATTCTTGGCATGGATGTGCATTCCACTTCGGCGTATGATACGTTGATTAAACTTCAGAAACAGGGAAAGCTGTCAGCAGTTATCAGCCAGAATTTCCACGGACTGCCGCAGAATGTCAACCTGAAGCATGTGATAGATTTAAATGGAAACCTGCATAATAACAAATGTCCGCGCTGTAATAAGGAGTTTGACCTTAAGTATATTAAAGATTCTGAAGGGATTCCGTTATGTGACTGCTGCAAGATAGCGGTAAGGCCCGGAATACGCCTTTTAGGGGAACGTGTAGACACAGAGCTTATGACAGAAGCCGCGATAGCCTGCGAGGCTGCGGACGTATTGCTCATTCTTGGCAAAAATATGTATAATGACAGGCTTGAGTACAGTTCGGCGCCGGAGCATGAGCAGCTGAAAGTCCTTTTTTCCAAGGATGAGTTTATCAAAAATAAAAAAGTTGATTTTGTTATCAGAGATGATATTTGTGAATTCCTGCCTCTTATTATTGATTAGGGAGCGGTAGGCTCCTGAGTATAACAGCTAAATTGCGAGGTTTTATGAAGAAAATAAAAATAAATATTGGACAGCCCTACCCTTTAGGTGCCTCCGTCCGGGAAAATGGCATCAATTTTTCAATGGTGAACAGTTCAGACCGAAAATGCGGTATTGTTTTTTACCGGAGAGGGGTAGAGAAGAAGGAACGAATTTATTTTGACCAGAAGCACAAAATTGGAAATATCTATTGTGTCCTGGTTGAAGGGATAACTGCGAATGATTTTGAGTACAATTTTTTTATTGGTGATGAAGTTTTTGTAGATCCCTATGCAAAGAAAATTGTCGGGAATGAAAAATGGCGTACAGGCGAATTTGTTCGTCCTCTATTGAGGGGGGGCTTTGATTGTTGTACATTTGACTGGAAGGGGACAAGTCCGCTTCACATTCCATATCATGAAAGTATTATGTATTGTCTCAATGTAAGAAGCTTTACAAGGCATTCTTCGTCGAAAGTAAAGAAAAAAGGAACCTTTGAGGGGCTGATGGAAAAGATTCCATATTTAAAGGAACTGGGTGTCAATTCCATAGAGCTGATGCCTGCATATGAGTATGAGGAATGTGAGTGGCGGCATCCGGATGTGAATGACAAGACGCTCACAATAGAATACCAGGTCGGACATATTGATGCGAATCTGGCGCCGGACAATGCGGGACAGCAGAAGGCTGAGCGGCTGAACTGCTGGGGATTTAAGGAGGCATTTTATTTTGCACCCAAGGCTTCCTATTCGGCGGACGGCAATTCTTGTGAGTCGTTCCGGTGTATGGTGAGGGAATTGCACAGGAATGGCATCGAGATTACGATGCAGTTTTATTTTCCCGATTATATTAAACAGGGATATATCCTTGAGGTTATCAAGCACTGGGTTTTGGAATACCATATTGACGGAGTGCATCTCAAAGGAAACAGGATTCCTGTGACGCTGCTTGCCACGGAACCGCTTCTGGCGAATACCAAGATAATGTGCGAGGATTTTTATCTGCATGAAATCTATCCCAATGCGGAGCAGCCAGTTCCGAAGATACTGGGGTATTATAGAGATGAATATATGTATGATATACGTAAGTACCTCAAGGGTGACCAGGATACGCTTAAGGGGTTCCAGTATCATATGAGAAAAAATCATCACAAGTGTGGTGTGATTAATTACATCACAAATTATTTTGGGTTTACGTTAAATGACCTTGTTTCCTATGAAAGAAAGCACAATGAGCCGAACGGTGAGAACAATTCAGACGGGACAGACTATAATTTTAGCTGGAACTGCGGAGCAGAAGGACCTTCGCGAAAGAAGGCAATTAAACAGCTGCGGCACAAGCAGATGAAAAACGCACTAAGCTTTCTGCTTACGGCGCAGGGAACGCCCCTTTTGCTTGCGGGTGACGAGTTTGGAAACAGCCAGAACGGCAACAACAACTGTTATTGCCAGGATAATGAGACCGGATGGGTTGACTGGCGGGGGCTTACAAAAAATAATGATATCTTTGTGTATGTGAAAGAGCTGATTGCCTTTCGCAAAAAGCATGGCATCCTTCATCTGGACACAAGTCTTTCCATGCTTGACCGCTATGGACAAGGCTATCCGGATATTTCCTATCATGGGGAGGAAGCATGGAAGGCGCAGCTTGATACCTTTCACAGGCATATCGGTATTATGTATTGTGGAAAAGACGACAGTACAGACGAGGCAGACTATATTTATATTGCCTATAACATGCACTGGAATTCACACCGCTTTGCCCTTCCGTCCATAGCAAATTACGAATGGATTTCGGTAATCGGCACAGCGGAGAACAACATTGTCGCGGACAAGGAAAAAAATACGGAGTACATTGACATCAGCCCGAGAAGCATCTCCATTTTAACCGGAAGAAGGCTGCCGGAAACAGAGAAAAAGCCTAAGGCGCCCATAAAGCAGGCAAAGGGTAGTGATAAAAATATCAGTAAAGGCAATAATGATATAAAAAAGGGTAAATAAAGGTGGATATTTGGAAACATTTTCAGACAATTACACATCATAAGCTTATGGTTATGAAAGGATGCTTTGCGGTCGGCCTGTACTGGCAGGGACTGACGCATGACCTTTCCAAGTATATGCCGAGTGAGTTTTTTGTCGGCGCCAGATATTATCAGGGGACGCAGAGTCCCAATAACGCCGAGCGGATGGACAGGGGATACTCCTCGGCATGGCTGCACCACAAGGGAAGAAACAAGCACCACTATGAGTACTGGATGGACTACAGCGCCCATATGGGAGACGGGATTATACCTGCAAAAATGCCTGATAAGTATGTAGTGGAAATGTTTATTGACAGGGTGGCGGCTTCAAAAAATTATAACAAGGAAAAGTACCAGGATGACATGCCGCTGAAATATTACCTGAGTGGGAATCCGGGAAAATTTATGCATGAGGACACGAGAAGAAAACTGGAACTGCTGCTGAATATGCTTGCAAGGGACGGAGAGGCGAAGACAATGCGCTATATACGGAAAAGAATCATTCCAAATCTAAAAAGAAAATAAGAAGAACCAAAATAAGAACTCCTCATATATTAAGTATTAGAAAAGTTCTTGATGCATGAGGAGTTGTTTTTATGAATTGTTGGATTTGGATTATTTTACTGTGGTGTTTTTGCGGAAAAGGCGGCTGCCGTAATAATTGTCTGTGTGACGGTGGATGCAGTAATGAGCCGTCACCGTGCAACCCCGTTTTCCCGACACCGGTAGTTCCTCCGTGTCCGCCAAACAACGGATGCGGCTGTGACAATGACATGATTCAGCCGCGCGGCTTTGCCGGTTTTGGAGACGGAAACACATGTGGATGTGAGGAAAAGAACGATTAACCAGATAAATGGGCAGGCATTGTCCTGCCCATTGTGCCGTGTATATATATAATAATGGAATGAATGGAGATATTGGCGTGGAGGCAGTAAACAGCGAAATCAAGGAACGAGTAAATATAAGGGAAATATACCGATATCTTGGATATGGGACAGGAATTCCTGACGATGATATCCAATCACTTATCAGGGATGTGGTTGCACACCTGGTATATGTGGTAAAACCCAAAAACATATACCGAATATATGAGTGCAGCACAAATGAAACAGGCATTACCTTAATCTCTGACAAAGCGCTCTCTTTTGAAAGCAGAAATCTGGCATCCAACCTCGCACAGTGCAGCAGGGTGGTTTTGCTGGCAGCGACGCTTGGTATTGCAGCGGACAAGCTGTTACAGCGGTATGAAGTACTGAATATGGCTAAGGCGGCAATCATACAGGCGTGCGGCGCAGCATGCATTGAGGCATACTGCAATATCCTACAGGAAAAAATCTGTGATGCGTGTTCTTCTGACGGAGACAGGCTGTATCTGCGGCCGCGGTTCAGCCCGGGTTATGGTGATTTGCCGTTACAGGCGCAAAAGACAATATTTGAGGAACTGGAATGTACAAAGCGCATAGGGCTTACGCTTACGGACAGCCTGCTGATGTATCCGACAAAAAGCGTTACCGCCTTTATCGGGCTGACTGCAAACCCGCAGAGCTGTCATATCAATAAATGTGAGACTTGTGACAATATGGAATGTGCATTTCGCGGAGGTGTATGATGAATTTTAAGGACTTGCTTGGGAAACAGATACTTTTTTTTGATGGTGGGATGGGTACGCTTTTACAGGAAAGGGGACTTCAGACAGGGGAAATTCCCGAAACATGGAATATCCTGCACCCGGAAGTGATAAAGCAGATTCATAAGGACTATCTGCTGGCGGGAAGCAACATGGTTTCAGCAAATACCTTCGGTGTAAATGCATTTAAGTGTAAAAATCTTGCGTATTCTGTGGAGGAGCTCGTGACAGCGGGCATCAGGCTGACAAAAGAAGCCATCGCGGAAGTGAAAAAGGAGAATGCGGCAGAATCGGACCGTCCAATGTTTTCGGTGCTGGATATCGGATCTATCGGGAAGCTTTTGAAACCGCTCGGGGAGATAACCTTTGACCACGCGTATGAGACATTCAGGGAAATTATTATTGCGGGCGATAAGGCTGGGGCTGACCTGATTCTGATTGAGACCATGAGCGACTCCTATGAGATTAAGGCTGCTGTCCTTGCGGCAAAGGAGAACAGCCGCCTTCCTGTTGTCGTCACGATGATATTTGATGAAAGCGGAAAACTGCTGACAGGCGGGGATGTCGCAAGTGTGACGGCAATGCTTGAGGGGCTTGGTGCTGACGCTATCGGTTTTAACTGCGGTCTTGGACCAGAGCAGATGAAAAAACTGCTGCCACAGCTGACGGCGTGCTGCTCGCTGCCGGTTGTGATAAACCCGAACGCAGGGCTTCCTGTTGTCGTAAATGGGCAGACCGTATTTGACGTGGAACCGGATGCGTTTGCAGAGAGTGTAAAAATGCTTGTCGAAATGGGGGCAGACGTGGTGGGCGGATGCTGCGGAACAACGCCTGCACACATAAAAAGGGTCGTGGAGCTTTGCGGGAAGATGGACATTGTGCCACCAACGGATAAAGGAATGACAGTCGTATCATCCTACAATCATGCCGTTACTTTTTCCAGAAAACCGCTTATTATAGGGGAACGTATCAATCCCACGGGCAAATCAAAGTTCAAGCAGGCGCTGCGCGACCACGATATGGAGTACATCTATAAAGAGGGGCTTGTGCAGGAGGAAAACGGTGCACACATTTTAGATGTGAATGTGGGACTTCCGGAAATAGACGAGCCACAGCTTATGGAGGAGGCAGTGACAGGCATACAGGCGATTATCGATTTGCCCTTGCAGATTGACACTTCTGATACGGATGCCATGGAGCGCGGACTGCGGTACTACAATGGAAAGCCGATGTTAAACTCTGTAAATGGCAAAAAGGAGTCTATGGAGAGCGTATTTCCCATCGCAAAAAAGTATGGCGCAGTGGTGGTGTGCCTGTGTCTTGACGAAAGCGGCATTCCTGAGACGGTGGAAGGCAGACTGAAGATTGCTGAAAAAATAATGAAAACTGCTGCCTCTTATGGCATCCCAAAGAAGAACCTTGTCATGGATGCGCTTGTGCTTACCATAAGCACCGGACAGGATAATGCAAACATCACACTGGAAACCTTGCGCAGGATTCGGTATGAGCTCGGGCTGCACACTGTGCTTGGCGTTTCCAACATATCCTTTGGGCTTCCGGAGAGGAGCCGTATCAACACTGCGTTTTTCACAATGGCAATGAACAATGGGCTGAGTGCAGGTATCGTGAATCCGTCAAGTGAGCCGATGATGGCGGCATATTACAGCTTTAATGCACTGATTGGCGAGGACGACCAGTGCATGGAGTACATTGCCAAGGCATCGCAGACTGCGGACAAGCCTGCTGCCCCGGCTGCGTCCAAAAGCAGTGCACTTACGCTGGACGAGGCGATTATAAAGGGGCTTTCGGAGAGTGCATACGAGGCGACGGTAAAACTGCTCGAGCAGAATACGGATTCACTGACGATTATCAATGAGAAACTGATTCCGGCACTGGATATCGTCGGAAAGGGTTTTGAGGAGAAGAAAATGTTTCTTCCGCAGCTTCTGATGAGTGCGGATGCTGCAAAGGCATCCTTCGCGGCAATTAAGACCAGCCTGTCAAAACAGGGAAAGAACAGCGAGAGCAAGGGAAAAATCGTCATTGCGACAGTGAAAGGCGATATTCATGACATTGGGAAAAATATCGTAAAGACCCTGCTTGAAAACTACGGATTTGAAATGATTGACCTCGGGAAGGACGTCGATCCGGAGGTAGTATTGAAAACAGTGCAGGAACAGAATGTGCGGCTGGTCGGACTAAGTGCACTGATGACGACCACCGTAGTCAATATGGAGGCAACCATCAGACTGCTGCGGGAAAGCGGCGTGGACTGCAAGGTCATGGTAGGCGGTGCCGTGCTCACACAGGAATATGCGGATATGATAGGGGCAGACTTTTATTCCAGGGATGCAATGGGGTCTGTGCGCTATGCAAATGACCTTCATGATAAGGGAGAGCTGTAAAAAGCTCTCTTTTTTTGTTGACAATATTTTACAACTATTGTATACTTTTGCTGTATTAATTGTACTAATACAGTTGAGAAAGGAGACATGACAATGATTTTGATAGACCATAAGGACAGACGCCCGATTTATGAGCAGGTCATTGAGCGTTTTCAGCAAATGATATTGTGCGGGGCATTACAGTCCAACGCACCGATGCCATCTGTCAGAAGTCTTGCCATGGAGTTGTCATTAAATCCCAATACCATACAGCGTGCCTATCAGGAACTGGAGCGGGCAGGTTACATATATACTTTAAAGGGGAAAGGTAGCTTTGTAAGTGAAACAGCAGTCGCAGCGGACAACAAACGCCAGGAGTTTCGCAGGACAATGCAGGCAGAGGTGGACAAGGCGCTGCTTGCGGGGATATCCGCGGAGGAATTGCGGGAAATGCTAGAAGGATGCATACGAAACAGCAGGGTAGCAGCATTCCGGGAGACAAGTGTGAAGGAGGGGGATTATGATAACGGCAGAGCATGTGAAAAAACAGTTTGACAAGGTTCTGGCAGTGGATGATGTCACTGTGACAATAAAGGAACAGGAGGTCTTTGGACTGATAGGAACAAATGGCGCGGGTAAAAGTACGTTTCTGAGGATGGTAAGCGGAATCCTGAAGCCCGACCGGGGAGAGATTCTGGTAGATGAACGGAAAGTATATGAAAATCCAAAAGCCAAGGCAGATATATTTTACATACCGGATGAGCAGTATTTTCTGCCGAACGCAACACCGAAGGACATGGCGCGCTTTTATAAGGATTTCTATCCGAAATTTGATATGCCCCGCTTCGATGAAATGCTTGCCAGGTTTCAGTTAAAGGCACGCCGGAAGGTCAATACGTTTTCAAAAGGGATGAAAAAGCAGCTTTCTGTGCTTCTAGGTGTCTGTGCAAACACAAAATACATGTTGTGTGATGAGACATTTGACGGGCTTGACCCCGTCATGCGGCAGGCGGTCAAAAGCATCTTTGCGGGAGAGCTTGCCGAGAGGGAGTTTACACCGGTTATCGCCTCGCATAACCTGCGGGAGCTTGAGGATATCTGTGACTGCGTGGGAATCCTGCATCAGGGTGGTGTGCTGATGCAGAAAGACCTGGAGGAGATGAAGCTGAATATCCATAATATCCAGTGTGTCTTCCAGAGCCCTGATGACGAGCGTGCCGCGTTTGAGCTGCTTGACATCATTAAGGCGGACAGACGGGGAAGCCTGACTACATTTACCGCACGGGGGGCAGAGGAAGAAATTATGCTCAAGCTAAATAGTTTTTCGCCGGTCTTTTCAGAAATCCTTCCGCTTACCCTTGAGGAGATATTTATCAGTGAAACGGAGGTTGTCGGATATGATATCAAAAAACTTATTTTTTAAGCTTATCAAACAGGACTTTAAAAAACGAATCTGGTGTCCGATACTGCTTTTTATTGCCTTTTTCCTGTTTCTGGAAGTCCCGATGATGATGCGGATGGAAAGCATTGTGAGATATCCAAAATCATACTCGTATGACATAGGCACCTATGTCAGGGACTATTTTTTTGGGGCAGATGCGGTTATTATGGCAGTCGCAGTGTGTGCAGTGGCATTTTTGTGTGCACTCAGCGGCTATGCCTATCTGCACAAAAGGACACAGCTGGACACATACCACAGCCTTCCAGTCAGCCGGACACAGCTTTTCTGGTCCAAATATTTGTCGGGAATTTTGCAGTTTTTGCTTCCTTTTTTGACTCATGTGTTAATTTGTGCAGGAATTGCCGCAAATAAAAATGCGTTTTCGATGGAAACAGTTCCATTCATGGTGTCCTATATTGAACTCGAATTGATAATTTTTATCCTGGCATATAGTGTTTCCGTGATTGCGGCCGGTTTGACAGGAAATATGATTATCAGCATACTGGGGACAGGGGTATTGTTCAGCTACAGCATGATTTTGTCGGCATTGAAGCTGGCAATGTCCAGCCGCTTTCTCAAGACATATGTTATATATGGAAAACGGATAAACAACAGCCTGATAGACGAAAAAATATGGTGTTTCTCGCCGCTTTCCATGATAATAAAACTGTTCTCCTATCCCGGCAGGGCTACGGCAGAGGTAACAGATGAATTATTTAAGTATGATGATACGTATGCGTGGGTGCTGATAGCGGCGGCGATTGCCTATACGCTGGCTGCATACATCATTTATTTGAAAAGACCGTCAGAGGCAGTAGGAAAAACAATCGCATTTCCTGCAATGGAACCTGTAATCAAAACCTTAATTGTAATCCCCGCGTCATTTTTTTGCGGAATTTTTTTCAGTGAGACGGCTGTCGGCTCGGACAGATGGTTTCTTTTTGGACTGATATTTAGTTTTGTCCTGCTTTGTATTTTGATGGAGATTATATTTCGTCTCGATTTCCGGGGGCTTTTGATGCACAAAAGGCAGTTTCTGCTGAATGGGGCATGTGTAATGCTGATATATCTGATTTTCCGCAATGATGTGCTGGGGTTTGATACTTATGTGCCTGCGGATGACCAGCTCCAGAGCTGCGCGGTTTCCATAGAACAGCTGATGCCACTGTCGCGGGATATTTATCTGGAAAATAGTGGAAGGCTGTACATTGGCGCTGACGAATACCGCATGATAAATATGGAGATATAGGGAAATCCAAGTGTCATGGAGCTTGCGCGCAAGGCCGCGAAGGAGAAGCTTTCCTATCGTTCATTTGAATATTATGACGGAATCGAAGAATCCGACCTGTACATTGAGACGCGGGAAAGGGAAAAAACATACCGGCAGGTTTCTTTTGGCTATAAGCTGCTGAATGGGGAAAAAATTTATCGAAGGTATGTGATTGATATTGCCGATGCCGACACGCTCAAACTACTTTCGGACATATTTAATGATTATGACTACAAGCTGGGCTCCACGCCAATGTTTAACAGCGGATGGAATGTCACATTTGAAGTGGTGCAGTGTATTGGCAACTTTAAAAGCGACCTGATTAAGCTTACGCCTGAAATGCAGTCCAGGATTATTGAAGCGTACCAGTCGGAATACACAAAGCTTACCTTGGACACCGTAATCCACACCATACCTTCCGGAACCATTGAGTTTTTAAAAAGCAGCGAGGAACAGGATGGAAATGCCAGCTTCAAAAGCTATGATATTTACACGGGCAGGATGTATGTGTATCCACAGTTTACAAAAACACTTGCACTGTTAAAGGAATATGGTTTTGACATGGAGGGAACGCTCACGGCAGAGGACGTGAAGTCAATCAGCGTGACAAAAAATTATGATGAAATACATTCTTCTGACAGTGCTTACAGTGCCTATACAGCAACAGGTGTATGGGTTGATACCCAGGAGACAAGCGCAGTGGAGTATACGGATAAGAGACAGATACAGCAAATTCTTGACAGCATGGTCTGTGATGTTTTTTCATGGCCGATTAGCTATTACGCCGATTTTTTTGACACGCAGTACACGATAGAGATGAACATGGAAGATACCAAGGATGCATTTCCATACTTCCACCGGTTTATCATTGGAAAAAAACCGAATTTTATCCAATAAATGATTAACAAATACAATCTCTTGTGATAGAATATTTTTATATATGGTTATAGTGAGCGGTCAGCCTTTTTGACCGCCAGTATATATAAATGTGCAATCAGGAGGAGAATGGTATGGCAGGAAAGAAATGCGTAGCTTATGTTTCAACTTACACGATGGGGGATAAGCATGGTATTAAAATTTATGACGTTGATATGGAAAAGGGACGTTTCAACGAAAAGGGAGAAGTGAATATTACAAATTCTTCATACGTAACGATTTCGCACAACAGAAAGTATCTTTACGCGATAACGGATACTGGTGTTTGCAGCTACAGAATTTTGCCGGACGGAAATCTTGAATTTGTGAATACCGCTTCCACCAACAGCATGAGGGGATGTTACCTTTCTACTGACTATGAGGACAAGTTTCTGTTCTGTGCAGGCTACCACGATGGAAAGATAACTGTCCTGCATCTGGATGACAGTACGGGGGCAGTGGATGCCATTACGGACGAGGTTTTCCATAAAGGGCTCGGAAGTATTGCGGAGAGAAGCTACAGGCCTCATATCAGCTGTGTCAAGATGACGAGGGACAACAAGTATTTGTGTGCGGCAGACCTGGGGATAGATTATGTCAACATATACAGGCTTGACCATGACAGGGGTGTCCTGCGGCAGGTTGACATCATCCGTTGTGACATTGATTCGGCACCGAGGCATCTGAAGTTTTCGGAGGATGGACGTTTCCTGTATATTATCAGTGAAATGAAAAACTGTATTGATGTTTATCATTATCACGAGGAGGAAAATGTTCCGTATTTTGACCATATACAGACCATACCGACATCCGACAAATTTGAGATAAAGGGAGTTGCGGCAAGCGCATTGAATATTTCCTTTGACGGCAGGTATATCCTGGCGTCCACTGCGGGGGACAACTGTGTTTCCCTGTTTGAAATCAACCAAAAGACAGGGGAGTTAAACCGTCTGTTTTATCTTCCTGTAAGCGGTGAATATCCCAAGGACGCGGCACTGTTTCCGGATAACAGGCATCTCGTGAGCCTGAACCATGAATCCGATACGATGACATTTTTCCGAATCAATTACGATGAGAACTACATGGTAATGAACGGCAAGGAACTGAAAATTAAACAGGCAAACTGTATTATTTTCCATGAACTGGAATAGTGTCTGTGCATAGAAAAGGCAGCCGCCCCGAATGATTTCCGGGGCGGCTGCCTTTTCAGGATGTAAGGATTGTTATTTATATATTTTTTTGATATTATCCATTTTTGCGCACATATTCTGTAGAAGCATGTCCAGTATTGTGACTGCAGTCATGGATTCGACGACGACGACTGCCCTTGGTACTATGATGGGGTCATGGCGTCCTTTTATCTGTACAGTGATATTTTCGCCTGCCTTATTGACTGTATCCTGCTTCTGGAAGATAGACGGAGTGGGCTTAAAATAAGCTTTCAGTATGATTTCCGAGCCATCACTGATTCCGCCGAGGATACCGCCTGCGTGATTGGTTGCCTTCGTTACACGTGTGCCTTCCATGCGGAAGCTGTCGTTGTTTGACGAGCCGTTTGCGTCAGCAGCTTTTACGCCGTCGCCGATTTCAAATGCCTTGACGGCGCCGATTGACAGCATTGCCTTTGCAAGACCTGCGTCCAGCTTTTCAAATACCGGCTCGCCGATGCCGGCGGGGAGGTTTGTCACCTTACAGGCAACGACGCCTCCGGCGGAGTCCAGATTTTCCATGCATTTTTTGAGATAGGCCTCTGCCCTGGCGGATGCCTCTTTGTCAGGCATTCCAGTGGGATTGGCTCTCGCTTCTTCCAGGTCAAAGTTCTGCATGGATATTTCGATGTCACCGATAGCCTGTGTGTAGGCCGTCACTGTTATGCCAAGCTCAGACAAAAGCTTCGACGCGATGGCGCCTGCCGCCACGCGTCCGATTGTCTCGCGCCCGGACGAGCGCCCGCCGCCGCGGTAATCACGAAAGCCGTACTTCTGGTCAAACGTAAAGTCCGCATGTCCCGGACGGTAGTAGGAGGCAATGTCGCTGTAATCGGATGAACGCTGTGATGTATTGCGCACAAGCATGGATATGGGGGTGCCGGTTGTTTTTCCTTCAAAGATACCGGACAGTATTTCGACGCAGTCTGCCTCCTTGCGCTGGGTTGCGAATCGGGAGCTGCCTGGTTTCCTCCTGTCAAGGAACTTCTGGATGTCCTGCTCATCCAGTTCCAGTCCTGCGGGACACCCGTCGACGACGACGCCGATTGCCGCGCCGTGGGATTCGCCCCATGTAGTGATTCTGAATATATTTCCGAACGATGAACCTGCCATATGTTTTCCTTTCTGGTAATAAATGAGATATTGATTTTATGCAAAATAACATATAATATTATAATTGTAAAAATAGTGAAAATCAAGGAGATAAATTTTTCATTTTTTTAATGCAAAAAGAAAAATGATGTGATATGATGGATGTATATATCTTTCAGAGAAAATACTTTGAATGGCTTGCAATGGGAGAAATATTATGAAAAGGACATGGAAAGAAAACTTTACGGCTGCGATGCGGCAGCAGATTAAAAAACATAAGCGCCTGAAGCTGCCGATAACAGTGTTTATGATACTGCTGATTGTATTTTATAACATAGGGCATTATTTTACATACAATACGAAGCGCCTGGCAGGTGCTCTGACTGTCTGTATATTCTTCTTTATCAGCAGCAGTTTCTCTTTTCTGACAGAGGCGGAGAGCATGGAGGCAATGTTTGAGTCGGAGTGGGCGGAGATTCAGGAGAACTATGAGTATGTCCCCACGACATTCAACATTCCGGCTGAGGAAGTGATTGATGATAATGACGTCATTGAGGGATATGACAATGAAGAGCTGGATGTGTCAGCGGACGAGATTGACCAGTATTCGTTAGATGATATTCTTGCCGCCAACGAAGTGAGCAAGGGTACAGGCAGCACACATCCGACGACGGTCTCCCATCTCTCACGGGATGACTGGCAGCTCGTGCTTGTCAATAAACAGCATCCTGTTCCGGATGATTATACATTCACGCTTGGCAAAATCAAGGGTTCCATGAAATGCGACATCCGCATTATTGATGACCTGATGGATATGATGCAGGCTGCGAAAAGGGATGGCATCAGGTTAGTAATATGCTCACCCTACAGGGATTATAACAGGCAGACGGTTTTGTTTAACCGCAAGATTGATTCTTATATGGAAAAAGGCTATTCCTATATGGATGCCTACAAGCTTGCGTCCATGACGGTGACAGTGCCTGGTGCGAGCGAACACCAGATTGGTCTTGCCCTGGATATCGTCAGCACGTCTTATTCGGCGCTGCAGACGGGATTTGGCGAGACGACAGCGGGCAGATGGCTGAAGGAGCACTGCGATGAGTATGGCTTTATTCTCCGGTATCCGCAGGGAAAGGAATATATTACTGGCATACAGTATGAACCGTGGCACTTCCGCTATGTAGGCAAGGAGGCGGCTGCCCAGATTATGGACAGGGAGATAACACTTGAGGAGTTTCTTGAGGAGCTGGATTAAACTGGCGGCCGAAAAGACTGACTGCTCGGTATAAATACAAATCATTTTGAAAGGAACAGCATTGCATGTATAAGCTTTTGAAACAGGAGGGGCGTGCCAAGCGGGCAGAGGTGACAACTGTGCATGGCACGATTCAGACTCCGGTGTTTATGAATGTTGGCACAGTTGCAGCGATAAAGGGCGCTGTGTCAACTGCTGACTTGGAGGAAATTGGCACACAGGTAGAGCTTTCCAACACCTACCACCTCCATGTCAGAACAGGTGATGAGACAATCAAAAAACTTGGCGGACTACACCAATTTATGTCCTGGAATAAGCCGATATTGACAGACTCGGGCGGATTTCAGGTCTTTTCTTTGGCCGGACTTCGGAAAATCAAGGAGGAGGGGGTGTACTTTCATTCACACATTGATGGCAGAAAGATTTTTATGGGACCGGAAGAAAGCATGCAGATACAGTCAAACCTTGCGTCCACGATAGCGATGGCATTTGATGAGTGCCCTCCGAGCAAGGCGGACAGACAGTATGTCACAAACTCCGTGGAACGCACAACCCGGTGGCTCGAGCGGTGCAAACACAAAATGGACGAATTGAACAGTCTTGAGGATACCATCAACAGACAGCAGATGCTGTTTGGCATCAACCAGGGGGCGGTGTATGCGGATATCCGCATCGAACATGCAAAGCGTATTTCCGAGCTGGATTTGGACGGTTATGCGGTCGGCGGACTAGCAGTGGGGGAGACGCACGAGGAGATGTATCACATATTGGAGGAGACGGTGCCATATCTGCCAAAGGACAAGCCGACATATCTGATGGGCGTTGGCACGCCTGCAAATATTTTGGAGGGCGTGGAGCGCGGCGTTGATTTTTTTGACTGTGTGTATCCGACCCGAAACGGACGGCATGGACATCTCTATACCAACCATGGAAAAATCAACCTGTTTAATGCGAAGTATGAGCTGGATGCAGGACCGATTGAGGAAGGCTGCGGCTGTCCGGCGTGCCAGCGGTATTCAAGGGCATACATCCGTCATCTGCTGAAGGCAAAAGAAATGCTTGGTCTGAGGCTTTGTGTGCTCCATAACCTGTATTTTTACAATACAATGATGACAGAAATCAGGGATGCGCTCGATGCCGGCGAGTTTGCCGCATACAAGAAAAGAAAACTTGAGGGAATGCAGGCAGGGACATTTTTATAAATTTTTTACTTGATGTATTGGTAAAATTTGTGTATGATGTATATTATGTGTTTCGTAGTGGTTACGGCACAGCGGCATGAACCATTGTACTGGGGGACATGCCCCGGTATTTTTAAGGAGGATAAGGAAGCATGAATTTATTGTTGGCAGATGCAAATGCAGCGGCGGCGGGACAGGGTACGGCCAGTATTATATCACTTGTTGTGATGTTGGTATTCTGGTTTGGAATTATGTACTTTCTGATGATTCGTCCCCAGAGAAAAGAGCAGAAGAAGAAAGCAGCCCTGATTAACTCAGTCGAAGTGGGGGATAGTATTCTTACCACCAGCGGTTTCTATGGCATTGTCATTGATGTCACGGATGAGGATGTCATTGTAGAGTTTGGAAACAATAAAAACTGCCGCATTCCGATGAAAAAAGCGGCGATTGAGCAGGTTGAGAAGCCTGACGGAGAGTAGACACGCACTAAAATCCCTGGATTGTCCCGGGGATTTTTATTATGCACACGGGCGTCCGAGTGAAATATGTCAGCAAGCTGACGGACACCCTGCTCGATTGCACATGGGGCATGCTGTTCCCCGGTTCGTTTGTGGTTGATTCTCCGGCTGGATTGTGGTATCATAAACCAAGTTGATTTTTGTAAAAAGAAGTGGAAAAATGGAGGAATCAGACGATGTTTTATATGGACGGGCAGATATTACTTTTTATTCAGGAGCATCTGCGGAATGCTGTGTGCGATGTTTTTTTCAAAAATATCACGCATCTTGGGGATGCCGGAATCTTTTGGATTCTGCTGACAGTCGCCATGCTCTGTTTTAAGCAGACCAGAAAAGCGGGCATTTATTCGGCGTGCGCCCTTATTCTGTCACTGATAGTCAATAATATCATCCTGAAAAACCTGGTTGGAAGAGTCCGTCCTTATGAGTTTGTGGAAGGGCTTCAGTGTATTGTAGGGCCTGCACATGACGCATCCTTTCCGTCAGGGCATACAGGCGCCAGCTTTGCTTCCGCAGTTGCCATTTATAAACAGATACCGAAAAAATTTGCAGTGTTTTTCATCGTATTGGCATCGCTCATTGCGATTTCCAGACTATATGTGGGAATTCATTATCCGACGGACGTGCTGGGCGGACTGGTGACGGGAATTGGCATCGGACTGGTCGTCAACATTGTCGGTGAAAGGGTTCGGGTTCCAAAGCAGGCTTAAAGGCTCAATTCCAATAATATCTTTTTTTATGTATACTGTTGAAATTTTCTGTCGAATGTAATATGATAAATTAGTGTGAAAAAAGACATTTCACCATCCTGATTCGTACGCCCGCTAAAGCGGGCAGATGGGAGTTCGTGTGAAAAAAGACATTTCACCATCCTGATTCGTACGCCTGCTGAGGCAGGCAGATGGGAGTTCGTGTGTATTTTTATTCATAAACCTGAAGACAGAAGGAATGGTTTAGAGAAAAGGAGAATAACGATTATGAATTTGAATATTGTATGTATACCCGGTGACGGAATCGGACCGGAAATTGTCTCGGAGGCAAAAAAGGTACTTGATAAAACAGCAGAAAAATTTAATCATACCATTTCTTATAAAGATATATTAATGGGAGGAGCATCCATTGACGCATGCGGGGAACCGCTTACGGACGAGGCAATTGCCACAGCCAAGGCTGCGGATGCGGTGCTGATGGGTTCCATTGGCGGAAATACTTCGACATCGCCATGGTATCAGCTTCCGGCACATTTAAGACCGGAGGCAGGGCTCCTGAAACTGAGAAAAGAACTGAATCTTTTTGCAAATTTAAGGCCTGCATATTTATATGAAGAATTAAAGGAAGCATGTCCGCTGCGGAACGATATTATAGGCAGCGGGTTTGACATGATGATAATGCGTGAGCTTACTGGCGGGCTTTATTTCGGGGAGCGCAGCACGAAGAAAGTGGACGGTGTCGTCACTGCCATTGACACGCTTACATACACTGAAAGAGAAATCAGGCGCATTGCCATAAAAGGTTTTGACATTGCAATGAAACGCCGGAAAAAAGTGACGAGCGTAGACAAGGCAAATGTCCTTGATTCTTCCAGGCTCTGGAGAAAGGTTGTCGAGGAAGTCGCAATGGATTATCCCGAGGTTACCCTGGAACATATGCTTGTTGATAACTGCGCAATGCAGCTCGTAAAAGACCCGAAACAGTTCGATGTGATACTGACTGAAAATATGTTTGGCGACATTCTTTCCGATGAGGCAAGCATGGTCACCGGTTCGATTGGCATGCTGTCGTCGGCAAGCCTGAACGATACGAAATTCGGACTCTATGAGCCGAGCGGCGGGTCAGCGCCGGATATTGCCGGAAAAGGTATTGCCAACCCTATTGCAACGATTCTGAGTGCGGCTATGATGCTCCGGTATTCATTTGACCTTGACAAGGAGGCTGACGCGGTAGAAGCTGCCGTCAAAAAGGTTCTTGAGGATGGCTACCGCACAATTGACATCATGCCCCAGTCAGAAAGCCAGCGGGCAGCTGTAAAACAGGTCGGCACTGCGGAAATGGGAGACCTGATAGCAGACAGAGTATAATATATGGAGGATAGAGAGCAATGAGAAGCGATAATGTAAAAAAAGGAATGCAGCAGGCGCCACACAGAAGCTTGTTCAATGCATTAGGATTTACAGAAGAAGAAATGCAGAAACCGATGGTCGGTATTGTCAGCTCATACAATGAGATTGTCCCTGGCCACATGAACCTTGACAAGATTGTGAATGCCGTAAAGCTCGGTGTTGCGGAGGCGGGTGGTGTGCCCGTTGTATTTCCGGCAATCGCGGTCTGTGATGGTATTGCGATGGGACATATTGGCATGAAGTATTCCCTTGTCACAAGGGACTTGATTGCGGACTCAACAGAATGCATGGCGCTTGCGCACCAGTTTGATGCGCTTGTCATGGTTCCAAACTGCGATAAGAATGTTCCCGGACTTTTGATGGCGGCGGCACGCATCAATGTACCTACTGTATTTGTGTCAGGCGGACCGATGCTGGCAGGTCATGTAAAAGGACAGAAACGCAGCCTTTCGTCCATGTTTGAGGCAGTTGGTTCCTATGCGGCAGGCACGATGACGGAGGAGGATGTATGCGAGTTTGAAAACAAGGCATGCCCGACCTGCGGTTCCTGCTCTGGAATGTACACTGCAAACTCCATGAACTGTCTCACGGAGGCACTTGGCATGGGCTTGCAGGGAAATGGTACAATTCCTGCAGTATATTCCGAGCGAATCAAGCTTGCAAAGCATGCCGGAATGGCGGTCATGGAAATGCTTAAGAAAAACATATGCCCGCGTGATATTATGACAAAGGAAGCAGTCATCAATGCGCTCACAGTGGATATGGCGCTTGGGTGTTCCACAAACTCAATGCTTCATCTGCCGGCGATTGCACATGAAATTGGCTTTGATTTTGACATTGCCTATGCAAATGAAATCAGCGCAAAGACACCAAATCTCTGTCATCTCGCTCCCGCAGGCCCGACATACATGGAAGACCTGAACGAGGCGGGCGGAGTCTATGCCGTGATGAATGAGCTGTCACAGCTTGGGCTGTTAAACGAGGACTGTATGACCGTGACTGGAAAGACAATCGGTGAAAATATAAAAGGTATTCCAAATAAAAATCCTGAGGTCATCAGACCGCTTGACAATCCATATAGCGCAACAGGCGGGCTTGCAGTGTTAAAAGGAAATCTTGCGCCTGACGGAAGTGTCGTGAAACGCTCTGCTGTGGCTCCGGAAATGCTTGTGCATGAAGGACCGGCACGTGTATTTGAGTGCGAGGAAGATGCGATTGAGGCAATCAAAGGTGGAAAGATTGTTGCGGGAGATGTGGTTGTCATAAGATATGAAGGGCCAAAGGGCGGACCTGGTATGCGTGAGATGCTCAATCCTACTTCAGCGATTGCTGGTATGGGACTGGGTTCCAGCGTGGCGCTGATTACAGATGGCCGTTTCTCCGGTGCGTCCCGCGGTGCGTCCATTGGTCATGTATCACCAGAAGCTGCTGTATGTGGACCGATTGCCCTTGTGGAGGAAGGGGATATTATTTCTATTAATATTCCGGAGTATACCTTGAATGTCAAGGTATCTGACGAGGAGCTTGCAAGGCGCCGGGCAGAATGGAAACCAAGGGAGCCAAAGATAACGACAGGTTATCTTGCAAGATACCGCGAGCTTGTTACAAGCGGGAACAGAGGGGCAATTCTTGAACTCAAAAAATAAGGAAAACGAAATGGGAAAAATGGAGGATTAGTATGCAGCTGACAGGTTCACAAATCGTTATTGAATGTCTAAAGGAGCAAGGAGTCGACACTGTTTTTGGCTATCCCGGCGGAACGATATTAAATATATATGATGAGTTATATAAGCATAGCGATGAAATTCGGCATATCCTTACCTCTCATGAGCAGGGAGCATCCCATGCCGCAGACGGATATGCGCGTGCGACAGGAAAGGTTGGTGTCTGCCTTGCGACAAGCGGCCCGGGAGCCACAAACCTCGTCACAGGAATTGCGACGGCTTACATGGATTCTGTCCCGCTTGTGGCAATCACTGCCAATGTAAATCTGCCCCTGCTTGGCAAGGATACATTTCAGGAGGTTGACATTGCGGGCGTGACAATGCCGATAACGAAGCATGGATATATTGTAAAGGATGTGACAAAGCTTGCCGATACAATCAGAAAAGCTTTTAAAATAGCCAAATCCGGAAGACCAGGACCAGTGCTTGTTGACATCACAAAGGATGTTACGGCAAATAAGTGTGAGTATGTCCCGGTAAAGCCGGAGCCGCCCATTGTAAAAAATGCGTATACAGAAGCGGATATCAATACGGCACTTGAGCTGATTCGGAATGCGAAAAAACCATATATCTATCTTGGCGGCGGTGCAATTATTTCCGGGGCTTCGCGGGAGGTAAAAGAATTTGCCGACAAAATACAGGCTCCGGTGTGCGATACGCTTATGGGAAAAGGCGCTTTTGACGGAAAACATGCGCTTTATACTGGCATGATCGGAATGCATGGCACAAAGACATCCAACTTTGGCGTCAGCCAGTGTGACCTGCTGATTGCACTGGGGGCACGTTTTTCCGACAGGGTTGTAGGCAATGCGAAGAAGTTTGCGGAAAATGCGAAAATATTACATATTGATATTGATGCTGCCGAGATTAACAAAAATATCAGGACAGATGCCTCCGTAATCGGAGACCTGAAAACTGTTCTAAAGGAGCTCAACAGCAAACTGGACCAGCAGACACATGATGAGTGGATTGCGCAGATTAAGGAGCTGAAGGCAAAATATCCGCTGAAATATGAGTCTGATAAGCTGACATGTCCATATATCATCGAAGAGCTTGACAGAATCACGGAGGGAAAGGCTATCGTGTCTACGGATGTCGGCCAGCATCAGATGTGGGCGGCGCAGTTTTACCAGTATACAGAGCCCCGGACATTTCTTTCATCCGGAGGACTTGGTACAATGGGCTATGGGCTTGGCGCCTGCATCGGAGCCAAGGTCGGTATGCCGGACAAGATTTGTGTCAATATTGCCGGAGACGGATGCTTCCGGATGAACATGAATGAACTGGCGACAGCGAGCCGGTACAATATCCCGATTATCCAGATTATTATAAACAATCATGTACTCGGCATGGTAAGACAGTGGCAGACCCTGTTCTATGATAAGCGGTATTCGCAGACAATTCTTTCCGATAAGGTTGATTTTGTTAAGGTTTCGGAAGGGCTTGGCTGTGAGGCGGTTCGTGTCACAAAGCGTGAGGAGGTCGGACCCGCTCTTGAAAAGGCAATTTCGCTTCAAAAGCCTGTTGTAATCGAATGCGTTATTGAGGAAGATGACAAGGTATTTCCAATGGTTCCGGCAGGGGCAGCAATCAGTGAGGCATTTGATGCCGAGGATTTGAGCAGACGTCAGTAGTCGCCTTGGGCGAAAGCCTGGATTTGCAGGCAGCTGGCAGTATCAATGGTTCTATAGAGTAAGGTTCACCATGAAGAAATTGTTTATTTGGTTCATCAGTGTAATCGGTGCGGCAGCATTGCTGACAGCAGCATTGCTTGTCGCGTTAAATATATATTATTGTTATTATGGCGTCTTTCCCATGCGTGTATGGATTAATGGGGAATACTGTACGGGAATGACAGCAGAAGAGGTTTCTGCCATGCTGCAGGATTCGTATGATTCGGATCTGGATAAGGTTTGCGTCCGTACAGCAGATGGACAGATGCACGAATTACGGCTCAGTGAATACGGTGTGCGTGTTACTTATGACAATATGGTGAAAAATTGTCTCGCTAACGAGATAAGCCGCTTTACATGGCTCGAAAATATACGTACGCCAAGAATATATCAGATTCTGCCTGCATACTGTTATGATGTTGATGCCATAAAAACGAAGCTTGGAGCGCTTGACTGGATGAATGAACGCTTGTATGATGCGCACAACACAGTATCAATTGTCAGAAGTGAAACAGATGGCTATATTCTTGTAGATGAAACAAAAGATTTACTTTTGAAGGAAAATGCGGTAGAATTGATTTGTGATGAGATTGTTAATCAATTAACATATGCGGGAAACGCTTTTCATGATGTCGATTTGTCCAGTGATACATACAAGGAGATATGTTATCAGAGCATTCCCTATACGCCCGACATGAAAGACACACTCGCCAAATGGGAAGGCATCCGTGCATTTCAGGCGTTTCAGCTGACGTACCAGTTTGGCGACAGGGAGGAAGTCATTGACAAGGATGTGGTTGCTGACTGGATGGCGCTGGATGATGATGGCAATATTATTTTTGACGAGGGGAATTGTCCGGTTCTGGATGAGTCCATGATAGAGGAGTATATTGCATATTTATCCCGGACTTATAATACTGTCGGCAAAGAGAGAATATTTCAGACAACCCGGGGGGACGTTGTCAAAGTTGCCAGTGGAAGTTATGGGAATGCGATTGATGAAAAGAATGAGTACGCGTTTTTGCTCAATGCGTTTCTTAATAAAGAAAGCGGCGTCAGGATTCCCGATTATACATCCGAGGCAAAAGAAAAGGGTGCCGATGACATCGGAGATACCTATATTGAAATCGATATGGGAAACCAGCACATGTATTATTATGTGGATGGAACGATCGTGATTGATACGCCGGTTGTAACCGGAAACGCCTCGCGTGGATGGGATACGCCGGCCAAGGTCTGCTTTGTGTATTTCAAGCAGCGGAACAGGGTATTAAGAGGTGCGAATTATGCAACGCCTGTTAAATACTGGATGGCAGTCGATGGTCATATTGGTATTCATGATGCCACATGGCGAGGAGAGTTTGGCGGAGAGATTTATAAGACAAACGGATCCCATGGCTGCATTAACACACCACTTGAAATTATGACAGAATTGTATGACGTTGTGGAGACTGGTACGCCGGTTGTCATGTTTTATTAGGTAGATATTCAACATTTTCATTGCGCATAATGTTGTTTATACTGGTGGTCAAAAAGACTGACCGCTCAGTATAAAGTTATGCACACAGCCGCATAGGGAAATATGCCGCTTCGCGGCTGCGGCTGGCGCGATACCCATGGCGGATTGCATCTGTCGTGAGTATATATAGATTAAAAAGAAATTTATGAGAAATCAGGAGGAGTCAAAAAGTGTCCAGAGTGTACAACTTTTCAGCAGGTCCCGCAGTTTTACCTGAAGAAGTCCTTAAAGAAGCTGCAGATGAAATGTTAGATTATAAAGGAACCGGCATGTCGGTAATGGAGATGAGCCACCGCTCGAAGGCATACGATACAATTATCAAGGAAGCAGAAGCGGACTTAAGGGAGCTTATGAATATTCCAGACAATTACAAGGTTCTGTTCTTACAGGGCGGCGCAAGCCAGCAGTTTGCTATGATACCCATGAACCTTATGAAAAACGGCGTGGCAGACTATATCGTCACCGGACAGTGGGCAAAGAAGGCATACCAGGAAGCGTGCATTTACGGAAAGGCAAACAAGATTGCTTCCAGCGAGGATAAGACATTCTCTTACATACCAGACTGTTCGGATTTGCCGATTTCCGAGGATGCCGATTATGTTTATATTTGTGAGAACAATACCATTTATGGCACGAAGTTTAAGACACTGCCCAACACAAAGGGAAAAACACTTGTCGCTGACGTATCTTCATGCTTTTTGTCAGAGCCAGTGGATGTCACAAAATATGGCGTGATTTATGGCGGCGTGCAGAAGAACATCGGTCCTGCCGGCGTTGTGATTGTAATCATCAGGGAAGACCTTATCACGGATGATGTACTGCCCGGAACCCCGACCATGTTAAAGTACAAGACACATGCGGATAACGATTCGTTATACAATACACCGCCTGCATATGGAATCTACATCTGCGGAAAGGTGTTTAAATGGCTCAAGAAAATGGGCGGACTCGAAAAAATGAAGGCATACAATGAGAAAAAGGCAAAGATTCTTTATGATTTCCTTGATGAGAGCAGGCTCTTTAAGGGAACTGTCAGAAAAGAAGACCGTTCCCTGATGAATGTACCGTTTGTCACAGGAAGCGAGGAACTGGATGCGAAGTTTGTCAAGGAAGCGAAAGAGGCAGGCTTTGAGAACCTGAAAGGACACAGGACAGTTGGCGGCATGCGTGCGAGCATTTACAATGCCATGCCCATCGAAGGTGTTGAGAAGCTTGTCGCGTTTATGAAGAAATTTGAGGAGGAGAATGCATAATGTATCAGTATAAATGCCTGAATCCTATTTCTGATATAGGTTTATCAAGATTTACAGAAAATTATCAGACGACAGATGACATCGCAAAGGCGGAAGGCGTGCTTGTCAGAAGCGCTTCCATGCATGAAATGGAACTGCCCGGGACACTCCTGGCAGTTGCAAGAGCCGGAGCCGGTGTCAACAATATCCCGCTCGAAAAATGTGCGGAGCAGGGCATTGTCGTGTTTAATACACCCGGTGCAAACGCAAACGGCGTAAAAGAGCTTGTTATTGCTGGTATGCTGCTCGCATCAAGGGACATCACTGGCGGCATTGACTGGGTAAAAGCAAATACAGGTTCGGAGACCGTCGGAAAGGACGCGGAGAAAGAGAAAAAGAAATTTGCGGGGACTGAGATTCAGGGGAAAAAGCTTGGTATCATCGGACTTGGGGCAATTGGCATCAGGGTTGCGAACGCAGCAGTGGCGCTTGGCATGGACGTGTATGGCTATGACCCCTATCTTTCCGTGGACGCCGCATTGAAGCTTTCCCGCGAGGTGAAGCATGTTATCAATGTCGACGACATCTATGCTGCCTGTGATTTCATTACCATCCATGTACCGCTGATGGATGCCACAAAGGGAATGATTAACGCAGCAGCAATTGCCAAGATGAAACAGGGCGTTGTTGTGCTGAATTTTGCAAGGGATCTTCTTGTTAATGAGAAGGATATGATTTCTGCCCTGGAATCAGGAAAGGTTAAAAAGTATGTATCAGACTTCCCCAATGCCACTACGGCAGGGCAGAAGGGATGCATTGTCATTCCGCATCTTGGTGCATCAACAGAAGAGTCAGAGGACAACTGTGCGGTTATGGCAGTTGATGAGCTTAAGGATTATCTTGAGAATGGAAATATCAGAAACAGCGTAAACTATCCGGCATGTGACATGGGTGCCTGCGGCAATGTAGGCAGGGTTGCTATCCTCCATAAAAACATTGCCAATATGATTACACAATTTACCGCTGCATTTGGTATGGCTGGAATCAACATCAGTGATATGACAAACAAGTCAAGAGGCGAATATGCATATACGCTGATGGACATAGAAAAATCAGCTGACGATAAAATCATTGGGCAGTTGAACAATATTGACGGCGTGTTCCGTGTCAGGGTTGTAAAGTAAAAAGAGCTGACAATAGCTGCATAAAACGAAAGAGAGCCTGAAACTGGCTCTCTTTCGTTTTATATGCACACGGACGCGGAAAGGAAATATACAGCTAAAGCTGCCCGCGTCCGGCGCACGAGTAGGGAAAGATACCTCTTCCCTACTCAATTGCACATGGGCGTCCAAATGAAATATGTCAGCAAGCTGACGGACGCCCGGCGCGCGAGTAGTGGAGAAGGGCGTTCCCCTACTCGATTAATATGCATCATGAACATCCCCATATTTTGTCATATTCCCGATTGTATTCTGGAATTTTGTCTCACGGCTGACTGTGACTTCGCTTGCCAAATCCATATACTTGATAAATATTTCTTCGACGGATGCCCCTTTTTCTTTGGCGATTTCTTCCATAATCGGTTTCAGTTTTTCCAGCTGAAAAGAAACGCGCGTTTTCTGCGGGTCAAAATCTTTCAGCACGTTGTCTGCATATTCATTGATGCGTTCCAATAGTTCCTTATCTTCCGGTGTCATAGTTATCATCCTTTCAAAAGTATTTGATGGAGTGCAGCTGTATAAAGCTATTTGTCCTCCCTAAATAATTACTATAGCACTATGTGAATCCATTGTCAAAATAGAAAAGTTATGACAATATTGGATTGTATGTGTAATCTGACATTCCATCTGATATAATGAGGATATCCATAAAAAACATATTTTTTTCAATATGTATGCAACGGATTCTGGAAATTTCCCTCTTATAGTATAAGAGAGCGATACTGTTCAGACAGGACTTAGCATTTACTGCTAAGTCCGTGAGAAAACGTATGGATTTTTACCTGTTACTAGAACGGAGCAAACAGTAACAAGGGAGCTGCATTCGTGTACTCTGCTCACAAAGGAGGTTATCACTTGGAGGACAATGAGATTATTGAATTATTCTGGCAGCGTTCACAGCAGGCAATTGCGGAAACTGACGGAAAATATGGGGGACGTCTGCAAAGCCTGTCAATGAACATTCTGCATGACAGGGAGGATGCCGAGGAGTGTGTGAATGATACCTACCATGCGACTTGGAATACACTGCCACCGCAGCGGCCAAATTACTTTTTTGCATATCTGGCAAAGCTCGCGCGCAATTTTTCTTTTGGAAAATATGATTACTACCATGCACAGAAAAGAAACGTGACAGTCGTGGAGTTAAGTGATGAAATTGAAAATTGCATACCGTCTCCCAATGACCTTGAACAAAAAATGGACAGCAGGGAGATTGGACGGATTATCAGTGAGTTTCTCTATACACAGTCGCCGGAAATGAGGATGGTGTTTGTGCGCAGGTACTGGTATATGGAATCGATCAAGGATATTTCACTTGCATTTCACAGCAGTGAGAGCAAGGTGAAGTCAATTTTGTTCCGGATGCGAAACAGGCTTCGCGAACACCTGGAAAAGGAGGGCGTGCATCTATGAGAGGGAAAGATTTGCTGGAATGCATGGAACATATTGATGACGCGCTTATTGAGGAAGCGCTCCATCCGGTAATTGCCCCGCGACAGCACATAAGAACAGCCAGATGGGGAATGGCAGCTGCCTGCCTGTTTGTGGCAGGGATATCCGCAGCGGCGCTCTGGTCACACCGGAATATCAGGGAAGATGATTCCGGAGGCATTGATCATGAGGTCGCAATGTCAATGACGGCAGAGTACTCCACGGATATCAGCACCGAAGGTGCGGGAAACATCAATGAAAAGAACCAGCTGGCAGAAGCTTCGGCGGGCAGTGCGCAGCCGGATGGGATGGCAGACAAGGCTGAAAATGAAAGAAAAGATGCCGTAATGGATGACCTGGCATCAGGCGGCACAGTGGCGGATAAAACGGAGAGTGACAATGCCGGTGTGGAAGACATGAAATCAGCAACACAGGAAGCATTAAAAATAAACTATACAGAGATTCATGACTATTCTGCCGCAGGCAGTGCATCTTCCGACGATGTCGTTCCTGAAAAAGGAATGGTATTATACTATCCGCGATTGCAAAAGGCAATTGAATATTATAGTGCACAGGAAAAGGATGCAACAGATTATGCTTATACAGTAGTGATTGAATTGTTTGGTGACATTGAAACTGATACCGGAAGCCATTACATACACCTGAATCAGACGGATGACGGAAATGAGCTTGTCGAGCAGGAGTACAGGCGGTTAATTGAACTGGGATATTCTGTCAAACTCTCAGAGGATTTTCTGCTTATGGGAACGTTTACAAAGGAAGAATTTGATACTTTTGATGCGTGTCCGGAGTATGGATATGTGTTCCGGTTCGAAAATGATTAATAAAAAATGGAGGGAGATTCATTATGATGAAAAAGAATTTCTTCGTTACAGCAGCTGTGATTTCATCCCTGTGCCTTTTAGGAGGCTGCGGCAGGGTGGGAAGCGAAACCTTGCCATCCGCAAAAAATGAAGCGCAGCTGTCAATACAGGAAGACGATAGAAGGGCGGAAACTCAGGAAATTGAAAATATAACGCAGATTTCACAGGAATATGGGCAGGAGGATGCAGACATGGATGCAAAGGTTTCAGATTTTAGTTATGATTTACTCGGGTTTCATGCACAGGACAAGAATCCGGTTCTTTCCCCTGTTTCAGCATACCTTGCGCTTTCCATGGCAGGCTGCGGGGCAGATGGCGCTACAAGGGATGCGTTTGACAATGTGCTCGGGAAAGATATGGTGAAGCTGGCAGATGACATGATGCATACATTTCCGTCAAAAAGCGATGCACTGAAGCTTTCTATTGCAAATTCGGCATGGATTGATGATGAATTTACAGTCAACGATGCGTGGATGGACACCATTCAATCCCGGATGGGCGCAGAGCCATATCAGGCAGATCTGTCGACTGAGGAAACCATGAACCATATCAATAACTGGATTGATGAAAAGACAAATGGCATGATAGATAAAATGCTGACGGAACCTTTGGAAGACCAGACAAGGCTTGCGCTTTTTAACACGGTATATTTCAAGGGGAAATGGGAAATTCCCTTTGAGGCATCTGATACCTATAAGGAAGATTTTTATCTGCAAAGAGGGCAGGCGGAAACAGTGCAGGCCGACATGATGAATATGTATGCGACGGATTTGGATTATATTGCAAATGACTTTGCGGAGGGTGTTGTCCTGCCGTATCAAACTGATGGGAACCAGGATATAGCGTTTATTGCATTAAAACCCACAGGCGATACAGATGTCAGGGATGTATACGGAAAATTGACCGGGACGGTCATGCAGGACATCCTGGTCAATAGCCAGACCATTGCGGTCAATTTAAAGCTTCCAAAATTTGAAATCACCTTTGACAAAAACCTTACAGAATGCTTGAAAAACATGGGATTGTCAGAATGCTTTGACGAGGAAAAGGCGAACTTTGACCAGATTGGTAAAGCAAAAAGTGGCGATAATTTGTATATTGAACTGGTAAGACAGAAGGCAAAAATTATTGTCGATGAGGAAGGGACAGAAGCGGCGGCTGTGACGGAGATCCTGATGATGTGCGGTGCCGCACTCGAGCCGGAAGAACCAAAAGAGCTTTATTTCAATGAGCCGTTTATTTACATGATTATGGATATGGATAATACAATGCCCTTGTTTATCGGAATCTTAGATAACCCAGTTTCATGAAAAATTGAAAATAAGTATTCAAATTGTCCGGATTATCTGTTATGATAAGTATCGTGATTCTTTTTGGAACGAATGATACATTTATTTTTAGGAGGAACGGTATATGGCAGTAATCAGACCATTTCGGGCATATAGACCACAAAAAGGACTGGAAAGCAAGATTGCAGCGCTTCCGTATGATGTCTACAACAGGGAGGAGGCATGTGCGGCGGTAAAGGGTAATCCGCTTTCTTTTCTGAATATTGACAGGGCGGAGACACAGTTTGACAGCAGTGTGGATACCTATGCAGACGAAGTTTACCAGAAGGCACACGACATGCTCTGGGACATGATTCAAAAGGGGAACTTTGTACAGGAGGACAAGCCGGTTTACTATCTTTATGAGCTTACGATGGACGGGCGGGTACAGACAGGGATTGTGGCATGTGCAAGTGTTGACGATTACGAGAATCAGGTTATAAAAAAGCATGAGAATACGCGGGCGGATAAGGAACTTGACCGCATTCGCCATGTAGAATCGTGTGAAGCGCAGACAGGACCGATATTTCTTGCATACCGGGCAAATGACATCCTCCGTGAAATAATCGCGCGGACGAAAAAAGGGCAGGCGCTCTATGATTTTACATCGGATGACGGCATAACGCACAGGGTATGGTGCATCTGTGCGGACGAAGATATCGCCACAATCCAAAAGATTTTTCAGGGATTGTCGCAAATTTATATTGCGGACGGCCATCACCGCTGTGCATCCGCTGTCAAGGTGGGATTAAAAAAACGTGCGGAAAATCCTGCATATACAGGCGAGGAAGAATTTAATTATTTTCTGTCTGTACTGTTTGCCGACGAAGAACTTATGATTATGGATTATAACAGGGTGGTAAGGGACTTGAATGGGCTTACAGCAGGGCAGTTTGTGGAGGCAGTCAGCAAAGTTTACAATATTGTCTCCAAAGGAACAATGTGCCAGAGACCCATACATAAGGGGCAGGCGTCCATGCTGGTGGAGGACACATGGTATCTGCTGGAAGTAAAGGCGGAGTATAAGAGCAATGACCCTGTAGATGGTCTTGATGTTGCAATTCTGCAAAATCATGTGCTTTCACCCATTCTTGGCATTGACGACCCCAAGACAGATAAACGCATTGATTTCGTCGGCGGAATCAGAGGGATTGGCGAGCTTGAGCGGCGCGTAAAAACAGATTCCAAGGCTGCATTTGCCATGTACCCGACTTCCATACATGAGTTGTTTGCCGTCGCTGATGCCGGCATGCTGATGCCCCCGAAGTCGACATGGTTTGAACCAAAGCTTAGAAGCGGATTGTTTATTCATGCCATCAACTAATTGTCAATATTATTATACAAATGGATGTGGAAAAATGCTGTTAACAGAGATGGAATTAGATATCGAACAAATTACCGAAAATTTGAATGCTTTTGAAAGGTTCCTGGACACCCTGCCAGAAAAGGCACTTGGACTTGGGGTGAGGGTGCTGATAGCTGCGGTGTTATTTTTTGTGGGTTCCAAGGCAATTAAATTTATACGCAGGATCACCAGGAAATCACTTCAGCGTGCAGGCGTGGAAACAGGGATTATTCAGTTCCTTGATGGTCTGATCAAGGCATGCCTGTATGGTCTGCTTGTGCTGATTATCGCTGGTAATTTCGGGTTTGATGCAACCAGCATCGTGGCGCTTGTGGGTTCCGCCGGGGTGACGGCAGGACTTGCATTGCAGGGCAGTTTAAGCAATCTCGCCGGAGGGATGCTGATATTGCTGCTGAAGCCTTTTCGGGTCGGGGATTTCATTATTGAATCAGGGCACGGAACAGAGGGCACCGTAAAAGAAATTGGTATCTTTTATACCAAGCTTGCGACAACGGACGGTAAAATTGTAGTACTTCCAAACGGAAACCTGGCAAACAGCCCTATCACAAATGCAACGGATTCCTCTGTCCGGCGCGTTGATATTATTGTCGGCATCTCTTATGATGCTGATATCCGCGAGGCAAAAGATGTGCTCCTAAGGGTAATGGAGGATGACATGGACGTTCTTCACAGCGAGCCGGCACTTGTGTTTGTTGACGCGCTCGCAGACAGTGCAGTATTACTTGGCATGCGCTGTTACTGTGAGAATCCCAAATACTGGGACGTACGCTGGCGCCTGCTGGAAAATGCGAAAAATGCGCTGGATGATGCCGGTATCGAGATTCCGTACCAGCAGCTTTCGGTTCATATGGAGCAATCATAAAAAAATTTTTGAAAAATATTGCAAAAGAACTTTACAAAATGAAAAAGATTAGGTATAATATTTTTCGTGGTTGTAATTCCAGGCTTCCATAGCGCAGTTGGTAGCGCAACTGATTCGTAATCAGTAGGTCGAGGGTTCGAGTCCCTTTGGAAGCTTTTGAAAGACAGCAGAAGGGAAAAGACGCGGTGTTGGCTGCGTCTTTTTCTATGCGCAGCCCCATGCACAATGCGTATAATGCACGCATTGTGCATGGGGCGCGCGGAGAGTAGGGAAGGTAAATCTTCTCTACTCGATTATTTCTGATATGCGTAAGGGGAAAGAAAGTCATGAGAGTATTATATGGAACAGGAAATCAGGCTAAATTGTCGGCGATGCAAAGGCGCCTGAGCAGTCTGGATATAGAAATTATCGGTCTAAAGGACCTGGAAGCGGATATCCCGGAAGTGCCGGAGGACGGTAAAACGCCTTTGGAAAATGCCCGACAGAAAGCTTATGCATATTTTGATGCGTTCCATATTCCGGTGTTCTCGTGTGATTCCGGTCTGTATTTTGATAATGTCCCTGACGCAGTCCAGCCGGGCGTCCATGTACGGACAGTGAACGGAAAGTATCTCACAGATGAGGAAATGATTGCATATTACACAGGGATGGCGCAAAAGTATGGAGATTTGACTTCAAGATATAAAAATGCCATCTGCTTTGTCTATGACGATGCACATCGGTTTGAGGCAATGCGTCCTTCCATGGAAAGCGAACCATTTCTGTTGACATCAAAACCGCATTCATCCGTAATGAACAAAGGTTTTCCGCTGGACAGCCTGTCCGTTGATATCAAATCAGGAAAATATTTTTATGACTTGCCCCGACAGGACATGGATCAGGTGGCAGTCGAGGACGGTTTTTTACAATTTTTCCAGGAGGTTCTGGGACAGATAAAATAACTCAAACTTCCCACACTGCCTGGTGTGATGAACCAATAGCTTATGAGTTATCCAAAAGTTTCGCAAATTCCGCCTCAGTCATAGGCTTGTAGAAATAATACCCCTGTATCATGTCGCAGCTCACCGACTGCAGGAACGCGAACTGCTCCTTGGTTTCCACGCCCTCGGCAACGACCTTTGCGCCGACGTCGTGCGACAGACCGATAATGTGCTTGATGATTGATTCTGCTTTCCTGCCTTTTCCAATCTGCGAGATAAATCCCATGTCAATCTTGATGATGTCGAATTCAAAATTTTCAAGCGTTGAGAACGAGGACATCCCGCTGCCGAAGTCATCCAGCATCAGCGCAAGGCCAAGCGCTTTCATCTCGTTCAAGAAAGAAATCGCATCCGATTCAAGTTCTGCGTAAGCCGATTCTGTTACCTCCAGCTTTAGCATATCCTTGATATTTATCTGATGTACCAGCTTTGTTTTCAGCATCTCAAGCAGCCTGACATCGTAAAAATCCACTCTGGACAAATTGACTGCGCATGGAACAACTTTCTGTTTTTTGAGCATCCGACTGTGATTAAAGGCGATGACGCTGTTTACCATAAAGCTGTCAATTCTCGTGATACAGCCTTCCTTTTCATACACCGGCACAAACTGTCCCGGGGAAATCATCCCACGCTCCGAATGGTGCCACCTGATGAGAGCCTCCGCGCTTGCTATTTCCCCTGTCATCGTATCGACAACAGGCTGATAATATGTCTGGAATTCTCCCTTGGCGAACGCATTGTCAATCTGCGAAACAAGCCATCTGCGGTTCACATAGTCGTCGCTCATTTTTTGGTCGCATACGGCATAGCAGCCGCCATGGGACGGGTCAAGTGTATTCTCCGCCAGTTTCGCCCGGTCAAGCAGGCGCTGAATTTTCATCTCGTCTCCGCCGTCCTCGCCGTCAATATGGCAGATACCGCACCGAATCAGTATCGGCAACCGTTTGGACTCCTCCACGTAGCACTGGCGGCACATCTCCTCAAGCCTGGCGTTCGTAAGGTATTGTGTCTTTACAATCAGGGCAAAATGGTCGCTCTCAAGCCGTGCAAGCAGCACGGGATGCAGCGAGCTTGCCAAAACGTCCCTTGTCATAAAAATCACCATGTCGCCGCTGTGACGCCCCAGCAGATCGTTTACTGCCTTAAACCCCTGCACGTTGGCATAGACGACAGAATATCCTTTCTGGTATTCAGGCTCTTTCAGCATTTTCTCCGCTTGGGCAATAAATCCAAGTCTGGAATACTCGTCCGTCATCCAATCGTGGTCAAGAACCATGGAAATGTCAGTGTAGCTGACCATCAGCCGCCTTTTATCGCCGGCAATCAGCCTGACACGCAGATCATACGCCTTAATTTCATCCCCCGTGTTCAGATGGACCGTCCTTGCGTACACCCTCTTATTCGCGATTTCATCCAAAATCACCTCGAGCGTGCTTTGCTCCAAAAAGGGCTGCTGCTCCTCTGGCACTACGAGCTTTTCTGCCAGCAGGCGGTTTAGCTCCTCTAAGGTGTCGATATTGATGGGAATGATTCCCCTCTCCAGCAGAAAATCGCCGATATGGAGGAATGTGGTCCTTCCGCTCTCTGAATCGACTTCCATGATGCAGTCATACCGGTCCTTTACTATGGAATGGAAATATCTTGCGCCATCGTTGACAAGCTCCGAACACTCGCGCCTGAGCCTTGCGTTGTCAGAATGAATAATCCCGGCATGGAGCGGTCTTGTGCTGCCATTCTCCATAATCTCGCCTTCGCCAAAAAACTCCGTGACGCCGTTTCTGATGATAAAATAAGCGCCATCGGGAATCATGTAGATTTCCCTGCCGCGGCTGTCCTGCGCCAAAATCTCGTCCACAAGCTTCATGCCGTCCAAAATGACTGTCTTCTCATATTCAATATGCGGCATGATATTGATTCCGGTAAGCCCGAGGCCGTCCGTGAATTTCACAAAATCCGGGTCTGCCGCCTCCCCTGGAAGCTCCGGTGGCAGGTACACATTCTCCGCGGCATTTACCGCACCCGCGCTAAGACCGATAAAAATCCCGTCAAAAATCTCCCTGTCATTGATAAGCTCCTTTAGCCCGCATCGTTTCATAAAAGCGTTTTCTGTTGGCGCATGACCGCCCGCGAGATAAAACACGTCCGCCCATTGCAGTGCGTCCTTTAGCGCGTTTCCCGCAGCGTCTGCTTCGGAGCAGCCTGCCTTTTTCTGATATGCCCTGATTGCCCTGTCGTCAAAGCATCTGATTTCCTCAATAAAAAAGCCCGCCAGTGAAAACGCGTCGCGCATTTCGTCCGTCACATGGTCGGACACCCCGGCATCAGACGGATCGCACGCAAAGACAAGAAATCTGGCATGGTCTGGCCAGTATCTTTTCAAATTATCGACAAAGCCGTTGGACGCGTCCACAGGCTTTGGCTCGTACTTCTTCGGCTGGTATTCCACAAAGCTGCTGGTTAAAAAAATGACCATAAAATATTCCTCCGTTTCCTTAATGCATCTCTTTCTGCAAATATGTTCCTCTGGTCATTCAAGCTTTTTTCACGCGTAAAAATTGTAACCATCCTGTACTGCCCCTTCTCGCAGAATGAATTTAAAACACCTTTAATTTTAACATTCCTTCAGCAATATTGCAATATCCTTTGCCAGCGGCGCCATACGCTGCGCGCCGGACTGGCAAATATCCTGAGAGGGGAGATCCAATCTCCCCTACTCGGTATAGCTGATTTTCTTTTCCAGCAGATTCAAAAGCCCATAAATCACCATTGCAATCACGCACAGAATCACAATACTCAGGATGACCATGTCTAGCTTAAATACCTGGCTGCCATAGATAATCAGGTAGCCAAGCCCCTTTCTTCCGGCGAGAAACTCCCCGATAATCACGCCGACAAGAGCCAGGCCGATATTGACCTTGGACAGGGAGATGAAAGTCGGAATGTTTCCGGGAAACACCACTTTTGTAAACGCCTGCAGCTTTGTGCCGCCCAGGGTTTCTATCAGTTTCAGCCGTTCGGGATCAGTCTGTGCAAAGGACTGGTATAAATTCAAAATACAGCCGAATATCCCGACTGATATTCCGCATAGGATAATAGTGCGGGGTCCAGTTCCGAGCCAGACGATGATAAGCGGTGCCAGGGCGGATTTTGGCAGACTGTTGAGCACAATCAAAAAGGGTTCGAACATTTTTCCAAGCGACGGATAAAACCAGAAAAATGTTGCCGTCAGCAAGGAAAACAGGATAATCAGCAAAAAGCTGATGCCGGATTCCAAAAGTGTAATCCCTATATGGCTTAACAAGGACATATCTGCTATGTCATGCCAGAATAATTTTGAGATGGCGATGGGTGAGCTGAAATAAAAACTGTCAATCCACCCCATGTCGGCAGAAACCTGCCAGAGCATTACAAATGCGGCAAAAATAAGAATTCTGCTCCAGAAGATATACAGTTTCTGCAGTTTCTGGTGCCGCAAAAAACGTTTCTGCCCCGCGGTGAGCGCAGATGCCTCAATATTGCTGCCGCAGCTGTTTTTCCGTATTTTCATCCTGCATTTCCCCCCATATTTTATCAAAATATTCCTGAAAAAGACTTGACTTCCTGATATCATCACGCTGTATTCCGTTGGCTTCAAATTCAATCGGAATGACATCTTTTATGGTACAGGGGGATTTTGTGAGTACAAGGACAACATCAGCCATCGAAATTGCCTCCGTAATATCATGTGTCACAAGGACTGCCGTCTTCTGTTCGGATTTAATAATATCATGTACATCTTTCGATACATTCAATCTGGTCTGGTAGTCAAGCGCGCTGAACGGTTCATCAAGCAGCAGCAAATCAGGGCGGATGGCAAGCGTCCGGATGAGTGCGATTCTCTGGCGCATTCCGCCGGAAAGCGCAGACGGCTTCTGGTTCTTGACATTGGACAGGTGGTATTTTTCAAGCAGATTCTCAACCAGCTCAAGATTTTCCTTTGTCTTTTTTTTCTGTATTTCAAGACCGAGTGTTATGTTCTGATAGACTGTGCGCCATTCCAGCAGATGGTCGTGCTGCAGCATATATCCCACACGCGGGGCGCTGAAGTCATCCGAGTAAAATGTAATGAATCCGTCAACGGGCTTGAGCAGTCCGGCTATCAGGGACAGGATTGTGGACTTGCCGCAGCCGCTAGGACCGACAAGGGCTGCAAAAGCGCCTTTTTCTACTGTAAAATTTATGTCGTTTAAAACCGTTACTTCGCCAAGATTACTGTAATAGGAAAACTTTAGGTGATCCAGACGGAGAAAAGGTTTCTCATGATGATTTTGGGACATATCATGACCGCCGCCTTTCTGTTACTTATCGTGTATGGTTTCGTAAAGTATAGAATATTATATGTGGAATAATACAAAAGTGATATTTGGAAATGTCATAATTTCATTGAAAAACAGGGAAGTTTATATTATACTGGACTAAGGAGGCGGGGAGGACACCCATGACAAAAAACGGATGCCTTTATAATGCAATCATATGTAACAGGAAGCCAAAGGCTGGACTGTTACAATCAAATCGAAGCAAGGGGGAGACACCCATGACAAAAAACATTATTGTGGTAGATGCACATGGTAAAAAATATGGAACCACTTACCTCAAAAGGGCTAAGGGACTTGTGAAACAGGGCAGGGCACGCTTTCTGGCGCAGAACATGCTATGCCTTGCGTGTCCGCCAGATCAGAATTTGGAGGATAACATTATGTCAGAACAGACAATGGAAAATAGAACATTGGAACAGGAAGAGATGCAAAATTCATCATCTGAAACAGCAGAAACAAACATGGTTTCAGATGACGCTGCGGCAGCCGGCAGGTATTCAATGGAGTACTGTCTGGAACAGATTGCGAAGATTGGCGGGCAGACAGATTATCTGGATCAGGTTATCTCGGAGCTGCGCCAGATGGATGACGGGAGTTCGGCGGGGCAGATCAAGGCGATGGCACTGAGTGATGTCATAAAATGCCGTGAGACAACAAATCAGCAGCTGCTGGCTTTCTATGGGAAAATGTATGATGACCTGAAAAAGCCGGCCGTGACAGATGCCGTTTCCCACAAGGCACGCCTTCAGGAAAAGCTGCTGGCAATTATGGATAATGCAATTGAAAATGGAGATTTTTCATCATCCGAAGTCGGGGATATATTTAATGGGGCATTTGACGCGATACGTCATATCAGTGATTAATTTTATACTGGCGGTCGAAAAGACTGACCGCTCAGTATAATGTGATGCACACAGCCGCATAAGGAAATATGCCACTTCGCGGCTGCGGCTGGTGCAATACTCACGGCAGATTTCATCTGTCGTGAGTATATATAATTTGAAATCGGGCGTTTTGACGCCCGATTTTTATTCTTGCAACTCCATAAAAAGTATGCTATTATTACTATTATTTGTATTCAGGGTTGAGTTCTGAATAGTAGGAGGCGACGAAAGATGGCACAGCTTTGGGGCGGCAGATTTACCAAGGAGACAGACAAGCTTGTATATAACTTTAATGCTTCAATCTCTTTTGACCAGAAGTTTTACCGGCAGGATATCGAGGGCAGCATGGCGCATGTGAGGATGCTTGCGAAACAGGAAATCCTGACAGAGGAAGAGAAGAACCAAATCCTTTCAGGGTTAGAAGGCATTCTCAAGGACATTGAGAATGGGACATTGAGGATTACGGATGAATATGAGGACATCCACAGTTTTGTGGAGGCAAACCTGATTGGGCGAATCGGTGATGCGGGCAAGAAGCTCCATACAGGCAGGAGCAGGAATGACCAGGTTGCGCTTGACATGAAGCTTTATACAAGGCATGAGGTTGTTGAAATTAATGCGCTTTTAAAGGAACTGCTTGAGAATATCCTTTCCATCATGGAAGAAAATACAACGACCTATATGCCTGGGTTTACGCATTTGCAGAAAGCACAGCCGATTACGCTGGCACATCATATGGGGGCTTATTTTGAGATGTTCAGGCGTGACAGGCAGCGGCTTGACGATATTTATGACCGGATGAATTACTGTCCTCTGGGTTCTGGCGCACTGGCGGGAACGACTTATCCGTTGGACAGGGCTTATACGGCACAGCTTCTTGAATTTAACGGTCCGACGCTCAACAGCATGGATTCTGTGGCAGACAGGGACTATGTGATAGAGCTGTTATCCGCGCTGTCCACGATTATGATGCATCTGAGCCGGTTCAGCGAGGAAATAATCATATGGAATTCCAATGAGTACCATTTTGTGGAAATTGACGATGCGTACGCCACGGGCAGCAGCATCATGCCGCAGAAGAAAAATCCCGACATTGCGGAGCTTGTGCGCGGCAAGACAGGGCGGGTGTATGGCGCCTTGATGTCGATACTCACGACAATGAAGGGAATCCCGCTTGCATACAACAAGGATATGCAGGAGGACAAGGAACTGACTTTCGATGCAATTGATACCGTAAAAGGCTGTGTGGCGCTGTTTACAGGCATGTTGAAAACGCTGAAGTTTAACAAGGATGTCATGAGAACAAGCGCGATGAAAGGCTTTACCAATGCGACTGACGCAGCAGACTATCTGGTAAACCACGGCATGCCGTTTCGGGATGCGCACGGCATTATCGGACGACTGGTGTTATACTGCATTGAAAAGGACAGGGCGATTGATGCGCTTTCCCTTGACGAGCTAAAGGCAATTAGCCCAGTATTTGAGCAGGATATTTATGAGGCAGTCAGTCTTGAGACCTGCGTAAACAAACGCATGACAATCGGTGCGCCGGGACCGGATGCGATGAAAGAGGTTATCCGCATCCATAAGGAGTATCTGAGCCAGAGTTAATTTTGATAATATAAGGAACTATAAATATTTGTGCGGATATTTGATAATTAATAAGGATATCCGCAGAATGGAGGAGAAAAATGAGTGAAAAATTAAAAGTAGGTATCCTTGGCGGTACGGGAATGGTCGGTCAGCGATTTATCTCCCTGCTGGAGAACCATCCATGGTTTGAGGTGACGACAATTGCGGCAAGCCCGCGTTCTGCCGGAAAAACATATGCGGAAGCAGTCGGTGACAGATGGAAAATGACGACACCGATGCCGGAGGCAGTCAAAAATATTGTTGTCATGAATGTCAATGAAGTTGAGAAGGTGGCTTCCGAGGTTGATTTTGTATTTTCCGCGGTTGACATGACCAAAGAGGAAATCAAGAAAATTGAGGAAGATTATGCAAAGACTGAGACGCCGGTAGTCAGCAACAATTCTGCACACAGATGGACGCCTGACGTCCCAATGGTTGTGCCTGAGATTAATCCGGAGCATATGAAGGTCATTGATTTCCAGAAAAAGCGTCTGGGAACGACAAGGGGCTTTGTGGCAGTCAAGCCAAACTGCTCCATCCAGAGCTATGCGCCTGTCCTGACCGCGTGGAAGGAGTTTGAGCCGTATGAGGTCGTTGCGACAACCTATCAGGCAATCTCCGGTGCCGGAAAGACCTTTAAGGACTGGCCGGAAATGGAGGGCAATATCATACCATATATTGGCGGCGAGGAGGAGAAGAGCGAGAAAGAACCGCTTCGAATCTGGGGAGAAATCAAGGACGGCGTGATTGAGCCGGCGAATTCTCCTGTCATCACATGCCAGTGCATCCGTGTGCCGGTATTAAACGGCCATACTGCTGCCGTGTTTGTAAAACTCAGGAAGCAGCCGACCAAAGAGCAGCTGATTGAAAAATTGGTAACTTTCAAAGGCGTTCCACAGGAGCTGGGGCTTCCAAGCGCGCCGAAGCAGTTTATCCAGTATCTTGAGGAGGACAACAGACCACAGATCAGCCTTGACGTGGATTATGAAAACGGCATGGGCGTTTCTGTAGGACGCATCCGCGAGGACAGTGTCTATGACTGGAAGTTTGTCGGACTGTCACACAATACCGTGCGCGGCGCGGCAGGCGGTGCAGTTCTCTGCGCAGAGCTTCTTAAGGCACAGGGTTATATCGAAAAAAAATAAAATATCAAAAAATAATCGGGAAGAGCAGTATTTTGCTGCTCTTTCTGACATATCAGACGTACGAATACAAGACAGGATGGAGATAAAATTTTGGGAAAGAAACTGATTATAACCGAGAAACCATCGGTTGCACAGGATTACGCAAAGGTTTTTCAGGTATCAGGAAAACACAATGGCTACATAGAAAATGCCACTTATGTTATAACATGGTGCGTCGGACACCTGGTTGAGATGGTCTATCCGGAGGAGTATGATATCCGTTATAAAAAGTGGATGCTTCAGGATTTGCCATTTCTGCCGGAAACATATAAATATGGCGTTATCAAGAATGTCAAGCAGCAGTATGATATCGTGCATGCCCTGCTGCAGCGGGAGGATATCGACACCGTGTACTGGGCAGGCGACTCTGGAAAGGAAGGACAGACTATCGAGGAAAATATCCGTAACTTCGGCGGTGTCCGCAAAGGGATGCAGGAGCTGCGCGTGTGGATTGATTCCCAGACGGAGACAGAAATCAAGCGCGGCATGGCGCAGGCAAAGCCGATGGCAGCCTATGAAAATCTGGGAAAATCCGGCATCATGCGCTCCATTGAGGACTATGCCATGGGCATTAACTTCTCGCGCGTCATGTCCGTCAAATATGGCAGGCTTTTGAATGACGCTGCCGCGACAAAAGGTTACACGGCAATCGCAATCGGCAGGGTAATGACCTGTGTCCTTGGCATGGTCGTCAACAGGGAACGCGAGATTCGCAATTTTCAGGAGACACCTTTTTACAGAGTTGTCGGGGATTTTACGGATGCCGGTATCGAGGCAGAGTGGAAGGCGGTGGAGGGTTCTGCATATTTTGAATCCCCGAAGCTCTACAAGGAAAACGGCTTTAAGGAAAAAGAAGACGCCGAGAACCTGATTGCCGCCTTTGAGGGAAAGGAGGCTGTTGTCAGGAGCCTGGAAAAGGGCATTTCCAAAAAGAAGGCGCCGCTGTTATTCAATCTGGCAGAATTGCAGGCAGAGTGCGCCAAGCGGTTTAAAATCAGCCCTGACCAGACCTTGCAGGTCGCACAGGATTTATATGAAAAAAAGCTCACGACATATCCCAGAACGGATGCAAGGGTGCTGACAACGGCAGTTGCAAAGGAAATCGACAAGACGCTGATTCCGTTAAAGGGATACACACCGACACAGCAGTTTACGGATCATATTCTGGCAAAAAAGCTCTATGCAAACATTGCAAAAACCCAGTACACGGATGACAACAAGGTCACTGACCACTATGCCATCATTCCGACGGGACAGCTGACGGAGCTTGGGACGTTGACACCGCTTCAGGGCAAGGTGTTTGACTTGATTGTGCGGCGTTTCTTAAGTATCTTTTATCCGCCGGCAGAATACCAGACATTGAAGCTTGTCGTGGGGATTGAAAAGGAATCCCTGTTTGCATCCGCGAAAGTGCTCAAGGTGCTTGGATTCCTTGAGGTTCTGGGTAAGACACTCGAGGATGCTGACGAGGACGAGAACGCGGCTGACGGACAAAATAAATCAGATGGCCCGCCACAGGAAAAAAACGGTGAAACGGCAGAGGATTCCGGCAAAGAAAAGAAGAATAATTCCAAAAAGCTGCTTGCACTGGCAAATACACTGAAACAGGGAGATATCCTTGTTGTCAATGGTTTCGCAGTCAGGGAGAGCAAGACCTCGCCGCCCAAACGGTATACGTCCGGTTCCATGATACTTGCCATGGAAAATGCGGGTCAGCTTATTGAAGATGAGGAGCTTCGCGCGCAGATTAAGGGTTCGGGCATCGGAACAAGTGCGACCCGTGCGGAGATTATCAAAAAGCTGATACGTATCGGATATCTTGGCCTCAACCAGAAAACACAGGTCATCACGCCGCAGAATTTTGGCGAGATGGTGTATGAGGTCGTCGCAATGACTGTCCCTGCGCTTCTGAATCCCAAGATGACTGCCTCCTGGGAAAAAGGACTGGACGGCATCACGAACGGAACCGTGGATGTAAATGATTACCGCGCAAAGCTTGAGGACTTTATCCGGCGGGAAACCATACAGATACGCGATAAGGATCTGACCAGTCAGATTGCCGTCCGGATAAGCCAGTTTGCCGGGAAAGATGCAAAGGGACCCGGCGCGCGCCGAAAGCTGGATGTGCAGTGCCCGGCATGCGGCGGGGACATCGTGACGACACCGTTCGGGTACGGATGCTCCAATTACCAGAAGGACGGAAGCGGCTGCAATTTCGTGATTGGCACGATTGCGGGTAGAACGCTGTCTGACAAGGAGTGTATTGCGCTGATAAAAGACGGTCATACGGAAGTATTGAGCGGTTTTGTGTCCAAGAAAAAGAAAAAATTTGATGCCGTTTTAGTACTGGAACAGGGAGAGGACGGAAAACATACTGTCAGCTTTAACTTTGATAATGTGGAGGCAAAGAAAATAAAGGATGTCGTCTGTCCCCTGTGCGGCGGGGACATTGTACAGACACCATTTGGCTATGGCTGTGCCAGCTATGACAGGCTGGACGAGGGCAGCTGTAAATTTTCTATTGGCAAAATGGCAGGAAAGGATATTTCCGAATCCCAGGTCAGGGAGCTGCTGATAAATGGCAGGACTTCGACAATCCGTGGTTTTAAGTCGAAGGCAGGCAAAAAGTTTGACGCGTGCATTACTTTTGGCCGCGACGAGACAGGCAGAATTACCGGACTGAAATTTGATTTTGACAATGTTGAGCCGCAAAAGCTCAAGGATGTGTCCTGCCCCTTGTGCGGCGGGGAAGTGGTCAAGACATCGTTTGGCTATGGCTGTGCCAATTACAACAGGGAAGACGCAGCGCACAGCTGCCATTTTTCCATCAATAACAAAATTGCGGGCATCAAGATTTCGGACATGATTGCAAAACAGCTGCTTGCCAAGAAGAAGACAGATATCATTGAAGGGTTTCTCGCAAAGAGCGGAGCCAAGTTTGACGCGGCGTTAAAGCTTACAGATGATGGGCAGGCAGTCTTTGATTTTCCGGACAGACCGGCGCCGACAGAAACAAACCTTGCATGTCCAAGGTGCTACGCGCATAAACTGAAAAAGAGCCAGTGGTATTATGAATGTGAATGCGGATTTAAAATCGGACACACCGTAGCGCAGGTTCCCATCCCGGAAGAACTGATGCAGGAGCTTCTTACAACCGGAAAGACGCGTGAAAAGATAACCGGGTTCGTGTCGAAAGCGGGGAATTCGTTTGATGCACATTTGAAGTATGCGGACGGGAAAATACAGTTTGACTTCAATAGTCAGGGTGACCATGGTAGTCAAAGCAAAATTGTGGCAGAGAGCGCACCGCCTGCGCCGCAGCCGTGGCTTGACCCTGAGCCAGCGTCGGACGAGTACTGGGCATCCCTGATGGCAGGAGCCGCGGAGGAACCAGTAGACGTAACATATTAGATTCATATAAATTCATATAAAAGGAGACAAACAATGGAACAATTACAAATCAAAAATCTTTACAGCCTGGAAGAAACAATCGCCGCCCCGCTTTTCGAGGGAGCGGTATACCCATGGGAACTGCTGTCCAAAATCGGAGCATATATTTTGGAGCTTGGCAGTTCGCTTCCCGCTGACAAATATGAAAAACGCGGAGAAAATATCTGGATCGCAAAATCCGCAACAGTGGCGCCCACAGCATGTATAAACGATCCCTGCATTATTGACGAGGAGGCGGAAATCCGCCACTGCGCGTTCATCAGGGGAAATGCCATTGTCGGAAAAGGCGCTGTTGTCGGCAATTCGACAGAACTGAAAAACGTGATTCTTTTCAACAAAGTACAGGTTCCACACTACAATTATGTAGGAGATAGCATCCTTGGCTATAAGTCGCATATGGGCGCTGGTTCCATCACTTCCAATGTCAAGAGCGACAAAACACTTGTGGTTGTCAAGTCTCCCTGCGGAAATATCGAAACCGGGCTAAAAAAGATGGGGGCAATGCTTGGGGACAATGTGGAGGTCGGCTGCAACAGCGTGCTCAATCCGGGAACCGTAATCGGACGCAATTCCAATGTCTATCCGACATCCATGGTAAGGGGGTATGTTGCGGCGAACAGCATTTACAAAAAGCAGGGGGAAATCGCCGAAAAAAATAAATAAAAAAACTTTTATGATAAAATTGACAATTATTTGACAAAATTATGAATTTTTAATTGCTATTTTTCTAAAAATGTGCGAAAATATCAATATGTGAGTAATGTATCAGAATTTGCGTTAAAAATGTGAGGCCTATGTCACACATTAAAATAAAAGTTAAGTAATCGAAAGGAGTTTTCACATGATTTATTCAAAGGAAATTGAAGAAATGTGTGTAGTAGCACGTGACGGTAATCATGGTTGTGCACCGATTCCAGAAGAGGCGAAATGGGTAAAGGCTAAGGAAGTAAAAGACATTTCCGGCTTTACACACGGCGTAGGCTGGTGTGCACCGCAGCAGGGTGCCTGCAAGTTGTCCCTGAACGTAAAGGAAGGTATCATCCAGGAGGCGCTGGTTGAGACAATCGGATGCTCTGGTATGACACATTCTGCAGCGATGGCAGCCGAGCTGCTTCCGGGCAGGACTGTTATGGAAGCACTGAACACAGACCTTGTGTGCGACGCAATCAACACGGCTATGAGAGAGCTGTTTTTACAGATTGTATATGGACGTTCCCAGTCCGCATTCTCCGAGGAAGGACTTCCTGTCGGCGCAGGTCTTGAGGACTTAGGAAAGGGACTCAGGAGCCAGGTTGGTACCATGTATGGTACATTGAAGAAGGGGCCTCGTTATCTTGAGATGGCAGAGGGCTATGTCACAGGTATCGCACTTGACGCTGACGACAAGATTATCGGTTACAAGTTTGTAAGCCTTGGTAAGATGACTGACTTTATTAAGAAGGGCGATGACCCGAATACAGCATGGGAGAAGGCTTCAGGTCAGTACGGACGTGTTGCGGATGCTGTTAAGATTATTGATCCTAGAACAGATAAGGAGGTAAAATAATTATGGCATTATTCGAATCCTATGAGAGAAGAATAGATAAGATTACCGAGGTTTTAAAGAGCTACGGTATCAACTCCATCGAGGAGGCAGAAAAGATTACAAAAGACGCAGGTCTTGACGTATATGATCAGGTGAAGAAGATTCAGCCGATTTGCTTCGAGAATGCATGCTGGGCATACACAGTCGGCGCGGCAATCGCAATCAAGAAGGGATGCAGGAAAGCGGCAGACGCAGCAGCGGCAATTGGCGAAGGACTTCAGGCATTCTGTATTCCAGGTTCCGTTGCAGACAACCGCAAGGTAGGTCTTGGACACGGCAACCTTGGCAAAATGCTCCTGGAAGAGGAGACAGACTGTTTCTGCTTTTTGGCTGGACATGAGTCTTTTGCTGCGGCAGAGGGCGCTATCGGTATTGCAGAGAAGGCAAACAAGGTTCGCCAGAAGCCGCTCCGCGTTATCTTAAATGGTCTTGGAAAGGACGCAGCGGAGATTATTGCCCGCATCAATGGATTTACATTTGTTGAGACAGAATATGATCCTTATACAAACACTGTAAAGGAAGTATTCAGAAAGTCTTACTCAGATCCGGAAGGTCCGCGCGGCAAGGTAAACTGCTATGGTGCAAATGACGTCTGCGAGGGCGTTGCAATCATGTGGAAGGAGAATGTTGACGTATCCATCACAGGAAACTCAACGAATCCGACAAGATTCCAGCATCCGGTTGCAGGTACATACAAGAAGGAGAGAATTGAAGCAGGCAAGAAGTATTTCTCAGTTGCTTCCGGTGGCGGCACAGGCCGTACACTCCATCCTGACAACATGGCAGCAGGTCCGGCTTCCTACGGTATGACAGATACTTTGGGACGTATGCACTCTGACGCGCAGTTTGCAGGCTCTTCTTCCGTTCCTGCCCATGTAGAGATGATGGGACTCATCGGTATGGGTAATAACCCTATGGTTGGTGCAACTGTTGCAGTTGCAGTTTCCATCGAGGAAGCAGCAAAGGAAAACCGTTTCTAGGAAATGTGATAAAATCAAGGCTGTCGCTGATACTGGTTGTCATCGGCAGCCTTAAGTTTTTATAGTAAACGCAAATAACATTTGCGTTTACTTGCGCGGGGCACGTGCAGCGAAGCCGCTAATTTCCTTACGTGCCCCTGTGCAATATAGTAAACGGCAAATGCTTTTGTCGTTTACTATACATATGGAGGTGGAAAACATGCTTTGCCATATGGTGATTGATTTAAGTGATGAACTCTGTACAAGGTCTGGTGACGGGACGAAGCTTGTGCAGAGGTAAAGAACTTTTCGTCCGCATTGGATTTTGTACTTTTTATTCTGGGCATTTGTGTGCAACATAAAGAATAGAATGGAGAAAATTCAATGGAAGAAAAATTATTTAAGAAGTATATTATTTTATGGTTAAGTCAGAGCGTATCCGGACTCGGGAGCTCCATGACCGGCTTTGCGCTGGTATTATGGGCATATGGGCAGAGTCAGTCAGCAATGTCTGTCTCACTGATGTCATTCTGCAACTATGTGCCCTACGTTTTGTTCAGCCTGTTTGTCGGCGATTTTATAGACAGGCACAGGAAAAAAACAATTATGCTGGTTTCTGACAGTGTTGCTGCAATTGGTTCCCTGGCAGTATTTGCCTTTCTGGTTACAGGGCATTTGTCAGTGTGGAATATCTATATTGTCAATACGATTGTCGGTGTTACGAATGCTTTCCAGCAGCCGGCATCCGCTGTGGCGACGGGATGGTTGGTGCCAAAGGAGAAAATCTCCAATGTCAGCGGAATGAACTCGTTTTCAAATAACCTGATAGTCGTGTTTAGTCCAATGCTGGCTGCTTTTCTTTTTGCAATCGGTGGTCTTTCACTGGTTCTGCTGATTGATTTGGCAAGCTTTGTATTTGCATTTTGTGTGCTGTTGTTTTTTATTGCAATTCCGGAACAGGTGCAGCAGCGGACTGCCAGTTCTCCGTTTGCCGGAATAGCGGAAGGATTCTCTTTCCTGAAAAAAGAAAAGGGGATTCTGTACATCATGTTGACGATGGCGCTCATCAATTTCTTTTCGAGACTGACTTATGAAAATATTTTGTCTCCAATGATTCTGGCTAGAAGTTCCGGAAATAATATTGCACTCGGGATTGTCAATGCCTGCATGGGAGTCGGTGGTATTGCTGGCGGCATTATCGTATCCATAAAAAAGGAAAGCCGCCATAAGGCAACAGCCATCTATGTTTCGGCTGCGCTGTCATTCCTGTTTGGGGATTTGATAATGGCGATTGGAAAAAATGTTTACTGCTGGTCTGTTGCCGCAGTGGCTGCCAGCCTGCCAATTCCTTTTATCATGGCAAATCAGAATGCGATACTGTATCGAAAGATTCCCTCGGTCATACAGGGGAGGGTGTTCGCGGTAAGAAACGCTATCCAGTACAGCACAATACCGGTCGGCATAATCCTTGGCGGTTATCTGGCAGATTATGTATTGGAACCCTTTATGCGGTCGGGAAACGCGATGGCAGTGGCACTGGGAAAGGTGACAGGGTATGGCGCCGGAAGCGGCATGGCAGTCATGTTTTTATGCACCGGAGTGTGTGGTTTCACGGTCAGCATGGCATCCTGCCTGAACCGCACAATAAGGCAATTAAATAAAATCTGATACATAGGGCTGTCGTTGTCTGGCAAGGCAACGGCAGCCCTGTAGTTACTGTTCAGACAGGACTTAGCATTTACTGCTAAGTCCGTGCGAAAACGTTTCGTTTGCAAGTAAAAATCCATTTGCGAAGCAAATTTTGCATGGATTTTTACCTGTTACTGGAACGGAGTGAACAGTAACGCCCTGTATGCTTTATGGCGGCAGTTGGTTATTATTGCTTGAAAAAAATATTTTATTTGGTATAATTTAAGAGTAGAAAAAGGAACAGCACAGGAGAGGCATATCCAGAAGCCTCTTCTAAATTTTTGTGCACATGTCCCCTGACTTCATTAGATGGTTTTACAGGGATAACAGAAAGGCAGAAATAGTATGATAAGAAACGAAGAACTTGAAACAGTACTGGAAACGATTGACTTAAGAAATGATGCGCCAATTGAAGAGCCGATGCGCCAGTATTATTTTATAAAAAAAGCGCGGGAAATTGTAAATGCCGAGAGCGAGAAGCTTGGCAGGCGCCTGACCGCGGATGGGGAGACTTTTGGTTGTCAGATGAACGCAAAGGACAGCGAGAAACTGATAGGCATCCTTGAAAACATTGGTTTTGAGATGATCGATGACGAGTCGGCAGACCTTGTGTTTTACAATACCTGCACGGTTCGCGACAATGCCAACCAGCGTGTTTACGGCAGGCTTGGCCTGATACATAGCATGAAAAAAAAGAATCCTCACAAAAAAGTAGCGCTCTGTGGCTGTATGATGCAAGAACCGTCTGCGATAGAAAAAATACAGAAAAGCTATTCGTTTGTGGATTTGATATTTGGAACACACAATATTTACAAATTTGCAGAGCTCATTGTGTCAATGTACAATTCTGACAAAATGATTATTGACATTTGGGAGGATACTGACAAAATAGTGGAAGATCTTCCTGCTGAACGCAAGTATTCCTTCAAGTCAGGGGTCAATATTATGTATGGATGCAATAATTATTGCAGTTATTGTATTGTCCCATATGTGCGTGGGAGGGAGAGAAGCCGGAATCCGAAGGACATTATCCGGGAAATTGAAAAGCTTGTGTCAGAGGGGGTCGTGGAGGTCATGCTCTTGGGTCAGAATGTCAATTCCTATGGAAAAAACCTGGATGAGCCAATGACGTTTGCCCAGCTGCTAAAGGAAGTGGAAAATATAGAAGGGCTTGAGAGAATCCGCTTTATGACCTCGCATCCGAAGGATTTATCCGATGATTTAATCCAGGTGATGAAAGATTCAAAAAAAATCTGCCGCCATCTGCATCTTCCCCTGCAGGCAGGCTCTACGAGAATCCTGGAAGCAATGAACCGCCGGTACACAAAGGAGCAGTATCTTGAACTTGCAGCTAAAATCAGGCGCGAAATACCAGACATATCGCTCACGACGGATATTATTGTAGGCTTTCCGGGGGAGACGGCGGCTGATGTTGACGAGACGATTGATGTCGTGAGGAAGGTACAGTATGACAACGCATTTACCTTTATCTATTCCAGGAGGACAGGCACGCCTGCTGCCACAATGCCAAATCCTGTAAGCGAGGAGGAAATCAAGGCAAATTTTGACCGGCTTTTGGAGGTGGTGCACGAAACGGCAAAAAGCCGTGTCGGACGACTGCTTGGCGAGACACACAGCGTACTTGTGGAGGAAAGCAGCGGTACCCAGCTGTCTGGAAGACTTTCCAACAATACGCTTGTGCATTTTGAGGGTGATGCCGTGTTGGTAGGAACAATAGTGGAAGTGAAGCTTACAGAAGCACATGGTTTCTATTATATCGGTAAAATCAATATGCAGGAACACTGCCTGGAAGAATTACTGCAAAAATGCAGGCGCAGGGAACTGCCAGAAGAAAAAATGCTTTAAGGTTACAGTCAGAGGAGAGGAGAAATATTATGGAAAAATTAAAACCAAAGTTGTTTTCGGTCATGAAAACATACACAAAGGAACAATTTGTAAAGGACGTTGTCGCAGGCATTATTGTTGCCATTATTGCGCTGCCATTGTCTATTGCGCTTGCGCTTGCATCGGGTGTAGGACCGGAACAGGGTATCTATACAGCGATTGTCGCAGGTTTCCTGATTTCGTTTTTTGGCGGAAGCCGTGTACAGATTGCGGGACCTACTGCGGCGTTTGCAACAATTGTCGCAGGAATCGTTGCACAGAAGGGCATGGACGGACTGATTGTTGCAACAATCCTTGCGGGAATCATATTGGTGGTAATGGGCTTTTTAAGGCTGGGAAACCTTATCAAGTATATTCCTTTTACCATCACGACCGGATTTACAGCCGGAATTGCGGTAACCATCGCAATTGGACAGATTAAGGACTTTCTCGGTCTTACCTATCCGGCAGGCACACCGACCATTGAGACGATGGAGAAGGCAGAGGCAGTTATCAAAAATATTGCGACAGTCAACTGGCAGGCGCTTATTGTAGGACTGGTATGCCTTGCGATACTGATTCTGTGGCCGTACATCAACAAGACAATTCCGGGTTCGTTAATTGCAGTTATTGCAGGCATTGCAATGGTAAAATTTCTGAATATGGATGTCAATACAATCGGTGATTTATATGAAATCAGCAATAAGCTTCCGGGCTTTCATCTGCCGCATGTTACGTTAGGCGACATCGGGGGAATTCTTCCCGATGCGTTTACGATTGCAATTCTTGCAGCAATTGAGTCGCTATTGTCCTGTGTGGTTGCCGACAGTATGATAAACTCGAAGCACCGCTCCAACATGGAATTAATCGCACAGGGAATCGGTAATATTGGCTCGGCATTATTTGGCGGCATTCCGGCGACTGGTGCGATTGCAAGAACTGCCGCCAATATCAAAAATGGCGGACGTACCCCGGTTGCAGGCATGGTTCATGCAGTCACACTTGTATTAATTCTTGTAGTGCTAATGCCCTATGCGGCACTGATTCCGATGCCCTGTATCGCGGCAATTCTGTTTATGGTTGCTTACAATATGTGCGGGTGGAGGACGTTTGTCAACCTGTGCAAGTCCTCGCCGAAAAGCGATATCATCGTGCTTGTCACCACATTTATACTGACAGTCGTATTTGATCTGGTTGTGGCAATTGAGGTTGGCATTCTGCTTGCCGCAATCCTCTTTATGAAACGCATGAGCGATGTAACGGAGGTTGAGGGATGGAAATACGTTGACGAGGAGGATGACCCGGACAGCATCATGCTCCGGGAAGTCCCGGCGCATACACGAGTGTATGAGATTTCAGGACCGATGTTCTTTGCGGCTGCGGACAAAATCCTGAACATTTCGGTAAAGGATGATACGCAGTTTTTGATTCTCCGCATGCGGAGTGTGAGCGCAATCGACGCGACCGCAATGCATTCGCTGGAGCAGCTTTATGAAAAATATGCGAAAAGGAATGTCCAGATTATCCTGTCGCACGTAAATGAACAGCCAAAGGCGGTTATGGACAAGGCAGGATTCACGAAAGCAGTTGGCGCGGAGAATTTCTGCGCGCACATTGACGAGGCGCTTGAGCGGGCAAAAAAGCTTGCTGCCAGAAAATAAAAGATGAATATGAAAAACATATTTGTGGTGGATGATGATATCAATATCGGAAACATGCTGGAGGAACTGCTCACAAAAGAGGGGTATCGCGTCACGCGCGCTTACTCCGGCACGGAGGCGGCGCTTATCCTGTCCTCGCAAAGACCAGACCTCGTACTGCTTGATTTGATGCTTCCGGGACTGGACGGCAGGGAACTTCTTCCGGCATTAAGCGGCATTCCGGTGATAGTCGTCAGCGCCAGGGCAGGCGTGGCGGATAAGGTGGAGCTGCTGCTTGGCGGTGCGGCGGATTATGTGACAAAGCCCTTTGACACACAGGAGCTGCTTGCGCGCATTGCCGTACATCTCCGGAATGCGTCCCTGGCCGGCGCCAGTACGACACTGGAATACGAGGACATTATGCTGGATACAGGAACACACGTCGTCACGGTGTGCAATCAGTCAGTGCGTCTGACCAAGACGGAATATGCCATCCTGAAACTGCTGATGCAGAATCCTGCACAGGTTATCACAAAAACGCTGCTGCTGGAAAAAATCAGTGAAGACACACCGGATTGTATGGAAAGCTCCCTGCGGGTGCATATCAGCAATCTGCGGAAAAAACTGCGTGATATCAGCGAAAAAGACTATATCGAATCCGTATGGGGGATTGGATTTAAAATGAACGAATCAAAACCTTAACCATTTCTTAACACTTTCCTTAACAGCTTTCTTAACAATCATCAGATAAAATGTGAAAGTAAGCTTATGAGAATAAAGAAATGGAGGTTTTACTGATGGAATATGTTCTGACTACAAGTGCCCTGAGTAAGCACTATAAACATTTCAAGGCGCTGAACGGACTGACAATGCACGTCCCTAAGGGGGCAATCTATGGTTTTGTCGGGAAAAACGGCGCCGGAAAAACGACATTAATCCGGCTGGTGTGCGGGCTGCAAAAACCTACATCAGGCGGATTTATGTTATATGGGGTAAACCATACGGAAAACAAAATCCATGATGTCCGGCGCAGAATCGGCGCGGTTGTGGAAACACCGTCAATTTATCTCAATATGACGGCGGAGGAAAATTTAAGGGAACAGTATTATGTCCTCGGGCTTCCGTCCATGGATGGCATTCCGGAACTTCTGGAGCTGGTGGGCATAAGCGGTACCGGAAAGAAGAAAGCAAAAAACTTTTCGCTTGGCATGCGCCAGCGGCTTGGAATCGCGGTTGCGCTTTGCGGCGACCCTGATTTTCTGGTTTTGGATGAACCTGTAAACGGGCTTGACCCGCAGGGAATTGTCGAGATGCGCGAGCTGATTCTCAGGCTGAACAAGGAGCGGGGAATTACCGTGCTCATTTCCAGCCATATTCTGGATGAACTTTCACGCCTTGCGACGCACTATGGTTTTATCAATAACGGAAGGCTTGTAAAGGAAATCAGTGCGGAGGAACTGGAAAAGGCATGCCGAAAATGTCTGTGCATGGAGGTCACGGATGTAAAGGCTTTGTCACAGGTGGCTGAACGCATGAAGCTGGAATATCAGGTTTTATCAGGTGCTGTGGCTGAGATTTACGGAAAGGTCAGAATTACGGAGCTTGTGACGATGCTTGCAAAAGAGGGCTGTGAAGTGCTTTCTGTCCATGAGCGGAATGAAAGCCTGGAGAGCTATTATATCAGCCTGATTGGGGGTGCTGGCCATGAGTAGGTTAATATATGCGGATTTCATGCGGCTGAAAAAGGATAAGTGCTTCTGGACGGGGGTAATCGTCATGGTATTTATGGGCATGTCTTTACCGTTCAATACTTTTCGTCAGATGCAGAAGTATCCAGACTATACGGTACCCCTTGAATCGTCTTTTACAAATTATATAATGCTGGTTCTGTTTATTTCTTCAGCTTTTTGCAGCCTGTATATCGGAACGGAATATAGTGACGGGACAATACGGAACAAACTGATGGTAGGGCATAAGCGGGCACATATTTATCTGTCCAACCTTATTGTGTGCGTTGCCACGGAATATGTGATGTGTTTTGCCTTTATCGTAGTTAATCTCTGTGTTGGTATTCCGCTGTTAGGCTTCTTTTCGGGCGGAGCGGCAAGGATGCTGGCTTATTCAGGCTGTGCCGCGGTAATGCTGATTGCAGTCACGGCAATCTATACCATGATTGCAATGCTGAATCAGAATAAGGCGGTTACATCCGTAATCTGTATTTTCGGCATCTTTATCATGTTTTTTAACGGCGCTTATATGAGTTCAAGAATAGACGAACCGGAAATATATGAGGCACATAGTTATGTTGACTATTCGACGAACGAACTGATAGAAGTAGAGGCGGCTCCAAATCCGAATTATATTTCAGGAACGAAGCGCGTCGTTTATGAATTTTTAAATGACTTTCTTCCGGGAAATCAGGCTTTTATGCTATGGGAGGGGATTGCAGTCCATTTGGGGAGGATGACGCTGTACTCCGTCATGATAGCAGTCATAGTAACCGGAGCAGGAATCTTCATCTTCCGGAATGAAGATATAAAGTAACTGTAATTATTGGGGAGCAGGGAGAATTTGTATGGAAAACTGGCTGTGGGCGTTGATAGTATTTCTTATTTTAGTCATATTGCTGCTATGGATGAAAATCGTTCTGATGCAAAAATCCGCACAGGAGATTTCAGATGCATTCGCCGACCGCCTTACAGCAGAGACAAATGTATTAATAGACATTTCCAGCCGCGACCGCCATATGCGCAGACTGGCAGCAGACATCAACACCCAGCTTCGCCTGCTTCGCAGGGAACGGCTGCGTCATGAACAGGGGAACAGGGAAATTATGGATGCCGTCACCAATATTTCCCACGATTTGCGTACGCCGCTCACGGCAGTATGCGGTTATCTTGACCTGCTTGGGCATACAGAGCAGACACCGGACGCCATGCGTTATCTTGATATCATAGCAGAACGCATTCATGCATTAAGGCAGCTGACAGAGGAATTTTTTGCTTACTCGTCAGCTGTTTCCACTGTCAGCGCGGCTTCCTGTGAAGAAGTTGTGCTGAACAGTGCATTGGAGGAAAGTATCTCTGCCTATTATGCCGCCCTGAAAAAGCAGCACATTACCCCCGAAATCACCATTCCGGAAGAAAAAGTCATCCGCAGGCTGGACAAGACTGCGCTGTCACGCATTTTGGCAAACATAATCAGCAATGCGCTTAAATACAGTGACGGCGATTTGAGCATTACTCTGTCAAAACAGGGGGAGATAGTCTTTGCCAACCATACGGACGCATTGGACAAGCTAAAGGTAATGCAGCTGTTTAATCGCTATTATACCGTGGAAAATGGTGAAAAATCAACAGGAATCGGGCTTTCCATCGCAAAGGAGCTTACAGAACAGATGAATGGAACCATTACAGCGCAGTATGAAAATGGAGTGTTGCATATTTGCGTCTGTTTTAAATATCATAATTTTTTGTGAGGAGGTTGGATATGAAGGAAGCCGGAATCGGCGCCGTAATTTGTTTTGCCCCTGATGTAATCCCGATTGACAGAATGAATTATTATGTACCAGCCTGGATAATCTAATATTTTTTCCTTTGATTTTTAATCCAATTGTGTTAAAATATTGAATGGCAAAACGGACAGACAATACAGTTTTTGTCCGTTTTTTCCGTATGCAATGCACACTTTTTGAAAAATATATGATAATTTGCAAAGGATAATGGAGGATTTATATGGCTGGAATGACACCGATGATGCAGCAGTATGTGGAGACGAAAAAGCAATACAAAGAATGCATCCTTTTCTACAGACTCGGTGATTTTTATGAAATGTTTTTTGATGATGCAAAGCTTGTGTCGAAAGAGCTGGAACTGACACTTACCGGAAAGGACTGCGGGATGGAGGAGCGGGCGCCCATGTGCGGCGTACCTTACCATGCAGTGGACGGATACCTGAACAAGCTGGTATCAAAAGGCTACAAGGTCGCAATCTGTGAGCAGGTAGAAGACCCAAAGCTTGCAAAAGGCCTGGTGAGACGCGAGGTAATCCGCATTGTCACGCCCGGAACAAACTTAAACGCGCAGGCGCTTGAGGAGTCAAGAAACAATTATATCATGTGTATTTCACATTTCCCGAACAACATCGGAATCGCCATAGCCGATGTGACAACGGGCGACTTTTACATGACAGAGGTCGACGGATTGTCAAAGCTTATGGATGAGCTTTACAAGTACATGCCGACAGAAATTATCTGTAATGATGCGCTGATGATGAGCGGTATTGATGTGGAGGATTTAAAAAACCGCCTGAAAATAGCGGTCTACCCGCTTGAGCCATGGTATTTTGACGAGGATGGCTGCCGGAAATGCCTGATGGAACACTTTCGGGTGAATACGCTTGCCGGACTCGGTCTTGAGGATTTTCCGTCCGGGCTGACCGCCTCCGGTGTTTTGATGCAGTACCTTTTGGAGACACAGAAAACACAGCTTACGCATATCACACATATCACGCCTTATCTTGCAAGCCGTTATATGCTCCTTGACAGTTCCACGAGACGCAATCTCGAGCTTACGGAGACATTGCGGGAAAAGCAGAAACGCGGCTCCCTTTTGTGGGTGCTCGACAAGACAAAGACGGCAATGGGGGCAAGGCAGCTCCGGACGGATATTGAACAGCCGCTCATTAATATGGAGGACATCAATGACAGGCTGGACACCATTGAACAGCTTGGCAAAAATACAGTGTCAAGGGATGAAATCAGGGAATACCTGAACCCAATATATGATATGGAACGTCTGCTTGGCAGGGTAAGCTACAAGTCAGCAAATCCAAGGGACCTGATATCGTTTGCGAACTCCATGGAAATGCTTCCGCATATCAAGACGGTTCTCAAGGACTTTGACGCAAAGCTTTTACAGGAAATTGACAGACAGATTGACGGGCTTGAGGATTTGTTTCAGCTTATCAAGGATTCAATTTGCGAGGAACCCCCTGTCACAATACGGGAGGGCGGCATTATTAAGGAAGGGTTTGACGAGGACATCGACCGCCTGAGAAAGGCAAAGACAGAAGGAAAGAACTGGCTTGCGCAGCTTGAGGAGACGGACAGGGAAAGAACCGGTATCAAGGGGCTTAAGATTAAATATAATAAGGTGTTTGGCTATTATTTTGAGGTCACAAATTCTTTCCGGCATCTTGTCCCGGAAGATTATGTTCGCAAGCAGACCCTGGTCAACGCGGAGCGCTACACGACACCCAGACTGAAAGAACTTGAGGATACCATATTAAACGCTGAGGACAAGCTGAATGTCCTGGAATACGATATGTTCTGCAAAATCCGGGACGATATCGCGGCGCAGCTTGAGCGCATCCAAAAGACGGCAAAGGCAGTGGCACGGCTGGACGTCTTTTCCGCGCTTTCCGTTGTTGCCGAACAGAACCATTATGTCAGGCCGGAGCTGAATGACAAGGGAATCATTGACATCAAGGAAGGCAGGCACCCCGTAGTGGAGAAAATGATTGACCACGACATGTTTGTGTCAAATGATACCTTTCTTGATAACGCCAATCACTGTATCGCAGTGATTACCGGTCCCAATATGGCAGGAAAATCCACCTATATGCGCCAGTCGGCGCTGATTGTGCTGATGGCGCAGCTTGGAAGCTTTGTGCCTGCAAAGAGCGCCAACATCGGCATTGTGGACAGGATTTTTACAAGGGTCGGCGCTTCCGATGACCTTGCGAGCGGCCAGAGTACATTTATGGTGGAGATGAATGAGGTCGCAAATATTTTGCGCAATGCCACACCGAAAAGCCTGCTGGTACTGGATGAAATCGGGCGCGGGACATCCACGTTTGATGGGCTGAGCATTGCATGGGCAGTAATAGAACATATCAGCAACAAAAAGATACTTGGCGCCAAGACGCTGTTTGCCACGCATTATCATGAGCTGACCGAGCTTGAGGGAAAGATGAACAATGTCAATAATTACTGTATAGCGGTAAAGGAAAAAGGGGATGACATTATTTTCCTGAGAAAGATTATCAAGGGCGGTGCGGACAGGAGTTATGGAATACAGGTGGCAAAGCTTGCCGGCGTGCCAGACATGGTTATTGACCGTGCGAAGGAGATTGCGGAACAGCTAAGCGACAATGACATTACGGAAAAAGTACAGAGCATTCCGGTCGATACCAAAAGCGACAAAAAGAAACCGAAGCATTATGACGATGTGGACCTGGGGCAGATGACATTGTTTGATACCGTCAAGGATGAGGACATTGTAAACGAACTCAAGGAAATTGACATCTCGAACCTTACGCCGCTTGACGCACTGAATACACTGTACCGGCTGCAGAATAAACTAAAAAACCGTTGGTAAAGCGAAAAGAACTGCTAAGTCTGCAAAAACGCAGACTAGGATGAAAGGAAATAATAATATGGCTGAGATTCATGTGTTGGACGATGCTACGATAGACAAGATTGCGGCTGGCGAGGTGGTGGAGCGGCCGTCAAGTGTGGTCAAGGAACTGGTGGAGAACGCCATGGATGCGGGCGCGCACGCGATAACGGTTGAGATTAAGGATGGCGGCATTGAGTTCATACGCGTGACGGACGACGGCTCCGGCATTGCGCACGACCAGCTTAGGAATGCCTTTATGCGCCATGCGACAAGCAAAATCAGTTCGGTTGCCGATTTGATGAGCCTGCACAGCATGGGGTTCCGCGGCGAGGCGCTATCAAGCATTGCAGCCGTGTCCAAAGTCGAGATTGTCACAAAGACAAAAGAAGACATGACAGGAACACGTTTCTGCCTTGAGGGCGCAAAGGAAACTTCATATGAGGAAGTAGGCGCCCCGGACGGAACGACTTTTATTGTGCGGAATTTATTTTTTAATACGCCCGTGCGGCGCAAGTTTTTAAAGACCGCCATGACAGAGGCGAGCTATGTCACCGATTTATTGGAGCACATGGCATTGTCACGTCCTGAAATTTCGTTTAAGTATGTCGTAAATGGCCAGACGAAATTCTACACAAACGGTGATGGGAACCTGAAAGCAATTATTTACCGCATTTTCGGCAGGGACATCGCAAATGAGATGATGGAATTTCAGGTGGTTGATGAAAACATTGTACTGGAAGGATTTCTCGGAAAGCCGACGCTGAACCGCGCAAACAGGAATTTTGAAAACTATTTTCTCAATAACCGATATATCAAAAGCAAAATCATCTCAAAGGCGATAGAGGAAGGTTATCAGCCTTATCTGATGCAGCACAGATATCCATTCTGCGTAATACATATTACGGTTCCTACGGAAAGTGTGGATGTCAACGTCCATCCGACAAAGATGGAAGTACGTTTTTCCAACCAGAACAGCGTATACAGGCTGATTGCCGAGAACATCACGGATTTCCTGTCGCAGCAGGAAATGATACCGGACGCCACGCTTGGGGCAGACAAAAAAGTAAAAAATGCCAAGCCAGATAAAATAAAAGCACCAGAGCCATTTGAAAAGGAGCGCAAATCAAGCACTCAGAATATCCTTCATGATGGTACTGGCTATGGCAGTACGGCAAAAGATTACCTGCCAAAGGATTTTTCAGCCGAAAGCCTTCCGGCGAGAAATACCAGCAGTCATGACCATAATGAAAAAGCGGACGGAAAAGGGAACCCGCAGGCTTCCGAAAAGGAACCGGACAGCTTTTTTGTGGACAAAAGGACAGAACAGCAGCCTGTATCTGTATCAGGGGCGTTAAATACCAATTATTTAACGGAATCATCTCAGACATCAGGAAGGATTTTAGGCACACCTCCGAAATCAAAAGAAGGCGACAGCAGAAATCTTGGAATAATAAAGACCAAAGACCATATTATCGTAGAAAAGCCAGAACAGTTAAACTTCTTTGATGAAAAAATACTGACAAAAGAAGCAAGACAGGAATACCGAATTGTAGGTCAAGTGTTTGATACATATTGGATTATAGAATATCGTGACAAAATGCTGATGATTGACCAGCATGCTGCACACGAGAAGGTAAAGTATGAACAGATATTAAAGAAAGTGGAGGCGAATGAAGTTTACACGCAGGTTTTGATTCCCCCGGTTGTTGTCAGTGTCACCCCCAAAGAAACAGCTGTAATAAACGGTTATCAGCAGTATTTCAAGGAACTTGGCTTTGAAATCGAAGATTTTGGGATGAATGCTTTTGCCATCAGGGGCATTCCAATTGACTTGTTCGGTCAGAATATAAGGGAACTCTTTGAAGAAATACTGACTCAGCTGGTCGAAAGCCCGGCGCGCGGCGTGCCGCAGATTATCCGGGAAAAAATTGCATCCATGGCATGTAAGGCGGCTGTAAAAGGAAATCATTCGCTGACGTATGAGGAGGCGGATAAATTGATTGAACAATTGCTGGAGCTGGATAATCCCTATAACTGCCCACATGGCAGACCGACAATTATTTCCATGTCAAAGTATGAAATAGAGAAAAAGTTCAAACGTATTATATGATTCGCAGATTTTGGCAGGAATGGAGGATTATGATGCAAAACAAACTCATAATATTAACAGGCCCTACAGCAGCAGGAAAAACCAGGCTCTCCATAGCGCTTGCCAAAGCCATAAATGGAGAGATTATCTCCGCCGATTCCATGCAGGTCTATAAACATATGGATATTGGTTCTGCAAAAATCCGGCAGGAAGAGATGCAGGGCGTGAAACATTATTTGGTGGATATCTTAGAGCCTACGGAGGAATTCAACATTGTCCTGTTTCAAAGACATGCAAAACGGGCGATTGCGGAAATTTACGAGAAGGGAAAAATTCCGATTATCGTAGGCGGTACCGGCTTTTATATTCAGTCTGTACTTTATGATATTGATTTTCGGCAAAGCAATGAGGACGCAGGACTGCGTGCGGAGCTTGAAAAGACAGCGCAGGAAAAAGGCGCTGGCTATCTTCATGATATATTGAAGGAATGCGACCCGCAGGCAGCTGGAGAAATTCATGCAAATAATGTAAAACGTGTAATACGTGCCATAGAATTTTTCCGCCAGACAGGTCAAAAAATTTCTGAACATAATGCAACAGAACACGCAAAGCAGTCCGCATACGATTCTTATTACTTTGTCCTTACGGATAAACGGGAGAAGCTGTATGAAAATATAGAAAAGCGTGTGGATATGATGATTCAGGAAGGACTGGTTGACGAAGTAAGGCATTTGGTGAATATGGGCTGTAAAAGAGACTCAACTGCTATGCAGGGACTTGGGTATAAGGAAATAATATCATATCTAATGGGGGAAACAACGCTGGCGGAGGCAGTCGCCATCATCAAGAGGGATACGCGTCATTTTGCTAAAAGGCAGCTCACATGGTTCCGGCGGGAACGCGATGTCATTTGGATTGAAAAGGACAAATTTGCATATGATGACGAAAAAATGTTAAACTATATAAAGGCAGTGTTACGAAAGGGAAAGAATGATGGAGAACATATATAGGGAGCTTGGCATATCGGATAAGGTATACCGCTTTGGCAAAGAAATATTGAACCATTTGAAACCGCGGTTTGATGAGATTGACCAGAATGCCGAGTATAACCAGTTAAAAGTGCTCAAGGCAATGCAGGATAACAAAGTAAGCGAGGCATGCCTGCTGGGGACGACAGGATATGGCTACAATGATTTAGGAAGGGAAACCCTGGAGGCAGTGTACGCGTCTCTTTTCCATGCGGAGGATGCCCTTGTCAGACCACAGATAACATGCGGCACACATGCACTGGCATTGGCGCTTATGAGTAATCTGCGTCCGGGAGACGAGCTGCTTTCGCCAGTCGGGAAACCGTATGATACACTTGAGGAGGTAATCGGAATCCGGCCGTCAAGGGGCTCGCTTGCAGAGTATGGCATCTCGTACAGACAGGTGGATTTGCTGCCGGACGGCGGATTTGATTACGAAAAAATTCGGAATGCGATAAATGGGAAGACAAGGCTTGTGACCATCCAGCGCTCCAAAGGGTATCAGACCAGACCGACGCTTTCTGTCAGCAGGATCGGTGAACTGATAACATTCATCAGAAAAATTAAGCCGGATGTAATCTGCATGGTGGACAACTGTTACGGCGAGTTTGTGGAGCGGCAGGAGCCAACGGATGTCGGGGCAGATATGGTAGTCGGTTCGCTGATTAAAAATCCCGGCGGCGGTCTTGCTCCGATTGGCGGATATATTGCCGGAAAGAAATCATGTGTGGAAAATGCGGCATACCGTCTCACATCACCTGGGCTCGGCAAGGAGGTAGGCGCCTCGCTTGGAATCCTGCGGGATTTCTACCATGGATTATTCCTTGCGCCCACGGTTACCGCGGGCGCGCTAAAAGGGGCAGTGTTTGCGGCAAACATCTACGAAAAACTAGGATTTAAGGTAGTGCCTGACAGTACGGAATCGCGCCATGACATTATCCAGGCTGTCGAGTTCGGAACGGCGGAGGGAGTCATTGCCTTCTGCAAGGGAATACAGGCAGCCGCGCCAGTTGACAGCTTTGTGACACCGGAGCCGTGGGACATGCCGGGATATGACAGTCCGGTTATCATGGCAGCAGGGGCATTTGTATCTGGCTCCTCAATCGAGCTGAGTGCGGATGGACCCATAAAGCCGCCGTATGCGGTATATTTTCAGGGAGGACTTACGTTTGAGCATGCGCGTTTCGGCATTATGAAGACACTTCAGAGCATGGTCGATGCAGGACTTGTCAATCTGGAATAATCCTATAAACTTTTTATAAGATTTTCCTAAAATTTCCAAGAAATTCTTCTGAAACAAGAAAGGTGTCGAAAAAAAACTAATCTTTTTTATGTACAGATGCAAATTCGTGTGGTAATATAACTAAGAAAGCCAAATTTTGGTTTGCTATACGCTTATTTGAGAGCAAGGCGTACAAAAATGAGTCTGTTAAAAGAATTATATGCAAAGGATGAGCTGCCTTATGACAAATTTATGAGGCTTGGACCGGATAGTCTTTCGGATGCCGAGCTTCTTGCTATTATGCTCCGAACCGGAACAAGGGACAGGACACCCATAGAGCTTGGGCGTGACATCCTAAAGCTGGCAGGCGACGGAATGGGGCTTCTTGGACTGTATCATTTTAACAGGAAGGATTTGATGCAGATACCGGGAATCGGTGAAGTGAAAGCCGTCCAGCTGCTTTGCATTGCAGAGATTGCAAAAAGGACTTCCAACATGCAGGCAAGACCGGATCTGGCGTTTGACAAGCCTGAGACAGTTGCCGCCTATTATATGGAAAAGATGCGTCACAGAGAGACAGAGCAGCTGATTCTGGTGCTTCTGGATGCACGAAGGCATATCCTGCAGGAGTCTGTCCTGTCAACAGGAACGTTCAATGCGACACTGATATCACCGAGGGATATCTGCACAAAGGCTATGCGCAACGAGGCATCTTATATCGTAATCCTGCATAACCATCCGAGCGGGGATCCGACTCCCAGCAGACAGGATCTGCTGGTGACGCAGAAGATAAAGGAAGTATCCGATTTGGTTGAAATTCCATTACTGGACCATATCATCATTGGAGATAACAGATATACCAGTTTTATACAAAAAGGACTTTTATGAAGAACAAGAAAGGAGTTGTTATGTTGGCTAACAACGCATTTGGTATTGATTTAGGTACCAGGACGATTAAGATTTACAATGCTCATGGAGACAATGTCATTGTTGAGAAAAATATGATTGCAATCGAGGACAAGAAAAATTTATTTGCATATGGTGATTCCGCGTTTGAAATGTTTGAGAAATCACCGTCTAACATTGAAATTTCCTATCCGCTTTGCAACGGGGTCATTGCGGATATTAAAAATATGCAGCTGCTCCTCAAGAACTTTATCCTTGACTGTAACAAAGGTGCTGTCAAGCCTGCCGAATTTTATATGGCAGTTCCGTCAGATATCACTGCGGTGGAGAAAAGGGCATTTACCGATTTGGTTAAGGATGCGAATATCAAGGCAAAAAAGATTATGCGGGTCGAAAAAGCAGTTGCGGACGGCCTTGGGCTTGACATAGATGTCAAGAACGCACAGGGGATTCTTGTTGTCAACGTAGGATTCCATACCACGGAAATTTCCATTCTGTCGCTGGGCGGAATCGTGCTCAGCCGTCTGATTAAGGTGGGCGGGCAAAAGTTTGACGAATCCATCAAAAACGCGATTCGCAAGGAGTTCAGCCTGATTGTCGGCAGCAAGACCGCAGAGAATGTAAAGATTGATTTGCGCGAGCTTGAGGAGGAAAACAGGAAGGCTGTCGTATACGGCAGGGATATCGTGACTGGGCTTCCCATGGAAAAAGAAATTCCCACGGATTTGGTGAGCGAAAGCATGCTTGAAAACTTTAACGTGATTATTGACAACATCAGGGTGATTCTTGAAAGAACGCCGCCCGAACTATCGGCGGACATATTCAGACGGGGAATATACCTGACAGGAGGCGCTTCTCAGGTCGTACACCTCGCGGAGCTGATTGCCAAGGGCACGGGACTGAAGGTCAATATCAGTGAGAATCCGGTATCGGGCGTTGCACTTGGCCTGGCAAAGATTATAAAAGATGATAACTACAAATCAGTTGCTTATTTAGAAGGAATGGGGCGCTAATATTCATGAGTCCGGTTGTAAAAAGAAAAAGAGACAAGTTCTCTATTCCGAGTAAATATCTGCTGTTAATTTTGACGTGTGTCTGTGTGGCACTGATGGCAGTGACTTTTCTGACGGACTACTCAGCACTGCCCCTGAATAAACTGGTAGGATATGTGGTTGTTCCGTTTCAGAGCGGTGTCAGCCGCATCGGGACATGGATGTCAGTCAGAATGGATGAGCTTGGAGAGCTGCGGATTATTCTGGAAGAAAATCAGGAGCTGAAACAGCAGATAGCAGAGTTGACTGTACAAAACACACAGCTTCAGCAGGATAAATATGAGTTGAACAATCTGCGTGAACTGTATAAGCTTGACGAACAATACAGCGGCTACGAAAAGGTTGGCGCCAGGATTATAGCCAGGGACAGTGGAAACTGGTTTCATGCATTTACCATCAATAAGGGAACCGATGACGGTCTGGCAGTTGACATGAACGTGATTGCCGGCGGAGGACTTGTCGGACGGATTGTTGCCATCGGCTCAAACTGGGCAAAGGTCAATGCCGTGATAAACGATGATTCCAATGTCAGCGGAATGGTGCTTGCCAGTTCGGACATTTTGATGGTCACAGGTTCGCTTCAGCTGATGGAGGAGGGCACCATCGGCTTTGAACAGCTGATTGATTCACAAAATACAGTCAAAGTCGGAGACAAGGTGGTCACATCAAACATCAGTGATAAGTATCTTCCGAGTATCCTGATTGGATATATCAGTGAGATTAACCAGGATTCCAACAACATCACAAAGTCCGGGAAAATCACTCCGGCAGTTGATTTTGAACATCTTGAAGAGGTTCTTGTCATACTAAAAACAAAACAGCAGATAGAAGATTAGTTAAGGATTAGCATGTACATGAAAAGAAATATCATATTATTTTTTGTAATATTGTGTGGTTTTGTCCTTCAGACTACGCTGTTTCAGGCACTGAACTTTGGAGGTATCTCTCCGAATATATTAATAATCATAACTGTGTCCTATGGATTTATGTACGGTAAGAAATATGGTATGATTGTGGGGTTTTTATGCGGATTCCTGATGGATATTTTTTATGGAAATGTTCTAGGTTTTTATGCGCTGATTTACTTGTACATAGGCGCTGCAAACGGAGTGTTTCACAGTATTTTTTTCCAGGAGGATATCAAGCTGCCCTTGTTACTGATTTTCGGCAGTGATTTTGTATATTGCTTTACATGCTATGTACTGCTGTATCTATTGAGAAGACGATTTGATTTTTTGTTTTACCTGAAACATATCATATTCCCTGAGATTGTTTACACAATTTTTGTTACGGTGTTTATTTATCCATGTATTTTGGTATTGAACAGAACAATGGACGATGTCGAAAGAGGTGACCACAAAGTTGTTTAGAAGGATTGGCGAGAGTTTGTATAATCTGATAACATCCAGGCTGCTCCTGTTATTTATCGTGTTTGCCGGAATGGCAGTGGTTTTGATTTACAGATTATTTGACCTGCAGATTGTGAATGGCGAATCATATCTGGATAACTTCCGCCTGATGATACAAAAGGAAAAGATTATCGAAGGAACCAGGGGAAATATCTATGACAGAAAGGGTAATCTTCTCGCGTATAATGAGCTTGCATATTCTGTCACCATAGAGGACGTGTATGAATCTGGTTCCGCCGGAAACGAACAGCTGAATGACACGCTTTATAAGCTTATTCATATGATTGAGGATAATGGCGACAGCATTATCAGCGACTTCAATATTATTTTGAATGAAAACAATGATTATGAGTTTACGGTGGAAGGCACGAGACTTTTACGCTTCAAGGCGGACGTGTACGGAATTGCTGCGATAGACAGTGATGATTTTAAGTATTACATGAGAAATGCGTCTGCACAGGAAATCATGGACTATCTGGTTAACCGGTTTAAAATAGGCACTTATCATGAAAATGCCAGCGGCAAGCGTGAATTTGTCCCCGAGGAAGGGTATACCAGGAGGGAAATTCTGGAATTGGTGACACTGCGGTACCAAATGAACCTGTACAGCTTCCAGAAATATATTCCCACGACTGTGGCAACAGATGTCTCTTTGGAAACGGTCGCCGTCATAATGGAAAACGCCCCTGACCTTGAAGGCGTTGCCATTGAGGAGGATATGATACGCAGGTATAATTACCCTTATTATTTTTCACATATTCTCGGGTACACAGGAAAAATTTCGTCGGAAGAACTGGCTGAGCTCTCGGCTCAGGACGAAAGCTATACCATGAATGATACAGTCGGAAAAGGCGGTATTGAACAGGTAATGGAACTGAAGCTTCAGGGGAAAAAGGGTTCTGAGACCATTTATGTCGACAACCTTGGAAAAGTGATTGAGACAACGGATGTCGTTGAACCGCAGGCAGGAAACGATGTTTACCTGACATTGGACAAGGATTTGCAGGTAGCTATTTACAATATCCTGGAACAGAAAATAGCGGGTATTATCGTATCCAAAACCAGAAATATGTTTAACTATGACCCACTGACCTCCTCCTCGCGCCAGAATATCATTATTCCGATAGATGACGTTTACTTTGCGCTTTTTAACAACAATGTGATAGACATCAACCATTTTAGTGACGCGAACGCCTATGACACGGAAAAGGAAGTCTATCAGATTTTTCTGGATAAGCAGCAGAATGTACTGGCTTCCCTCAGGGAAGAACTATCCACGTTGAAAACGCCGTACAATGAACTGACCAAGGAATATAAAAACTACGAGAGCTATGTTGTCTCTATGCTGATGGATAAAGGTGTGCTGGTCAGCTCTGCCATTGACAGGGAGGATTCAACTTACATTGCATGGACGACAGAAGAGGTCATAAGCCTTAACGAATATCTGACTTATGCAATATCCCAGAACTGGATTGATACGACAAAGCTTTCTGTGACATCCCAGTATTCAGACTCCACAGAAGTACTTAACAGCGTCATACAGTATATTGTTGAAAATCTCCGCAATAATACAAAATTTTCGAAAAGGCTGTACAAATATATGATAAGCGACCAGACCATAACGGGAAGGCAAGTGTGCATGCTGTTATGGGAGCAGGACATAATCAATGTTGAAGAGAGCAAAATTACTGCATTGAAAAACGGTGTCAGCAATCCATATAATTTTATGCTGGAAATGATACAGACATTGCAGATAACGCCGGCACAGCTGGCACTCGACCCATGTTCAGGCTCCTGTGTCGTGACAGACGTCAATACCGGGGAGGTGCTGGCGCTCGTCTCTTACCCCGGATATGATATCAATAAGCTGGCAAACGGTGTAGACGCCGATTATTTTGCGAAGCTTCAGGCAGATTTATCGGTACCGCAGTGGAGCGCCGCCACGCAGCAGGAGACGGCTCCCGGTTCTACCTTTAAGATGGTATCGGCGGTAGCCGCCATGCAGGAGGGCGTCATTTCATCACTGACGGAAACAGTTTTCTGTACAGGTATCTTTGACAAGATAGAGCCACCGATTCGATGCTGGTCATCCGCAGGACATGGCTCCATGAATTTGTCCAACGCAATAGCAAATTCGTGCAATGTGTTCTATTACGAGGTGGGCTACCGGCTGGGGCAGGACAGCAATGGCTATAACAGCGAATATGGACTATCGCGTCTGCGAAAATATGCGGACATGTTTGGACTGACGGAAAAATCCGGTATTGAGATAACAGAATCAGAACCAAAATTTTCGGATGAGTATATTGTCCCATCGGCAATCGGACAGGGAACGAATAACTATACAACAGTCGGACTGGCACGGTATGTCACGGCAGTTGCAAACAGCGGGACAGTATTCAAGCTGAGCCTCCTGGACAAGCTGACCGATTCAAAGGGTAACCTTATTGAGGATTATACGCCGGAGATCAGAAACACGATTGACATTGACAGCAGCATATGGGATGCCATTCATGCCGGTATGCGGACAGTCATTGAAAAGAAGCAGTATTATAAGGATTTGGCAGTAAATGTTGCCGGAAAAACCGGTACAGCGCAGGAAGGACGGAACCGTACCAACCATGCAGTTTTTCTCAGTTATGCACCCTATGAAAATCCAGAGATATCAATAACAGTGCGTATCGCATATGGATACAGCTCAGATTACGCAGCACAGACTGCAAGGGATGTATATAAATATTACTATGGACTGGCAGGGGAAGACGAACTGCTGACAGGAACGGCAGAGATTCCCGAAACCGTCAGTGGAATACAGCAGGATTAATTGTGCACAGATATATCTGAGTATATCAGCCACAAGAGTGTTGTCACAGAAGGACTAGTGAAAAACAAAAGGAGCAAATGTGAAGAATTCAGTTATTTTAAAAAGTTTTCCAAATGGCATATCCGTAATTATGGATGACACAATTTCGTTTCAGGAATTGCTGGAGAATATTGCGGTCAAATTCAGGGAAGCGGACGGTTTTTTTAAAAATGCATCGGTTGCAATTTCCCTGGAAGGAAGAGAACTGACCGAAAACCAGGAGCGGGAAATACTGGATGCGATTACGCAGAATTCGCGTTTGAATATACTATGCCTTATGGGAAAAGATGAGGAGAAAAATTTAAAGTTTCTCGGAATACAGAACAATCTGAAATTTCAGGAGGATGAAAACTGCGGACAGTTTTACCGGGGGACGCTGCGGGACGGAGCCAGCATCGAGACAGAGCACAGTATCATTATTCTGGGTGATGTCTGTGAAGGAAGCCGTGTGTATTCCGGCAAGGACATTGTGGTGCTTGGCAGCCTGGCTGGTGATGTGTATGCGGGAGCCGGCGGAAATAACAATCATTTCGTCGTTGCACTTGATATGAACCCGCATATGCTTCAGATAGGCGACCTTGTGTATGACAGTCAGCCACGGAAAACAACAAGATGGGGATTTCATAAGCCCAAAACAGAACCAAGGATTGCATATACCAGCAATGGAAAAGTGCAGATGGAGTCTATTACCAAAGAATTGCTGGACAATTTTACACTGTAGAGAATGCCGTGAAATAATTTGCGGCAGTCTCTGACTGGTGTTTTGGCGTCCGGAGAACCATTAATGATAATGGAGGATTCCTATGAGTGAAGTAATTGTTGTTACATCCGGAAAAGGCGGTGTGGGAAAGACCACCACATCTGCAAACGTAGGAACAGGTCTTGCGGAGCTGGGAAAAAGTGTTGTTTTGATCGATGCAGATATCGGACTTCGGAATCTGGACGTTGTGATGGGACTGGAAAACCGCATCGTCTATAACCTTGTGGATGTCATAGAGGGAAACTGCAGGTTAAAACAGGCACTGATAAAGGACAAAAGACATTCCGGGCTGTTTCTGATGCCGGCGGCACAGACAAGGGATAAAAACTGTATCACACCAGGGCAGATGGTAAAATTGATTGACAGTCTGCGGGAACAGTTTGATTACATAATTCTGGATTGTCCCGCAGGAATTGAACAGGGGTTCCAGAATGCGATAGCAGGCGCCGACCATGCGATTGTAGTGACAACCCCGGAGGTTTCTGCAATCAGGGATGCGGACAGGATTATCGGACTTCTCGAGGCAAATGAGATTAAGAAAGTCGATCTGGTCTTAAACAGACTGCGTCAGGATTTGATACGCCGCGGAGAAATGATGACTGTCGATGATGTACTTGACATATTGGGGCTGCCGCTTCTCGGGGTTGTTCCTGACGATGAGAACGTCGTAATCGCCACAAACCAGGGCGAACCGCTCGTGGGAAAAAATTCAGATGCCGGACAAGCGTTTTTCAATATTTGCAAGCGTCTTGAAGGCAAAGAGGTTCCTTTTAAGGATTTTGGAAAAAATGTCACAATTTGGACAAGATTTTCAGGATTATTCAAAAAAAATCTACAGGAGGAGCGGGCATGAATATATTTTCTATTTTTAAAAGAAAAACATCCAGTCAGATTGCAAAGGACAGGCTTAAAATTTTGCTGATATCAGACAGGGTGAACTGTTCTCCTGAAATGATGGAGCTGATTAAAAATGATATTGCACAGGTGATTTCAAAGTATATGAAAATTGATTCTACCAGCATGGAAGTACAGATATCAAAGACAGGAAGTTCGGGAAGAAATGGGAAAAAAATGCCTGTTTTATACGCCAATATTCCGATACTGGATTTGCGGGACTGAATGACGAAATTAGGATTTGTAAGGAATGAAGGACAGGGAAAGGGAAAATGCTAAAAAAATACAGAGTAAGGGATTATGATTTTAAACTGATATTTTTGCTGGCGGCAATTACAATTATTGGTATATTGTCAATCGGCAGTGCGAGGATGGAACTTCAGAACAAACAGATTCAGGGGTTTGTCATGGGTTTTTTTATCATGATAGTGCTTTCGTTTTTTGACTATTCCTTTTTCCTGCGCTTTCACTGGGGAATCTATGCACTCAACATTGTGTTTCTACTCATGGTTGTATTTTTTGGCAGGGAAGTGAACAATGCAAAGCGCTGGCTTTTAATCGGCGGAATACAGTTCCAGCCGTCAGAGCTTACCAAGATTATGCTTATTTTGTTTTATTCCCAGTTTATCATGAAACACCGTGAAAAACTGAATTCCTTAAAGAATATTGCAGCGATGCTGATATTGTTGGCACCACCACTATACCTTATTTATGACCAGCCCGACATGTCTACGAGCGTAGTCGTAGTGGTGATTTTCTGTATTGTATGGTATGTGGGGGGGCTCAGCTACAAGTTCATATTTGGCACGCTTGCCGTAGCGGTACCGGCAGCGGTTATATTTTTTATCATGGTTTTGCAGCCGGACCAGACAATTATTAACAGTTATCAGCAGGAGCGTATCCTTGCATGGCTTGAGCCGGAAAAGTACGCCCAGACAACAGCCTATCAGCAGACAAACGCAATGATGGCAATTGGTTCCGGCCAGTTATGGGGAAAAGGTTTAAACAACAACATGATTTCTGTCAAAAACAGTAATTTTGTGTCAGAACCACAGACGGACTTTATATTTACCATTGTAGGCGAGGAGTTAGGGTTTGTCGGCGGATGCACTGTTGTCGCGCTTCTGTTTCTGATTACGCTGGAATGCCTGAATGTTGCAAGAAAGGCAAAGGATTTGGCAGGAACGTGCATTGCGTCAGGAATGGCAGCGCTTGTCGGGTTCCAGAGCTTTGTGAACATCTCAGTGGCAACGGGGCTTTTTCCCAATACTGGTTTACCGCTGCCGTTTGTAAGCTATGGGCTGACATCCCTGGTCAGTCTTTATATCGGAATGGGGATTGTCCTCAATGTACGTCTACAGTGTGTCAGAAAATACAATAATTAATATTACTGTTCACGCCCCATCTGATATTGGCACACTTTTGGCTATTAATGGCGTAAACAGCAACAGTTTATGCACACAAATTGATAAAGGGCATCAATTTGGCGCATGATTTCCACTACTTTGATGAACGTCTAAACAGTAACTAATTAATTTATTATAAAAATAACAATAAATTATATAGATTTTTGAACGCAAAGGAGTTAAAATATTCTTAGATAAAATAGACAAAGGAAGGTGCATATAAAATTATGAATATTGCTTTAATCGCACATGATGGAAAAAAGAAATTAATGCAGAACTTTTGTATAGCATACAGAGGAATCCTGAGTAAGAACGAGTTGTTTGCAACGGGTACGACAGGAAGGCTGATAGAGGAAGTGACAAATCTCAATATCCATAAGTATCTGGCTGGGCATCTGGGCGGTGAGCAGCAGATTTGTGCACAGATTGAGCATAATCAGATAGACCTTGTCATTTTTTTGCGGGATCCGTTAAATTCAAAGTCGCATGAACCGGATGTGAATAATGCGGTGAAGCTTTGCGATATGCACAACATTCCATTGGCGACAAACCTTGCATCGGCAGAGCTTTTAATTAAGTCACTTGACAGAGGAGATTTGGACTGGCGTGAAATGTACAAATAAACTTAGCAGGACAGTATGTGTTGTATTGCTTGTTTTGATGCTGGCGGCAAATCTTACAGGCTGTGGTGCAAAGGACTATACTTTTGCATATGATAGGAACAGAAATAATTCAAGCTTTTCTGTTGCATCACACACACAGGGAGAGACGATTGATGCCTTTGCATCAGGGCTGTGCATTGTGACTGGTGATGTTTCCGGAGGAACGACAGTTGATATGTCCCAGGCAGAGGCGGCAGGTCTGTTTGACGTTACATCAGGCAAGGTAATCTATGCAAAAAATGTCCATGAAAAACTGAATCCGGCGAGTCTTACCAAGGTACTTACGGCGTTATGCGCCTTAAAGTACGGAAACCTGGATGATGTCCTTACTGCCTCCGAAAACGTTTATATTGGTGAATCGGGCGCGGTAAAACTCGGCATCGAGGCGGGCGATACCATGACAATGGACCAGGCGCTGCATGCACTTTTATTAAAATCGTCCAATGATGTGGCTATCATGATTGCAGAACATATTGGTGGAAGCGTGGAAGGTTTTGCGGAAATGATGAATGATATGGCGAACAGTCTGGGCGCCACAAACAGTCACTTTGTCAATCCACACGGACTTACAGATCCGAATCACTACACAACAGCGTATGATTTGTACCTGATATCCAATGAAGTTTTGAAGTATGATAAATTCACAGAGTTAATACACACTTCAAATTATACATCCACCTATCATGATAAAGACAATAATGAAAAGAGTATTGATATCCAAAATTCCAATGCTTACATCAAGGGGGAGGCATTTGCACCTGATAATGTGACCGTGATTGGCGGAAAGACAGGGACTACCAGCGCAGCGGGAAACTGCCTGATTCTCTACTCAAAGGACAAATCAGGTAATCCTTATATTTCCGTAGTCCTCAAATCGAGCGACAAGACTACAATGTATCAGGAAATGACAGATTTGTTAAAGGAAATATGATATGGAAGCTGATAGTAACGGTTCAGCCTGGGTTTTTCACGGTTTGATGCCTGAAACAGGAAGCAGAAGGCTAAACTGTTATATTGATATACAAATATAAAAAGTTTAAGTTGTATTTTTCACAGTATTCATCTATAATTAAAATAAGGATATGCTAAATATAACGTATACCTGTTCAGGAACAGTCTTAAATTGTGGGACTCTGGACAATACACAAATTATAGGAGGTATTGCTATGGTGCAGCTTATTGTAGGAAAAAAGGGAAAAGGCAAGACAAAAATTATTTTGGATATGGTGAATAAAGAGGTGTCAACTGCCTCTGGAAATATCGTATATCTTGACAAAGGCAATGACCATATGTATGAACTAAATAACAAAGTAAGGCTTATTAACGTAAAGGATTATGGAGTTGCCAGTGCGGACGAATTTGTTGGCTTCATTCGTGGCATCGTTTCTCAGGATCATGATCTGGAACAGGTTTATTTTGATGGATTCTTAAAAATTTCTTGTCTTGAAGGTTCGGACAGGCTTGAAGAAATTATGAGTAAGCTCGATTCAATTAGCAATACATATGGATTTAAAATTATAGCAAGTGTTTCGGTAGATGAGGCTGAATTGTCTGACGACTTAAAGTCAAAGGTAATTGTTTCCTTATAACAAATTGAAGCAAATGGTATGTTTAAAAATGAAGCCTCGGAGAATCGTTGCCGGGGCTTTTTGATGCACACGGACACAAGTCTGTTTCCTTACTTGATTTTATTGTATGAATGGAGAATTTATCTGTGGCAGCTGAAAAACATCAGGTACATAGAAAAAAACAAAATAAGTCCGGAAAAACCATGAATCGGATCGAGTTGATGATCTTTGGCGCAATGACGTTTTATATTGTGGTCATCCTTTTTATGTACCTGAATTCCGAACCGATTCAGGGGTATGAGGTTCAGCTGGGATCCCTGTCCGTGGCAAAAACATATACAGGACTGGCAATTCGGGAAGAGGAACTGTTGACATCTCCATATACCGGCTATATCAATTATTATGTCAGGGAGGGTGAGCGTGTCTCGTCGAGGGATACGGTATACTCCGTTGATGAGAGTGGTAAGCTTGCCACACTTTTGAATGCGGGAGATATGCAGGATGCGACCTATACAGATGAAGAACTTGGGGAATTTCGGGCAGAAGTAATACAGTTTGACAGGATGTTTGACAGCAGGGAGTTCCAAAGTGTGTATGATTTCAAGTACGATTTGGAAGGTTCCGTCATGAAACTGGTGAATATCAGCATGTACGAAAATATGGAAACCCTGAATAAATCCAGTCTGGGCGGAATGGTATCACTGTGTACGGCGGGGAAAACCGGTTATATTGTATACAGTACAGACGGGTACGAGAATCTGACACCTGAGCAGATAACGCCAGAACTGTTTGACCAGACAACGTATGAGAAAAAACGAGTAAATAACAATGACCTGATAGAGAAAAATGCGACAGTGGGAAAGCTGGTCACTGATGAAAACTGGTCGCTGATGATACCTGTAGAGCCGGAACGAGCCGTCGAGCTTGAAGAAGAAGAATATGTGAAAGTGAAGTTCATTAAAACCCAGGAGATTTCATGGGGACAGGTTGCCATCCACCATCTTGCAGATGGTGATTATGCACAGCTTATCTTTAATAATTCCTGTGTTTCTTTTTGCACAGACCGCTTTGTGGACATTGAGCTTGTTGTCGATGACAAGCAGGGACTCAAGATACCGAATTCCGCGATAGCGGAAAAGGAATTTTTTATTATTCCGGCAGAATATATGAGCAAAGGCGGCGCAAATGGAAATTACGGCGTTTTGATGGAAAAACCGGATGAAAACGGAAATCTCGTCTATGAATTTGTGGAGACAACCGTTTACAATTCCGATGACAATGAATTTTATGTTGACAACAGTAACCTAAGTGTCGGGAATTATATTTGCAAACCGGAATCCACGGAGAAAATGGCAGTCAGTAAGTCTGGTACATTGAAGGGCGTATATAATATGAACAAAGGTTATGCGGACTTCAAACAGATAACGATACTGGATGAAAATGACGAGTATTCCATTGTCAGTTCCAATACCAAATATGGGCTTACTGTTTATGACAGGATTGTGCTGGATGCATCCAGCGTAAATAATGATGATTTTATTTATCACTGATACACTAGAGGAACTGTAAACATATAATTTTACAGTCCCTAATAATGAAGCGAAATGGGGCATATCATGGAAGAGATAACAATAAAAGAGAATATCCAGGCAGTTAAGGAAACGATTGCCAGGGCGTGTGAAAAATCAGGAAGAAAGGCGGAAGATGTGACGCTGATTGCCGTAAGTAAGACAAAACCAGTGGAAATGCTTATGGAGGCATACGCGTGTGGATGCAGGGATTTTGGGGAAAACAAGGTTCAGGAACTGCTTGACAAATATGAAGTGATGCCCAAGGACATCAGGTGGCATATGATTGGACACCTCCAGAGAAACAAGGTAAAATATATTGTTGATAAGGTCTGGATGATACACAGTGTTGATTCCCTGAGACTGGCAGAGGAAATCAGTAAGGAGGCTACAAAGAAGAACATATGTGTTAATATTTTGATAGAGGTAAATGTGGCAAACGAGGAAACAAAGTTTGGGATAACGTGCGAGGAAGTGAGACAACTTGTGCAGGATGTTGCAAAACTGCCTAATATTTGTATAAAAGGTCTGATGACAATTGCACCTTTTGTGCAAGATGCTGAGGAAAACAGAATTTATTTTAGCAAATTAAAAAAATTAGCAGTTGACATTATGGAGGAAAACATTGATAATATAACTATGGAAAATTTATCTATGGGTATGACAGGGGACTATGGTGTAGCTGTTTCAGAGGGAGCTACATATGTTAGGGTAGGAACCGGTATCTTCGGAGTAAGGCAGTATGTGCCGTAGGGAAAGGAAATATGACTATGGGAGTAATGGACAAGTTTTTAGATGCACTGCATTTAAACAGTGACGAGGGAGACTACGATGATGACGATTTCTATGACGAGGGTGAAATCGTAGACAATACAGTCAGAAAACCCATGAGAGCAGTTCGTGATGATGACGATTATGATGAACCGGTAGAAAAAGTAAAGAAGCAGTCACAAAAGGTAACACCCATCAGACCAGTAAAAAAAGTACCTGGCAGTGGGATGGAAGTATGTGTGATAAAACCGACAAGCGTGGAAGATGCCAGGGAAATTACGGAGACACTTTTGGCGAACCGTACAGTTGTACTGAATTTAGAGGGACTTGATGTTGAGATTGCCCAGAGAATCATTGATTTTGCATCTGGTTCTACGTATGCAATCAATGGAAACCTTCAGAAGATTTCCAATTATATTTTTATTATTACACCGGCGAGTGTTGATATTTCAGGAGATTTTCAGGAGATTTTTTCAGGGACATTTGATGTTCCCCCTATTTCGCACGGCGCTTTTTGATTTGGGATAACGAAGAAAGAACTTCCCGCTTTAGGCGGGAAGTTTTTAAGTGGAGGAAATTTATGTCACAGAGATTAACAATTAATCTGAACGACCAGCCTATCTATGATATTGTTTATGAACAGGATTTTCAGAATCTGGCAAAAGAGCTGGAACCGTTTGGAATCAACGAAAGAAAACTGTGTGTGATAACGGACACAAGGGTAAAGGGCTTCTATGCGGATGCAATATGTGAAGAGCTGAAAGACAATTGCAAAGAAATCGTTGTTTATGATTTCCCAAATGGAGAGGAAAACAAAAATCTTGATACGGTCAGGAATATTTATGCGTTTTTGATACAAAATAAATTTGGACGCAAAGACATGCTTCTGGCGCTTGGCGGCGGCGTTGTGGGTGACACGACAGGATTTGTTGCTGCAACGTATCTGCGCGGCATTGATTTCATACAGGTGCCCACAACGCTTCTGGCGCAGGTGGACAGCAGCATCGGCGGCAAAACCGGTGTTGATTTTGACCAGTACAAAAATATGGTAGGGGCTTTTTACATGCCGAAGCTGGTTTATATGAATGTGTCCACGCTCAAAACGCTTGACGACAGGCAGTACTATTCGGGAATGGGTGAGGTTCTGAAGCATGGACTTATCAAGAGTGCAAGGTTCTATGAATGGATTATTGACAATATGTATGAAATCCATGAGAGAAACCTTGAAACCTTGGAAGACATGGTATACAAAAGCTGTACCTGCAAAAAACTTGTCGTTGAGAAAGACCCGACAGAGAAAGGTGAGCGTGCCATCCTGAATTTTGGACACACAATCGGTCATGCAATTGAAAAGGCGAAGAATTTTGAACTGATGCATGGGGAATGTGTTGCGCTTGGCTGTGTTGCCGCTGCCTATATTTCGTGGAAAAGGAATATGCTGTCTAAGGATGAATATTATGAAATTCGGGACATGTTTGTGCCGTTTAACCTGCCAATTTCAATAGAAGACATTAACCCTGAAGAAATATATGCGCTGACAACCTCCGACAAGAAAATGGAAGGGAATCAGATTAAATTTATCCTGTTAAAAAAGGTTGGAAAAGCCATGATTGACACGACTGTTTCAAAGGAAGAAATAATAGCGGGAATCAATGAAATTTATTTTACGGACGAGGATTGGGATGAATAAAAAGAAAAAAATTTTATTAACTGTTGATGCGTTGTTGTTAATTCTGCTGATTGTTCTTGACCAGGTGACAAAGTATTATGCAATCAAAGCACTTACAGATAACCATACAAAGGTAATCTGGGAGGGTGTGTTTGAGCTACACTATCTTGAGAACAAGGGCGCTGCATTTGGCATGCTGCAAGGTCAGAAAGTATTTTTCGTGCTGATTGCCGTCACGATTCTGGCGGTAATCGTCTATGTACTGCTCAAGACGCCCTATCAGAAGATGTATACGAAGCTGCATATATCGCTTATTTTTATAGCGAGCGGTGCAATCGGAAACCTGATTGACCGGCTGAAATTTGGCTATGTTGTTGACTTCCTTTATTTCAGCCTGATTAACTTTCCTGTTTTTAATGTAGCGGATATCTGCGTGACACTTTCTTCTATTTACCTTGTTTTTTTACTGGTGTTTGTATACAAGGAATCCGATTTGGAATTTCTCACGTTCCGGACAAAAAAGTTCCGGGATATCAAATAAGGTGTGCGAATGAATGAAATTGTATTTGATATTCTGCCAGAAATGGAAGATGAGCGCATTGACAAATGTATCAGCAATTATATGGAGAACTTATCCAGAAGTTACATTCAGAAAATTATTAAAGAAGGCAATGTATATGTAAATGATGCGGTTATCAAGGCAAATTACAGGGCAAAGGTTGACGACAGGGTAAGATTTACCATCCCAGATTCTGTGGAACCGGATATTCCGGCACAGGACATTCCACTGGACATCCTGTATGAGGACGAGGATATTCTGATTGTCAATAAACCGAAAAACATGGTCGTGCATCCGGCTCCGGGACATTATGAGGGGACTCTGGTAAATGCGGTCATGTTTCATTGTAAGGACAGGCTTTCCGGCATTAACGGTGTTATGCGCCCCGGAATCGTCCACCGGATTGACAAGGACACAACAGGCTCTGTCATTGTCTGCAAGAATGATGAAGCACACAATGCCATAGCTGCGCTGCTCAAAACACATGACATTACCAGAAAGTACAGAGCCATCGTATACGGCAATGTGAAAGCGGAGCAGGGAACTGTGGATGCCCCGATTGGGCGGCACCCCAATGACCGCAAAAAAATGGCTGTCAATGAAAAAAATGGAAAACAAGCCGTAACGCATTACCATGTGCTGGAACGTTTTGGGCAGTATACTTATATTGAATGTCAGCTTGAGACTGGCAGGACACATCAGATAAGGGTACATATGGCCAGCATTGGGCATCCCCTGCTGGGCGATACGGTGTATTCCAACAGGAAGGCACCCTTCCGTCTGGAAGGTCAGGTGCTGCATGCCATGACGTTAGGCTTCATTCATCCCGAAAGCGGAGAATATGTCGAGTTTGAGGCACCGCTTCCTGCATATTTTGAAAACCTTTTGTCTGTGCTAAGGAATCAATGAGTATTTATTTCACTTTAGTATTAAATATCTTTTATAAAAGAGAGACAAAAAAATAAAAAATAATTTGAATTTTTTGTTTAAAAAAGATATAATGAAATTGTATTATAAAAATATGTCAGTCAGAAAGGGTGAACACTATGAATACTATAATTACAATCGGACGTCAGTTTGGTTCTGGGGGACATGAAATTGGGGAGAAGCTCGCAAATCATTACGGAATTAAATGCTTTGACAAGGAGCTGCTTTCCAGGGCTGCGAAGGAAAGTGGTTTCTGTGAAGAAATGCTTAGAAACCATGACGAGAGACCAACAAATTCCTTCCTTTACAATTTAGTTATGGATACCTATACATTTGGATATAATTCTTCTTCATTCGTGGATATGCCTATCAGCCACAAGGTTTTTATGGCGCAGTTTGATACCATCAAGAAGATTGCGGAGGAAGAAGCATGCGTTATTGTCGGGCGCTGCGCTGACTATGCCTTGCAGGAATACAAGAATTGCCTGCATCTCTTTATCCACGCCAACGAGGATGCAAAGATTGAGCGAATCAAGAAGAAATATGATGTTGACGCTGACAAGGCACGTGAGATGATGGTCAAGAAAGACAGACAGCGGCAGAGCTATTACAACTATTATTCCACCAAGAAATGGGGACGCTCGGACAGCTATGACCTTTCAATCAACAGCAGTATTCTCGGTGTTGATGGGACGGTCAAACTGATTATCCAGTACATAGAGGACTTTGAGGCAAAAAATAAATAAATCAGACACAAAAAGCATCTCGGTGAGGTGCTTTTCATTTATACTACAGGTATATTGTTTTATTACGTTCTGCATGGTATAGTAAATGCATGGAGTGGTTTACAAACATACTTTATTATAGGGCTATAGCTCAGTTGGTAGAGCAGGTAAAAAGGAGCTTTGTCAAAAGCTCTTGCAGCAATTTTATCCAAGGACTTATAATCCCCGTGTCGCTGGTTCGATTCCGGCTAGCCCTATTTCTAAGATATGCATACCGTATCTTGGTTTTACAGTATTTTTCAGAATGGAGGGAGAGGAAATGGGCTTCATGCAGAATATCAAGAACATGTTAAACAGCGGATACAATGCTTCTGTGACAGAAAACGGCGCAGTCGGTTATCAGACCACAGGGAAAGCGCTGCTTGATTTGAACTTTTCTGTCTCTTCATGCAGAAATGCCGCACCCGAGGAGATTGCAGGCAAGTTTGTGAAGGCTTACTATGAGAATCCGAAGCTCGCCGTCCGGTGGCTTTTCTTTGCGGGCGACGTGCGGCAGGGACTGGGAGAGCGCAGGCTTTTCAAAACGCTGATTATATATCTGGCAGATAACCATCCTGACATAGCAAGGGCTTTGATGCCTCTGATACCGGAGTACGCAAGATGGGATATTATTGTGGCGCTGTTGGATACGCCGCTTGCGAATGAAGCTGCCACCCTGATAAAGAGACAGATGCAGGAGGACAGTATCAACATGGAAAAGGGAAAATCCATCAGCCTTTGTGCGAAATGGCTTCCTTCCGGAAATGCATCTGCGGAACACACAAGAAGGATGGCGCGCATATTGGCAGAAAAACTTTCCATGACAAACAGGCAGTATCGTCAGATACTGTCCGCGCACCGAAAATACCTGGATGTCGTGGAAGTGAAGATGAGCAGCAAAAGATGGGCTGAAATCGACTATGGTGCGGTTCCGTCAAGGGCAAACCTTGTGTATAACAAGGCATTCTTGAGCAATGACGAGGAGCGCCGCAGGGAGTTTTTGGGTGCCGTAAAAAAGGGTGAACAGACCGTTCATGCAGAAGTACTTTATCCGCATGATATTGTACACTCCTATATAAAGAACGGTGAACGCGCGTGGACAAAGATTCTCGCGCCAGTCGATGATACACTTGAGGAATTGTGGAAAGCGCTTCCTGATTATGTTCAGGGTGCAGCAAATACCCTCTGCATTGCAGATGGTTCCGGAAGCATGACCACCACTGTCGGGAATACGCAGGTAACCTGTCTGGATGTGGCAAATGCACTGGCAATTTATTTTTCGGAACACTGTATGGGACAGTTCCGGAATACGTATATCACATTCAGCCAGACCCCGCAGTTTGTTGATTTATCTAAAGGCAGGTCGCTTCACGACAAGATAGAAATTGCACTGCACTACAACGAGGTTGCAAATACCAATATCGAGGCAGTTTTTGACTTGATTTTGCGAACGGCGGTACAGTGCCGGATGCCGCAGCCAGAGCTTCCTGAAAATCTCTTGATTTTGTCCGATATGGAATTCGATTCCGCAACAAGAAGTTATGTCAACGGAAAGTCGGTATCACCCGATGAAAAACTGTTTGATACATTTGCCAGAAAGTATGCGGCGCATGGCTATCGTCTGCCCAGACTGGTATTTTGGAATATCTGCAGCAGAACCAACACTATTCCCATCAGGGAAAATGCGCTTGGCGTTGCGCTTGTGAGCGGATTTTCGCCTGTTATCGTGAAGATGGTACTCAGCAATGAGATTAATCCATACAAGGCGCTTGTGGAACAGCTTATGGTGCCGAGATATGATGCAGTGGAGCAGGCTGTAGAGCGGGTCATGGAAGCATGTTAAATGGAATGATAACGAGGGATAAAAGACAGTTTTGCCTTATGGCGGCTGTCTTTTTCATATGAAATTTTAAATACTATTGAACTTTTTGGGGCAGAATAGAAGTCTTATATAATATACTGGTACTAAAAATTTCCTTGCAGGGGTGACAAATGAGTAACAAAAAAGACAGACAGGCTATCGTTCAATCGGCAGTCGAGGCATACTATGATGACATTTACCGTTTTTGCCGCTATTATACAGGCAATGAGACGGATTCCTATGACATTGCACAGGAAGTATTTCTGCGTTTTATGAAATACATGGATTCCTGCGGGCATAAGAACATAAAAGGGTATCTGATTATGATTGCCCGAAATCTGTGCTGTGATTATTTCCGCAGACAGGCAAGGCAGAAGGAAAACACCGTTTCCCTTGAGCAAATAGCACATACGGCAGAAATTACAATGGACTGTATGGGTATGCAGGGCAAATGTACAAACACTGACAGGTCAATTGAAGACTGTGACAGCTGGATTTTTTTGCAGGAACTGCTGCAAAGCATTCCGCAGGAACAGAGGGAGGTTGTGATACTGAGAATCCATGACGGTTTCAAATTTCAGGAAATTTCCAGAATAACGGGATGCAGCCTGTCAACGGCAAAGTCCCGTTTCCGTCTGGGAATTGCCAGCATAAAGAAAAAGATGGCAAGAATGGGGGATTATTATGGAGGGAAATTGTAGTGAAATAAAAAAATTGTTTGCGGAAAACGACAAAACCATCGTGATTGACGGAGAAAAAAAGAAGCAGGCATTGGAACAAATAAGGACAAACATGCAAGGGAACGCATCATCTGTGCAAAAAAGCAAGTGGCAGATATTAAAAATCCAGATTTGTTACATGGACAAGGCCATTTTATTGATGCATCTGACGGTCTGTATAGGATTTGTCTTACTGGGAAAATGGCAGTTTTGGGAGCGGTCTTCCACAATTTTTGCATGTGTGCTGGGCGCGCTGTCCTTAATTGAAGTCAGCCATATGTTTTTTTCAGGAATGACGGAGGTTGAAGAAAGCTGTTACTTTAATGTACGGCAGATTGTCGTGTTCCGTATGGCATGCTCCGGGATAATCAGCCTGGCGGCGCTGCTGGCTGCCTTAGTGACAGCCGGAGGAGAAGAGGGTGTGCCAGTTATGGAAATGGGGTTATATATGCTGGTGCCGTTTGTGTTTACAGAATGCGTCTGCATGACTGTAATGATTACAGAGAGTGGCAGAAGAAATAAAGTGGTGCTCATAGCCGCAGGGATATTTTCCGTGTTATTCTGGAGTGTGCTTTCTTGCGTACCCCATCTCTATGAAGCATCCGCGACTGCCTTCTGGGGATTGGCATTTTTTGCAGGTATGGGCATATCTGCCATTCAGACAAAAAGATTTTTCAGGGCATTGGAAAAGGGGGAAATATTATGTGTAGATTAGAGCTGATGGGCATTGAAAAAACATATAAGGACAAAAAGGCTGTAAAAGACCTGACTGTTGGCTTTGACAATGGCGTGTACGGACTACTTGGTGAAAATGGTGCAGGAAAGACGACATTGATGCGTATGATTGTCGGCATCCTGAAGCCCACACAAGGGCAGATTTGCTGTGACGGCATACCGATACAGCAGCTTGGCGGCGCGTATCGCAGCCTTTTGGGATATCTTCCGCAGGATTTTGGTTATTACAAGGACTTCACCGCAGTGCGGTTTCTAAACTATATTGCGGCTTTAAAGGCGGTGGATCCTGAGACTGCAAAAGAGCGGATTGCGCATATTTTGGAAACAGTGGGGCTGGCAGAGTACAGGGATAAAAAATTAAAAACTTTTTCCGGCGGCATGATAAGGCGGATTGGGATTGCACAGGCACTGTTGAACGAGCCGGAAATACTGATACTGGATGAACCGACAGCGGGGCTGGACCCTAAGGAGCGCGTGCGTTTCCGGAATATCATCAGCTCCCTTGGAAAAAAACGGATTGTCATTCTGTCGACGCACATTGTCTCCGATGTTGCGTATATCGCAAATCAGATAATACTTATGAAGCACGGACAGTTTGTAAAAACAGGGACACAGGAGCAGATGCTGGCGCCTGTGTCGGGATGTGTCTGGAAGTGTACCGTTCCTGAAGAAATTGCGGCAGAGCTGAATGAAACATATGCGGTGAGTAACCTCAAAGGATGCGGCGAACAGGTCGAGCTTCGGATTGTTTCCAAAAAGAAGCCCCATCCGGATGCCGTAATCGTGGAACCAGTATTGGAAGATGCGTACTTATATTACGATATTTAGGAGCTGAAGGAGGATAAACCATGAGATTATACAAAATGGAATTATACAAAATATGTTCCAAAAAATTATTTATATGCAGTGCAATAGCAGCGCTAACCATTATCATACTGTATGCCGGAATTTTCGTGGTTGGCGCAGAGACGACGATAAACGGTGTGAAATACACAGGACTTGAGGCAGTGAAAATGGACAGGAAGATTACGGAGGAGTGGAAAGGGGTACTTACGGACGAAAAGGTGGCGCAAATTGTTGAAAGGTATGGATTTCCCAGCGGTGTCAGCGAGAATTACAATTATTTTCTGGACAGAAATTTCCTGAATAATTTTGTCATGCGAGAGTTTTCAGACGGATATTTTCATGGACGGGACGACTATCATGTCGCAACCCGCGTATACCCTATTGCGGAGACAAAGCTTGGAAAAGCAAGCGAGGCGTCTGGGAAGCCGATTGTACTGGAATACGGCTATGGATGGCAAGTATTTAACATTGTATTGGAGATAAGCTGTATGGTGGGAATCCCTTTCGTGCTGTTTGCCTTATCACCCATTTTTTCCGAAGAAAATTACATTAATATGCGTCAGATATTATTTACTACTAAGGAAGGAAAAACAAGGGCTGTCACTGCAAAAATTATGGCAGGCATAACTGTCGCGGCAGGCGCTTATGCAGTAATTCTCACACTGAATTTTGTGTTTGTGTGGAGTGTGTTCGGGCTTGACGGAGGAGAGTGCCTGTATCAATGGGTGATGGAAGACTATGTCCGGACATGGAATAATTATCATAATATCTCAACAATGTACATCAGGGACTTTATCTGGATGGCGGCTGTTTTTTGTTTTATCGGAATAATCGAAGCCGCTTCGATTATCCTATACTTTTCGGCACACTGCAACAGTCCGTTCCAGTCTGTCATAATATCTGCCCTGTGTCTGGCTGCGCCGGTCTGCGTCAGCACGGTCTGGCGCGGGAACTTCAACAGCATAATGTTTATTGCCAGCCAGCTGTCTGATGTGCTTTTGCTTGGCATTGCATTTACGAGCTTTGTCCCGGACATATCCGGCAGGGCAGGCAAGGCCGCCCTAAAGTCATTGTGCTGCATACTGCCTTTGTCAGTGGGCATCTATTTTCGGAGGAACTTTCCATTTTATAATACAATTCCCTTTATGCTGGTTCTGACGGAAGGCTATTCTGATATCGACATATACCTTTCACGTTATCCGGGGATAAGAGTCATGATAGTTCTCTTTGCCGCATTTTCATCAGCAGCATTTATTGTATGCAGCCATAAAAAATACAAAAGCTTATAAGGAGCAGTATACAGCATTGCAATACATGGAAAAACATGGTATGCTAATACCATAGTCAAATTTACAAAAACTATTACAGGGAAAAGGTGGAGCAATGCAAGAATACATATGTCCCAAATGCATGACAAGGATAACAGTGGCAGCAGAAAAAAGATTACTGTCATTATATTGCAGGAACTGTATGAAAACAAAACAGTTAAATATGTTACGGCTGATACAAAAGCGCAGACCAGGACACATGGAGGGCGTATATATTTTTGCAGCAGAAAAGAAAGAGCAAGAACTGTTTCAAAGACGTAAAAAAACAGGAAAGATAGACGAAAAACTTGAATAATCGAGTAGGAGAATGTCCTTCTCGCCGCGCGGGGTGCGTGCAGCAAAGCTGCTAATTTCCTTACCACCCCTGCGCATAAAAAAACCGTAAGGGTATGACAGCCTTTGCGGTTTTTTTATGTGCAGACCCATGCAGAAGAAATATACCCCTAGGCGGCGCACGAGTCGTAGTATTAACAATCAAAAAATGCAATAAATTAAGGGACTATAATTGACAAACTATCAATTGATAGCTATAATATCAATTGATAGTTTATGATGATTGGAGATTGATAAATGGCGAGAAGTTCACTTTTTAAAACAATTCATATAGAATGCCCGGTCTGTAATGTATTCCATCAGGTGGAAGAGCGGGTAAGGATGTCAAGCACCATCATAAAAGGCGAGAAAGTATTTTACGAGGAGCATTATTTTGTATGTACAAACAATAATATTGACAGCACTACGGAAGAGGATGAAAGTCCAGAAAAACAGTCTAAGGACAGGAAGAAGCAGGAATTTAAAACGGAAAGCCTTAACAATACAAATCTGTTGTCAGCCGGAAACGCTTACCGGAAAATGCACAATCTGTTGACTTCCGGGGAAATTTCGGACATACGGGAAAACTATGGGCTGACACAGGTGGAGTTAGCCCGGCTGTTAGGCTGGGGCGAAGCGACAGTTGCCCGATATGAGAGCAGGGCGATTCAGGATGCGGCTTACGACACAATGCTGTGCATGATAAAAGAAAATCCACTTATGGCACTCCGGTTTCTGGAGAGGAATGGCGATAAATTTCCGGAAGCCAAAAGAATGCAGATACGAACAAGAATGATTGAAAAGCTGGATTCCTGTGGGAGGGAGTTTTTGTCACGCCAGGTGTTTGAAAGCGCATATGCAAAATTGCCGGTTCCTTCTGATTTCAACGGCTACAGGCTGCTTGATATTGACAAACTTGAATGTGTTGTTTCTTATTACGCAGAACGTATCACAGAGCTTTACAAAGTCCGTCTCATGAATTTGCTCTGGTATGCAGATGCCCTGTCCTTCAAAATACAGGGAAATTCCATGACAGGGATGGTCTACCGCCATGAACACATGGGAATATTTCCTGTTGGGCACGACAGCCTGACTGTCCTCAGAAATGTAAATGTGCGCAAGGAAGATGACTTTGAAGCAACCAAATACCAATTCTACCCCAACAGTGTACTTGATATGTCAGAACTGTCCAAAAATGAAACGAAGATCCTTGATGCTGTAATTTTAAAGTTTAGAAATTTCAGCGACAGGAATTTAGTGGAATATGTGAACCAGGAAATTGCATATAAGCAGACAGACCAGCATGATATGATTCCCTATAGCCTTGCAAAGAAGATACACGGTTCATTTGGATTATAAATTATAATCCACGCTAAATTTGGGAGGACAAAAAATGTCACAACATAAGAAGATTATCGCAGCCGGTATTTTTACCGTGAATATAATGCTGTTAGACGCATGCAGCAGTGGCACACAAATTGAGCCAAATGCAATACAGGACAATGCAGTATCGAAACAAAATATAGAAATCAACAAGACATATTTTCAGGCTTATCGGGATTTTCTGCTTTCTGCGGATATTGATTCCGGTCACGATTTTCCTATTTATGGATACTATTTGCTTGATATCAATTTTGACAGGATACCTGAACTTGGCGTATACCACCATTCGGGTGGTTCCATGGGAGGGTACTTCACTTTTTATTGTTTTAATGGTGAGGACATCGTTCCTGCTGTGCTGGATGAGGATGGAGAGCCGGTACAAATTTCAGATTACACAAAGATACTTGCCAATTATGATGATAGAAAAATATATTTGCTGAAGGAGATGTATTTACTGACTGGAAATATGAATGGTACCTATGGGTATCTCAGGGAAATCACAAGTAATGATAATGTTCTGTATTGTTCTGATTTACTAAGACTTGATGTTGATTATGAACAGGCGATGGAAACAGAATTAGCAAATGGAATTATACAATATGATAGTGAGGATGATTTTTTGTCGGATTCCTCTATTGCAAAATGTCTGCTTACAGAATCTTACGAAAATGGGAACTGGGTGAAAATCTCCCCGCAGGAATATAGAATAATTAAAAGGCGGCTGATACCAGAAGAAAATTCGTATGTAAACCTTCTTGATACAGATGTATATATGTTATTGCGCGAATGTGACATACAAATAACAGAGGAAGAAATAAATTCGTTATTTTCTAAATGGAAAGGAATGAAATAAAATTTTCAGCGTCCCTTATAAATAGAAGAGATATCTATTTATTCGCAAAAGAGCCATTTTCGCGAAAGCGCCGCGGCAGTTCCGCCAGGAACTGTT
>CARTDA010000011.1:0-3653 GCA_949066965.1 uncultured Lachnospiraceae bacterium
CGAGCGCCTCATACATGTGAAACGGTGAGGCGAAGTACTGTGCCAGTACGGGGAGTGTGTGTGAAAACTGGCTGGAATTATAATACAGCTCTACCATTTCTTCAATACCCTTTAATTTCAGTAAATCGTCATAGGAAAGCCACTTGGTGTACAGCACTTCATAGGGCGGTCTGCTGTTATATACAATGCCATATTCACTGGCGAGCGCCTCCATCGGGGAACCCTTTAGCACTTTCAGAAAGCCGAGCTGTAGCTGGTCGGGCATCATGGCGTATACCGTGTTGAACGAAGCCGCGAAGCTGTCATAGTCCTCATAGGGAAGTCCGGCAATCAGGTCAAGGTGCTGGTGGATATTCTGGAAGCTGTGGAGGACAGCCACCGTTTTGGCAAGTGCGTTCAGGTCCATGTGGCGGTGAATCGCTTTTAAGGTCTGTTCATTTGCAGACTGCACGCCGATTTCAAGTTGAAGCAGGCCGGGGCGCATACTGCGCATCACCTCAAGGTGTTCTGCTGTCAGCAAATCCGCCGCGATTTCAAAGTGAAAATTAGTGACGCCGTTGTCATTTTCTGCCAAGTATGTCCAAATTTCAAGCGCATGTGCCGGATTGCAGTTGAACGTGCGGTCGATAAACTTTACCTGCGGTACCTGATTGTCCAGAAAATAGCGCAGCTCTGATTTGACAGTGTCCATACTGCGCAGGCGTACCTTTTTGTCGATGGAAGAGAGGCAGTAGGCGCACTGGAACGGGCAGCCGCGCTGGGACTCGTAGTAGACAATACGGTTCCGGAAGGCAGCGGGAAAACCGGCAGACGGCGTGTACAGGAAGGGCAGGCGGTTGAGATCTAATAGTCCGCGCTCGCCGGTAAAGCCTTCTTTGCAGACAATTCCCTTTATATCAGACAGTGCGGGCTTGTTCTCCCAATAAGCGTGCAGCAGTTCGAGAAATGTCTCCTCGCCCTCACCGACCATGATGCCTGCAAGCTGTGGATAGGTCTGCAATAAATGCTCAGCATGATAAGAAACCTCCGGCCCGCCAAGCCAGAGTGCAGTGTCGGGCAGAACCTTTGGCAGCGCTTGCAGGAGCTCTTGCACAACCGTCCAGTTCCAGATATAGCACGAAAAAGCCGCAAACTGTGGTTTTTGCCGATAGATTTCGGCGAGAATGGTCTCCGCAGGCTGGTTGATGGTAAATTCCGCAATCTCGAGCACACAGCCGTCCGGACGGTCTGGATAATACTTGTCCGCGTAGGCTTTCAGGCTGTAGAGTGCAGGATTCGAGTGGATGTATTTGGCGTTGATTCCGATTAGCAATACTTTGCCGGGGGTGTATGTACGCATATAAAACTCCTTTGAAGTGTGATTTGCTTGGTTGGTCTGGAGTTATTATAACAGAAAGCGGGAGAATTTGGTACCGAATAATAGAATACATTGGAGGAAGGATTTTTTCTTGATATGAAATGCGGAAAATGATAAAACAATGCTTGAATTTGCAGGATTGAGATGCTATTCTTTTATTAAAAATGGGGGAATCAGCAATGTATAAAATTTTTATTGTCGAGGATGACGAGATGATTGCGGCGGGATTAAAACGCCATCTGGAGAACTGGGGGTATGCCGTCGAATGTGCGCAGGATTTGGGAAACGTCATGCCGGAGTTCGTGCGGGCGGCGCCGCATCTGGTTTTGATGGATATTAAACTGCCATTTTACAACGGGTATCACTGGTGCAGTGAGCTTCGCAAGATTTCCAAGGTGCCGGTCATCTTTTTGTCCTCCGCAGCCGACAACATGAATATCGTCATGGCGGTAAATATGGGCGGGGATGATTTTATCGCAAAGCCCTTTGACTTGGATGTCCTCACGGTGAAAATACAGGCGATGCTGCGCAGGAGTTATGATTTTGTGAGTCAGAGTGTGGTGCTCGAGCACCGGGGCGCGATGCTGAATCTCACCGAGGCGGTGCTGGTGTATGGCAGCGAGAAGCTGGAGCTGACCAAAAACGAGCTGCGTATTTTGCAGGTGCTGATGGAAAATAAGGAAAAGGTCGTGGCGAGAGACACGCTCATGACAAAACTGTGGGAGAGTGACAACTATGTGGATGAAAATACACTGTCAGTAAATGTGAACCGTCTGCGGAAGAAGCTCGAGAGCGCAGGGCTTTCGGACTTTATACAGACCAAGAAAGGGATTGGCTACCGCATAGGGTAATCGGCATGGACAGGGAGGATTGGAATGATTGATTTTCGTATATATCTCAGGGAAAACAGCGGATGGCTTACAGTAAATTTGTTTCTTGCGCTGGTGATGACCGCGACGATGCTGCTGAATGGAATCCCCGCGCATGAAATTGGCTATGGAATGCTTTTGTGCGTCTTTGTCACTGTGGCAGCGGCGGTTTTGGGATTTGGCAGGCACTGTGAAAGCCTCCGCCAGTTAGAGGAGATGCGCAAAAATATTGCAGTGGTGCAAAATGAGATGAAGGTGCCAGAATACTTATACGAAACGTATTATCAGGACTGTATCAATGTGCTGGTAAAGGAGAAGGACCGGATTGAGAATGAACGTATCAGCCGCCAGCAGGATTTGACCGCATATTATTCCATGTGGGTACACCAGATTAAGACACCGATTGCCGCGCTCAAGCTGCTGATTGATGAGGAGATCAGTGCATTTCTTGAATTGGAGGAGGCACTGCAAGATGACATGCGTGTCATAAAGTGCCGCCAGATGCAGAACGAACTTTTCAGGATAGAACAGTATGCCGATATGGCATTGCAGTACACGCGGCTTGGCGCGGAGACGAATGATTTTGTGTTTGAGAATGTGATGCTGGACGAGGTGATAAAATCGTCGGTTCACAAGTATGCCAGACAGTTTATCCAGAAGCAGCTTCGTCTGTCATACACGCCGCAGCAGCTCATGGCAGTTACGGACAAAAAATGGCTGGGGTTTGTGCTGGACCAGCTTTTGTCAAACGCCGTCAAATACACCAGACAGGGCGGCGTCACGATACGGGTATGCAGCGCCAGTCAGCCATGTGGCGGCGCAGTTTCTGAGCCTGATGAAAAAAAGGCGGGGCACGGGCATTGCGATGAAGCAGCACAAGCTTTCTGTGATGCTTATGACGAAAGCGTGCGGATTATTATAGAAGATACAGGAATCGGCATTCGCGCTGAGGACCTTCCAAGGGTCTGCGAGAAAGGCTATACCGGCTACAACGGACATGCTGACCAATATTCCACGGGAATCGGGCTGTATCTGTGCCAGTCCATCTTGGAAAAACTGGGGCATTCGTTTCACATTACCTCAGCACAGGGAAAAGGGACGAAGGCTGAGATTGTGATAGGGGGCATGAGAGACGTGTGAAGCCTTTTGGAACAGCTTTTATAACATGTTCCTTACAACAATGTAAGAAATCAAAGGAAAATGTAAGCCTGACAAATGGCTGGCAGTTTCCTTTTTTGCTATACTGTACTCATAAGGCAGATAGAGGACCAATCAAAAAAGGAGAACAAACTATGTCTATTTTAAAGGTAAAAAATGTCAGCAAAATTTATACAACCCGTTTCGGGAGTACGAAAGTACAGGCGCTTTCTAATATGAATTTCACCGTCGAGCAGGGGGAGTATGTGGCGATTATGGGGGAATCCGGC
>CARTDA010000011.1:3663-100384 GCA_949066965.1 uncultured Lachnospiraceae bacterium
AAACGGAAAGAACCTGACAAGCATTAAGGAAAAAGAAATCTCGGCATTCCGGCGCGACAATCTGGGATTTGTATTTCAGGATTTTAATCTGCTCGACAACTTTTCGCTCAAGGACAATATTCTGCTGCCGCTGGTTTTGCAGAGAAAACCGGTTGCGGAGATGGAGGAGCGTCTTACCCCGATTGCAGAGAGGCTCGGCATCGCGCAGCTACTGGAAAAATATCCGTATGAAGTTTCGGGTGGGCAGAAGCAGCGCACAGCCGTAGCGCGGGCAATCATCACCAGTCCGCAGTTGATTCTTGCAGATGAGCCGACAGGCGCGCTCGACTCCAAGGCGTCCGCGGGGCTGCTTCATGTGTTTCGGGAGATTAACCGCGACGGGCAGACAATCCTCATGGTGACACACAGCACCAATGCGGCAAGCCACGCGGACCGCATTATGTTTATCAAAGATGGCGAGGTGTTCCACCAGCTCTACCGCGGTAATCTGACCAATGAGCAGCTCTACGCAAGAATATCGGATACGCTCACCGTGCTGGCACAGAAAGCGGAGGGCGCACAGTTTCCGCCGGAGTGCCAATTCAACCGGACGGATTCGGGCGCTGGGCTTCAAAAGGCAGATGAAATGTATGTGTCTTAAACTGCGGCAATACGTTGCCAAATAACTTTTTTAGACTCGTAAACAGGAAAGGGATTTTTATGAATTGTTTATATTGCAAGCTGGCAGTGACCAACTTAAAAAACAACCGGCAGTTTTATCTGCCCTACATTCTGGCTGGAATTGTGTCTGCAATGATGTTTTACATCATGCGTGCCATTCAGGGAAGCAAGGCAATTGCGGCGATGCGCGGCGCAGACACAGTGTACTTGATCTTGACGATGGGTCTCATAATCGTGGCGCTGTGCACTGGTATTTTTCTATTTTACACAAACAGCTTCGTGATGAAGCGGCGCAAGAAAGAGCTGGGGGTTTACAACATTCTCGGCATGGAAAAGAAGCATATTGCAAAAGTGATGGCGTGGGAGTCTGTGATTTTGTATGTGCTTACGGTTTTCGGCGGCCTTGTGCTTGGGATTGTGTTTCACAAACTGGTGGCAATGTTTCTGGCAAAACTGACAGGAATGTCAGAAAGTATTCCGTTTTATGTCTCTGGCTGGGGCTGTTTGCAGACGGTTGAGCTGTTTGGCCTCGTCTATGTGCTGATGCTGTTCTATAATTTCTTGCAGGTCAGCCTTGCCAATCCGGTTGCGCTGCTGCACGGCAACAGCGTGGGGGAGCGAGAACCTAAGGTAAAATGGATTTCGGCAGTGGCTGGCATTGGGTGCATCGTTGCAGGGTATTATATTGCCGTGACCGTTCAGGGCATCTTGGAAGCGGTCAATATGTTCTTTATAGCGGTGCTTCTGGTGATTGCCGGGACCTATGCGCTCTTTCTGTCTGTGAGTATTGCTTTTTTGAAAATACTCAAAAATAATAAGAAATACTATTATCAGACGACACATTTTATCACCGTGTCAGGAATGCTTTACCGCATGAAGCGCAATGCGGTCGGGCTTGCCAATATCTGCGTGCTGTCCACCATGGTTCTGGTAATCATCTCGACGACGGTGTGCCTGTATGCGGGCGTGGAAGATTCTTTGAAACAAAATTTTCCAAAAGAAATCAGCGCAACGCAGTATTTTGACCATGTTCCAGCGCGGGCAGACAGAGAATACCTTGTAGAGCAGGTTGCGGCGGCGGCAAAAAAGCAGAACAGAGAAATGATAGATGTGTCATCATATATGGACATTGTGACGGTGATTCACATGGACGGAAATGTGATAGAGCACTATGACAATGAAAATCCTACTTACGATTTTACAGATATGGGGATGCTCTATGTGATGGCGCGGGCGGACTATGAGAAATTTACAGGGCATACCTATGAGCCGATTGCGCCGGGAAGCGTGATGGTGGCAGCATCACATCTTTTTGAGGAGGACTCTATTGAAATTTTTGGGACAACGTATTTAGTGGCGGATAAGACAATGTTTCCGGACAATTTCCCGGACAGTGAACTTCAGGCAGTTCTGGGCAATAAACAGCTGATTTACATTGTGGTGGAGGACGAGCAGGCGCTGGAACCGTTTGCGGCTTATGAAGTGCGCCACCATATCGAACTGGATACAGATGGGACGCCGGAGGAGAGAAAGGCGTTTGCAACAGCCGTGGAGGAGGCGCTTGGGGCGTGCAAGGAAACTACAGCGTTCACATCAGGTATGCTCATGTCAAGGGCGCATCAGCGTGAAGAGTACATGGCATTAAACGGCGGCTTTTTGTTTCTCGGGCTGTTTCTTGGAATTTTGTTTCTGATGATCACAGTGCTGATTATCTACTACAAACAGACCTCGGAGGGCTATGAGGACAGGGAGAGATTTGCGATTATGACCAAGGTCGGCATGGGGCGTGATGTGGTGAAGGCTGCAATCAACACGCAGGTGCGAACCGTATTTTTTATGCCGATTATCGTTGCCGTCCTTCATCTGACAATGGCATTTCCGATGTTAAAGATAATCATGTATGTGTTCGGCCTGATGAATACAGAGCTGTTTGTCGGCTGTCTGGTGGTGACATCCGTAGTGTTTGCGGTGATTTATTTTATCGTATTCCGCATTACATCGCGCAGTTATTACCGGATTGTCTATTAAAAGCTGATTTATGGTATACAAAAATTTAACTTGACAATAAAATCATGAAACGGTATAGTTATTCCTGTACGAAGGCGCTGGCTGGACAGCCGGCGCAGTGTAGTACGCTAACATATATCAGATTACGCTAGGGGTGCACATCGCTGAGACTTTACCCTCATTACTTGAACCGGATAATACCGGCGTAAGGAAGCAATATGGGAATAATGGGACTTTAACTGTTTAGATTCTGTCGGAATACAGGCTGCAAATACCATCAGGCTATGCGGCTGTGTAAAGCCAGAAGATCTATCAACAGTTACGATGCTGACCTCCTCGCGCAGACGAAGGAGGATTTTTTTATGTTGTACAATGTAGTAGTAAATGACTGGGGCGAGACGACTTACGTCCCGACGGCGCTTGGAAACGGACTGCTTGCGGCTATGATTGTGATACTGCTTGTGGCTGCGGCAGCATTTGTCAGGTTTCACATGCAGGCTGAAAAGGCAAAAAGTGCAGATGCAAAAAGGGAAAGGACGGACGATGGAGGCGGGAGGCTGACCATCCGGCAGCTGGTGTTCTGTGCAATGGCAATTGCCCTTGGCACGGTGCTCTCAAACATTAAGCTGTTCCACTTTCCGACAGGCGGTTCCATCACGCTGCTGTCCATGCTTGTCGTCTGTCTGCCAGGATATTTTTTCGGCATCGGCGCAGGGCTGATGACAGGGCTTGCGTATGGTGTCCTGCAGCTTTTGATTGATCCTTATGTCTTATACCCGATGCAGCTTGTGATGGACTATTTTCTTGCGTTTGGCGCGCTCGGGCTGTCGGGGCTTTTCTCAAATGCAAAGAACGGGCTGCTCAAGGGCTATCTTGTGGGCGTGCTGGGGCGCTATGTGTTCACCGTGGCATCGGGCTGTATATTCTTTGCCTCCTATGCGTGGGAAGGCTGGGGGGTGCTGCCGTACTCGCTGGTGTACAACGGCATCTATATCTTTGCGGAGGCCGGCGTGAGCATTGTGGTCATTCTGCTTGCCCCGGTAAGGTCGGCGATTGGCAGGATTCACCGGCTGGTTTTGGAGTAAGAAATTGCGACTTCCTATTTGACAGAAACCTATCATTTTAAGGGATATGCGTGGTACTTAAGGGAAATAGAGATTCCGGCAGAAACGAGGCAGGACGGTTTGAAAAGGCGTTTCTTTTTCTCCATGGAGCGGACGAGAAAATCGACCGTGTGGGTTGACGGGACGTGTGCGGGCAGCTTTGACAGCTTTTATGCGGCGCACAGGTATGAGCTGACCAGGCTGCTGACGCCAGGCAGGCATACGCTCGTGGTGATGACGGACAACACGGATTATGTGTCGAATGGCGGGCATATGACTTCGCCGGACACGCAGACAAACTGGAATGGCATTCTGGGAGAAATCTATCTGGAATCGGTTGTGGATATCGCAGTGGACAAAATGTGGATATATCCGTCGAGAAAAAACAGGTCTGTGGATATCAGGATGGTGCTTTCCGGCTGCAACACTGTTTCGGACAAGGCGTGGTCTGATATCAGCGCGGATGTCAGCTGCCGGCTGACAAGGCTCCGGATGAAGGCGGGCAGGGATTTTGAGCATTTTGAGCCGCTTGGGACGCAGACAGCCGAGACGCGCAGGGAGTGGATTTTGCAGGGAAAGGGACAGGACTTGCCCTACTGCATCGAGACGCTTGAAGTGTTTCCGGAGAAACGATGTGCAATCAGAAAGGATGACGCCTGTACTGGCGTGGGGGTCTGCTACGAATTTGAGAAACCGGTGAAAGAGTGGGATGAGTACAATCCATATGTATATGAGCTGACTGTGAAAATCCTGCGCGGTGGCCAATTGCTCTGTGGGCAGACAAGTCATTTTGGCTTCCGTGATTTTTCACACAGGGAGCTCGGAGGGGCTTACGAATGTAACGGTTCAGGCAACATGGCGGCTGAAGAAACAGGCAGGGGCGCAGGCGGACGGCAGGGAGGACGCAGGGCTTGTGAGACTGTCGTGCAGTCCGTGTCGTGTAAGGACGTTTCGGGAAGGGGACTCTTTACACTGGGAACGCTGCGGCTAAAGGTGCCGGAATGTGAGAAGAATGCGGAATATATCCTGCGTTTTACGCTGATGGCAGACAATGCGGAGGACATTGTGAACGAATATGACATATTTATATATGAATAAGCCGTTGCGAAAGTGCAGGATGCGCATCAAAGCTTTGCGGCTGGCGGTGCAGAAGCCAGTTGTGATAATGTATGTGTTACAAATGATAATAAGACTGCGCTGGATGCGTGGCAGAATGGGAAAGCGGTCGCGCTGTTTGTCAGGGAAAACAGTATGCTTCCAGACAGTACGATGAAGGGCGAGTACTGTACGGATTTCTGGTGCTATCCGATATTCCGCTCCATATCAGAGGGAGCAGGAAAACCGCTTCCGGTTGGGACAATGGGGTTATTGATTGATTCAGCGCACCCGGCCCTAAATGGGTTTGCGTGTGAGTCATACACTACCCCGCAGTGGTATGAGATTGTCATGCATTCCAGACCGATGATACTGGACAATATGGCAGAGACAAAGGACATCAAGCCGATTGTGCGCATGATGGACAATTTTGAGCGCAACCATAACCTGGGGATTATCTATGAGATAAAGCACGCGTGCGGGAAAATGCTTGTGTGTCATGCGGATTTGCTGACCCTGAAGGATGAGTATCCGGAGGCGGCGTGCCTGTACAGAAGCCTTGTGGCGTATGTGTGCTCGGAGGCGTTTTAGGGCTGTATATCCGAGCTGCGTGTCTGCATGCGGTATTCCGACGGCGTGACGCCAGTGTATCGTTTAAACTGCCGCATGAAGTGCAGGTCCGTCTCATAACCGCAGAAGAGACTCAGCTGGCAGATGCCCATATTCGTGGTCGCGAGGTAGAACTTGGCGAGTGCGATTCGGGCAAGTATGATATCATGCTGGCAGGAGCATCCGAAAAAGCGCTTGTACAGGTGCTGAAAGTGGGAGCAGCTCAGGCATAATGTGTCTGCCAGCCGGTTCACTGACCAGTCAGCAGAGGGGGCATTGTATATCTGTGTACGGATTTGGGCAAATTCGCGGTGGTATTTTTGTATGGCGGAAGGGACAGCTGAGCATTCGGCTGTCTTTTTCAATTCATTGTCGAGTGCGTATAGGAAAATATGCATGAGCCGGTCTATGATATCCTCGCGGTAGAGCCCGTCCAGGTGAAATTCATCGGAAATCATTTTGGCGTAGTCGGACAGCCTGTGAAAATCGCGTGGGCGCAGGATGTCACAATAAGGAAAGGAAAATGAATCCAAAAGCATCCGGTCGTCGTCAAACAGGTCAAAATGAATCCAGTCATCATTGTAACCGGCAGCGTCGCAGCCATAATGAATCGGTATATTGGGCGGGAATAAAAGTATCGAGTTTGGCTGGACAGGGCGCTTTTGTCCGTCAATATACACCCATGCATGCTGTTTGACAAGCAGAAAAAGATAGTTGTTAAGCCCTGTGGGATGCAGGATGTCACAGGGCTTCTTATGGTGGCTGTCATGCCCGCAGTGAAAAACCTTTATCATAAATTCCTCCGTCCGCAGTAATTCTTGTGAAAAAAGCAGAAAAAATCAGCTGATTACAGTATAGGTCATTGCCTGCGGGGTGTCAAATCTTATATGATAGGAATATGGGGATGCTCCCCGCTGGATTGGAGGTAAGGTATGGAGAATAAGAAACAGGAGTGGGTCACGGATGCGATTGTAAGAATCAGGGAAAAAATCGGCTGGGTGAGTGAAAAGAATAAGGACAGGATTCCTTACACGACGGATGAAAATGGCAGCTATGACGACCGCAGTGACAGCACGAAAAACTGGAATGCGGATGACGGGCTTAACTGGTGGACAAATGGGTTCTGGGGAGGCATCATGTGGCTTTTGTACCAGGACACAAGGCAGGAGCGCTATATTGCCATCGCGCGGGATTGTGAGAAAAAGCTGGAACAGACTTTTTCGGATTTCTATGGGCTGCATCATGATGTGGGATTTATGTTTGTGCCGACAGCAGTGGCAGATTACAAAATAACAGGCAACGAGGCGGCAAAAAAAGCGGCGCTGCACGCGGCGAATCTGCTGGCAGGGCGTTTGAATCCGCAGGGCAATTACATACGGGCATGGAATGACCTGCCTGGTCAGGATACCAGGGGATGGGCAATTATTGACTGCCTGTTTAACATATCGCTGCTCTACTGGGCGTCAAAGGAGACGGATGACCCGAGATACCGTCATGCTGCGATGCGCCATGCGGACAGTGTCATGACATATTTTATCAGAGAAGACGGCTCGTCCATCCATATCGGGGAATTTGACCCGGAGACAGGTGCATTTGTAAAGAGCCATGGCGGACAGGGGTATGGAGAAGGTTCTGCATGGACAAGGGGACAGGGCTGGGCGCTGTACGGCTTTGTCAACAGTTATACAAACAGCGGGAAGCAGGAATATCTGGACACTGCAAAAAGGGTGGCGCATTACTGTATCGCAAACATTCCGGAGGATGGGATTATTCCGATTGATTTTCGGCAGCCTGCACAGCCGGCACTGGAAGATTCCTGCGGCGCGTGTGTGATTGCCGGGGGACTGATTGAGCTGGAAAAATACGTGCCGGACATTGAGAAAGCGGTTTATCTGCGTCCTGCGGAAAAAATATTAAAGGCAATTACGGACACAAGGGCTGACTGGAGCCGTGACTGCGACGCGATTGTGCAGAACTGCTCGGCGGCATACCATGACGGCAGACACCATTTCACGATGGTATATGCGGATTACTTTTATATAGAAGCGATGCACAAACTGGATGGCATGGAATTTTTAATGTGGTAGAGAACTGTTCAGAAATAGACAAGCCAAGATGTATCGGTTATTTTTGAATTGTTAGGTACTGCCCCGGTGTATGGTGAGGAGGGGAATGAAGTGCGGGTAGGGATAGATATTGGCGGCATGTCGGTTAAGATCGGTCTGGTGGATAAGCAGGGCATTGCCGCAAAAAGTGTGATAAAAACAGCCAGCGCCAGCCAGACGCCGTATGAGCTGATTGAACAGATGGCAGACGCCGTGTCATCGCTTTTGCGTAAAACAGTGTAGAGCCGGAATCGTGCGAGGGGATTGGAATTGCCTGTCCGGGAACGGTGGATGCCCAGAGCGGCATTGTGGCGTACTCCAATAATCTGGGCTGGGAAAATGTTGCGATACTGGAAGCGATGCGGGAGCGGATGGAAGTCTCAACGCCAATGGCGCTTGCAAATGATGCCGACGCTGCCGCGCTTGGGGAAGTATTATGCGGTGCGGCGAAGGGAAAAGACAGTGCCGTGCTGCTTACGCTCGGAACTGGCGTGGGCGGCGGAGTCATTATGAACCGGAAAATTTTCTCCGGTTTTTTAAGGGGCGGCTGCGAGCCGGGACATATGGCGATTGAGCGCAATGGCAGGCGGTGTACCTGCGGGCGGCGCGGATGCCTTGAAATGTACGCGTCGGCAACGGCGCTGATGGAACATGCACGCGCAGTGGCGGCAGAGCATCCGCAGTCGCTGCTGTGCACACTTAGCGGCGGAAGGATATCAGACATTGACGGAAAGGTGATATTTGAGGCGCGGAAAAGAAACGATGCGTCGGCAGGGCTTGTTGTGGATGAATACCTGGAAAACCTGAGTATCGGCATCGCAAACATTGTCAATATATTCAGGCCGGAGATTGTGATTCTCGGGGGCGGCGTTTCGGCGCAAAAGGAATATCTGACCAGGGAGCTGCAAAGACGTGTGGAAGGGAAGTGCTTTGGCGGTACGCATGGGCAGATACCGCCGATTGTCACATCGGAGCTTGGAAATGATGCCGGAATCATCGGGGCGGCATATCTCATGTAAAGGAGAAGAAAATGGATTTATGTTTTAAAATACTGGATGCAGCAATGAACACAAAAGCAGTAAGCAAAGGGGTGGATGAGGTCAGTCTGGTGTATAGCCAGGAATATGAGCCGGGTGACAGGATTATCCTTGAGACTTCGGGGGAGGAGACATTTGTATGGCTTCAGATGGATGATGCGCTCGGCAGGGCATTGGTTTACATTACTGGAAATGTGGAATATATCATTCCGTTCGGGGAGAAACGCGTCAACTTATCGCCAAAGGCATTTTACGGCGGCAGACATCTTCTGCACGCGCGTCTTGCAAAGGATTATGATGTCGAAGGCTACCGGAATCTTGCCATAAACGTATATGACCAGCACCAGATAAAGGACTGCTATCCGCATGCCGCGGCAAATGTGGAGACAAGGGGAGAGACCGTGTTTGCCGCCCAGAATGCAATTGACGGTGTTATGGTAAATACCTGTCATGGAGAGTGGCCGTATCAGTCATGGGGCATTGACCGGAAGGAGGATGCGCGGATAAGGATAGCGTTTGGAAGGACGGTGGAGATTGACCGGATTGTACTCTACACAAGGGCAGATTTTCCGCATGACAACTGGTGGCGCAGCGTACATTTTGATTTTTCGGACGAGAGCGGGCTGGAGATGCAGATGGAAAAGAGTATGCTTCCGCATGAGATAACGTTTCCATCCAGACGCGTGCGCTGGGTGGAGATGAACCATATGGTAAAGTCCGATGATCCATCTCCGTTTCCTGCGCTGACACAGATCGAAGTGTATGGGCGGGAAGCTTTATAAATGATGGAGGACATTTGCATGCATATTTTGGCATTTTGAGGGTAACAGTTCAGCCCAGGACTTTGCACTATGCTGCAAAGTCCGTGAGAAAACGTAGTGGTTGAGATGCATCAAGCCACCACGAAGTGGTTTTGCATGGCTTGATGCTTGTAACAGGAAGCCGAAGGCTGAACTGTTACTTTTGAGGGAGTGATAAGTGTGAAATTCTTGAATCTGGACGAAAAAAATGATATGATAAGGACACAAACAGGAAAGGAATAGGATATGGCAAATATATATGATGGGGCATTCCGGACAATCCTGAATGACTGCCGGAAGCTGATTATCCCCATAATCAATGAACTTTTTGGGGAAACATATACAGGGGAAGAAGAAATCCGTTTTTTTCCGAATGAACATTTTTTAGACCAGCAGGACGAGGCAGATAAAGAGCGGATTACGGACACGAATTTTACGGTTTTTGCGAAAGTGCCAAAGAAATATCATGTCGAATGTGAAAGCAGTCTGCCGGATGGGAAAATCGCCATAAGACTTTTTGAGTATGACGCACAGACAGCGCTTGACGAGGGTGAGGTCACGGAGGAAACAGAAAGGTGTAGGTGATATGATGAGCGGAGCATTGATTGAAACAAATGCAAGAAGATTAAAAAACGAAGCAGAAAACGAAACAAAAAAGGAAACTGCGCTTAGGATGTTACAAGATGGGGAATTGTCAATTGATAAAATTGCCATGTATACGGAACTCAAGGTTGAGGAAGTAGAGAAACTGGCAGGGCTCCAAACGGTATAAACCAACAAAGTAAAATGAAAAAATTATATTGCAGCCTTAAAACAGGGAAAGAACTGACGAGTCAGATTTATTTCCCTGTTTTTGCATTTCCTAAAAATTACGTCGTTTCGTCTAAAAAAACCGTCTTTTCTTTCCAATTCTGAAAGATAAAATAAAATATAACAATACTTTGCAAAAAGTGCAAAGTATTGTGCAAATATTACAAAAGAAATGGAGGGAATGACAGTGAAAAAGGGAAAACGATTGTTCAGCCTGCTGTGCTGTTTCGCGCTGACAGCTTCGATGACGCTTGATGTGAGCGCAGCCGAGGGGTTACGTCTGGCGCTGTCCGAGAACAGGACGCAGACGGTGGAAGACGGAAACAGTGAGATGTATGAGCGTACTGAGCCTGTGAGCGAGTCAGAGCAGGCGGAGGGCAAAGCGGACAAAAAAGAGGACGCGGAAAGCAGCGAAGAAGAAATCAAAAAAGAGAACAAGGAAGAAAGCAATGAAAGTGAAGCCGACACGGAAACCGGCACCAAAACACAGGAGCCCGTAAGCGAAACCGAGTCAGAGGGTGACAATGGTGACAAGGCGTCAGAAAGTGAGGAGGAGACCCCGGTCGAGACGGAAACAGACAGCAGTATGATGGAGAGTACGGAGTTGGAGGGTACGGAATCTGAAATTGGGACAGAGGGCGAAACAGAGGAGGAGACGCAGGAGGAAGAGAGCCGCAATTCCAATGAGGAGAACACGGACAGGGTATCGGTAAATTATATTTTTAATGATGCGTTTGTGTCAAATTTTAGTGGTGCAGATAAAACGAATTATAAGGATAACCAGAATCTGATAGTCGGCAAAGGCAGGCATATCTATATCCGGTTTGACTTGTCGGAAATCAGTGCGGACGCAGAGAAAATTGTGTTTCAGGGTGTAAAGAAAAAACTGGATTCTGCCAATAAAATGGTCGTGACCGAGTGCAGCGAGTATTTACGCCAGGATGACAGCAATGACACGGCAGATATGTGGACGACAGATAACATTACATATGAGAACAGACCGCGTGATACCGAGAATACGATTTACAGTGAACTGGACTGGTCAACTGGCAATCTGGAGCTTGACCTGACGAAGTTCATAAAGGAAAAAAAGCAGGCAAACGCTGAAACCGTCTGTATCCATATTACGACAACAACGGTGGATGATGGCACGACTGGGGCTGTAGAATTATACTCGTCACGCGACACATCATCGCGAGAACCAAAGCTTGTCGTATACATGGCAAAGGTATCCGAGAACAATATCTTCGATTCCGCATACGTTTCAAACCAGTCAGGAAAGGCAGATACAAATTTCAAGGATGCGACAAAGCTGACATTTGGCAAATACAGGCATGTCTATCTGCGGTTTGACCTGGCAAATATCGAGGAAAATTCCAACAAAATCATATTCCGCGGAATATATATGGGAAGCGCAGGGCTGTCCAATACAATTGTCGTAAAGGAAAGCAGCCAGTTCTTGCGTCAGGATGATACAAGCGACAGCACGGAGGAGTGGACGACAGACAATATTACCTATACGAACAGGCCGCTGGACAAAGAGAATGTCCTTTATGATGCACTGGAATGGAGCTCGGGCAATCTGGAGCTTGACCTGACCGACTTTATCAAGGCAAAGAAACAGGAGGGCGCCGAGACGGCGTGCATCCATATCACGACGGCAAATCCCGACAGTGACAGTGACACGGCAGTGGATATCGGGGCGCTGCAAAATACGGATAAATCCAAGAAGCCTGCATTGGTTGTGAAGACATCAGTCAACAATATTTTTGATGATGCATATGTGGATTCCGCAAACGGTGCAAAGAATAACGCAACTTCAAGTACACTGATTTTCGGAAAAAGCAGGCATGTCTATCTGCGGTTTGACTTGTCCGGGATTGCACCCGATGCCGACAAAATCATATTCAACGGCACTTATGCAAAAGGCTCACAGAAGCCGGTTGTCGTAACTGCGTGCAGCGATTTTTTGCGGGCGGATGACAGCACGGACGGAAAGGAAGAGTGGACGACGGGCAATGTCACATGGAACAACCGTCCGTTAGATGTAGGCGATCCCCTCTATGAGGAGCTGGCGTGGTCAGACCCCAGCAGGCTGGAAATCGACCTGACCGCATTCATAAAAAGCAGGATGGAAAAAGGCGATAAAACAGCGTGCATCCATTTTACGACAACGACGGTGGATGACACTGCCATCAGTGCCGTGGAAGTCAATTCTACCCGAAACGATTCGGGCAAGCCGAAGCTGGTCGTTTCCTCCCCAAGTGACGAGAAGCCGGAAGGTCTGGATCGGGAAACAACAGTTGGCGATTACTATGACAACGGATATATTATCCAGAAGGTCGTCCGGATCAAAACGAGTGACAATAAATACCTGAAGGTAAGCGGGGACGGCACAGTCGGGCTCTCCGAGACTGCCGAAGCCGCAAGCCTGTTTGGACTGCATATTTACCAGTATGACAAATTTGAAAGGGAGAGCTACGGCGCGACAAAGACAACCTATGCCTTTGAGAATCTCGCGAATGGAAAATTCCTGACAATCCAGAATTACTTTGCGGAAACGGATAGTGACAGGACATACTGGAGCCAGGAGAGCGGCGGGAAGTACATCGTCAAGGCGGCAGCGCCGGACGTAAACTGGAATGAGCGCTTTGATTTGCAATATTATCCGGATTCCAAATACTATACGATTGCAAGCCATCTGCAGGCACTGCGCGACGGTTCCGGCGCAGTCAGTCCGGTATACGTGGAAAACGACACATTGAAGTGTGGAAAAAGTGATGATGAATATCGCTTTTATCTGGAAAAAGTAGAAAATCAGGATAAGCTCAAGGTATTGCAGGAGGTGAATGGGACATCCGTCAGATTGTTCTGGAAGCCGGTCAATCAGGATATAACGCCGGAGAATTATACTATCGAAGGGCATACGGTTTCTTATGAGGCTGAGAATGATGTGCTGTATGCCGAAATTGGAAACCTTGCACCCGGGCTGCACGGCTTTACGGTAAAACACGGCAGTCAGGAAGAAAACGTAAAAGTACGGATATTTAGCCACCTTGCGCTTGCGCACAGCGAGGCACAGCTTGACGCAATGAAAGAGCATGTTGCGAAAAAGGAGGAGCCGTGGTATTCCGATTACCAGCGATTAATCCACCAGGTTCCCTACAATATGTCCAACTCTTCTTTTACGGTGACTGCATATGAAGCTGTCGGCAGGGGAGACCCAGCAGGACATGGAAACATTGCGGCATATGAGCGCGCCTCAAACGCGGCATACTTCAATGCCTTGCAGTGGGTAATAACAGGCGAGGATGCGTATGCGGCAAAGGGCGTGGAAATTCTGAACGCATGGTCAGGATTAAAAATACTGGACGACAGGGACAGGATTTTAGGCGCTTCCATCAGCACGTACCGCATGAACAATGCGGCAGAAATCTTAAAATACTATCATGGCGGGTATGGTGGCTACACGGATGAAGATTTCGGGAAATATCAGGATATGATGCTCAATGTCATTTACCCGGTAATACAGGATCTGGGTCTGCCGATGATTGCAAACGGAAACTGGGATACGGCGGCAATGTCGGGAATGGTATCCATCGGTGCAGTCTGTGAGAATACCGAGATTTTTGAGCGGGCTCTCTATCTGTACCAGGATATCCATACAAACGGTTCTGTCGCGGTTTATGTGAGTGAGTGGGGGCAGTCCGTGGAGAGCTTCCGTGACCAGGCGCACGCGCAGTTTGGCATCAGCCTGCTCGCCGATGTGTGCGTGGTTGCAGAAAAGCAGAAGGTTGACTTGTGGGGCTTATACGACAACCGTCTTGCAAAGGCATTTAACTGGGCGGCACAGTATAATTTGTACAACACAGAGAACCTTAGAATGGAGCCGCTGACAGATGTTTTCGGACGAAACAGATGGGACTCCATTGACAAAGAAAAAATTAACCGTGGCGAGCTTCGTTCCGTGTATGAGCTTCCATTGGCACATTATTCCAAGATAGAAGGCGTCGATGTGACGTGGATGAAGCAGGCGGCGGAGGCAATGCGCCCGCAGGGATTTGTAAACAATGACCACCTGAATTTTGGCACGCTGACCACATACAACGGTGCACCCGCAAAGGCGGCAGAGCCGTATTTCCAGCTGCGGACGCGTCTGGAGCCATGGTATCAGCGGACATGGAATGATGTCAAAAAATATGGCGAGGTACAGGATAATATACCGGAGACGCTCAATTCTTATTTTACAGTGGACGAGTCCGGCACTGTGACCGCTTCGGCTAAGAAGGCAGATGCACCATACTTTCAGCTGGAAGCACAGACAGATGGCAGTTATGCAGTCCGCTGTGTCAAGACAAACAGATATCTGTCCGTTAAGGAAGATACATATAATGACGGAAATGTCATAAAAGCCGATGCCGCCACAGTTGGCGAAAGCGAAACGTTTTTCTTAAAGGGAATAGGTGCAAGCTTCTTTTATCTGGAAGCAAAAGCATATGAAAACAGGATACTGAACGTCCATGTAGAAAACGGAGACGACCCGCATAATGCGGTTTTGACACTCTATTTGGGCACAAGGATAACGGCGGAAAGTGATACGGTGACCAACAACGAGCGTTTTATTCTGGTCTATAACACAGCGGATGTCGCATTAAAGGATGTGCCGTCAGTTGACACCAGTGCATTGGAGGACTATCTCAATGGGCTGGCAGGGGTAAATAATGACGATCATCAATATACAGACGAGAGCTGGCAGACATATGCGGGGCAGCTGGAAGCGGCAAAGACATGTCTGGAGGCGGCAAAGGATAAAAAGGTTTCACAGGCAGAGGTGGACGACGCGTTAAAGGCACTGACGGATGCATATGAAAGCCTGGTTCCAAACAAAACCGAGGGAGACGTGCTATCCGCGCCGGTGGCAAACATTCCGTCAGGCGAGGTTCCGTCAGGCACAGAGATTACATTGAGCCGTGCAACAGAAGGGGCGTCTATCTATTACACGACGGATGAAAGTGAACCATCGGTCAAGGACGAACTGCTTTATAAGAGTCCGATTCTGGTAAATGAGCCTTTGACCATCAAGGCGATGGCAGTCAAGGACGGTTATCAGAATAGCGCGGTTGCCACATATGCCTATACAATATCACAGACAGACCCGGATAAATTTGTCCATGCGCCGACCGCAGATGTGCCGTCAGGCAAGGTGGACAAGGGGACAAAGGTTACACTGGCCTGTGCGATGGAGGGCGCATCCATCTACTATACGACAGACAAGAGCGAACCGACGGCAGCAGGCGCAACGTTATATGAAAGTCCGGTTATTGTGAACGAGCCTGTGACCATTAAGGCAGTGGCAGTAAAAGGAGAGAACACGAGCGCAGTCAGCACGTTTGTGTATGACGTCAGCCAGGGCGGGGATGACAAGCCGGTGCAGGTGAGTGCGCCGACAGCGGACATAGCGTCCGGTACGGAATTGCTTCTGAAAGGAACGCGTATTACGCTGACTTGTGAGACAGAAGGAGCCGCTATCTATTATACGACAGACGGTAACGAGCCAGCAGTCAGGGAGAGGATTTTATCAAGCACTGCTATGAGGGCACAAAGACCTTTACCGATGATTCCATTAAAAATACGTTCACCGAGCTTCAGGATATTTTGCAGTATGCACAGGATGGATGGGTATCCACACCGGACGCGCAGATTACGACATTCCTTGTAAATGACATGGCAGCAATGATGTATTCCGGCACGCACATGTTCTCACAGATTGAGCAGGCAGACCCGGACTTTGAGATGGGATGGTTTGCAGTTCCAAGTCCGGACGGCAAGACAAGGCTTGTAGGCGGCGGTGGCGCCAGCGGACTTGCAATCTCCGCAGAGGCAGCGCAGGATCCGAACAAGAAAGCGGCAGCAGAAGCGTTTATCAAGTTCTTCTATGCACCGGAAAACTACTGCGTATACTGCCAGACATTAAGTGCAATTCCGTCAACAGTGGCAGAGCCGGAATTAGACGTTTCGTCTGTTTTCCAGGAAGTCATTGACGCGACGGCTTCGGCAGACAAGCTGTCACCGATGTGGAACACAATGACTGGCGACAATGAGCTTCCGCCTGACTTCAGGAACTTTACCTACAAGACACTGATTGAGGTACTGCAGGGCACAAGGGATATTGATTCTGCCTGTGAGGAGCTGGTAAAGACGTGGAATGTCGGCATGGAATGCTTTAATCCTGTCACAGGAGTTGGCATCGAATAATTTTACATGGAAATGGGATACATCCAGGCGGCATTTTGCCGCCGGAGTGTATCCGGTTTAGAAAACATTTCCTGACATACCCTGAGGAGAAAGGAGGACAATATGAAACAAAAAAAGGACTGGATAAGGTTACAATTGCATTTATTGCGCCTGCGTTTATTTTTTTTACCCTTTTTATCATCGTACCAACGATTTCCAGCGTGTATTACAGCTTCACTTCATGGGATGGCATCAGCCCGAACTGGAAATCCAGTACGAGCAGGCGACGGAATATGTGGCAAACAGCATCGAGAGCATGCTGGAGTCCTATAACAGCGTATCGAAAATGCCTTATTATTACAACATGTCTTCCTATGGGAGTACCTACACCTCCTATATGTCCTTTGATAATTTCCGGAAGATAGTCTATGGGGAGATTTACTCGGAGGAAACGATGCAGCAGCGCCGCCGGTCTGATATGGAGAATTTTTTACAGTATCTTGGAAATCTGGACAGTTCTATTATCTGCCTGCATTTTATCGCGGAAGACCTGACCGGGGAAAAACTGGATTTCCACAAGGCAATGGATGGAACGTATTTTAATAATGAACCTTTGTTTGAACAGCTTGTCGGTTATTCCGCGCTTGACCGCGGCAGCAACAAGCTGATTCTGATACCGCCGCACGACAGCACGTATAAAAACGGTATTGACCGCAAGGTGTTCAGCATTGCGCGTAATTATTATGACCTGCGGGGAAATGTCGGAAAATGTCCGGATATTTTTTCTTTGCGGACTGGATTCCGCAGACAATACTGGATGTTTCCGGCGAGGTTTATGGGAACAAGGTTCAGATGGAGCGGTTTCAGGATGTCAGGGACGAGATGGTTAATGCGCTTGTTGACGGCAGCACCGGCGTGTTTGACAAATATTTTTCGCTTTTTGCCACACTTGTCTGCAAGATTGCCGATGGGAAACGGGAGGATGCCTGCTTTTATTACTGTACGGCAGTAAGAATGGCAGCGGAGAGACTGACCGTGCTAGGCGTTGACGCAGGATATGCAAATGACATGAAAAAACTTCTGGAAATGGGAAGGGCGGCAGAAAGCTACACACAGCTGGCAGAAGTGTATCATGACATTCTGCTGCAGTTTCGGGAAAAGCTTCAGAACATGGCATCCAACAGTGAAAAACAAAATTATCTCAAGGCGAAGGCTTATATTGAGGAGCATTATGCGGAAAACCTCACATTAAATATCCTTGCGGAGGAAATACACATGAATCCGTATTATTTTAGTGCGTTTTTTAAAAAGAACGCCGGCATCAATTTTAAGGATTATGTGTGTGCCATAAGGCTGGAGCACGCAATTCCGCTTCTTGTCTCGAGTGACAAAAAGACATATGAAATTGCAGTCGAGGTAGGCTTTACGGATGCCAGGACATTTACGGAGGCATTCCAGAAGCATTTTCAGGAGACACCGAGCGCATATAGAAAGCGAATCGGTAGTTCGGACAGGAATTAGCCAGTATAAGTCCTGTCACTCTTGTGCCGGCTGTTCATCCTCGTCATCAAGACCATATTCAGCAAGGAGCAGCTGCTGATATTCCCAATCAGCTACCGCCCGCTTTAAGTCCTCAATTCGATTTTGCTCCAGAAGAATCGAGTTGAGGGTGTTGATTGCATTTGCCATTTTTTCGCGTCCGCGCCGCTCGCCAATGGAGATGCCACGTTTTTCGCCAATGGCAATTCCCCTGTTTTCAATTCTATCCAATACCTCGCTCATTTTGACACCCTCCTTTTTTCCTTCACGCTGTAGCTCGTACAGTACGTTTTCATACCTGTCGTCCCTCTCAAGTGCCTGCATCAGTTTCAGAAATTCATCGACATGTTTGATTTCCTGTGCACTTGGCATATAATCTATATTTTGGCGTTTGTTGATAAAGTATTCGGCAATAATGCGGAAATCGCTGTGGAATTTGTCAAGCTGGCTGTCTAGAAACGCAACTTCCACAAGATTAATCTTATAGTCATTTACAAACGGTTTTAGCCTTTTTGGAATGTCCATGCATTCATATAAGCTCTTTGGCTGGTTCCAATGTTTTGTGCCAAAATACAGGACAATGGTGATGACAGGGTATTTTGGTTTCGACCATTCGCGCTTTGTCAGCTGTCCACGGTAGGAAGCGCCATCATACCCGATTATCCGGATTGGGGCATATGGTTCTGCGTCCGTCTGGTGTTCCAATCCGTATAGTGCAAAACAAATTTTGTGCGGAATCCAACGTTTGGATATATCACGTTCCTGTTCATGGATTTTGTTGTTGAATTTGTACTGGCTTTTGTCCTTGACATTCTGTAGTTCATTTTCCGAGACGATCTGTTCCCCGTCAAAAAGCACACCATTTATAATATCAGCAAACACGTCGTTATAATCAGCGAGTTGTTTTTCCGTAATATCTTTAGCACCCATAAAGAACTCTTATTAATGATATAGTAACACAATTTATATTAGCCCGCTATAGAAATTTTAGGGGAAAATATATGTTCTTACATTATAATAGCAAACAATAGTTCGCATGTCAAGATACAAATAGAATATTTGTTCACTGTCATAAAAGGAAAAATAAGTAACAGTTCAGCCCAGGACTTTGCACGCACTGCAAAGTCCGTGAAACAGCGTAGTGGCTGAGATGCATCAAGCACCACGAAGTGGTTTTGCATGGCTTGATGCCTGTAACAGGAAGCCTGAGGCTGAACTGTTACAAAAATAATCCAGCAGCTTCTTATTGTATAAACCGTACCTGTCGTGTATACTGTAAGCAAAGCCAGTTGGGTTTGGTACTGAGTAGCATGTACAGACAGAAGACAAAAATGGAGGATTACAATGCGCAGAAGATTGATACTTGTGGCATTTATATATATAATGGCGTTCGGGCTTTCTGCAGGGACATCCTACGCGGCAGAACAGCCGGAAACGGTCAGTGAGACCCGCCAACAGGAAACGGAAACAGAAAGCGTGGCAGGGACAGAAGAGCCTGATGCGGAGCCGGAGACCATTGTGGGAACAGATACGGAAGCCCCATCAGAGCGGCAGACAGAAAAACAGACGGAGCCGACAGATGAAGATGCAGAAAAAGAACCAGTGGCACAAATCCATACAGAGCCGGAAACGGATACCGTGGAAGCGGCAGACAATGGCGGGGACGAGACGGAAGCGTTCGAGGAGGGCGCCCCGGATTTTCTGTATCAGGCAGGCGGATTCCGGGTATTGGATGAGGAGACAGATGCCGCAAGCGGGATCTGTCTGTTTTCGACAGGAGACATGGACGGGCTTGCGGACAAAATGTACAAGGCGCTGAAAGGCAGGGAGACATCCATTGCAGTCAAGGATTACGGATTTTACTGGGACAGCACAGAAGACAGGAAGCAGCTGCTGAACCTGTATTATGCGGTTATCAATGACCACCCTGACTTATATTTTGCAAGGACAGGCTATGGCGTCTCATACAACACAAAGACAAAACTCATCTCGAAGATAACACCGAACTATTTTGTCAATGTGGATGACAGTGCATTTCAGGCGGGCGTACAGAAAGCGAAGGCAGCAGTAATGCCGGGAATGGATGACTTGCAGAAGGCAATTGCCATCCATGACTACCTTGTGCTGAACTGCGAGTATGACAAGGAACGGCTGAGTAACAAGACGATACCGCAGGAATCCTATGGGGCATACGGCGCGCTGGCAAACAGGATAGCAGTCTGCCAGGGGTATGCGCTGGCGTACAAATACCTGATGAACGAATATGGAATCGAATGCTATATCGTGACGAGCGACAAAATGAACCATGCGTGGAATATTGTAAAAATAGACGGCGCGCTGTATCAGGTAGATACGACATGGGACGACCCAACATGGGACAGGTTTGGTCTGGTGTCGCATGCCAATATGTTCCTCTCCGATACGACGTTTGGAAAAAACCACCATGACTGGTATGTGACAAAGGGCAGCGGTATTATTGCCCTGAAGGCGGAGGGCACGAAATATGACAGTGCATTCTGGCGGGATGTCAAATCGCCGCTGGTGTATGATGCCGGTGGAACAAAAAGGCATTACTATGTCTCGGCAGACAAAAAATTACAGAGCCGCGCGTGCAGTGCACAGGAAATAGACGCGGACGGCACCACGCTGCTAACCCTTGACACTTCCAGTTCGGGGCTTGCGCTCGACGGCACAAAGCTCTACTATAATACCAGCAAAAGCATCGCCTATATTGATATTACTGACATCGCCTATGCGGAGCATGAGCAGTTTTCCCTAAAGGATGAAGATACGAATCAAATATTTGGGTTTGTCAAAAGCGACGACAAAATACGATATGTGAAAAGGACAGGAGAGTCTCCCTCTGGTAAGAGTACGATTTATATCCTTAATAAGACGGAGGATGGCGCCAGCGAGACAGAATCCAGAATGTATACAGTCACATTTATAGATAAATTTGGCACGGTTTTTGATGTTCAGAAAATCAGTGAGGGCGGCTACGCCGTTCCGCCAGACAAGAAAATGACGCCACAGCCAGGCTACCAGCTGTCGGCGTGGAAAGGAAATTACTCCAATATACAAAAGGATGAGACAGTCACGGCAATTTATAAAAAATATACATACACCATCAAGTATGAGCTGAACGGCGGCAAAAACAGCTCCGCAAATCCGGCAAAGTATGATGTCGAGACACCGGATATCATTCTGTCAGACCCGCTAAAAAAAGAATATTATGATTTTGCAGGATGGTACGACGAACCGGAATTTGAGACAAAGGTAACCGCCATCAAAAAAGGAAGCATCGGAAACCGCACGCTGTATGCGAAGTGGGAGCCCATAAAATATGCGGTAACCTATGAGCTGGACGGTGGTAAAAATAACGCAGGCAATAAGACAGAATACGATGTGGAAACGGATACCTTTCCGCTTGCAAGTCCGACGAAAAAAGGCTATGCATTTGAAGGCTGGTATGCGGAACCGAAATACGTGACAGAGGTAACCGCCATTGAAAAAGGAAGCACCGGTGACCGAACCATATACGCAAAGTGGAAGATACTGGAATACAATTTGGAATATGAGCTAAATGGCGGAAAAAACAGTCCGAAGAATCCCCTGCAATACAATGTTGAGACCGACACAATTCGTCTGGAAGCGCCATCGCATGGGGATGCGCATTATGAATTTGACGGCTGGTACGCGGACAGTGGTTTTACCTGCCCGATTTCTTCCATCACAAAGGGCAGTGTGGGGAATCGCAGGCTGTATGCAAAGTGGACAAAATACTATCGCGTGCGTTTTTTTGACAGCACAGGGAAGCTGATTACAGAGACAAAGACAGCGGAGGGGAAGGATGCCGCGCCACCCGAAGCATCCAGGAAGGAAGGGTATTTGTTTGCGAAGTGGGATAAGGATTACAGAAATGTCCAGGATGACATGGACATTACGGCAGTCTATGAACCGATACAATATACCATTACCTATGTTTTGGGCGGAGGAACCAACTCTTCGAAAAATCCGTCTGCCTATACAATCGAGACAGAGGATGTTAAGCTTGCATCACCGAAGCATAAAAATAAAGAACTAGCCTTTGCCGGATGGTATCAGGACAAGGGCTGCAAGGAACGCGTTACTTCTATATATAAAGGAAGCACCGGCGACATTACGCTGTATGCGAAATGGAGGAAAGTGCAGCAGGAAGAAAACGCGGGCGGAGCGCACAAGGACGGATCATCCGTAGCGGACCAGCCTGGCCCGCCAGAAAACAAAGCCAGCGAAGCAGCCAGCAGCGCTGAAATTCCAGGTCAGGAAGCCGTGCCGGAAAGCGAAACGCTGACAAGGGCAGACATAGACAGCGCGCCGGCAGTGACAGTCATCACCTCGCTTGATGACCAAAAAAGCAATGCTGCGCCGTCTGCGGCTGAAATGGGTGACGCTGCACTGACAGATATGGGGGAAAGCGGAGATGGCAAAACAGAGATGGAAACTGCCCCGGAACCTGAAACAGTGGCGGATGAAGGGCAGCAGGAAGCTTCGGTGATACCAGACAGCGATTCCGGCGAAGCCAATACGGAAACGCCTGATAACATACAGGAAAGCGGGACGCATTCGTGGATTTTTTTCACGGTGTCCCTGACAATGACAGCTGTCGCAGGGGGCGCTGTCGGGATTTATGCATGGAAAAAGAAGAAGGATAGGACACAGTAATGATACAGATACAATTACCTGAAAAAGTGCAGTTTATCATATCGCGGCTGGAACAGGCAGGCTATGAGGCATATGCTGTGGGCGGGTGCGTCAGGGATTCACTCCTTGGCAGGCAGCCGCATGACTGGGACGTGACGACCTCGGCGAAGCCGATGCAGGTGAAGGAAGCTTTCCGGCACACGATTGACACCGGAATCCAGCATGGCACGGTGACGGTGATGCTTGACCATGAGGGATTCGAGGTGACGACGTACCGCATTGACGGTGAATATGAAGACAGTCGGCATCCGAAGGAAGTCACGTTCACGGTCAATCTGGTGGAGGATTTAAAACGCAGGGATTTTACCATCAACGCCATGGCGTACAATGACAGGAGCGGCATTGTGGACGCGTTTGGCGGCGTGGAGGATTTGGATTATGGGATTATCCGGTGTGTCGGTGAGGCTGCAGAGCGGTTTGGCGAGGATGCACTCCGCATTTTGCGGGCAGTACGGTTTTCGGCACAGCTCGGCTTTACGATAGCGGATGGGACAAAGGCGGCAGCCAAAGCGCTTGCCCCGAACCTGAACCATATCAGCGCGGAGCGCATACAGGCAGAGCTTGTGAAACTGCTGGTGTCAGCGCACCCCGATTATATGCGGGATGCATATGCGCTTGGCATCACTAAAGCTGTGCTCCCCGAGCTGGACGCTGCGTTTGCCACGCAACAGAATCACCCGCACCATATGTACAACGTGGGCGAGCACCTGATGCAGTGCCTGCTTCACACAAGAGCTGACAAAAGCCTGCGGCTTGCCGCCCTGCTGCATGATATCGGAAAACCGCAGACCAGAACCACGGACGCGGACGGCACTGACCATTTTCATGGTCACGTTGAGGTGAGTGAGCGCATGGCAGCTGCCATTCTTAAACGGCTCAAATTTGACAATGACACCATCACGAAAGTCCAGAAGTATGTGAAATACCACGACTACAACGCAGAGCCGAGTGCAAAGGCAGTGCGCCGCGCCATCAACAAAATCGGCGCGGAATATTTCCCGCAGATACTCGAGCTGCGGCGCGCAGATACCCTCGCGCAGAGTGCATACCAGCAGGCGGAGAAGCTCGAACGGATTGACGCAATTGCACGCCTTTATGATGAGATTATGGAACAACAGCAGTGCGTATCCCTCAAAACACTGGAAATCACTGGAAACGACCTAATTGCATTAGGCGTGCCAAAAGGAAAAAGGATAGGTGCGATACTGGCAGAGCTCCTCGATGACGTGCTGCAAAATCCGGAGAACAATACACATGATTACCTGATGGAGGAGGCAAAAAAGCTGATATAGCGCCACGAACAAACGGAATCCTTTCCGAAGTCATACATGTTATTCTCTCCCACGGCAGCTTACGCCCTCGAAAAAGCAGCTTACCGCATAACAATTGCGGAGGCTGTTTTTTTTGGTTATTATGGACGCGTGCACATGACAAGAGATGTATAGGAAAAGTATTGTTTTAGGAAGGGAAAAGAAGATGAATCCAGTGATTAAAGTGGAGGGGTTAAAGAAATATTTTGGGGACGTGAAGGCAGTGGATGATATCAATTTTCAGGTGGAAAAGGGAGAACTGTTTGGATTTCTTGGGGTTAACGGCGCGGGCAAGTCCACGACCATTAACATGCTCTGCACGCTCTGCCTGCCGACCGTAGGGAAAGCCGAAATCTGTGGATTTCCAGTCGGGGAAAAGGATGAGGAAATCAGGAAACGGATTGGAGTGGTCTATCAGAATAACTGTCTGGACGATAAGCTGACAGTGTCGGAGAACCTGTTTGTCAGAGGCGTGCTATACGAAAAAGACTATAAAAGGCTCCGTGCAAATATCAAAAAAATATGCAGTATCCTTAACTTGGATGACGTGTACAACAGAAAGTTTGCGAAGCTTTCGGGCGGGCAGAAAAGGCGGTGCGAGATTGCAAGGGCGCTGGTGAACGCGCCGGAAATCATGTTTTTAGATGAGCCGACGACAGGGCTTGACCCGGCTGCGAGAAAAAACGTGTGGGAGTCATTGGAGAAGCTGCGCCGTGAGGAAAACATGACAATCTTTCTGACCACGCACTATATGGAGGAAGCCGCAAGGGCATCCCACATTGCTATTATGGATGCAGGACAGTTAAAGGAGTACGGAACCCCGTTTTCCTTGAAAGAGACGTATGCAAAGGATAAACTTCTGCTTTATTCCTCATCGCCGGAATTGCCAAAACGGCTGGAGGACATGAAAATCGAATACAAAAAAAAGAACGAGCATTTTGTGATACATGTCCCGGAAAGCAGGGCGTCACTGCCTGTTCTGAACAGTGTGCGGGAACTGATTGACGGGTTTGAAATGCTACAGGGTTCCATGGACGATGTATTTTTAAATGTGACAGGAAAAAAATTGGAGTAAGCGCAAAGGCAGCGTTTTTCAATTATATTAGAGCCGCTGAAAGCGGCAGGAAGGGTTCGTTATGAGGGAAACGTATTATTTAATGAAGAGAAATATGCTGATTTATATCAGGGATTATGTGTCGGTATTTTTTTCCATGCTTTCAATGCTGATTGTACTGGCGTTGATGGTAATATTTTTGGGGAATATGAACAGTGAGAATGTGGTGGATGCGCTTGCTGCACTTGGCGGTGTCAGGGATACAGCCGCGGATGAGAAAAATGCGTCATACCTGATACAGATGTGGACGCTTGCAGGGATTTTGGAGGTCAATGCGGTTACGATTACGCTGACTGTGATTGGCACGATGGTGCAGGATGAGGCAAAAAACAGACTGGCAAGTTTTTATATGGCGCCGGTCAGGCGGGTTAAGATAGTGCTTGGATATATTTTTTCCGCGTGGATTGTCGGGACAGGGATGTGTGCGCTGACACTGATACTGGGAGAAATTTATATGGCGCTGTGCGGACATCCGCTGCTTGGCGCTATGGAATGGCTGAAATTATTCGGGATGATTGCGCTCAATACGCTTACGTATGCCTCGCTCTCGTATCTGCTGGCGCTGTTTATCCATGGCGAGAGTGCATGGAGCAGCATCATGACCATTGTAGGAACGCTGGTCGGTTTTCTGGGTGCCATTTATCTGCCTGTGTCGATGCTGCCGGACAGTGTCACCAAAGTGTTAAAATGTCTGCCCGTGCTGCATGGCGCGGCTATGATGCGCACCGTCTGCACGGATAATGCCATTACAAAAACATTTGAAGGACTTCCTGAAACCGCGGCAAATATGTTTCGTGAGCAGATGGGCGTGTCCGTTTTTGTAAAAAATAAAGAAATATCATTGCAGTTCCAGCTGCTTTTTATGGTAATATATATGATAGCAGCCCTGATTGTGTCCGTGTGGATTAGCAGGGGACGGAAACTGAAAGACCGTTAGGTGGAGGACTACTGCGGAAAATAAATTTTTCACAATACGAACAAAGTTCGTATTGCAAATATTGTGCTGACGCCCAAATTCGCGGGCTACTGGCAGCATGGAGGATTTTTATGAAAATTACGATTACGGAGCCGGCAGACGGGGAGGAAGAGGAAATTATCATCCGATGCCGTCATATGGATAAACGCCTGTTGAAATTGATTTATGCCTTCAAGGCGGGGCAGGAGAAGATAACGGCATTGAAGGGCGGAACTTATTTTCAGATTGCGCCGGAAGAGATTTATTATTTTGAGGCAGTGGACAACAAGGTCTTTTTGTATCTGGAAAAAGAGGTTTATGAGACGAAGTTAAGGCTGTATGAACTGGAAGATACGTTTCAGGGGACAGATTTCTTCCGCGCGTCCAAATCCTGCATCTTGAATCTGGCAAAGGTTAAGGGGCTGAGCCCGGCATTTAACGGAAGATTTGAGGCGCTGATGAGAAACGGGGAGAAAATCATTATTTCGCGGCAGTATGTTCCGGTATTGAAACAAAAGCTCGGTTTATGAGGAGGTGTTTTTTTGAGACGGTTAAAGGATATGTTTTATGTGTTTGTATGTGTGACTACCTGCGTGCTTTTTGTGACTGCCGTGTACGTTACAATATTTTTTCAGAAGGCAGTATTCGGCGTGGAGATTTTATGGCAGATTTTATGGGTTTCCTTTCTGTGCAGCATAGCAAATATTTTTTATCCGCAGCGGGAGGTCAGCAAGAAAACAATGATGTTTTTGTACATTGGTCATTATATTCTGACAAATGTGATTGTTTTAGGGTGCGGCTTCTGGTTTGAATGGTTTTATGCAGATAACCTGCCAATGGTGCTGGCAATGCTGTTTGCGATTGCAGTTATTTTTGTGATTGTGTCTGCAGCCGCGTGGAAGAAAGGCAGGCGGCAGGCAGCGCTCATGAACGAACGGCTGCGGCTGTACCAGCAGGACGAGGAAACGTAAAGATAAAAAATAAAATAAAAATGCTTGACTCTGACATTGTGTTATAGTTTATTATGAATCTATTCCTAGGAAAAATAACATGAAAGGACAAGAAAACAATGCTGACAGTAAATGAGGTAAGCAAACTGACAGGCGTGAGCGCCCGGTCACTGCACCACTATGATGCTATCGGACTGCTGAAGCCTGCAAGGGTGACGGAAGCGGGGTACCGCCTGTATGGTGAAGCCGAGCTGGCACGCCTGCAGAATATATTGCTGTTCCGCGAGCTCCAATTTCCACTAAAGCAGATTCGGACAATTCTTGACAGTCCGGACTTTGACCAGAAGGAAGCGCTCGCACAGCAGATTCAACTGCTGGAATTACAGCTTGCGCATACACAGGAGCTTATCTCGTTTGCGCGCATGTTGCAGGAAAAAGGAGTGAAGGGAATGGATTTTAAAGCATTTGACAAAGAGGAAATCAAACAGTATGAGGAGGAAGTCCGCAAGCGTTGGGGTAACACCAAGGCATATGAGGAATATCAGCAGAATACGAAAGGCAGGACAGAGACGGAGCAGGAACAAATCAACAGTCAGCTGATGGAGCTGTTTGCCGAAATCGGAAAACTGCGTCATGGTGCACCCTCGGAGCAGGCTGTACAGGATCAGGTTGCCGGCATACAGGCGTTTATCACGGAGCATTATTACCAGTGCACCGATGAAATACTGCGCGGACTGGGGGAGATGTATGTGTGTGATGAGCGCATGAGACGCAATATTGACAAGGCTGGCGGGGATGGAACCGCGGCGTTTGTCAGCAAGGCAATTGCGGCGTATGTCACTGGACGCAGCAGGGTGTAGCAAGGAAAAGTCATATCCTTCAATCCAATACGTGAACTGGCTTATGACGCATAGCTGGGGCAGAAAGTAATCCGCTTTTATGATTTGGATGATTGAAGTTTGTGTTACGAGTTCAATAACTGCAAACCGTCAGATGTTGAAAAGCAGAAAGCATTATTGGCATATAGTGTTATTGCCGCTGGTAATCCCTGTAAGGTAATTTGCCGGGGAAAATCAAGAATTTCCAGTTACAAGGAAGTAATTTCAGATTAGGCGGTATAGCCCCGATTATAAGGGCTGTACCGTCTTTTCGAGTTCCTATGCAGCCTGCCGTTTCGGCTGCGTGGCAGAAAGGGGCTGAGCGACAGCACCGACAGGAAACAGAATAAGGCGAAGCGGAGGGAGGAAGAATTTGATAGAAATATGCGTGCGATTGTGGTATTCTATTAGTGGTAAAAATAGAAAATTGCAAAGGAGATAAGGCTATATGACAAAACAGTTAAAGAAAAGACCAATTGAAAAAGAACTGAAATTCTTAGCTGACTTTGAACTATACGGCGTGTTAATGTTTGCAGGAATGTATTTTGCAACAAAGTTTATTATCGATATGGACTTTGGAAAGAACGTGTTCAAATTAAATTGGATATCGTTTTTTCCATTGTTGATATTTTCTGCCATAGTAATAGAGGGCAGCCTCTATTGGCGTAATAAGTTGAGAATGGTAAAAAGAAAAACGGCGTTAAGTAATTTTGAAATTGGCAGGATTTACAGTAAATTAAGATGGATAAATGTGATTTTATTAACAGCCTATCTGCCAATAATTATTATTGCGGTTCTTGAAAAAGAAGATTTATCTGGAATAATTGTTGGAATTTTACTGTATTTTATGGCGGTAATAGAGCAAATCAATTATTTTCATATCAGGCTTTCTTATGAGACGGTAAATGGCAGTCTTCTCGTTATTGAGCCTTTAAAAAAACTTTTTACTGGAACTGGAAAACGTTCACAACTGAGGAAGGATATTGATACTTATTTAAAAGGTTAACTTCTGGTTTCTGAACTTATCAACGACTTACTATCCATTACAAATTTATAGGGGCATTGGAAACCTGACGTGATAAAAGAATATGTGTAATGTCTGGATATAAGAATGATGTAAGGAGAATGGGTATGTATGAATACAAAATAAAAGAATATACACCAAATGCCAGAAAAAATAAGGAATACTGGGACACAGCAATTGGATTGCAGGATGTTGATGGGTTAAAACCATCCCGTTACCTGTATGAACTGTCTGAACAGCATATCAATGGAGAACTCCCCCTGCAGACGGTCAGCGAAAAGTTAATTGAATATTATAAAGGCGTGTCCGGCAAAGAACGGACAGAGACAATGGAATGCGACCTTGTTTCCGAACGGATTGTTGAACTGTTGTCAGATGGGACAATCTCCCTGGTACCTACGGCGTTAAAGACCATCCACCGGTACTTGTTTGAAGGAATATATGATTTTGCCGGACAGTTCAGGCAATACAACATAACAAAAGAGGAACCGGTTTTGCATGGGGACAGCGTAAAGTATGCAAATTATTTTGAAATACAGGACATACTGGAATATGATTTTAACATTGAAAAGCAGCAACGGTATTCAAAGATGGACAAGGCACGGATAATCAGGAGATTGTGCGATTTTTCATCATCCATATGGCAGGTGCATCCGTTTGGAGAAGGGAATACAAGGACAACAGCCGTATTTATGGAATTATATTTAAATAGTATTGGTTTTCCGGTGAACAATGACATGTTTAAGGACTATTCCAAATACTATAGGAACGCACTGGTACGGTCAAATTATGCAAATTATGCGAAAGGAATCGATGTGGATTTTTGTTACCTGGAAAAGTTTTATGACAATTTGCTGTTTGGCTCGCAGTATGACCTAAACAATGATGAGATGATACTGGGGAAGAACTAATGGTTACCACCCGAAGCCATAATTACAGATTGCGAAATATGTGGATATTGTGGAAATTTAAGGGAACAGGCAAAAGAAATGCTCATGCCTGCCAATTTGATAACTCATTATGTTTACATTTGCGGAGGAATATTTAATGAATAAAGCGATTGCTGAATTTGGTTCGTTGTTGGTAATGGTATCAGTAATTCTATTTGCAATTTTTATGGTTACATCAAAATTTGGAAGTTATCTTGTATGCATATTTTTGGCTTTGGGTTACATTATGATGATAGTCGGATTTCATAATGAAAGCGATGAAGATAGAAAAGTCTCTGCAAATGTAGGAATGATTTTTGGCTGCATGTATGCTGTTCTGATTTTGTTAGTATATTATGCCCAAATAACTGCCGTTAGAAATGATGTTTTGAATGAGCAGGCTATAATGGTTTTAGATTTTTCCAGAGGTGGATTACTGTTTAGTTATGACTTGCTTGGATATGGTATGATGTCATTATCAACATTTTTTATTGGATTAACCATAAAACCTAAGGATAAAAAAGATAAATGGCTTAAGTATCTTATGATGATTCATGGAGTATTCTTCTTTGGGTGTTTCATTATGCCAATCATGGGAGTGTTTAGTGTATCTATGTCGGATGGTTCTGATAGTTTGGGCGGAATTATTGCTCTGGAATTTTGGTGTGCATATTTCTTGCCAATATGTATTTTATCCATGATTCATTTTAAAAATGAGAGGTAAGTTAAATTATTGTTTATCTGCCTGCTTAAAGCTATTTTAATATCTATCACATTAATAACATTCGAGTGTGTTTGAAATTTGGCACAAATCTGGGCATTTTCCCATTTTCCAGACATGGTGTTATTCTTGCCATAATAGTGTCGCCATTTCGGAATTTTATACCGCCAGAAAAAGGTTCCAATTCAAATTCTGTGATATCCCTGCAAAAAGGCTGTAATTTATCCATTGCAACTTTCTATGTAATAACACCTTTTTAAATTGTTTCTTGGGGATTGAGCTCAACAATCTCATTTACCTTCAGATGTACAATTCAGAGAGCACCTCTTTTCTTTTGCCGTTACATTTACACTTTAAAAAGAAAGAACATGTAACAAATATGTTTTACAAAAACATTGACGGCATAGTAATGTTTATGCTATGTTTAATATGCGTACTATGTTTATGCCAAAAACATGGTGTGCACTTAGAAATTGTTGGTTCATGTTTGCAAAAGAAATGGAGGGCTTCCAAATGATAAAAAAATTAATGAAGAAACATCTTGCATGTTTACTGGTCACGATTATGTGTCTGAATACCACGGGCATTCATGAGGTTCGTGCGACCGAATCAGGGCATACACAAATACAGACGGAGCAGGAAGATGAGAGTGGCGCGGAAACACAGGCAGAGCAGGAAGATGGGAGTGGTGCGGAAACACGGGCAGAGCAGGAAGAAACGGCGGAGGGGACTTCGGAAATCGGTAGTGAACAGGAAGCTGAAAGCAGTGAACGGATAACGGAGACAGAAACAGATGGCGATGGGTCAGGAGAAAGTCAGACAGAAGATGAGACAATCTCTGAGGAAGAAGAGGGGACAGGCAGTACCCGCACTGAGGAGCAGGAAAGCGAAACAGAAACGGAAACAAGCGAATCGGATGAAACGTATTATCGGTATACGGCAGAAAATTTTGAGGTCGAGTACAGAATCGATGCAAAGTGGGATGGGCACTATAATGCAACCGTGGTAATACACAATACCGGAAAAGATGTGGTAGATAACTGGTATTTGTCATTTCAAAGCAAAGACGAAATACAAAATATATATAATGCCATCATTCAGGAACATGGCGAAGAAGGATATATTATTAAAAATGCGCAGTATAATCAGGACATAGAGGCTGGAAACAGCGTATCATTCGGATTTACGGCATCGTATCAGGACAGGATTCAGATTCCCAGGGCTTATGAACTGTTAACCTCAATGGAGCAGGCAGATGATGGGGACGCACAGGTTACGTATGAGGTAGTGAATGACTGGGGCGGTGGATTTATTGGAAAAATCCATATAAAGAATAATACGGAGACGGTACTTGAGGACTGGGTGCTTTCGTTTGACTTTGATAACAATGTCGAAAGCTTCTGGACAGCAGCCATTGTCTCAAAAGAAGATGGTCACTATGTAATCAAAAATGCAGGTTATAATGCGAATATTGCTGCCGGAATGGAGATAGAAGTCGGATTTAACTGCACCAATGGTGATGCACGCAAGGAACCGCAGAACTTCAGGCTGACATCGAGCAAAATGAAAGCGGATAAACCGCAGAAACCACAAAAGCCTGACCGTGAGCCGGAGCCGCTCGTGGATATCGGGGAAGCGTATTTTAAGGACATAGAAAGCAAAAAAGATATTGCCGTACATTCAGAAAATGGTATGATGTATGTAAGGAATCAGATTCTGGTAAGCGCGCTGGAAGGGCTGGAAAAAGATTTTTTTAAAAATGTAGTGTCCGACATTGGGGCAGAAATCGTCGGCTATATTGAGCTTACGAACGATTACCAGATTGAATTCTTGGAAGAACAGACAGAGGACGCGTTAGGGAACTATATAAAATATTTAAACAGCCTGAGCTTCATAGACAGTGCAGGGCTGAATATCGTGATAGAGCAGGAACCGACTATAACCACGACAAATGATGCAGTCTATCAGGAGGAGGGGAAGACACCAGAAGAAATATGGGATGAGTCCATTCCGGACGGTTATAATTGGGGGCTTAAGGCACTCAAGGTTCCAAGCGCATGGGATTATGTTGGGGAGTCCAATGCGGTAAGGATTGGAATCATTGACTCTGGGTTTGATACAAATCATGAGGATTTATATTTTGAGCATATATTTGGCAACAATGATCCGGATTGCATGGAACATGGAACACAGGTTGCGGGCATTATTGCAGCAGAGAATAACAATCAAGTTGGTATTTCCGGTGTAGGTACGAATGTAAGATTATATGGTTATGCGAAAGGAAACCGCATTGGAAATACTGTAATGGAGAATAAGTATGCGTTTGCGAACCTGATAGGAAATCGTGTAAAAGTAATTAATATAAGCATGAATTTTCAAAGCGATTTAGTGTTTGCAGCATCTCGCGGTAAAATAATGGCAGAGGCGGCAGTGCTATATGTTACATCAAATATGGAAAAATTTCTTAATAAATTAGTTATAAAGGGGTATGACTTTATAATAGTTAATTCAGCAGGGAATGATGAGAATAAAAATTTTATAGCAGATGATTCAAGATATGGATATTCAGAAGTGAAGACATTGGAAAACGCCCAAAGAGGAAATGTATTAGCAGAAAATAGTAATATGTTTTCATGGATGACAAGTCCTTTGTTGAGAGACCGCATTATTGTTGTTGGTGCATTGGATAGAGATATTTACTATAGTGGAGAGGCGAAAGTAATAAATTATAGATATGCTGAATTTAGCAATGTTGGTAATAGAGTGGATATTTGTGCACCAGGCACAGAAATTGTTTCTACTTGCTTAGATTCGCATAGCAGTAACATAAATATTTTAGGATATTCTAGTGCAGATGGCACATCTTTGGCTGCACCATATATATCTGGGTTAATAGGGCTTATGTATCAGGTAAATCCAGGGTTGAATGCTTCACGAATAAAAGGAATTCTTCGTGAGAATGTGAGTGAAATTGTACAGGATAGACATGGTTATAGCTATAGTATGCCAGATGCGGCAAAATGTGTTTCAGCTGCGATTACAGAGTCTGGGGATAGTACTGATACGATTTTACCCAATGGGTTCTTGCTGGGAAAGATTGTGGATGGCAAAGGGAATGGACTCCAAGATGTAAGAATAGTAGCATGTCGCACAAATGTTGGCGAGTCGAATTTGGATAATTTTTGCACAACTGAAACATCTGATTCGAGAGGTATGTATGAATTTGTGCTTGTGGAGGGAGTATATGACCTAAATATAGTTTGTGACGGATATCTGCCGTGTGTAATCAGAAATGTGAATATAAATCCGGATGAAACGTTAAATATGGAAAACATTGTGCTGAGTACAAGCTTTTGGGGAGGATTTAACAGTTCCCTACAGGGCAGGGTTGCAAATGCAATGAATGATAGTAACATAGCAGGAGCGACTGTTAAAATTCGGAAAGGGTGGAACAACAAAGAGGATGCTTATGCAACAGATAAAAAGGGAACAGAAATAAGCGCTTTGACGGATGTGGATGGCAATTTTAAGATAAAGCTGCCAGTAGGTTCGTATACAATCGAAGTAAGCAAAGCGGGATTTGTCACTGGATATTTCAACGCAGTATCCATAGGTGGAAATGATAGTCAGGGACAAAAATATGTACTGACACCTGTTCTCTCGGATAGTGAATACCGTATTGTCCTGACTTGGGGAGACAGACCAAGAGATCTGGATTCACATTTAACATATTACCAAAATGGTATTAGGAAAATGCATGTATTTTTTGGTGGAAGACATGGGAACGTGGACGGCAAATCTGTAGCAAAACTCGATTATGATGATACATCAAGCTATGGACCCGAAACAATTACTGTTACGCTGAATGCCGAAATTCTGGATGGCGGGGTATTCTGTTATTCTGTCCACGATTACACAAATGCAGCAAATAACAATACCAACGCGTTGTCCCTTTCCGATGCTGTTGTCCGTGTATATCAAGGAAACCAACAAATTAAGACATTTAGTATACCCCAGAATAAATATGGTACAGTATGGCACGTTTTTGATATATCAGAGCAAGGGATAAAGGCTGTAAACGAATTTAAATATGTGGCAGGGGCATCTGGGGTGGAGTAAAGGAAACAACAGCAAAACAGCAAAGTTCCATAGAAGCATAAAATTTCGCCTCGTATAGACAGTAGCCTCTGTGCAATGGCGATAAACTTAGTAATCAGCTGATAGGAATGTTTATGTGTAAGGCAGGGGGAATAGAATGAAGAAAAAACTGACATTATTCTGCATAACCATCATTGCAGTATTGTCGGTGGGTGTTAAATACTCTGAAAATAATAAAGAACTCCCACCAGTATTGTTTTCTTATCTCTATAAGAATACTCGTTATTGTTCAGTATGGACAATTGATAATGAGGGGAATATCTACCGTTTTCATGACCATTATGGGGAATATCTGGACATGACGGATTATGAACATAAAAAGAAAGATAAGACCTGTAAGTACATAAAATCAATAGATGAAGAAACCCTGAAAGAGAAATATTACAATTTTCGGGAGATTATATCAGATGGGCGTTTTGAGAAAAATATGCATGAAGTCCAGAGCGATGAAGATGGTATAGCTATAACGGATAGTCTGTACCGTGGAATTCGTGACAGCTATGGATATGTCTATAATCGAAAGGGGGAGCAGGAATATATTCTTATGCATGGGGCTGGCGATCTGCAATTTATAAGTGAGGACAGCCGGATGAAAGAACTAGCAGACTGGATAATGGAATTGATTCAGGATGATATAAAAGAGTATGATGAGTATTGTAAGCAGCTCGCAGGAGAAGAATATTACAATAAATACATTCAGGATAGTCAAGTTCCATAGAAGCAAAAGTCCCCGCTCGCATAGGCAGCAGTCTCTGTGCAGTGGGGACAAGCATGGTACATGAATGATGCATGAATGATGCATGATGCCTCGATGCAGCTGACAGATATCACGGCAAACATAAAGAATACTAAATTTTCACAAAATAAAAAGTAATAAACCCACCCCCGTCCACATAGGATAGACTAAAGCATCTGTGTGGAGGGGGATTTTTTGTGAATGACAAGGCAGTGAATGTTCTGGAACAGTATGACATGGCAATCAACCGTACCTTTAAGGGACGTGGCACGATAATCTGCGATACGGATAAGGGGATGCGCGTACTCAAGGAATACAAGGGAAGGACAGAAAAGCTGGATCTGCTGTATCAGCTGCAAAGCAGGCTGGGCGACAATCTGAGGACGGATATCCTCGTTAGGAACAAGGAGGGCGCGCTGTATGTGAGGGATATTGACAACAGTGTTTACATATTGGAGGAGCAGGTCGAGGGAAAGGAGTGCAGCTACAAAAGCGAGGACGACATTGTAAAGGCATGCGGCGCCATGGCAAGGCTGCACCTGAAATTTATGACGCCTGTGTCACATTCGGGCGCGGAGGAGAGCAGCACGGCATACGCGATGCCTGTTTTCTTTTATGCGGATGAGATGGAGCGTCATACGACAGAGTGCAAACGCGTCAAAAATTACCTGCGCAGGCTGCACACCAAGACCGACTTTGAGCGTGCGCTGTTAAGGGAATATGACTATTTTCTCGACAGGGCAATGGATGTGACAAGGCGCGCAAAGGAGGAGTCGCGGGCTGAGTATGAGGCGTATGTGAACAGCAACGGGCTTTACTGCCATGGCGACTACCAGTATCACAATGTGCTGTTTGGAAAAGGCAGCGGCGGCTCCTATGTCGGCATCATCAACATGGAACATTTTGCCCATGATGTGGGGGCAAGGGATTTCTACCTTCTTTTCCGCAAAATTTCCGAAAAATGCGACTGGTCAATGGAGATGGCAAAGAGCATGCTTGATGCCTACCAGAACAGGCGCGTTTTTCCGCCGATTGAGTGGCGCAGCCTGTGTCTTAGGCTGGAATACCCTGAGAAATTCTGGAAAATCATCAACTACTATTACAATTCGAGAAAGTCGTGGATGCCAAACCGTAACTATGATAAGCTCGAGGGTCTGATTCGGCAGGAGAAAAACAAGGAAAAACTGTTAAACCGTTTTTTCTGACCATGAAAAGAAAGGGCTTGTATAAGGAAGAAAAAGAAGATATAATATCGTTATGGTAAACTAGAAACAAAAAAACACACCGGGGAAATGAGAGGAAAGGATGCAGGCTTTTCAGAGGATGAGAATAGCCCTTGCCCAGACTGCCATCATCTGGGAGGATAAGGAGCAGAATTTCAAAAAAGCAGAGGAACAGATAAAGGATGCCGTAAACCATAATACGGAAGCGATATTTTTTCCGGAGATGAGTTTTACGGGTTTTTCCATGAATACGGATGCCACAAAGGAAAGCGGGGACGGGACGGTCAGGCGCATGCAGTCCATTGCGGGGCAGTACCGGATGGCGGCAGGCTTCGGCTGGGTCAGGGACTGCGGCGGGAAGTGCGAGAACCATTATACCGTTGTTGACCGCTCGGGGAAAATTATTTCGGACTATGTAAAGCTTCATCCGTTTTCGTATTCGGGGGAGCATTTGCAGTTTCGGGGCGGTGACACGCTTTCTTATTTTTCGCTCTATGGGATAGCGTGCAGCACATTTATATGCTATGACCTGCGTTTCCCGGAGATTTTTCAGGCTGCCTCGAAGAGGGCACATGTCATTGTCGTGCCGGCGAACTGGCCTGCAAAGCGCAGCGGACACTGGCGGACGCTCCTCCGGGCGCGCGCGGTTGAAAACCAGGTTTATATATTGGCGGTCAACTGTACAGGGGATATCGGGGGAATCCGTTATGCGGGTGACAGCTGCGTGATTGATCCGGATGGCGCTGTCCGGTCTGTTCTGCATGACGGCGAAGGAATTCTGTACTTCGAACTGACGGATAATGTCGGTGAAATCCGCAGGGAATTTCCGGTGAAGCGTGACAGGCGCGAGGAACTATACAAAAGCTTGGAGTGAAAGGGTTAGGAGATTACATTGAAAAACAGAGGATTGAGGGGAAGGAACATGATTGGATGTGCGGCAGCTGTCATGCTGTCTGCACTTCTGTTTGCGGGATGTGCACAGGGAACCGGTTCATTGACCGCACTGCTGACAAACCAGCCGGATGCCGCGGAGGTACAGGACAGCGTACAGGAACCGGTCAATGTGATGAAGCAGAAGGGGATATATGACTCCGAAGACGCGGCAGTAGTTGTCAAAAAGGATGCCGAGTCAGGCACGGTGCAGTTCCAGAACATCATGTCGTCGCGCCGCTACACCCTGAATTATGACGGCGCCACGACAATCTATGACAAGAATGACCAGGCGCTGTCCATGGAACAGCTCAAGGAGGGGAGTGTGGTCACGGTTCGTTTTTACAAGCCGAATAAGTCGCTTGCGTATGTGAAGGAAAATCCGGACTGCATCAGCTACAACAATGTCCGCGGTTATGACATGGATCTGCGCAGCGGCACCATCACGGTGGGAAATACTGTTTACAACATCAGCAGCCATGTCGTGGTGGTGTCGGACGGCAGGGAGACGGACATGATGGAGGTCAACCAGATGGATGAAATCAGCGTCTGGGGATATAAAAACATGATATACGGAATCCATGTCGAAAAGGGGCATGGGTATCTCAGGCTGCAGAACGAGGATTACTTTGTAAATGGCTGGATTGACGTGGGTGACAGGGTAATCAGAAAGGTGGCGGATGACATGCTGCTTGTCGTTCCCGAGGGGACGCACACGGTCACCGTAAGTCACAAGGGCAGCAGTGCGACGCAGGAAATCACATTTGCCAGGAATGAGGAGATGGCATGGGATCTGGGCGACGTGGAAATCACGGTGGTTCAGAAAGGGACTGTCATCTTCACACTCACGCCTGCCACGGCAAAGGTGTCCATAGACGGCAGGGCGGTTGACGTGTCAAAGCCGGTGGAGATTGAGTACGGTCTGCACCAGATGCGCATTACAGCGGACGGATATGACACGGTGGCGCAGTATATCAGGGTCGCAGAGCCGTCTGCAAATATATCCGTCGAGATGGAGAAAAGCGAAGAAGAGAAAAGTGAGGAAGCAGGGGACAAGTCCTCGGACAAAAAGGATGAAAAAGACAAGGATGATGATGTGGAGGAAGAAGAGGAGACTACTGTAAAGAAGTATCAGTCGAAGCATTTGGATGAAGAAGAGGACGAGGAGGAAAAGTCCTCCGAAAAGGGCAATGCAGACGATGACGAGGAGGATGAGGACAAGGAGAAGAAATCTTCCGTGGCATCCTCCACGGACAAATATAAAGTGTATATCGACGCGCCTGACGGGGTGGAGGCTTATCTTGACGGCAGCTACGTGGGCGTAACGCCTGTCAGCTTCAACAAGGTTCCAGGCAGCTATGTGGTGACGCTTCGGAAGTCCGGATATCAGCCAAGAAGCTATACCCTGCAGATTGATGACGAGAAAAAGGACGTGAATTATTCGTTTACAGACCTTGTCAAGCTTGAAGAATAATGAAAAAATCTGGCAAAAGTGCCAAAAGCTTTAAAAAGAAGCAAAATTTAAGCTTTTTTCCTTGACAAACATTGTCTTTTCGCCTATAAATAGATATAGGCGTCGAAACGGCGTGATGCTTCGAGACAATAGGGCATTTCGGGTAATGGAAGCTATTGTACTCATTTATCTACTGAAAACAAGAGGAGGAGTTCACAATGAACAAAACAGAATTAGTTGCTGCTATGGCTGAGCAGGCAGACATGACAAAGAAGGATGCAGAGAAGGCGCTCACAGCTTTCACTGAGGTTGTTGCTAAGGAATTAAAGAAAGGCGAGAAGATTCAGCTGGTTGGATTTGGTACATTTGAGGTTTCCGAGAGGGCGGCAAGAGAGGGCAGAAATCCCCAGACTGGCGAGACGATGAAGATTGCAGCATCCAAGTCGCCGAAGTTCAAGCCGGGCAAGGCATTAAAGGATGAGGTAAACAGATAATTGTTCCCTGTGACAACCGATGAGTATTCATCGGTTGTTTGCGTTATATGCACACGGGCGTCCAAATGAAATATGTCAGCAAGCTGACGGACGCCCGGCGCGCGAGTAGTGGAGAAGGTCGTTCCGCTACTCGATAGCAAGGGCGTCCAAATGAAATATGTCAGCAAGCTGACGGACGCCCGGCGCGCGAGTAGTGGAGAAGGTCGTTCCGCTACTCGATAGCAAGGGCGTCCAAATGAAATATGTCAGCAAGCTGACGGACGCCCGGCGCGCGAGTAGTGGAGAAGGTCGTTCCGCTACTCGATAGCAAGGGCGTCCAAATGAAATATGTCAGCAAGCTGACGGACGCCCGGCGCAGGAAGGACAAGAATGGAGGATTATTATGAGACTGGACAAGTATTTAAAGGTATCGCGCATTATCAAGAGGCGCACGGTGGCAAACGAGGCATGTGACGCAGGGCGCGTGCTTGTCAATGACAAGCCTGCGAAGGCATCCACAAACGTCAAGGCGGGGGATATCCTTACCATTCAGTTTGGCAATAAGGACGTCCGCGTGGAAATCCTTGATGTGCAGGAGACGGTCAAAAAAGACGACGCAAAAGAACTTTTCAGATATATTTAGAATATCCGTGCCCCTTTTCCCATACTATGTAATGTGTACGTTTTGATATGGGGAAAGGGGCGTCTTTTATGACAGGCAGCGTGGAAAACAGGAATGCAAATAACAGTGCAGGCATCGGAAAACACCGATTCAGCATGGAACAGCGCCGGGATTGCAAGATAACGGGGGTAGTGGAGGTACATTCCTTCGATGAAAACAACATATTGATGGAGACCGTGGACGGGATGCTTTCCATTAAGGGAAATAACCTGCATGTGAGCCGGCTGAACCTGGAAAAGGGAGAGGCAGACGTGGACGGCAGGGTGGATGCATTTACCTACTCCGAAAAAAGTACACTGGCAAAAAAAGGAGAGGGGCTGCTTACACGCCTGTTTGGTTAATGAGTGCAGATATAATCAGAGAGTGGAATTTTTGGCTGGCGTCCGTTCTGGCAGGTGCAGGCATGGCATTCCTATACGATATTTTCAGGCTGTTCCGACGTTTGATAAGACATGGCAGGCTTGCTGTTGACCTTGAGGATATCCTTTACTGGGCAGTCTGCTTTGGCATCAGCTTTGCACTTTTGTACTATGGAAATAATGGTGTGATACGTTTTGCGGCAGTGATTGGCGCGGCAGTCGGTATGCTTGTCTATGTCGCGACACTGGGGCGTTTTTTTGTCCGGTTCAGCTATGCTGTCATCGACAAAACAATAGGCAGCTTCTTCCGTATGATAGGGAAGGTCATGCAAAAACTGAAAAAAATGTTGGGTCCGGTGAAAAAAGCCGTTGTAAAATTGCATGATAAAAAAATTCTTTTTTATCAAAAATGCAGATTGACGTGCAAGACATTTCAGCATAATATTATAATGTGCCGCCAAAAGAAGGCACAGGGAAGAAAGGGGGAAACGAGACATGGCAAAGCGAAAAAAGAAAAAAGCAAAACGAAGAAGAACGCCGGAGTTCCTCCGCACCAGAAATGAAAACCGCCTTGGCATGACTGTTGCCGTGATTGCCATTATGATTATGACCGGCGTTGTCGGTGTCAACTCGATTTCCCTGACGCAGAAGGAACAGCAGTACGCGGCGAGGGAGCGGGAGCTTATGGAGCTGATAGAGGCAGAGACGGCAAGGGCTGAGGAGCTTGAGGCGTTTGCCACTTACACCAAGACAAAGAAATACGCCGAGGAAGTTGCCAAGGATAAGCTTGGGCTGGTATATGAAAATGAGATTATCTTCCAGGAAGCTGATTAGGAACTGATTCGTATATGCACCGCTATTGGACTTGGGGAGTGTCCCTTATCCTGTGGCGGTTCTTTTTTCATGCACAGCCCCATGCGAAGATATCGATTATTGTCAATAAAAAATCAGAAAACAGTGCACAAGTTTGACAAAAAATGATGGGACACCCTTTTATACTATAATGAAAGCAGCATAATACATTTAGGGGAGGTCTAAGATGATGTTAAAGGTCAGGGCACCAAAAATTGGAATATTCGGCGCCTCAAAAGAGGCGGAAAATAAATCGGGCATTGTAGAGGGTTATCTGTTTAACGGTTATAGCAAGAGAAAGCTGTACTGCCTGGCAGAGACGTATGAGGAGCTGGCAAAGCTCTACCGCGGGATTCCGGATGAGGCCGGCATCTGCGACGACAGAAAGGACATGCTTTACCAGAAGCAGCTTCAGGAGACCAAGGAGGTGTTCGCAAACCACCTGGACGAGATATCAGGCGCTTTTACGGACGTGGCAGACACGGTTGTGCATGTCAGCCTGCCCATGGAGCATAAGAGAAAGGCACTGATGCAGTATCTGCGCAGACAGGGAATTGTGGTGCGCGAGATGATATTTATAGAGGGCGGCATGGCAGGCGGTTATGGAAACATGATGGATGGCCATCCCGGAAACAGGATTAGCATCGAGGCGCGGGTCATAGGCAGGCATACGGTGTCCGCAAGCGTGCTCGGGGACTATCTGTCTGTTTTTTACAACAGGAAGCTGGTAGTGTCGGGCGAGAGTGCGCAGGTGATTGAGCGCGGATTCAACACATTTATATATGAAGACGAGCCGCGGTATACCGTGATTAGCGCGATATCAAGGGCAGTCAGGGAAGATGAAAAAATTTCAGGTGACAATTTCTCGATGGAGGAATATAATCAGAGTCAGGTCGTTGTGATGATAGCGGACGGCATGGGGAGCGGTGCGCAGGCGTGCAAGGACAGTCAGGCAGTCATTGAGTTTATGGAGCGTTTTCTGGAAGCAGGATTTCAGAAAGAAAAGGCATTTGCGATGGTGAACAGCGCGATTGCCTCGCAGAATGCGGGCGGTAACCTCACGACGCTGGATGTCTGCGCCGTCAACCTGCTGACAGGCGATGCCGAGTTTATCAAGGCAGGCGCCGCGCCAAGCTATGTCAAGCGCGGAAACCGTGTGGACGAGGTGGCGGCGGACACGCTTCCGCTCGGCAGCATGGAGGAGCTTAGCCCCATGACACAGGTTTTGAAGCTTGCCGACACGGACATGCTGATTATGGTGTCCGACGGTATTTCGGATGCGGTAGACATGGAATCGGCAGGCAGGCTCAGGGAACTGATTTCCAAGACGAATATAGCAAATCCAAAGGAGATGTCGGATTATATTCTCCAGTGCGCAATCAACTGCCAGGGCGGACGCATCAGGGACGACATGACAGTGCTGGCCTGTATGATGAAAAAACGCATGGATTTTTGAAGGCGTACAAGGGGGGATACAAATGATAAACAGGGTGATACGGTATATCAGGGAGTACCATATGATTGACGAGGGGGACTGCGTCGTGGCGGGGGTATCCGGCGGCGCTGATTCTGTATGTCTTTTTATCATGCTCCTGGAAATCAGCAAAGTGATTCCCATGGAAATCAGGGTGGTGCACGTCAACCACCTGATACGGTCAGATGCCGCAGCAGACGCCATGTACGTGGAACAGCTCTGCCGCGCAAACGGCATTGCGTTCACGCTCGTCGAGGAGGATGTGGAAGCGCTGGCAGGAACACTCCGCCTTTCCACTGAGGAGGCAGGGCGCAACGTGCGGTATGCGGCATTTTACAGGGAACTTGGTGACAGGAAGGGCAGGATTGCCATTGCACACAACAAAAATGACAGCTGTGAGACATTCCTGTTTCATTTGTTCCGCGGAACCGCGCTCAAGGGCCTGACAGGAATCCCGCCTGTGCGGGATAAGGTCATCCGGCCGCTGCTCTGCCTTGAGCGAAGTGAAATTGAGGCATTTTTACAGGGGAGAGGGATAAGATATTGTATAGACAGCACGAATTTGGAGGATAATTATTCAAGGAACATCATACGCCGCCACATACTGGCGGCAGCGGTGAAGGAAATCAGTCCGGCAGCCATAAACCACATCAGCAATGCATGCGCGCGGGTAAGCGAGGCATATGATTTGATAGAGGACATCACAAGGCAGGGTTACCATGCCTGCGTGCGTGTCATTACAGAGACTGGAAATATAACGAAATATCACATTGACAGGGAACAGTTTTTCCTGCTCCATGCCACGATACAGGGATATGTGGTAATGGAGGTCCTGTCAGACGCGGCAGGAGGCAGGAGGAACCTGGAGGCAGTCCATGTCGGACAGGTGTGCGCGCTTATGAACAGGCAGTGCGGAAAAGAGGTCATACTACCGTATAATCTGTGCGCAAAGCGTGATTATACAGGAGTCTGCATTTACAGGGTGGCAGAAAAGCTGCCACAGGAGACTGCCTTACATGAAGTTATGGTAACGCAGGAGATGGTTACGGCGCTCAGGACAGGTGAGCGGATAGAAATTATACTCAATTCACACCAAAAAATCAGTGCTACATTTGTGACAAACACCGATATTGGTGCGGATATGCAAAATATTCCACAAAAAAAGTATACGAAATGGATAGATTATGATAAAATAAAAAATAGTATTGTCATAAGAACCCGCAGACAGGGCGATTATCTGACAGTAAATGCAATGAATCAGCGCAGAACCCTGAAAAAGTATTTTATTGATCATAAAATACCGCAGGAAGAGCGGGGACGTACCTGGCTTGTGGCTGATGGCAGCCATGTGGTCTGGGTTGTGGGACAGCGGATCAGCAGTCACTATAAAATCAGTGAAAACACCACAAGGATATTATGTCTTACATTTGAGGATGAAGAGCAGCAGGCGGGGGAATGCGCAGGACACTAAGGAGGAACAAAAATGGCTGAAAAAATCAGGGTCTTGTTGACGGAGGACGAGGTGGATGCCCGAATCAAACAGATAGGCGACGAGATAAGCCGCGACTATGAAGGCAGGCAGGTTCACCTTGTATGCGTGCTCAAGGGCGGCAGCTTTTTTATGTGTGAGCTCGCAAAGCGCATTACCGTACCGGTATCGCTGGATTTCATGTCCGTCTCAAGCTATGGCGGCAGCACGAAGTCGAGCGGGATTGTCAAGATTGTCAAGGACTTGGATGAACCGCTTCATGACAAGGATGTCATCGTGGTGGAGGATATTGTGGATTCGGGGCGCACACTGAGCTATCTGCTTGAGCTTCTGGGACAGCGCGGACCAAGGAGCATGAAGCTTTGTACGCTGCTGGATAAACCTGACAGACGTGTGGTAGACGTAAAAGTGGACTATAAGGGCTTTGAGATACCGGATGCGTTTGTCGTGGGTTACGGTCTTGATTATGACCAGTGTTACCGGAACCTGCCATATATCGGTGTGGTTGAACTGGAATAGGGAAATCCTTCCGTATTGATAGAGGATAAGGAACGGTTCCTGATGATATAGATTAGTGAGGAGACAGAAATTGGGAAAAGGTGCAAAAGGAATTAATTTAACATTTATATTTATCTTAATATTGGTGCTGGTATTGATATGGGCGAGTACCAACAGCGGCGGCAGCGGTTCCTACACAAAGGGTCAGTTTGTGAAAGAGATGGAGGAGGGGCTGGTTGTCGATGTGGAGATACACCCCAATGCCCAGGTGCCTACAGGTATGCTGCGCATTACGCTGAAGGACAATCAGCAGAGAAGCCTTTATGTATCTGATGTTGTTGAAATACAGGAGCTTGTAAAAAGCTACAATATCGACCCGATTGTGAAGGATGTGCCGCAGGAAAACTGGTTTATCACAGAGCTGCTTCCGCTGCTGATGCTGCTTGTTGTCGTCGTGTTTATGTTCAGCATGATGAATGCGCAGAATTCCGGAAACAGCGGCGGAAAAATGATGAATTTCGGGAAGAGCAGGGCACGCCTGATGACCGGAGGCGAGGTGACCCTTAAGGATGTGGCAGGGCTTCGCGAGGAGAAGGAGGACCTGGAGGAGATTGTCGATTTCTTAAAAGACCCGTCCAAGTACACCAAGGTCGGGGCGCGGATTCCAAAGGGCGTTCTTTTGGAGGGCGCACCGGGTACAGGTAAGACGCTGCTTGCAAAGGCGGTTGCAGGAGAGGCGAATGTGCCGTTTTTCTCCATATCAGGCTCTGATTTTGTGGAGATGTTTGTCGGGGTCGGCGCATCAAGGGTGCGTGACCTTTTTGCGGAGGCGAAAAAGAGCGCGCCGTGTATTGTGTTTATCGACGAGATTGATGCCGTGGCGAGACGCCGCGGAACCGGAATGGGCGGCGGCCATGACGAGCGCGAGCAGACGCTGAACCAGATGCTTGTCGAGATGGATGGTTTTGGTACAAACGAGGGCATTATCGTGATGGCAGCCACGAACCGTGTTGATATCCTTGACCCGGCAATTCTACGTCCCGGGCGCTTTGACAGGAAGATAACCGTTTCCCCTCCGGACGTGGGCGGACGTGAGGAAATCCTCAATGTCCATGCAAGGAACAAGCCGCTGTCCGAGGATGTGGACCTGAAACAGGTTGCACAGACCACGGCGGGATTTACCGGCGCAGACCTTGAAAACCTCCTGAATGAATCCGCAATCCATGCGGCAAAGGAGAACAGGGCGTTCATCCAGCAGGAAGACATCAAAAAGTCATTTATCAAGGTTGGTATCGGTGCGGAGAAAAAGAGCCGCATTATATCGGACAAAGAAAAGAAAATCACCGCATACCATGAGGCAGGCCATGCGATACTGTTCCATGTGCTCCCCGATGTCGGGCCCGTTTACACGGTGTCCATTATTCCGACAGGGCTCGGTGCAGCCGGCTACACCATGCCGCTTCCGGAGCGGGATGAGATGTTCAACACCAAGGGCAGGATGCTGCAGGATATCATGGTGTCACTTGGGGGACGTATCGCCGAGGAAATCATTTTTGACGACGTGACCACAGGTGCCTCGAGCGACATCAAGAAAGCGACCAAGGTCGCGCGGGCGATGGTGACAAAATACGGATTTTCCGACAACATTGGCGTGATTAACTATGACGAGGAGGACAGCGAGGTCTTTATCGGACGCGACCTTGCGCACCCGAGGAGCCATTCCGAGACCGTTGCGGGTCAGATTGACATAGAAGTGAAAGCGATTGTGGATGACTGCTACAGGAAAGCAAAGGGGATTATCCACGAGCATGAAAAGATACTCCACGCCTGCGCGGAGCTTCTCCTGGAAAAGGAGAAAATCGGCAGGGAGGAATTTGAGGCATTATTTGAGGCATAAAAGAAAGGCTGCCGTGAAACGGGAAATCCTGTTTCACGGCAGCCTTTCAATGTATTCCTTTTCTTTAATCTGCGCGTAGATTTATACAAATTATCAGTATGGCATATCATATCTCATTTCAGGAGACAGAAAATAACTTATCGTCACAATTGTCCAATAATTAGCTTTAATAAAGTAATAAGTATATAACGACATAAAAGTATTATTGTGCATATCACACAAATATACAAAAGGAAGTTTGTCTAATTGTCTAAAATGCATAATATAATCAATTATAGGATATTTTTATCAATAAAATAAAGTGCAAAAGTTCATAAATAGTTTATAATTAAGTTACTTAACAAACGCTAAAAAATTACTTAATAAATAGTTATAATTCAAAAGTAAAATATTTTAGATTTTACTTTTGAATTACTAAAAAATGTTAAAAAGGTATTGTGGGAATATGGAAAGAAAGAGATTAACGGCATTGCTCCTGGCAGCAGCAGTCGCGTCACAGGCAGCGGGATGCCAAAACGCATCTTCAGGGCAGTCCGGTAAGGATGAGAACCAAAATGAAGGGAAACCCACCATTGAAGTTGTGGGAACCTATGAGGCGGAAGCTGCACAGCTGAACGGAAAAGTGAAGGCTTCTGAAGCCTCGGAACCGGGGTACGTATCAGGATTTGAGAATGATGATGACAGCTGTACCTTTCAGGTTGCAATTGAGACGGAAGGCTTTTATGACCTTCATTTTATCAGCGCGGCAGAGGGCGGATACAAGGAAAACTATGTCCTTGTCGATGGAAACAGCGCGGGCACGATGGCAACGGAATCCGAGACGTTTGCAGATTCCGTGATTTCAAGGGTTTACCTGACACCGGGCGCGCACGATATTGCGGTGTCGAAATACTGGGGATGGATTAAGCTGGATAAACTCGTGGTGCAGACATCGGAACCGATTGACGAGCGCATTTATCAGGTGTCGTCAGAGCTTGTCAACAAGAATGCGACCGACGAGGCAAAGCGCCTGATGCGTTACCTTGCGGATACCTACGGAAAGAATGTCCTGTCCGGCCAGTACTGCGACCAGGGGCAGTTTGGCAAGGAGATGGCTGTCATCAAGAAAGCCACGGGAAAATATCCGGCGGTGCTCGGACTTGACTTTATTGAGTACTCTCCCTCGCGCGCGGCAAACGGCAGTGAAAGCCATGCGACGGAGCATGCCATCCAGTTCTGGGAAAACGGCGGCATTGTCACATTCTGCTGGCACTGGAATGTGCCTGAAAAGTATCTGGAGGATATCTGGTGGAAAGGCTTTAATACGGAATCTGTCAGCATTGACCTCGAAAAGATTATGAACGGTGAGGATGAGGAGGGCTACAACCTCCTGATGACGGATATAGATGCAATCGCGGCGCAGCTTCTGGTATTGCAGGAGGCAGGGGTTCCGGTGCTGTGGCGGCCGCTCCATGAGGCATCAGGCGGCTGGTTCTGGTGGGGCGCAAGCGGCCCGGAGGCATATAAAAAGCTATACATAGTATTGTATGAAAAGCTGACCAACGAGTATGGACTCAATAATCTGATATGGATATGGAACGGTCAGGACAAGGAATGGTACCCGGGTGATGAATACGTGGACATAATCGGGGAGGACATTTATCCGGGAGAACAGGTTTACGGCTCACAGGTCAACAAGTATCTTGAGGCGGTGCAGTACACACCAGACACAAAAATGACAGTATTGTCAGAAAATGGCTGCGTGCCGGATCCGGAGCTTCTGGTGCGGGACGGCGCCATGTGGGGATTTTTCTGTACCTGGGGCGGGGAGTTTGTCGCAAAGGATGCATCCATTTATGCCCTGAGTGAGCAGTACACCGAGAAGGCAATGCTCCAGAAGGCATATGACAGCGAGCTTGTCATCACGCTCGACGAGCTGCCGGATTTAAAGACATATCCAATAGATTGAGAGAGGGAAGCTATGAAAGGTCTTTTATCATTTGAAGGTCCCGTGATACAGTTTTTTCACAAGACAGGGGAGGTTATCATTGCAACGATGCTGTTCCTCCTGTTCTGTGTGCCAGTCGTAACGGCGGGGGCTTCTGTCACTTCTTTGTACTATTCCGTCATCAAGAGTGTCCGCAGGGAGCGCGGGTATGTCACATCAGAGTTTATGCGTTCCCTGAAGCGTACACTGGGAAAAGGAGTCATCCTGACGGTGGGGATGCTTGCCTGGTTCGGCGTCCTGATACTTGGACGGATGCGGTCAGGCGGGCACATGGCACTGGCGTACAGTGCGCTGATTGCCGTAAGTGTCTGTGTATCGGTATACATTTTTCCGGTTTTATCACGTTTTGATATGAAGCTTGCAGGAATTATCAGGCTGTCCTTTGTGATGAGCATACGCTACATTTACTACACGATACCAATTATCGCAGGGACGGTTCTGCTTGCATGGCTTCAGTACTTTTATCTGCCAATGCCCTGTATCTTATTGCTTCCGGGGGCATGGTGCTATGCGGTCACGTTTATGATGGAGAGAGCGCTGCTGGGCTATATGCCGGCAAAAGAGGAAGCAGAAAAAAATGACCAGGGTGGTGTGACAGACACCTGGTACTACGAATAAGGAGGGCGAAAAAATGAGAGGTTCCAGACAGCTGAAAAAATGCATGGCAGTTCTTTTGGCGGTCGCAGTGGGGGTGACAGGAATTACAGCGCTTCCGCAGGCGCGTATGGAAGCGGACGCAATGACGGATAAGACAATGGATGAGTATGATGAGATTGTAAGTACTTATTCTGTTGATTCTTCCGTTCCGGATTACAAGTCGTATGTAAAAAACTATAACGCTGTTTATCCGGACGCCCGCATCGAGGTCGAAGCGGGTGCGTATGTGCGGTATGAGGAGGAAAATGCGGCAGCAGAGCCGCAGGTGTTCTCTGATTACCAGGGGACGTCAGGGGACAGCGTGCTGACGAGCGAGAAGGCAATGATTGAGTATGAAGTCAATGTTGCGCAGGAAGGGTTTTACAACCTTGCGGTAGACTATTTTCCGGTAGCGGGAAAAAGTTCGGACATCGAGCGGAGCATCTTTGTGGACGGTGCGCTTCCATATGGTGAAATGGCGCTTCTGACCTTTCACAGGGTATGGAAATATGACATTGTGCAGTCAGCAGGTGAAAACGGTTCGGTGACATATGCGTGGGAAAAGGACAACCAGGGAAATGACTGCAAACCGGGAATGGTGGAGGCGCCGGAGTGGATGACGAGCTACTGTTACGACAGTGACGGCTATGTGACGTCTCCCCTTTCCCTGTATCTGACAAAGGGAACACACACGATTTCCATCTTGTCCTTAAAGGAGCCGATGCTGATTCGGAAGCTGACTTTTGAAAATGCAGCATCAACAAAAAGCTATGCGGAAGTAAAGGCAGAACAGGATAAAAACGGTGCAAAGGATACGACAGGGCAGCTGATAACCATTCAGGGCGAGGATGCGACCAAGTCCTCATCCCAGATGCTCTATCCGCAGCAGGACCAGTCCTCGCCCGCAGTCTATCCGTCCAGCCACAAGGAGCTTCTGAACAACACAGTCGGCGGCAATTCATGGAGACTGGTAGGCCAGTGGATTGAGTGGGATTTCGATGTTGCAGAGACCGGGTATTACAATATTTCCCTCTACGACTGCCAGAATTTCGTGCGCGGCGTCTATGTGTCGCGCAGGATTATGATTGACGGAATCGTTCCGTTTTCGGAGCTTGAGGACTATGGATTTACATATGGGCAGAGCTGGCGTGAGGACGTGATTGGTGACGGACAGGGAAATCCGTATTCCTTTTATCTGGAGCAGGGGCGCCACACGATTCGCATGGAGGTGGTGCTTGGCGATTTCTCAAGCATTATCAGCGAGGTTGAGGACTGTGTCAAACAGCTCAACAACATATACAGAAAGGTTATCAAGGTTACAGGCGTATCACCGGACACATACCGCGACTATCAGATAGAAGCAACACTTCCGGAGCTGCACAATGAGCTTGTTGCGGTGCGCGACCAGCTGGATGCATCCATCACATCCCTGCGGGCGCTGACAGGGAAGAAATCCGATAAGGAGACGGTGCTGCTCACAATGCGTGACCAGCTCGATGACCTGATAGCGGACGCGGAATATTTTGTGCGCGTTATCGGTGCATACAAGATTAATGTCCGCGCGTGCGGAAACTGGATTACAAGCGTTATTGCGCAGCCGCTTGCGGTAGACAGAATCAACATTTACTCCGCGGATGTCAATGTGAAATACGAGAATACATCATTCTGGTCAAAGCTGATTTATGAAGTCAAACGCCTTGTATTTTCCTTTATTATTGACTACAACCAGATTGGAAACGTGGCGGAGGAAGGAACGGATGCACCGACGATTACGCTCTGGATTGGCTCCGGGCGTGACCAGGCAAATGTCATCAAGGCAATGATTGATGAGACATTTACCAGCAATTATGGCGTCAATGTCAATGTACAGCTCGTCGATATGTCCACACTGCTGCGCGCGGAGCTTGCAGGGGAGGGACCTGACGTTGCGATTCAGGTGGCAAATACGACAGGCATCGCCGGGCAGGTGCTCAACACGGGAAATGACACGCCTGTCAATTACGGCATCCGGAACGCAGTGCTTGATTTGACACAGTTTGATGATTTGGATGCGGTTTCAAAGAGATTCTCGGAGGCATCCCTGATACCGTTCCAGTTTGACGGTGCGACATATGCCCTGCCGGAGACAACGACATTCCCCGTGATGTTTTACCGGAGGGACATTCTGGCGGAGCTTGGCATGGACGTTCCCGAGACATGGGATGATGTAAAGGTTGCCATGACCGTGCTTGCAAAAAACCAGATGGAGTTTGGCATGCTGCCGGGCGAGCAGACTTTTGCGATGCTGCTGTATCAGAACGGCGGAGAATATTACACGGAAAACGGTGACCGCTCGGCGCTGGACTCCGATGTGGCTGTCAACGTGTTTAAGGATTATTGTGAATTTTATACCGATTATAAGCTTGACAAGGAGACGAGTGTGGAGGAGCGCTTCCGTACCGGGGAGTGCCCGATTATCATAGCGGATTACACGATTTATAACAACCTTGTCGTATCTGCGCCCGACATTGCGGGACTCTGGGATTTTGTGCCGGTGCCTGGCACCGTGAAGGAGGATGGCACCGTGGACAGGAGCACAGGGTGTACGGGGCTTGCCAGCATTATCATGGCAAACACTGCGTACCCGCAGGAGTGCTGGGAGTTCTTAAAGTGGTGGACATCCGCGGATGTACAGACGCAGTATGGGCGCGAGATGGAGAGCCTGATGGGTTCCGCCGCGCGTGTTCCGACTGCGAATCTGGAAGCGTTTGAGAACATGCCATGGCCTGTCGATGATTTCAGGGCACTGGAGGAGGCGTTTGTCTGGGTGAAGGGCATCCCGCAGGTTCCTGGCGGCTATTACTCATGGCGAAATGTCAACAATGCGTTCTATACCGTGACGACGGAGACAAACACGGCGTCGCCGCGGGAGGAACTGATGGATAAGGTGATATACATTAATGCAGAGATTGATTACAAGCGGCAGGAGTTACATCTCCCGATTGCCGTAAATTAGGAAAGGAGGGGTTGGTTTATGGATGCACAGATTTCCAAAGAGGCATATGAGATTGCCGCGAAACAAAAGAAGCTGGGATATCAGATTAAGCGCAATAAGGCCTCCTACCTGATGCTTGCACCGTATTTTATTCTGTTCTTCCTGTTTACGGTGCTTCCGGTGGTCATTTCCATCGGCTTAAGTTTCACGTATTTCAACATGCTCGAGGCGCCGACCTTTGTCGGGTGGAAGAATTATATCAAGCTGTTTCTCGAGGATGACATTTTTCTGATTTCACTGAAGAACACACTGATATTCGCAGTGATTACAGGACCGGTCAGCTACATCCTGTGTCTGCTGTTTGCATGGATTATCAATGAGTTTAAAGGGAAAGTCAGGGCGTTTCTGACACTGATTTTTTATGCGCCGAGTATCTGCGGGAACGCGTACATGGTGTGGAACTTGATTTTGACTGGTGACCGGTACGGTTATCTGAATGGTATTTTGCTGAAGTTTGGCTTTATTGACGAGGCGATTCTCTGGATGAAGACGGAGAAGTATGTGCTTCCTGTCCTGATTGTGGTACAGCTGTGGCTGTCCCTTGGTACTGGTTTCCTTTCCTTTATCGCCGGTCTCCAGACCGTTGACAAGAGCTTATACGAGGCGGCGGCGCTGGACGGAATCAAGAACCGCTGGCAGGAGCTGTGGTATGTGACGCTTCCATCCATGAAACCGCAGCTGATGTTCGGTGCTGTAATGCAGATTACGCAGTCTTTTGCGGTGGCGGATATTTCCATACAGCTTGCGGGAAACCCGTCCGTCAACTACGCCGGTGCGACTGTCGTGACGCACTTGCTTGACTACGGCTCTACACGATTTGAGATGGGGTACGCGTCCGCGATTGCGACAGTGCTGTTTCTGCTCATGATTGGAACGAACAAACTTGTGCAGAGAATCTTAAGGAGGGTTGGGGAATAATGGCTGATACAAAAAAGAAGTTAAAAAATCCATTCCGGAAAAGACCAAAAGAAAAACGGCTCAACCGCTCCGTGGCAGGAAACGGAATCCTGTTTTTCCTGATGGCAGTGTGCGGGGTATTCATGGCGCTTCCGCTGGTAATGATTATCAGCAACTCCCTCAAGCCGCTGGATGAAATCTTTCAGTTTCCGCCAAAGATTTTTGTGCGGAACCCGACGCTGGAAAATTTCTCGGACCTGTTTGTGCTGATGAACAACTCATGGGTGCCGTTTTCCAGATACATACTGAACACAATTATTATCACAGGGCTTGGCATGGTAGGGCATGTCATCTGTGCCTCCCTTGCAGCGTACCCGCTGGCAAAGCACCATTTTCCGGGCAAGGGCACCCTTTTTAGCATGGTTGTGCTGTCAATGATGTTTTCGTGGACGGTTACACAGATTCCGCAGTACATCATCATCAGCTGGCTTGGCATTAACAACACCTATGCGGCGCTGATTCTTCCGGCGTTTTCATTCGGCATGGGGCTTTACCTGATGAAACAGTTCATGGAGCAGCTGCCGGATTCCCTGATGGAGTCGGCAAGGCTTGATGGGGCGAGCGAGTGGAAAATTTTCTGGTCCATTGTGATGCCGAACGTAAAACCTGCATGGCTGACGCTGGCAATTTTCCAGTTCCAGCAGATGTGGGGAAATACGGGCGGACTGTTCCTTAGAAACGAGGAATTGAAGCCATTACAGTATGCGCTGCAGCAGATTACGGCAGGCGGAACAGCGAGAGCCGGGGCGGCGGCAGCGGTAACATTTATTGTCGCGGCAGTACCGATTATATTCTTCCTGATCTGCCAGAGCAATGTATTGGAGACAATGACAACCTCAGGTATGAAGGATTAATGGGGGATGAAAATGAAGAAAATAAAAAGATTTGCTGCCCTTTTGATGGCAGCGGCAGTCATGACGCTTGGCGTCGGTGAGTGCGTGCATGCGGAGGAGCTGCCGTATGATACTTATACATACACCTACTGGGAAGATATCGCGATTACGCCGGCGGCATATGTGCCCAATGGAAGCGCCAGCGGACTTTCGGTGGGGACGACGGATTTTGCGGAACCGCAGGATTTATGCGTGGCGCCCGATGGGCTGGTCTATGTGGCAGACACGAAAAATAACAGAATTGTCGTACTTGGCGCGGATATGACAACGCTTGTGCGCGTGATTGACGGCTTTGACAGGGATGGGAGCGCGGATACCTTCAATGCGCCATACGGCGTGTGCGTGTCGGAGAACAACCAGCTCTATGTGGCGGATTCCAACAATAAGCGCATTGTCGTGCTGACGCCGCAGGGGGAATTTTTAAAAATTATTGACAATCCCCAGTCGGAAATTCTTGAGGAAGGCTTTGACTTTGTGCCGCTCAAGGTGACGGTTGACTATGCGGACCGCGTGTATGTGATTGCGAAAAACGCCTTTGAGGGAATCCTTGTATTTGAGAGCACAGGTGATTTTACAGGATATTTTGGCACGATTGATGTCAAGATTACCCTCTGGGAAAAATTCTGGCGGCGTCTTGCCAGCAAGGAGGAGCGCTCGAAGCAGCTTCTGTTCATACCGACAGAATTTACAGGAATTGATATCGATAGTGACGGTTTTGTGTATGCATCCAACATTGACTCGGAGGGCGTGCAGGGTGTGCGCCGCCTGAATCCGAGGGGTGAGGATGTGATTCAGAAGGGGGAAAATGAAAACCTGGGCGGCGACCTGATTGTGGGAATGTATGGCACATATGCGGGACCCTCCGAATTTACGGACGTGGTCTACCGCGGGCGCGGCATCTACTCCCTGCTTGACAGGAAGCGCGGACGGATTTTTACATATGACAAGGAAGGAAACCTTCTCTATATCTTTGGCGGCCTTGGCAGCCAGGAGGGTACGTTCAACACACCGGTCGCAATCGAGGCGGTCGGCGACATGATTATCGTGCTGGACGCGTACAGCGGAACGATTCTCAAGTTCAGTGAGACGGAGTACGGCGCGCTCATCAACGACGCGGTCGGACTGCGCTATGACGGCGACGAGACGGAGGCAATTGCCAAGTGGCAGGGCGTCCTGAAGCTCAATGAGAACAATGAGCTTGCAAACAGCGGTATCGGCAAGGCATACCTGACGGCAGGCGACAACAAGACCGCTATGAAATACTTAAAGCTTGCGATGAACAGAAAATACTATTCCATCGCATGGAGACGTTACAGGAATGAGCTGATGGCGAAGAGCATCGGGCCTGCGTTTACGGTGATTGGCATTGTCATCATCCTCGCGCTGTTATACAAAAAAATCATAAAAAATAAGTTGGCGAAACGGAAAGGAGGGCTTGCCGGATGAACGAATTATTCTCAAAGGAAAAGTGGAAATATGCATTTTACACCGTGAGCCATCCGATGGATGCCTACTATGAAATCAGGCACCGCGGACGGGGCAGCGTGCCCGTGGCAATCGTGCTTGTGGTTTTGTTTTCGCTTAGTTTTTCAATCAACCGCATCTCGGCAAGCTTTATTGTAAATGACCTGAATCCGCTTGCCGTCAATGCACTGACAGAGCTGTTTTCCGTCCTGCTGATGTATCTGCTGTTCTGCGTGGGCAACTGGTCAATCACCTGCCTGATGGAGGGCGAGGGGCGGCTCAAGGATATTGCGATTGCGGCGGGATATGCCCTGACGCCGATGATTGTGTGCTTCAATGTGGGCACACTGTTCAGCCAGTACGTGACACTGGATGAAGGCGGCTTTTACTATATGATTATTGCGTTTGGCGTGGCATACAGCCTCGTTATGGCACTGATGGGCATTATGCAGGTGCACAATTACACGCTGGGTAAGACGCTGGTTACGATTTTCCTGACGTTTATCGCCATGCTGATTATCATCTTTGTGGTACTGCTGTTTGTCGACCTGATTACGCAGGTGTACAGTTTCTTCTACAGCATTTACCAGGAGCTGATATTCAGAATATAAGAAAGGCAGGTTTGATATGGCAAAGAGTAAGAAAATTATAATAGCTGCCGTAACCCTGATACTGGCGGTGGCGGTTATCTTCTTTGCACGCTGGCTGATTCGTTATTATTTTTACAATGATTATCGGGAATACATTTCTTCCTATGAGTACGAGGAGGGAACCGAATTTCAGGCATTGCAGGACGGCGGCGGGGAAGTTGCAGGGATGGAGCTTGCGGCGGAAAATGATATATTGAAGCTTTATGCGGATACGGAAACTGCAGAGGTGGCAGTCGTGGACAAAAGAAACGGTCAGATTGCCTACTCGAATCCGATGGATGCGGATGATGACGCGATTGCCAGCACCACCAACAAAAATTACCTCAAGTCACAGCTGATACTGGATTACTTCAATACCTCACGGACAGAGGGGACGTTCGATTCGTTCAGCTACTGCACCTCGCGGGGGCAGCTGGAAGCGGAGTCAATTCCGGACGGTGTCCGTTTTATCTATACACTGGGGGATTTGGAGAGCGCGACTGGCATCGTGCCACAGTATATCAGCAGGGCAACACTGGACAGGGTGCTTGCGGCGCTGGATGAAGACGGCGTCAAGTTTGTTGGGAAGAAGTATGTGGAGAGCACGGTCGGGGAGGACTATCTCGAATTACTCTCCAGTGCGATGAAAGGTGCATCACAGATTCGGAAGCTGAACAAATATTTTGAGCAGGCGGGATTTACCAATGAGGACTACATTGCGGAGATGGAAAATTCAGGTGTCGAGGGGGCAGTTCCGATTTCGTTTGTCGTACCGCTTGAATACAGGCTCAACGGAGATGCTGTCGATGTTTCCATTCCGATGCGTGCGGTGCAGGAAAACGGCGGTGGAAGCATCTTCCGGATTCAGCTTTTGCGCTATTTCGGTGCGGCAGGAACAGATGAAAACGGCTATATGCTGGTACCAAATGGTTCCGGCTCCGTTATCCGTTTTAACAATGGAAAAACGACATCGGAAAACTATTCCGAGTATGTGTATGGTATCGATAAGCTTGCCGCGGAGTATACTGTACGCGAGAACACGGAGGACGTGAAGCTTGCGCTGTATGGTATATTCCGAGAACACAGCAGTATTTTTGCAACGATTGAGGACGGCGCTTCTTTTGCCAATATCAGTGCGGGCGTTGCGGGCAAAATCCATAACTACAATTATGTATACCCATCCTTTGTGCTGCGCGGAAATGATAAGCTTTCCATGTTTGGCACGACAGGGAACGAGGCGGACATTCCCATTGTGGAGAAAGAGTTTTATGACGCGAACCTGACCGTAAAATATACCATGCTCACGGAGGAGAACGTGGGTTACGCAGGCGCCGCAAATTACTATAGGGAGCGCCTTGTCAATGAGGGTGTACTTAAGGCGAGGGAGGGTTCATCGGATGATATCAAGTTTTACTATGATGTGCTTGGCGGCGTGATGATGTATAAGTTTTTCCTTGGGACGCGGTATCAGGGGATGTACGCCATGACGACGTTTGACCAGGCGGCAGATATTTCCGCTGACCTTGCGGCAAGTGGTGTCTCCAATCAGGTGATGAACTTCCAGGGATGGATGAACCGTGGATATTACCACGATGTTGTGGATAAGATTCAGATTCCGCGCGCGCTTGGTGGAAAAAGGGACTTGAAGAAGCTTAATGAGACGGTAGCGGCAAACGGCGGGACGCTGTACACAGATGTGGCATTCCAGAAGGTTACGGAAATCAGCAAACGTTACTCCAAGGAGAATGAGACCTCACGGTATTATGGCGGCGGATATATTGCAGGATTCGGGCTTGTCGATCCGGCGACACTACGGCAGACTTCGGGGCTTGGCTGGGCGGAAAATATATACTTCCTGATTTCACCGAAGTTCCTTGTGCGTTACGTTGACCGGTTTACATCAAAAATCGGCAAGTATGATGTGGATGGCATTTCGCTGCGCGACCTTGGAAATGTGCTGCATTCGGATAAAAAGCGGACGAACATCATTGACCGCGAGGAGGCGCTCGATGTCGTGACAGCATCGCTTGCACAGATTGAGGCTGTCGGGAAAAGCATCATGGTCAATGACGGTAATGATTATGCGTTTGCCTATGCAGACGACATTATCAATGCACCGCTTTCCGACAATGATTACTATATTGTTGACGAGACGGTTCCATTCTATGAGATGCTGATTCACGGCTATATTGATTACTCTGGTGCAGTCATTAACCTGAGTGATACATTTGACAGGAGCGACATTGTGCTGGGACTTATTGAGACAGGGGCATCACCGCATTTCATGTTCACACACCAGTCATCAAGCGCGATTAAGGACACGGGGCTGAACCGTTTTTACTCGACAGGCTATGACAACTGGAAGGATGACGCAGTGGGCATTTACAACGCGGTCAATGACGCGCTGAAACCAGTCAGCAGTGCACATATCATAAATCATGAAATACTGGAAAATGACATTCGTGTCATTACTTATGACAATGGTGTCAAGATATATATTAACAAAAGTACTTCAGACCGGAACGTTGACGGTGTGGAGGTACCTGCAAAGAGCTATCAGTTAGGAGGAGATAAGAATGAATAGGAAAAAGAAAAAAATGTCTCTTTCCGCAAAGAGGAGCCGCACAGGGTTTTTGTTTATCCTTCCATGGCTGATTGGGTTTATATGGTTCTACGCCAGAAGCCTGTTTATGTCGATACAGTTTTCCCTCTCGAACCTGTCGGTCAGCCCGGGAGGAGGCTACACGCTGGATTTTGTGGGGCTTGACAATTTTCTCTATGCGTTTCGGGCACACGCGACATACAAGCAGGTGCTGACGACCTCGGTCGGGAACATGCTGATTGATGTGCCGCTGATTACCTTTTTCAGCCTGTTTATGGCGATACTGCTGAACCGCAAGTTCCGGGGAAGGACGCTTGTGCGGGCAATCTTTTTCCTGCCGGTTATCCTTAACTCCGAGGCGATTGTGGATGCGATGGATCTGGCGAGGAACATGATGAGCGGCGGGCTTTCCAGTGCAAGTGCGGAGATGGCGCAGGCATCGTCGGGTGGCATGGGCATTGCCTATTATATGGAAATGTTTGGTTCGCTGGGTATTCCGGAATTCCTGATTGTGTACCTCATGGGGGCAGTGACGCGCGTCAGCGACATCATCAATGCTTCCGGTGTGCAGATTATCATTTTCATTGCGGCGCTGCAGTCGGTGCCCGGCTCGATGTATGAGGTGGCAAAGATTGAAGGCGCGACAACATATGAGACATTCTGGAAGGTTACCTTTCCGATGGTCATGCCGCACATTATCACAAATATTGTGTATACCGTCGTGGACAGCTTTACCCAGTCCGATGTCGTGGAGCTTGCCTACAACACGGCATTTACGGAGAGCAACTATGGACTCAGTTCCGTATTCAGTTTATGTTCGACAGCGATTACGTGCCTCATACTGGTAATCGTGTGCGGCGCAATACAGAAGCGGACATTCTACTATAATTAGGAAAGGAGAAGGATGGAATATGGCAACTATCAAAAGCATTATTCAGGATGTCAGGGATGATAAGCAGTTTGCAAATGACAGAATGCGCTGGGCATCCAACATCAAGGGATTTATCCTGTTTTTATTCCGCCTGGTCATCATTGTCGGGATATGCTATGTCATTTTGGGACCTGTCATCGGCATTATCAGCAGCTCGTTCTTCTCCGATGCGGACAGCTACAATCCCATGGTGTACATGATACCGCAGGAACCGACGCTGTACCGGTACGAGCTTGCGTCGAAATACCTGGATTACGTCAGGACAATGCTCAGTTCCCTGCTGTACGCGGCATCGCTGATGGCGATACAGGTGTTTATCTGCTCCATGGTAGGCTATGGCTTTGCGCGGTACCAGTTTCCGGGGAAAAATATCCTGTTTGCATGTGTGGTCATCATGATTGTCATTCCGACCAACACGATTATGCTGCCGCTGTACATGACATTTGCCAAGTTTGACGTGTTTGGCATTATCAAGATGATAAAGGGGTCGGCGGTAAACCTGCTGTCGTCACCGGTTCCGATGTACATTATGACCATATTTGGATGCGGGCTTCGCTCCGGCCTGTACATCTATATTTTTAACCAGTTTTTCCGCGGCCTCCCGAAGGAGATTGAGGAGGCGGCATTTGTGGATGGTGCGGGCACGCTGTATACCTATTTCCGCATCATGCTTGTCAATGCGCTGCCGTCGGCGGTTACCGTGGCAATTTTCTCGATGGTATGGCAGTACAATGACACATTCTATGCGAAGCTGTTCCTGGTTAGTGACAGCATTGTCATAAGCAAGCGGATTTCCACGATTACGGCGACGATTTCGACGCTCGAAAAAATTCTCGACCCGGCGATACTGCAGCTGTTCCTCGATGCGGGCATCGTGCTTGTCATGATACCGATTGTCATTATCTATGTGCTGCTCCAGAAGCAGTTTATCGAGGGCGTTGAGCGCAGCGGTATTGTCGGATAACAGGAAACGGTTTGGGCGCCAAATTATAGTAAACGACAAAAATATTTGCCGTTTACTGTAATTGATGCACACGACCGCATAAGGAATTTAGCCGCTTTGCGGCATGCGGCCGGCGCAAGTAAACGCAAATATAATTTGCGTTTACTATAAATTATATATATCATAAAGGAGGATGAAAAGGTTGAAGGCAAAGAAATTACTTACTTTATCTTTGACGGCGGCCATGGCAATGAGCATGGCTGCCTGCGGGGGAAAGGATGCAGGCACCTCTGCGGAACCTTCCAACGCAAACGCACAGACGGCTGACACGGAGGCGGCTCAACAGGAAAGCACGCCGGAGGCAGAGACAACACCGGCGGAGGATGCGCAGGCAGAGGCGGCTCCTGCCGGGGAAGTGAGCATTGACTTTGAGGATGGCGTCTATGGATTCGCAGGCGTTGACAAGAGCGTCAATCCCGCGGGGGATGACGCGACGCTCTCGGTGGCAGATTTTGCAGGCTCTAAGGCACTGAAGGTTGAGACAAACGGAAAGGCGCCTTATGTGGGCTTCCAGGTGGATGCACTTCTGGGCGACAAGGCAGCCGATGTCAGGACAGTTGAGATGTCGCTCGGCATTGAAAACCCTGACGGCAAGTTCAATGCCGTATCCGGAAAAATTTATGCGTTCCTCGGGGCGGAGAAGGAGCGCAAGGACGGGGACTGGTCTGTATATCTGGAGACGGCAAATCCAAAGACGGCGGTCTATGAGCTTCCCGACGACATGGCATTCGGGGAAGGAAATTACATGGTGCTGTCCCTTGAGACGGACAATGGCAAGGATGCGGGAGAAACCCCTGCGATTTTGTATATTGATAACATTGCGTTCAAGGATGCATCAGGAAATGTCATTGCGGCAGATACTTCGGCAGAGTTTGTGTCAACCGCTACAGGGGACGACCGTTCGAACCTTGCAGGCATCACGGGGGCAGTGGATTTTGAAGGCTTTGCGACAAAGGGAGACGGCTGGGCACAGAGCGGCTTTGCCATGACGGACGATATCATCGCGGCGCTCGTTCCGGGTTCGGTTGTCGAGATTTCCTTTACGAGTGAAAATGGGGACATGTGGATTGTCATGAATGAGGCGGAGGCAGGCTGGATGCGGGTCGGCGACGGTACAAACGGAACGTCTTCTGTCAATGATTCCAGGACAACGGCACAGATTCCGTTCGAGATGCTTGCCGAGTACTGCGGCGAGGATGTCTCCAAGTGGGGCTCCACCATGCAGTGTGAGGCGTCCGGCGCGTGGGAGGTATTCAGCGTGAAAGTCGGACAGGCGGCGAAGAGCTACAATCTTTCAGATGCGGTGGAGTTTGAAGGCTTCACGGCAAAGGGAGACGGCTGGGCTCAGGACGGCAAGGACATGACAGCGGACATTATTGCGGCGCTTGTTCCGGGTTCGGTTGTCGAGGTAACCTACACAAGTGAGAACGGTGACATGTGGCTTGTCATTCCGGACGCGGAAGCAGGCTGGATGAGGGTTGGCGACGGAACAAACGGCCAGGCTGTGACAGACGGCAGCAAGGCGTATATTCCATTTGAGATGCTCGCGGAGTACTGCGGTGAGGATGTCTCTAAGTGGGGGGCAAGGATGCAGTGCGAGGCGTCTGGCGCCTGGGAAGTTTTCAGTGTGAAGGTTGGCATGGATTCGGATTCAGAATAGGAGGTTGGAATGATGATGAAGAAAAATATCAAAAAAATAATGGCACTTGGGCTGAGTGTTTCCATGATAGCAGGGCTGACAGCGTGTGGCGGCGGCTCTGGTGACAGTGCACAGACACCAGCGGCAAATACAGACAGCGAGGCGCAGGCGCCTGCGGGTGATGCTGCGGGTGATGACACGGCAAAGACAGATGAAAAGGCGGATGCCGCTGCGCCGTCCTCACAGGGGCACAGGGTGATTAAGGTTGGCTGCTGGTACCCGCATTACTATGACAGCACGCACACAGGCATTGACGATAATCCGGCCTATGATGATCCTGATGAGGCACAAATGCAGTTTGACAACCTGAAGGTGGTTGAGGAAAAATATGACGTTGAGATTGAGTTTGTCAACCTGACATTTAACGGTGTCAAGGAGTCCATCAATACATCCATCCTTGCAGGGCAGCCGGACTGCGATATTTACGAAGTTGACCTGCAGTTTGGTATTCCGGCGGCGCTCAACGGTTTTGCCACAAATCTTGAGGAAGTGCTTCCGGCAGATGCGGATGTTGTAAGCGGCCATGAAGTCTTTTCCAAGGTGGATCTTGGAACAGGCGACGGCACATATCTGTTCCGTACCGTGACAGCATCCTCACAGCTTGAGGACACTTATATGCTCGCGTACAACAAGCAGATGCTTGACGAGGCAGGCCTTGAGGATCCCAATGCGCTCTATGAAAAAGGAGAGTGGACATGGGATAAGTGGAGGGAGTACATGCTTGCGCTGACACAGGACACGGACGGCGACGGCGTGACAGACGTATATGGCTATGGCAGTGTGTGGACTGTCCTGTTTTCCAACCTGCTGATGAGCAATGGCACAGGCGTTGCCATGGGGCCTGCAGAGTCATTCTCAAGCCCGGCAACTGCGGAGGTGCTTGACTATATCTATAATATGTACAATGTGGATCATATTGCAAGACCGTGGAATGAGGAGGACTGGGATTCCAACCAGAACGCCTACATGGACGGAAAGGTTGCATTCTTTATCGACGCGGCATGGATTTCCGATGCAAACAAGGATTCCGAGCTGAGCTTTGACGTGGCATGGTGCCCATGGCCGGTCGGACCGAGCGGAAACCAGGACACGAACTTCCTCAAGAGTGCGGCAAAGGGCAATGCATGGATGATTCCGGCAGGCGTAAACGACCCGGAGTTTGTGTACAATGTATTTGAGGACTGGGCAAACTGGTACCAGGGTGACACGGATTTGCGTGACGGCAATCTCACATGGTGGGAGGATTCAGCAGTCACCGAAGAAAACTATGCGGTTATGGAATACCTCGGTACAAGAGGCGGCGTTGATGTGTGGGAAGCATTGGGGCTGGAGTGGGATTTCCCGAAACTTCTGTCAGGAGAGATGACAGCGGCACAGTTCCAGGAGACATATAAGCAGAGCGTGCAGGATGCGCTTGACGGATTTTACCAATAGGGAACGCATACGCATGAAAACCGCAAGGGACTGGCAGCATGGAGGATAGTGAAATGGCAAAAGACGTTACGATGCGTGATATCGCAAAAGAGCTGGGGGTTAGCACGGTAACGGTTTCCAAGGCGCTCAACAACAAGGAGGGTGTGGGAAATCTGCTCCGTGTAACCATACGAAAAAAAGCAGAGGAGATGGGTTACAAATTTACACTTGCAAACAAGGCACTGCGCGAAGATGCAAGCAGGACTGTAGGCGTGATTGTCGATGCGCTCTATGTTGTCATAAATGAAAGGAAAAATACCTCTCCATTTTATCTGCGCATGTATCAGAATGTCGTACTGGCACTTGCCGAATATAGCTATTCTGCGATTCTTGAAGTCATTACGGACGAGATGATTGACAGGCAGAAGCTCCCCAAGGTTCTCTCGGACAACAAGATTGACAGTCTGATTGTGATGGGACCGATACGCGGAAATTATGCGGGGCTGCTTGGGAATATCGGCCTGCCTGTGGTGCATCTTGACTTCTATGATGAGGATGGGAAGACACCGTGTGTTGTGACCGATAATACCTATGGTGTATATAAGCTGACAAAGTACCTCATTGAGAAAGGGCATCGAAGGATTGCATTTGTTGGTTCCATCGATGCGACGCCGAGCATTCTGGACAGGTACCTTGGCTATTACCGCGCGCTTCTTGCCAACCATATTGTACCGCTGGAAGAGTATCTGATTCCGGACAGGGGTGAGGACGGACTGTTTATCGAGTTTGCACTTCCGGAAAAGGAGCGTATGCCGACTGCTTTTGTCTGCAACTGTGATGATGCAGGCTATGTGCTGATGGAGCGGCTCCGGCAGGAAGGGTACCGCATACCGGAGGATATCTCTGTAGTGGGATTTGACAATTATACTTTTTTAAATTTTGCATTTCCGAGACTTACGACAATTGAAGTGGATGTCGTGGACATGGCTGGCAAGGCAGTTGACCTGCTTGTCAGCATGATGCGCGGCGAAGACAGGACAGGAAGCAGGATTGTGGTCAGTGGCAGGTTCATACCAGGCAGCTCGGTGGCGGAAAGACAGATATAAGAGGGAACTTAAAGTTCCCTCTTCGTTTTATACGCAGGGGTGCGGAAGGAAATTAGCAGTTTTGCTGCATGTACCCCGCGCGGCGGGATAGGAGGTATAGAATATGTTTCGGGGAAAAAGGATTCTTTTTGGAATGATGGCAGTGTGCATGCTGGCGGTTTTGGCAGGATGCGGGAATACGGAAAAAATAAAACCCGGTTCAGTTCAGGAGGGCGCTTCGGCGGTTACGGCACCGGAGACGTATGGCAGTGAACGCGGGGAGGAATCCGTTTTGGACGGAGCCGGAACGGAGCAGCAAAATGAAAATAGAAACAAAGACATGGAGGGTATGGGCGCAATGGACATTGTGAAGGATATGAGAATTGGCTGGAATATCGGAAACACGCTTGACTCGACAAGGACGGACCTTGCGCGGACGGACCAGCCTTATAAATTTGAGACGGCATGGGGCAATCCGAAGGTGACGCAGGAGCTGATTGACGCGGTGCTTGACGCAGGATTCAATGTAATACGGGTTCCGGTCTCATGGACGAACCACATTGGACCTGCGCCGGACTACACGATTACGCAAAGCTGGATGGAGCGCGTGAAGGAGGTTGTCGACTATGCGTACGACAAAGGTGCCTATGTGATTGTCAATGTGCATCACGAGGACTGGAATTATCCGTATCACGATAATATTGAGCGCGCGTCAGCCGAGATGGAAGCTGTGTGGGCGCAGATTGCGGAGGTGTTTCAGGACTATGATGAACACCTGATTTTTGAGGGACAGAACGAGCCGAGAAAGATTGGCACACCGCTTGAGTGGAATGGCGGCGACGCGGAAGGCTGGGAGGTAGTCAACCAGACAAACAAGGTGTTTATCAGCACCGTGCGCGCATCAGGCGGCTCCAATCCATACCGGATGCTGATGATACCAGGCTACGGCGCAAACTGCACCGTGGGCATCAGGCATGTCGAAGCGCCTGAAAATGACAACCGTGTCATAATTTCCGTCCACGCGTATGAGCCGTATGACTTTGCACTGAAACCCGATGGGAGAAGTGCGTGGAACCATGACACCACGGCAATTGACAATCTGATGAATGACCTGAAGACACTTTTTGTCGACAAGGGAATCCCTGTGATTATCGGCGAATTTGGCGCGATGAACAGGGAAAATGAGCCTGATCGCTCCCAGTGGGCGGCATACTATGTGGGAGCAGCAAAAAAAATCGGCGTGCCATGTATCTGGTGGGACAACGGCCTGTTTGAGGGAGACGGCGAGCGCTTCGGGCTCTTTGACAGGAACACATATGCCTGCACATACCCGGAACTGCTCGATGCGCTCATGCAGGGAACAAAAAATTAAAATGAATAAAAATTTCCTTTTTTCCAATACTATTGATGTTAAAAGAAACGAGTTTTATTGGAAACGGAGGATTCATATGATTTTAACGGAAAAAGAGACATCAGCAGTAAAAGATTTGCAGCAGCAGGAAAAGACCTGTATCGAGAAATACCAGCGCTACTCATGTGAGGCGAAGGATACCGTCCTGAAGGATTTATTCAAGACGCTGCAGGACAAGGAGCAGCATCATTTCGACTCGCTGCAGCAGGTTCTTGGCGGCAAGGTACCCTCCTGTGACTGCAATGATTCCGACGGCAGGAATTACAAGCCGACGGCAACATATGATAAGATGAGCGATTCGGCAGACAAAAAGTGCGACAATTTCCTGGCAACGGACTGTATCGTATCAGAGAAGCTTGCTTCCTCTGAGTACAATACGGATGTATTCTGCTTTAAGGATTCTGACATGAGGAAGCTTCTTGCAGACATTCAGATTGAGGAGCAGAACCACGCGGAGATGCTGTTCAAGTATAAGACAGTCAACGGAATGGCATAAATAAATATTTTTTGAAAGGCATGGCGCAGGCTGTGCCTTTCTTATTGCACACGGGCACCCAGAGGAAAAATGTCAGCATGCGCTGACGGGTGCCCGGCGCGCGAGTAGGGGCAGATGGCTCTTCCCTGCTCGATTGCGCAGCCCCATGCAAAGTGTGCAAAATTAATAAAACAGGATTAAAATATATTCAATTTTACCAAAAATTTCATTTTACCCAAATTTTTATTTCAAAAAAATCAGAACTGTAATATAATATAGTCACCAAATAAGCGAAAGTAAACAAAATTGCACAAAAAAATCAATTGTTTATAGGCTAAAATAGATAAATATGTATTGAAAGCATTCTATTTAGAATATTTATAGTATTAAGAAAGTGAAGGAAGGGAATTTCATGAGGGTTAAGGCATTATCAATTTTACTTTGCAGCTGTCTTTTGGCAGGAAGCATACCGCATGTCAGTCTTGGCGCGGAGGAGTCGGCAGCCATGGCGTTTATACAGGAAGATGCAGATGGCATCATGGCGCAGAGTGAAGGTGTCAGTCTGCAAAGTGAAGGGGACGCGCAGGAGGAAGTCCAGGAGGAACCAGAGCCGGAACCTGAGCCAGAACCGGAGCCTGAACCTGAACCTGAACCAGAGCCCGAACCGTCACCCGAGCCGCCATCCAGTGAACCGTCCTCAGCGCCGGAAGAATCATCGTCCAGCCAGGAGTCATCATCGAGTGAGGAAACTTCAACAATTGTCGAATCGTCGTCACAGGAAGAGACATCAACAACAGAGACACCGACGACAGAAACACCGACAACAGAGGAATCATCATCGAGTGAGGAGAGTCCTTCAGCGGAGGAATCGTCATCGAGTGAGGAGAGCTCATCGACAGAGGAATCGTCATCGGGAGAGGGAAGCTCGACGACAGAGGAGCCATCGACAGAGGAGTCGTCATCAAGTGAGGAATCATCCAAGCTGCATTTCATAGAGGTAGAAACGACGGAGGAGGAAACCACCGAGACGGAGACGGTAACGGAGACAGAAACCGAAACGGAAACCGAGACGGAGACTGCCGAGGAGGATACGCTTCCGGAAAACACATCAGAACTGAAATACGCATCTGCCGAAGAAATCTCACTCAAGGCAAATGCAGGCAAATGGTATCGCTTTACCACGCCCGAATCAGGTTATTATAACTTTTTTGTGAGTGGCAGCAGTACAAACGATATTTCAATGACAGTGTACGATGCGCGCAGGGAAGGGAAGGCATTGAAAAGCCATACTTTCCGGAATAGTGTGCGCTATTGTGTGATGTACCTGGAAAAAGGCCAGGTTGTATATCCGGCGCTGAAGCTTACAGAAAACGGCCCGGTAGTGGGAAAAAGTGTCCAGTTTGGCGTAAAAAGAGTAAAAATTGCCTCCGTGACATCGACGGATGGCGGTTATGTGGCAAGTACAGGCAGCTTTGCGGCGGCTCTTGGATGGAAAGCTGCAAGCAGGACGCTGTCCATGGATATGATTTTGTCCGCAAAAAACGGAAAAAGCCTCAAAACCAGTTATATCTGGCAGATAAAGTACGGGAACAGTGAGGCGGGATACCAGTATGCCGAACAGCAGATAGCGCCTGATGCGAAGTCTGAGAAAAATATCAGCGCACTTGATGCGGGTGTGGAATACAGTTTTACCATGTATCTGCTTGACGCAGAAACGTACGCGCTCGAGGCAGTGCTGGTGCCGGATGGCAGTGCGATTAAAATGCAGACTGGCAGCTCGAGGGAAAACATTATTTTCCGGGGGAAAAGCGCAGGCTATGACAGCATATCCCTTGAGTTTGAGGCGGTCGAGCCGATTGCAAAATACAGCTATGGCGCATTGGCAGCGTATGAGGACGAGATAACCGTCCAGAAATATATCACAGGAGTCTCAAATATCACGGTGTCCGGGCTTGAACCGGCAACAACATATTATTTTGAGTTTTATAACAGCAGCGGAGTCGTATTTGGATATACAACCGTTGACACCAGGGAGTACCCGGCTAAGGTAAGCTACAGCGCCAAGGCATCCGGCTCGGACAGCATTTTGCTGCGGGCAAACATTTCCTCGTTTGATGGAAAAATCCCAGAGTATTTCAATCTGTGCTATGAGGTTGCCGATGAAGCCGGAAAGACGATTGCATCCGGTATGGAAAAGGCACCGACAAAGGGAAGTGAGCGGTGGACGATTGAGACGCAGGTAGCGGATTTGGAGCATAGCACGCCGTACAGTGTTACCATGTGGATTAACGAACCCGGGTATACAGCCCATTTTAAGGAAAAGGTGCTTGATGCAAAGACCAGCCAGGCGCCGTTTTCGGAGGAGGCACTGACAGCAGATATCCGGCAGAACGTCAAAAATCCGACAAGGGCGGATTATACAGTTCGGATTGCGGATTATACGGAAGATGCAGCCGGAAAATTAAAGTACCGTATGAAAAATTCGCTCGGTGATTATGAGGTAAAAGTATTCAATATAAGAAATGGTGAGACAAAGGGTTCGGTAACCAATCTTCAGGAAGGTGCCGAATACGAGTATGAAGTCAGGGTTGCCGGCGTGGTGAAGCGTGGAACGTTCCAGATGGGCGAGGCGCGCATCCATCCCGAAATGACGGATGACACTGCTGCATACGACTCCGTTCTCTCATACCGGCTGAGGACATCGGAGCTGGCACCAGGTGCGGCTTACAGTGTCAAGCTGTATTATTTTAATGATGAGACAAAGCTTTATGCCGAGGCTGCCAGCAGGATTGCGCTGGATGCGGAGGGAGATTATGCTGTGTCCGTGCAGGCAGCGGATTACTTTGCGCTTTCGCCGCAGACCCAGTATGGACTGAAGTGGGAGCTCTATGCGGGGACAGCGCTGGTCAATACGCAGTACCAGCTTATCAATACAACAGAGTCCAAGGTGAATGTCGAGCTGACTGCCAGCATGGCAGACTATGTGACCTACAATGTCAGTCTCGATGGAAGGACCGAAAATATCAAGAGGGACATTACCCTGTTTTCGTATATATGTGAGGAAGATGGGGAGTACAGAAAAGAGGGCGCAAGCTTTAATTTGTACGCATCGAAGTCATACAAGACAGGCGGACGGACACTGACAGGTCTTGTCGATGACAGGAGCTACACGGTTTCTTTCCGTGATATCAAAGGAAAAGAGTACGGAAGCTATACATTTACATTTGAGGCGAAGATAGACGGCGTGCGCGTGAGCGTTGGAAACCAGATGGCGGGTGCCCATAACCTTACAATACAGACACAGGTAGAAGGCGAGGTTGCACCGGAATCATACCTGATACTGTTTTTCAAGGAAAAAGACCAGGAGGACTGGGACATCAGAAGCGTACCGCTTGAAGCCGGCCAGACAGAGTGCAATTTTGAGCTTACAAGCTACCTCGGCGATGATGTCAACGCGGATACCATATATGAATATGTATCAGGCATCAGCAAAGAGAAGTATCCGCTGGTGACGGCGACACTTGAGGGCGTGTGCTCCGGGGAGCTGCTGACGCAGACGGACGGCAGAAATCTCACGAATGTGAGTGCGGGAAGCGGCTATTCCTATATTTCAATCAAGGCGATGCTCACCAACAATCCGATTAATACCAGCTCATACATCTATGTATTTTACAGGGAAAAGGGGCAGGAAGAATGGATAAAGGGCAAAAAGAGCTTTATCATCAGCAACACAACGGGCGGCATGCTGACCTTTATCAATGACCTCAGGCCGGGAACCGAATATGAGTACACAGTTGCGGTCACCGATATCGGCTATGATGCATCATTGAACGATATTGAGGAGGACAGACAGGTCGCGGGCACGGTCACGACAAAGAGTGACGAGTTTGCCCTGGATATTACGGAGTCGGAAGATGCGTTTGTCCTGAAGGCGGACACCAGCGCGCAGGCAAAGAACTTAAAGGCAGTCCTGACGCTTGGTGACGGGCAGACAAAGGAAGTCATGCTTCCCAAGAGCAGGAATTACAGCAATACCGTATCCTTTGAAGATCTGCCTGGCGAAAAGGGGCATACGGTGGCTAAGGCGGAATTAAAGGTGATGGAAACCATTACGGGAAATTGCAGCTATGTTACGGTTGCATCATTTGAGCCTGCAAACGAGCTTGCCATGAATCGGCATACTGGCGGTCAAAAAGACTGACCGCCCGGTACAACTTGTTTACGGCATACATAAAAACGACAGAATTACAGATGATAGTCACAAGAAAGAAAAATGGGTGATTTTATGGATTTTTTGGCAAGAAGTGACTATCAGAGGGTTGTATTGTATATTTTGACGTCAGTGGCAGTTTTGCTGGCAATAAAGTATCTTCTTCCTTATTTTCTCCCGCTCCTGGTTGCGCTGCTGATTGTGGTACCATTGCAGCGGTTCTGCCGGGGGCGGAAGAACACGGGACAGAAAGGGTTTATGGCAGGGGGAATCCTGTTTGCCATTATTCTGATTGTGGCGCTGATTATTGTGGGACTCGGGACATTTCTGCTCAGCAAGGCAAAAATGTTTGTCCGCGACGCTGATTTCTGGACGGACAGCGTATCCCAGATGATAACAAGCCTGAGTGTGGGGATTGAGGATTTTTTCCAGATACAGGAAGGAATTGTGGAACAGTGGATATCGGAACGGCTGACAGAGCTTGGAGGATGCATTGCGAAGTCGGGCGACGGACTGCTCTCCGGCAGCCTGCGCTATCTGTCGGTAGCGGGACGCATTGGCACTTTCGTGGTGGTAAGCTTTATTTGCGTTGTGCTGTTTGCAAGGGAAATAGAAGGCTGGCAGCAGGGGCTTCTGAACCTCGCAGCGATTGAGCCGGCAATTGACCATATTCTGTCAATCATCCTGCGCATTGGAAAAAAACTTGGGAACATGGTAAAAACATATCTGAAAACCCAGACTATTATTTTGATATGTATCAGTGTCACGGCAATGATTGGCCTGTACCTTGGCGGCACGTCAGAGGCATGGTTTTATGGCGTCCTCGCCGGATTCATGGATTTCCTTCCATTTATCGGGACAGGCATCGTGCTGATACCCATCGGGGTCGTGAGTTTTTTGAAGGGCAGGATAGGAAGCGGCGTGATTATCCTGCTGACATATCTTGCCTGCGTGATGATCAGGGAATTCCTGGAACCGCGGCTGCTGGGAAATGGGCTGAAATTCTCGCCGGTTGCCATCCTGATATCCGTGTATGCCGGCATCATATATTATGGGCTGGGCGGTGTCATACTGGGACCGGTCACGCTCCTCATACTGGTGGAGCTTGGACGGGAAATTTTTATGTCGCGTCATTAAAGCATCTTCAGGGCATCCTCGATCTGGGGTGCCCTTCTTTCATATACGGCGATGATTTTTGCGATTTCATGGGTGCCGATTTGCTTTTTGCGTTCCGCGTAAAGGGCAAGGAACAGGCGCAGCATGGCAGTCTTGGCAACACCGAAAACAAGGTGCTTCGAGAAGCTGTAGTCTTCAAATATGTCTAGAAAGCTGGTAAACAGATAGTATTCATAGTACCGATTCAGGAGGTTGTCCAGATGCGGTACTTTTTGCTTTAGGTTTTTTGTCAGGTCGTGCAGCTTCTGGTCTGCGCAAGCAGGATTTCGTCTGCCGAACATGCCAAACCTGCGGATATATTTCTGGCAGAGTCTGTATAAAAATGGGGACAGGGTTCTGAGGCTTGGGTGGTAGAAGCCATTGAAAAACAGCTTGTTCATCCGCTCGATGCCAATGACATAACAGTCCGGAGACTGGTAAGTCCGGGGGCTGGGGAGCGGTTTCCCGCCAAGGCAGGCATTCTGCGCATCGCGTCCATAATCCAGAATTGCCATGCTGTCAAAACGCATTCCGTCTCTGACAAGCGCCGCAAGCTCTTCCCGCGCATACAGCAGATAATCCAGAAACGCCCTGTCGTCGTTTGTCGTGTTGACTTCATATCCGGCGCTGCCCTCGCACACGGTAAAGTCAAAGGCTTTTTCCCCGGCGGCGGATACCAGAAAAAGCCTTGCTGCTTCCGGACAGGCAAGGTAAAGTGTTTCCTCACAGAAAAAATCAAGATTATACAGCTGTCTTGGAAACTGTATGCATACGGCTGGCATGTAGTCCGTGCCGTGTTTTTTCTGGATTCCGCACAGGTGGTCGATTCCCCAGAACGGACAGCCGTGGAATGTGCTGCGGAAAGCGACAAGGTCTTCTTTCTTTTCAATGGAGCACCGCAGCAGTGTGCCAAAGAGCCCTTTTTCGGTCAGGTATTTCAGGTACATGTCACGCTCGATGGGAACCTTCCATCCGCGGCAGCAGCTTGCAGGGCATTGGGCGCCAGTGCATTCAAACTCATTTAAAATGGATATCCGCTTAATCTGCATGTTTTCTTCCTTACTTTTTATAATATCATTAAAAATTTTATAGGAATATGAAATAATGTGCAAGCAGGAAATAAAAATTGTTGATTTTGCACGAATTTTTAGGTATAATTCTATTATGCATTGTTGAATATTTGTAATAGATATCTATCTGTTTTTTGGACAACAATGCAGCTATAGAATGGGAAATAGGAGTAATTACGTTACAATGCGCTATATGAAGATGAATGATGCCAGACCAGGCATGCGCCTTGCATACAATATGTATGACGCTGATGGACATACGCTGATATGCAGTGGAAGCATTTTGTCGGCGTTCTATATCAAAAGGCTCGGAGAGTATGGATTTGACGGCGTGTATATCAATGACGAGCTGTCAGAGGACATTCAAATAGAGCCGATAATCACCCCGGAGCTGCGCACGGAGGGCTTGTTTAATGTGCGCAACAGTGACGTTGACGGCTGCAAGGGTGTCGCGAAAAAAATAGTGGACCAGATACTGGACAAAGGATCGCTGACCCTTGACCTGACTGACCTCAGATGCTTTGACGGATATACATATGCCCATTCGGTCAATGTGGCAGTTATCGCATGCATCATCGGATTCGGGCTGAAAATGAACGCGGAGTCGCTGGAACAGCTTGTGATGGCAGGTCTGCTTCACGACATGGGAAAGCTTGTCATTCCGCCGGAGATTCTCAACAAACCGGGAAAGCTGACCAACGAGGAATACGAAATAATGAAACAGCACTCGCAGAATTCCTATGAGATTATAAAGGAGCGGTGGGATATTTCGGCGCAGGTAAAAGCAGCGGTACTCTACCACCATGAAAATGTGGACGGCAGCGGATATCCTGACGGCATCGAGGGCGATGGCATGACTATTTTTACAAAGATTCTGCATGTGGCAGATGTCTATGACGCACTTGTGTCAAAACGCCCATACAAAAATCCGTACTCGCCGTACGAGGCTTGTGAGTTTATGATGGGGGCAGGCGGCATTATGTTTGACCCGAAGGTGGTCGAGGTGCTTTTGCTGTATGTGCCTTTTTACCCAAAGGGGACACAGGTCAGGCTCTCGGACGGCAGGGAAGGAATCATCGTGGAGAATGCAGGAACCCGGAATTTAAGACCGCTTCTGCGGCTTTTGGACGGCACCATGATTGACATGCAGCAGCAGAAAAATTATAATCTTACGATTTTACACGGCTCGAACGAGATCGTTATGGATCCATGCGTGGAGGAGGCCGAGCGCCGCAAGATGCTGACCCCTTTTAAAAAATTCCGCGTAATGATAATTGACGATATGCTCATCAACCTTCAGTCGTTCCGGGGGTTTTTGCAGAACGCGTACGATCTCAGCCTTCTGACTTCAATGGGGCAGGCACTCCTGCACCTGAAGCGTCAGACGGAGCCGGATTTGATTATTCTGGACATGGACATGCCGGACATGAACGGATTGGACGCGCTTGCGAAGATACGGGGAATCATAGGTGATACCACGCCGGTATTGTTTGTCATTGACAATTATGACAAGAGTGTCATTTCACGGTGCAGAAAGGCAGGGGCGGCAGGTTACATTGTCCGGCCATACAAGCCTGCATTTGTGAAATCCGAAATGAAACGTATTCTATGTGGAAGAAAAATTGGTAAAACTATTGACTTTGCCTACGAAAAAAAATATAATAAATAAGTTGTTTTTATACATACGAGCAGGGGAAACAATTCCCCTGCTCGATTGTTCACATGGATATGGAAAGGAAACATATGGAAACGTTAAAATTTAATGAACTGAATCTAAGCCCTGAAATTCTCCGGGGAGTAAAGGAAATGGGCTTTGAGGAGGCATCTCCCATACAGAGTAAGGCAATCCCCATTGCCATGACTGGGGCAGACATTATTGGCCAGGCGCAGACTGGTACAGGAAAGACGGCAGCATTCGGCATTCCGGTGCTGGAAAAAGCAAAGAAGGAAATCAAGCACCCGCAGACGCTGATTCTCTGCCCGACAAGGGAGCTTGCGGTACAGGCGGCGGAGGAAATACGCAAGCTTGCAAAGTATATGCACGGAATCAAGGTCCTTCCGATTTATGGCGGACAGGACATCAGCAAACAGATTCGTGCACTGAAGGGGACGCAGATTATCATAGGAACGCCGGGGCGTGTGATGGATCATCTGCGCCGCAAGACCATCCGTTGCGACTATGTCGATACGATTGTCCTCGACGAGGCGGACGAGATGCTCAATATGGGCTTCCGTGAGGATATCGAGACGGTTTTGCAGTACATACCAAACGAGGAGCGGCAGACGATTCTTTTCTCCGCAACCATGCCGCAGCCGATTCTGGATATCACAAGAAATTACCAGAAACCCGATGCGAAGCTGATAAAGGTGGTCAAGAAGGAGCTTACCGTTCCCAAAATTGAACAATACTATCTCGATGTAAAGCGCAAGGATAAGGTCGAGGTACTCTGCCGCCTGCTCGATTACTATGAGCCGAAGCTTTCCCTTGTGTTCTGCAACACGAAAAAGATGGTGGATGACCTGACGGAGGTTTTAAAAGGCAGGGGATATTTTGCGGAAGGGCTTCACGGCGACATGAGCCAGGCACAGCGCGACCGCGTCATGAAAAGTTTCCGCAGCGGCAAGACCGATATCCTGATTGCGACGGATGTCGCGGCACGCGGGATTGATGTGGATGATGTGGAGGCGGTGTTTAACTATGACATTCCGCAGGATGACGAGTACTATGTGCACCGCATCGGACGTACAGGGCGTGCGGGGCGCATGGGGCGTTCCTTCACTTTTGTAAAGGGGAAGGAGGTCTACAAGCTAAAGGACATCATGCGCTACTGCAAGACCAAGATATATGCGATGCCCGTGCCGTCACTCAATGATGTGAACCAGATTAAGATAGAGAAGGTCATGGACAGAATCGGGAATATCATTGAGGAGGAGGATCTGACTTCGATGATTAACACCATTGAGAAGCAGATTAACGAGTCTGATTACACGGCGATGGACATTGCCGCGGCGTTCCTGAAGATGTACATGGGACAGTTAAACGAGGGAAGCGCAGCCAATGCGGAGTATGCGTTTGAGAATACCGGTGCGGAGGAAGAAGGGATGGTGCGCCTGTTTATCAACATCGGGAAGGCGCAGAAGGTGAAGCCGAAGGATATTCTGGGCGCCATCGCAGGAGAGGCGAACATTCCCGGAAACCTTGTCGGAGCGATAGACCTATATGACAAGTACACCTTTGTGGAGGTGCCGAAAGAAAATGCGGCGGATGTGCTTGCGGCGATGAAAAATGTAAAGATTAAAGGAAAGACCATCAACATTGAGCCGGCAAACGCGAAATAAATAGTATCTGAAAATCGGGCATGGACAACTGCGTCACTGTCCGTTTTTTGCATTGGATTGCCAATCGTGTACATCGTGATTAAATCCATTACGGAGGACACCAGCTCCAGATTAAAAGCGAGAAGATCCTTGTCTGATAGGTATCAATGCATGAGAAGGCGATGTACGCGCTGAAATACACGATGGCGATGGTCAAGGCGATGGGAATGGAGCTGGTGGCAGAGGGCGTGGAAAACGAGGATCATATCCGGCTTTTGACGGAGCTTGGGTGCGATTTCTTTCAGGGATATTATTATTCCAGACCGGTGAATGGGGAACTGTTTCTGGAAAGAATACAGCAGTAATGAGCTTGAAAAACGAGCAGGGTGAATCCTGCTCGTTTTTCAGGTATCCCATGCAGCGGAAAGATAAATCGTTCCTACTCGATTCCGGACTGCATTTTACGAAGCTCCTTGATAGAGGTTTCGTTTAGATAATGCGTAATTTGTGAAAAATCAGCGTCTGTCAGCGCACCACCTTTCTGGATGTAATCGGTCAGGCATTCCTGAATTTGATTTTCGTCCAGATAGGGAAGGCTTTCCGCGAATGTATCATAAAAGGTTTCGGGAGGAAGCTGCCTGAACAGCCTGACCTTGTACTGTTTGTCCATGTAGGGCAGTATGATGGAGGCTGATTCGGCGTCGGGCGGCGACTGATATCCGTCCTCGATTGCTTCTACAAGGTATTTAGCGGAGAGTTCCCTGTCAGAGTACATGAAGAAACAATGGAAATCATCGGCGGTAAACACAGCGCGCGAAATTAACAGTGAATGGAAAATTTCGCTTATGTCGTTCCGGCTGCCGGGCAGTATGGATAGATTCCTTACCGCCTTGTCTTTGTCAATTGGCGCCCCTGTTTTTAAGGAATCCATGATCTGTGCCGTCTCTTCCTCGCTCGCGGAATAATACACTTTGTCAAGACCGGATTTTTTCAGACCGTCTATGTCAATTGCAAGCTTTTTCACCTTTGCGTCCTGTCCTGCTATTTTTATTGCATTTCTGCCTTTTTTCAGGGTGATGGTTTGCTTCGATTCGGCTCCGGATTCATTTATTGCCGTGACGCTTCCGTCCGGTGCAATGTGTACAAGCTTAAATTTTCCTTCAAAAATATCAAAGGCTGAAGTGATGTCTATCTCAACATCCTGGCTGGCATATGCGATAACAATGGAGAGGGATCCATGTAGTATCATTCCGGACGCGTCAATATGTTTTCCATATGCAGGATCCCAATCGTCATAGAGCCAGGCACTCCAGTTTTCGGGGTAATCATCTCCTGCAATCAGCGAGTCGTTGTCATAGATTTTCCGTCCGGCATCGGAGGGGATGACAGTTTTCCCCCAATCGGTTAACATGTCGCCTGCTTCGTCAGGGAATGGTATCTGTGTGAGCAGACCATTATTTTCATCTGAGGCATCACTGCCGGGTTGCCCTTTTGGCGTGTTTCTGTCATTTATGCTAATCCTGATGCCGCTGCATGCGGAGAGCGAAAGTACAATCACAAGAGTGCATACAGAGAGTACAGGCTGGAAGCGTGTTCTTTTTTTGTGGTTTCGAATGCTGTCAAGCCGCTTTTTCAAGTCCTTTTTATTTTCCAGCAGGGTTGTGGTAAAGGCAGTGCTTTTACTGCCGATGCTGTGCGCCGCGGTGTCCAGGAGGATATTGCCGTACATCTGTCTTCCGGCGTCCGTCAGACGGAGAAGGACAGCTTCGTCACAGGAGAGCTCACAGCAGCAGTTTATCTGCCTGCCGAACCAACGCAGCAGCGGATTAAACCAGTGGATGCAGAGCAGAACCTGATATACCCATTTGTACAGAAGGTCTTTTCTTGCCACGTGAATCAGCTCGTGGTGCAGTATCAGCTGGATTTGAGTCATGTCCTGACTGTTACTTCCTGTCTCACGTGAATCATCGCAGACAACATTTTTCGGAAACACAATGACCGGATTCCGTAATCCGATGGTGAGGGGGACGGAAACGGTGGTACTCTCATAAAGAACAGGTGGTTTATGTATGCCAAGCTTTGTGCAGAAAGTGTTTTCCATGTAGGTTATACTGCGGTTCGTTATGTGCACGCGCTCTTTCCTGATAGCGGATTGAAAACGGTGATAGCTCCATAGCTTCATAAAAAGGGCGGCGATTGTGCCGAAAAGCCATAAATATGCGGCGGCTGTCAGGAAGCCTGTGACAGAGAAAACGGAGCTGTACTGCTTGCCTGTGATGCTATGGCACTTGCTCTTATCCTGCCTTGTGCTGTCTGTGATGGGCGTGTCTGCGTCAAATTTTTGGGAAGTGTCCGGCATTGTTCCGGAGTAGGCAGGAGCAGCTATGTCTGGATTTTTGGAAATGTCCGACATTGTTCCGGAGTAGGCGATTGTGTCTGGTTCTTTGGAAATGTCCGACATAATTTCGACAGAGGCAGTTGCTGTTGTGTCTCCTAAAATGTCCTTGATTGTTTCGGTAGAGGCAGCAGGCTGCGACTGTCCGATAGTTGCACGGAGATTCAGCATGTGCAGGAAATCTGTTTCAAGGCACAGCGGAACCGCCAGACGCACAACGACAAGCAGCCAGATATAATAGTTCCATTTTGGGGAAAAATACTTTTCAGTAAAAGGGCGGATGGCTGTAAGAACCAGACCAATCAAGGCGGCGGTCAGCGACATGGACAGCACGCCCATAAAAAGCTGTGTTATGATGAAATTACTCATAGTGGATTTCCTCCTTTTGAAACAGTACGTTAAAGTTTTCGGTTGAAATAATCGCGCAGCTCCTCGATGTCCTTTTTGGTCAGGGTGTCACTGTCAACCAGTGCGGCGGCAAGGTTTTTGGGACTGCCCTTAAAAAATTTGTCGATAAAGCTTTTGGTTTCTGCCCGCACATACTCCTCGCGCGCAATGCAGGGGCTGTAATAATATACCTCTTGTTTTTCCTGGGAAACGGCGCCCTTTTTGACAAGCCGCTGTATCAGTGTGAGGACGGTGGTGCGCTCCCAGCTTTTGTGTTCGTTTAAGGCATTGCGGATGTCCGCCGCGTTCAGGGGATTTTCTGCCGCCCACAGAACCTCGAGTATTTCCAGCTCAGAATCCGATACCATTATTTTTTTATCCATGTGAAATCTCCTTGCTTCGTAAAAATTGTGTGCGGTTTGCAACACTTTTTCTGTACATGCATAGCAATAGTTCGTTCGATGTCGCTGACTACTTATGTAGTCAATATTAGTTTACAATTGTAGACACAAATTGTCAAGAGGATAATTTGGACTATGAAAAAATTTTTTTTTGTTGTATACTCGAAGTAATATGTTATTTTATGAAATCTAAAATAATTTATCGCCAATGGTGATTAAAAAAGAACGGAGTGTGGCAGATGGTTTATAATGATATCGTCGATCTTACACATTTATCGTGGTCACTTTCGAGAAATTCGTCCGGAACAGCAGGAAGCTTCCTGAAGTCGTATGAGGAGCTTGATGGGAGAAAGTATTATTACAAGCTGTCGAATTTTGATACAGTGAGGGGAATATATGGGCATGAGTGCATTAACGAGATAATAGCAGGAAACCTTGCAGATGCGATCAATATTCCGCATTTGCACTATGACTTACTCCATGCGCTTGTGAATATAGACAATAAAACATACGAAACATGGCTTACAAAATCCGAGGACTTTAAAGCAGCAGGGGAGCATAAGCTCGCATTTGAAACGTACTATGAGATCAATAAGCGTACCGATGAAACTATCTGGGATTTTATACTGGACAATCATCTGGAGCAGTATTTTTATGAGGTTTTCCTGCTTGATTACCTGATATGTAACCGAGACCGTCACGGTGCCAATATTGAGGTGCTGGAAAAGAACGGGGTGTATCGGCTGGCGCCTGTTTTTGACAACGGGTTGTCTCTTTTGTTTTCCTGTTATAGTGATGGCATGGAAATGGAGCAGTTTAACCGATTAAAGGATGGTCCGGTCAATAATTTTGTAGGGAGTATGTCACTTATCGAAAATTTAAGGCTGGTTCCGAAGGAGATGCTGGATTTTGTAAAAACAGCCGATATTGGCGGAAATGTGCTGCTCGGGGGACTGCAAGGACTGATGCAGTCGTCCGAAAAAGCAGTTCCGCATCAATACTGGGACTGTGTTGTGGAAATGATTCAGGAAAGAAGGGATAACATTGCGAAGTTTTTTGATTAAGGAGAACGGATGTGATTCGTCGGAGAAAGAGTGCGCGGTTTTGTCTTATGATGAGGAAAAAGATGTGTACCATGTCTCGATTCCGGCATCTGTCAATCCGGATAATTTGCCGGCGATTCTGGGAATTTTAGCCAGAAAGGGAATCCGGGAAATCGAGGACAGATGGGCAAGGCAGTTTGTTAAGGAGCGCGTCGTTCCGCCCGACCGGCAGAACATCGGAATGATACTGCGGGACGCCGGATTGGGGTATTATAGTGAATTTGCGCTGCTGGTGTACACATCCGGACGCTGTGCAATGGATGAGTTTTTTATTGAGGAAATCGGAGTTTTGGGTGAAAAGGGAAGTATAAATGAAAAATCAGGATGGGATATAACAGAAGCTTAAAGCAAGTTTTGCATTTATTATTTGCGAAATGTACATTGCTGTTGTAAAATGGAAATGACAAAGTAAAGAATTGATAATTAATAGAAACATGAGATGTATTGAAATAATGTAAATATCAATTTTTTGCTTTGTTATCTGCTTAATTCTCAAATGTTAATATTAATTAGAATTAATTCTTGACAGATTCTTCCAAAAGGTGTATCATGTTAACAGAGTATTAAAGGAGCACACACGGAGGAAGAAATGGAACTATATGAAATTACCATTCGCATTTACATAATAAAAGATGTTCCCGTCCCGCTGATATATGGTGTGATGGCAAATTACATTGACAGCTATCTGGCTGGGGACAAGCATTTTTATGACTTTCATCAAGAAACAAAAACAAAGGCATACTGTTTTGACTTACCCATAAAAATTGAAAAGGGGATGAAGGTCTATAAGGGAGACCAGGTATATCAATTCAGAATACGGACTGTGGACAAGGAACTGCTGTCCTATCTGATGGATGGAATAGCTGACCATAAAACGGATACGGTCAAGGGGCTTATGAGGACAGTACGGCAAATTCCAGAGAGACCAATTGCATCAGTATACTCGCTTACGCCGGTTATCTTAAAAAGTTCAGGCGGGGGAGGCTACTGGCGTGACAGGGTATCACTTGAGGGATTTGAACAGGAGCTGACATCAGGGCTGATTCATCAATATGAGGTCTATATGGGCGAAAAGGTAAAAGAAAATTTAACCCTTTATGACCAGATAGAGCTCAAAAACAAATGTGCAATAGGGGTTTCCTATAAAGGCATTACCCTGTTGGGCGATAAGATAGCAATGCAGATATCGGATGATGTGGAGGCGCAGAAAGTAATGCGTTTTGCGCTGGCTAATGGGGCGGGAACAATGAGCCCCCGCGGAATGGGCTTCCTTGGCTTCCGGTTTTTATAAGCATGGGATTGTGGTAAGAAATGGAGGGATTGTGTGTTATATGATGCGATAGATGTTTTTGAAAAAATGCTGATTTCCGAAGCCGGCCACGTGCAAATGGGAGGGACGGATGAGACCTGTACCATGTTGGAACGCAGGATGAAACTGCTTGTGGACAACTATATTCCCAAGGATGGTACTTACATCCTGATTAATATGGACAGGGGATTTTCCAGTAAATACATTTTGGAAATCATGTATGACAAGAAGAGCGGGGAGCTACATGGCAAGAATGACGAGTGGTACAACTATATAAGATATCTGGATTACAACAGCAAGCTGATAGAGATGAATAAGCCTGTCGACACAAAAAAAGTGATTCATTCCAACAATATGTATTCTTTTTTTGTAAAGAAAGACAGCATAAAGGAAAAGAAACTGACAGATAGCGTTGCTGACGGCTATTACAATACGCTCTCTGCACCGGAAATGAAATATACAAAACCGAATGCAAAGAAGCTGTACCGTCAGGCAGTGGCAGAGCTTGGGGAACCTGACTGTGAGACGGTTGAAAAAATACGCGGATGGATACGGGAATGGCTGGCAAACCCGGCAGTCCTGCCTGCCGATTTGTCAGGAAAAAATTATCTCAAGTTATTTTTTGTATATGATGATGTGAAAAAAACCAAAGAGCTGTATGAAAAGGAAAACAAACGGTATGTCATCCCCAACATTTACAATAACAATGACTACAATGTGACAAACGGCAGTGCAATTCTGGGGATGCCGAGCAACAATCTGGGTCTCAATGCAAAGAAACCATTTCTTGAGAACAAGACCAGGAAAACACCGGCGCCATATCTGATAAATATGGATGCGGTCATCCTTCAGGGACAGTTTTTTGACTTCCTGTGGGGACATGCATGCAAGGGAAATGTAAATGTGTATGTTGACTTTGAAAAAGAGGCTATAAAGGCTGTTCCGGATAAGGCAAAGGAGCTTCCGGATGTCACCGATGGATTGTATCTCCGGATTAAAAAGGGAAAAGAAGTCGAGATTTTGGACAGTGATGTTGTAATGGATGTGTCACCTAATCTGGCAAGGACGTTTCATTTTAAGCAAATGGTGAAAGGCGGCGGGGATGAGAATTGGTATGGGGCTTATGAAGAAACGTCGCAGCTTGGAGCGCTGATTGATGAAGTTTTTTTTGACAGATATCTTGGATACCATTACTTTACGGATCCGATGGATTTGCCGCCGATGGATGGGGGACTGAAACATATTATGCTTACGTACCGCAGCAGGCTGTTTGCCTGGCTGTACAGAACACCTCGGTGCCACATGGAGGATGTCATACAGGAGATGGCGGTAAAACTGATAAAAAATAATATTGCAGGCGGACATCTGTACCGCGCCGGAACGCAGTTGAATCTGATGCTTTCGCTGGAGGATTATTTGAATGGCAATCATGAAAAGGAGGAGCGCATGGGAAAAATACAGGAGTCGTTTCAGGAACATATTGACATGCTGAAAGAGGATTGGGAGTTTTCCGACAATGAGTATTACTATGCGGTTGGTCAGATGGTGGGGTACTTTTTGTCCCTGTCCAAGGCGGCAAAGAAACCGTTGTCGATTGCAAACCAGTTCCTCAACGCAGAAAGTGACGAACAGATAAAGGAGAAGCTGGGGCAGATGTTTATCCGATACAATTATGCAATTGATGCAGAACGAGGAACACGGGCAAAAAATGTCATCAGCCATATCATGACCTATAAGCCTTCCTGCGAAAAGGTCATGCAGAGGGAGCTGATTGCCGGGCTGACTGCAAACAGCGCTTTTTATGTACGTGGACGCGGAAAGGAAATGGACGGCTAAGGCTGCCTGCGCAGGGCGTCCATGAAAAGAAAAATAGGAGGAGATACGAGATGATGAATCAGAGAGTGTATGGTGTTATGGGGATTTCTTCGGTTATGGCAAACTGGAATGCCGATTTTAGCGGATATCCCAAAACTACGTCAAAAGGCGATATATTTGGAAGTGACAAGGCTTTTAAGTACCCCATGAAAAAAATGTGGAATGAAAATGGGGACAAGGTAATCTATATCAAGTCCGTGACAACAATAGAAGATAAAAAAGGGAGTGTCAGCCTGGTGCCCCGGACGCTGATGGAGCGTTATATCCAGCTGTTTCATACAGAGGATGTCAGGGATGTCAGGAATGTTTTGTCAAACTTATTCAGTGCAGTTGATGTCAAAAATTTTGGGGCAACTTTTGCGGAGAAGGGATGTAATATCTCAATAACAGGTGCGGTACAGTTCGGACAGGGCTTTAATAAATATAAGGAAAGTATGCCACAGGAGCAGCAAATCCTTTCTCCTTTCAGGGATGCAACTGCATCGCAAAAGAGCAAGGATGGTGAGGAGGCAAGGAATTCCTCGCTCGGCACAAAGATCGTGAGTGACGAAGCACATTATTTTTATCCGTTTTCCATAAACCCAAAGGTATATCAGGAATATGTGGAACTGGGAGTGACACAGGGATATACGGAAGAAGACTATCGGAAATTTAAACAGACAGCGCTGTGTGCGGCAACTTCCTTTGCAACAAACGCAAAAGCCGGATGCGAAAATGAATTCGGACTGTTTGTTGAGACGCAGGAGGATGTGTACCTTCCCAGCCTGGCAGAAAGTATTGTGTTTGAACACCATAAGGCAGATAAAAATGTGATTCGGGTCATGTGCGGCAGTCTGCTGCGCGAATTTGGCGCAAAAATACGGAACGTGGAGATTTATTACAATCCGTACACGACAATGATAGAGACTGACATTCCGGCGGTAAAAATGTACCACATTTTTACAAGCAAGGAACTGTAAAATCTGATATTTACGCGCCCGCCCGCATTTATGGGACGGCGGCAAGAGGATGACTATGGATATTTTAAAGTTTACATTGTCGGGAAAACAGGCAATGTTCAAGAAGCCGGATGTGAATGCCATCCATTATTATACATATGGTCAGATACATAAGCCTGCGTTAATCGGATTGCTTGGTGCTGTTTTGGGGTATGGAGGATACAGCCAGATGAAAGCGTCAGACGTATACCCGCAATACTATCAAAACCTGAAAGGACTACAAATCAGCATATCGCCCAATGCCGACAGGGGATATTTTCCCAAAAGGATAACCAGCTATAATAATTCGGTCGGGTATGCCTCCCGCGAGCAGGGGGGGAACCTGATTGTAAAGGAGCAGTGGCTCGAGGAGCCTTCCTGGGATATTTTTGTCCTGCTGGATTGTGACGAGGCAAAGAGGCTGGCAGACTGTATGCTGGAAAAAAGGTGTAGTTATATTCCCTATCTCGGAAAAAATGACCATCCGGCGGACATTGCCCATGTGATGGCGGATGAGGGAAGGAGCATTGCAAATCCTGATTCCCTGGACTGTCTTTTCCCCAAAAGTAAGGCAGTAATTGATGCCGATGCCAATTTGTTTGGCGGGGCTGAGAATCCGTTTAAATATGAGGAGGCGCTGCCTATACGGCTTGACGCGGACACAAATCAGTATGTGCTGGAAAAATTTGTATTTACCAATATGACGCTGGGGGCAATTGAGAAACCTGTCTGGGAGATAGGCGGAAAACAAATCATGTTCTACTAAGGAGACTAGAATGGAGCTTGCAACAGTACTGAATTTCACCCATCCTGTCTATGCGCACACGGATTCGAAGGTGTATGCTCAAAGAGAGACGCTGCAGGAACATACCAGCCGGTGCCAGAAATACTTTTTGCGGCTGCTGGATAAGGAGCGGATGCGCGATGCTTTTGACAAACTGGAGCCTGTGCTGACAGGAGATGGCGGACGGCAATATGCAGACTGGTTCTGGCAGGCACTGAGCGGTATGATTACATTTCATGATGCGGGAAAAATAAATCCGGTATTTCAGCAGAAAGCCATGAAGAACAAAGCATTTTCTGAAATAAAAATACCAGATTTATGTGAACAGAATCATTCTGCCCTGTCGGCGTATTTTTACCTGGACTGTTATATGGCAGAGCTGGAACAGATGCTCAAAAATGTGCAGATGGACACCCAAAAGAAATTATTTTTGTATGAAATTGTCTGCATCAATGCATATCTGATTATGAAGCATCACTCGGACCTGAACAGCTTCCGCACATTTTGCTTTGCACTGCGTGATGGCGGAAAATTAAACAATATGGACACGCAGGTCAGGCAAAACCAATACAGGCAGGTATATAACGGAAAATTTTCGAATCTGCCTGTCTCAAAATATGTGCGGATTCTGCAAAGCGTGAAGGAGACGGAGGAACGAAGTTTTGCAAAATATGCATATGCAAGACTGGCATTTTCGCTGCTGACGGCATGTGACTATTATGCGACAAATGAATATGTGACAGGAACGCAGATAACATATTTTGGCTCTGTCAGAGAACGGGAAGACATGGCGGCGGCATTTGAAAAGACAAGCCGTATGCAGGCAATCAGAAAATTTAATCCGGAAAGCGCAGTGGATGACGGCAAGGATATTAACTATTTGAGAAATATGCTTTTTTATGAGGCAGAACGGAATCTCGAAGCGGGTGATGATGAGGACATCTTTTTCCTGGAGGCTCCAACCGGGTGCGGAAAAAGCAATGTCGGGTTTCACTGCAGCTTTCGGCTTGCAGAGAAAGGGATGGGCAAGATTTTTTACGTCTATCCGTTTAACAATCTTGTGGAGCAGAATAAAGCCAGTATGGAGGAAATGTTTTGCGGGCAGAAGATTCTTGAAAAGACGGCTGTCGTCAATTCCATCACACCAATCAAACGCGATGCGTGTACTTCGCGTAACAAGGAAGAATTTGAGGATAACTGGGGGGAATGCGACTGGAGCAAGTCACTGCTGGACAGACAGTTTCTGAACTACCCGATTATTCTGACGACACACGTAAGTCTTTTTCAGACGATGTTTGATACACACAGGGAAGCACTCTTTGGCTTCCACCAGCTGGTGGGAAGTGTCATTGTGCTGGATGAAATTCAGAGCTACAAGAATGCAATCTGGGCGGAGATGATGACATTTCTCCAATATTTTTGCAGATTTCTCAACTGCAAGGTACTCATTATGTCTGCCACACTTCCCAATATGACTGTACTGACTGGAAAGCGTGAACGGGTAAATCAGCTTATTCGGAACAGGGATCTTTATTTTCAGGATGGCAGATTCCAAAACAGGGTTGTTATTTCCTATGAATTGCTAAAGGACAAAGCGTTTGACGAGGAGGAGCTCTTTGAACATGTAAAGAATCAGGCACAAAACCGCCAAAAAATACTGATAGAGTTTATTCAAAAGGAGATGGCATACCGCTTTTATGACAAGCTGGCATCAGATGAGGGGCTTGATGCCGTCATTGACCGCATGACAGGCGATGATAACACAGTTGACCGGGAAAAAATCTTACGGCGCATTCGGACAGAAAAATTTGACCGCGGTTATATTCTGGTTGCAACGCAGGTCATTGAAGCGGGTGTGGACATTGACATGGATATCGGATACAAGGATATCAGCACGCTGGACAGTGAGGAACAATTCATGGGAAGAATCAACAGGAACGCGCGAAGGAAAGGTAAGGTGTATTTTTTTGACATTTATCCTGCCAGGCGCATCTATGGTGACTCGGACTATAGAATCAGCGAAGAACTGACTCTGCAAAATGAAGATATGCAGCGGGTTCTAAATGATAAAAATTTTTCTGACTATTATGGCAGGGTGATGGGCATTATCAGGAAAAATAGAAACCAGGCATCTGATTCTGATGGGATGAAAGCATTTGCAGATGAAGTCGGGCTGCTGGATTTTCCAAAAATAAATGAGAGGATGCAGCTCATTGACGAGGATAACTGGCGCATGTCTGTGTTTTTGGCGAGGTCGATTGTATTGACGAATGGGGAAACAGTAGATGGGAGGGTGATTTGGCAGCAATATAAGGAAATACTGACGCACCCGACTGAAGATTATGCACAGTTTCGTGTACTGTTGTCTGAAATCAGAAGCAAACTCAATCTTTTCATTTACCAGATCAAAAAGAGTTCGGATATAACATATTCTGACAGGGTAGGCGAGCTCTATTACATTGAGGACGGCGCGGCGTTTTTCGTCGATGGCCGATTGGACAAGGCGAAGCTTGAGAACAAGGGAGGGCTTTTTATTGAGATATAAGAGTTTGCCGCAACACTTTTGGATGGAGGGGAAACATGCGTGTCAACGGAACGTTAATGAATTACTATTTCCACTGCAAAAGGCAGTGCTATCTGCACGGAAACCGGTTAAATCTTGAAGATAATAGTGAGCTTGTGCAGATAGGGCGGGTGATACATGAGGTGAAAGCGCAGGAAAATGAGTCGGCTGAAATTGCGATTGACAATATCAGGCTGGACAGGCTGACGGCAGAATATCTGACAGAAATAAAAAAATCAGATGCAGATGTCGAGGCTGCGAAGTGGCAGTTATATTATTATTTAAAAGTCTTAAAGGATAAGGGACTGGTAAGAAAAGGAAAGCTTGTGTTTGAGGAAAAGAACAAGACGGAGAAGATGGTCATGGTTCTTGAACTGGGCATTGCAGAGGAAACGGAGCTGGAGCAGATAATATTGCAGATAGAGGAATTGCTGTCATCCGAAACAGTACCGGAAGCGGTGGAAAAACCAGGATGTAAGAAATGTTCCTACTATGAATACTGTTTTATCTAAAGGGGAGGGACAATGGGAAGTACAAGATATATTATGTCATGTGGAGAGCTGACAAGAAAGGACAATTCACTGTGCTTTCGGAAAGATGGGAAAAATGTGTACATACCAATTGAAAATACGAAAGAAATATACTGTCTGAATGAGGTAAACGTCAATACAAAGCTGTTGGATTTTCTGTCATCCAATCATGTAATAATGCATTTCTTCAATTATTATGGCTCATACAGTGGTACATATTATCCAAGAGACCAGTACTGCAGCGGTAAATTACTGATAAAACAGGTGAAGGCGTTTGAAAATCAGAGAACGGACATTGCGAAAGCCATTGTACATGGAATTGGTGATAACATTTATGAAATCCTCTACCATTATTACAAGCATGATAAAAAAGAGGTTAAACCGACGGCCGACTGGATTCGGAAAGAATTTCACAAGTGTGTGGATTCCGCGCAGACAATAGCAGAAGTAATGTCGGTTGAGGGTGAAGCCTGGGCAAGGTTTTATTCTAATTTTAAATACTTTCTCCCCGAAGATTTTGTAATGAACAAAAGAGTGAAGCGCCCGCCCGATAACCCGATTAATGCGCTGATTTCTTTTGGAAATACACTTCTTTATACGAAAACCGTTTCTACTATTTACAGAACGCATCTGGATCAGCGAATCAGCTTTTTGCATGAACCATCTGAGGGACGCTTTTCGCTGAGTCTGGATATGTGTGAGGTTTTTAAGCCTGTGATTGTTTACCGGACTATTTTTGATTTGGTGAATAACAAAAGACTACAGGTGGAGAAGCACTTTGAAAAGAAAGTAAATTACTGCATCCTGAATGAGGATGGGCGTAAAATATTTATTGAGGCATTTGAACAAAGACTTGAGACGGTTTTTTACCATGAACGTCTGAAACGTAAAATTACATACAGAACGGCAATGAAACTGGATTGTTACAAGCTTATAAAGTTTATTTTGGAAGGAAAGGAATTTGTCCCATTTTCAATTAAGACAAATATGTAGGAATAAATGGAGAGGAACAAGAAAAAAATAAATTACAATTATGCGTTTGTTTTTTATGATGTCAACGAAAAAAGAGTCCAGAAAGTCTTTAAGGTATGTAAAAAATATCTTTCCCATTTTCAGTTCTCGGTATTCCGTGGCGACACGACACCATCAAAGCTGATTGCGCTGGAGAATGACTTGAAAAAAGTAATCAATGCGGATGAAGATTTCGTATGTATCATTAAACTGATGAACGACAACGTGTTTGGCGAATCCCTATTAGGGAAGCGTGACAAATCAACAGGCGAGGACTTAATCATCTGATTTTACCAGGCGAATCATCAACAGTTATTACGAAAATCATTGTAAATATGCGAAGAAATGGCATTTTCCTGCACAAAAAAGGATACATGCAAATCACCTGGTAAAAAAACGGTAAAAAAGGGACATTTCCTGATGTTTATGGTATAATGGGAAAAGCGAAAGTGCCAGATGGCCTTGGATTAATAGAAACATGAGATGTATTGAAACTTTTTAGGTCGGCGTGCCCCATCAGCTCCACAGCTTGATTAATAGAAACATGAGATGTATTGAAACGGCTCTCACAGCCGTGCCTATATGCCTTTACGATGATTAATAGAAACATGAGATGTATTGAAACTCATATGTGGCGCAGACGAAAACGAAAGTACGGTGATTAATAGAAACATGAGATGTATTGAAACAAGTTAATATTGTTGGGGAAGAAATACGATGAATGATTAATAGAAACATGAGATGTATTGAAACTGACTTTGAAGCGTGGTTTTGCGGATATTATCATGATTAATAGAAACATGAGATGTATTGAAACTCCTGACAGCGGATAAAATCGCCACAGACACGCTTTGATTAATAGAAACATGAGATGTATTGAAACCCACATGACCGTCAAGCCCTAAAACATATGTGCCAGATTAATAGAAACATGAGATGTATTGAAACTGGAGTACGCTGGACAGCTTCGAGTGGTGCTTTGAGATTAATAGAAACATGAGATGTATTGAAACCGCCTACCATGTCCAGTCTGTGGTTGACAATCTTGGATTAATAGAAACATGAGATGTATTGAAACAAATTCCACGGCATGACATAATCAATGGTTTTTCCGATTAATAGAAACATGAGATGTATTGAAACGTCAGCAGTATTTGGTTTTGGGATATTATTGATGATGATTAATAGAAACATGAGATGTATTGAAACCTTGAAGACCGGGCGGCAGAACTTGGCGTAAAAAGATTAATAGAAACATGAGATGTATTGAAACAGTGAAACTCTATAAGAGAACAGATGAAAAGAATTGGATTAATAGAAACATGAGATGTATTGAAACTTCGTCCTACCTCTGCCGCACTTGCCGGAAGTCCTTGATTAATAGAAACATGAGATGTATTGAAACCAGATTGACCTTATCAATATGCTTGACGAAGCTGGGATTAATAGAAACATGAGATGTATTGAAACGTTCCCCAAGGCTTTTCTTGAATTCAGCATCCATGATTAATAGAAACATGAGATGTATTGAAACCTCTTATTCGTAGTTCCTGCAAACACGCACTGCCGCGATTAATAGAAACATGAGATGTATTGAAACGTTTATGCCCCCCTAATTCCGGCGGCTGATACTCTGATTAATAGAAACATGAGATGTATTGAAACAAGCTGGAAAAGAACTGCCTTTTGCGGTACTGAAAGAGATTAATAGAAACATGAGATGTATTGAAACAACAGCATTTGTATGAGAGCATGAAAGCCACTGGAGATTAATAGAAACATGAGATGTATTGAAACTGGAGAGGTTGGAGGGAACAGTACAGCGAGAAAAAGATTAATAGAAACATGAGATGTATTGAAACTAGAAATACTTGGTGGTTTGTATGACTAAGGAAGGATTAATAGAAACATGAGATGTATTGAAACTGGAGAGGTTGGAGGGAACAGTACAGCGAGAAAAAGATTAATAGAAACATGAGATGTATTGAAACGCAGCAGAAGAAACGGGAAATGCAGCGGAAAACAGGATTAATAGAAACATGAGATGTATTGAAACGAATGGCAAAAGGAAAATATGAATACTGGCTCACTCGATTAATAGAAACATGAGATGTATTGAAACTCGCCGGACAGACGGGAGTAGTTCGGGCGGTGGAGATTAATAGAAACATGAGATGTATTGAAACCAAATAAAACATATAAATCTACTGGTGCAAATGGCGATTAATAGAAACATGAGATGTATTGAAACAAGACATAACCCGCCGCCTGCTATCCGCCGGGGAAGATTAATAGAAACATGAGATGTATTGAAACAATTTAAAGGCAAGCAATACCACCTCGGACTTTACGATTAATAGAAACATGAGATGTATTGAAACGTCAGCCTGCGCCACCGTTCCCATGCTCTCCATTGCGATTAATAGAAACATGAGATGTATTGAAACTTGTGGACAAAGTATAAGTGTCATTTTGAGCGGAGGATTAATAGAAACATGAGATGTATTGAAACTCGTGTAATCAAACTTACACCCCGGCTCATACACCCGATTAATAGAAACATGAGATGTATTGAAACGTAGGTAACAAAGTAACACGTGTAACAGAGAAAAAGATTAATAGAAACATGAGATGTATTGAAACAGGCAAGAATATCTGATGGGAGAAATCCCGTGGGGATTAATAGAAACATGAGATGTATTGAAACGGTTATGCGCTTGTGGATGCTGGGAGCTGTTGCAGATTAATAGAAACATGAGATGTATTGAAACTAAATCGGTGGCAAGTTCAAGGCACCTGCCAGCCTAGATTAATAGAAACATGAGATGTATTGAAACTCGTAAAGAATGGGAATATGAGCATAGTGATTAGATTAATAGAAACATGAGATGTATTGAAACTTAGGAGATTTAGGGGGATTGTGGAGGGAAAGGGAGATTAATAGAAACATGAGATGTATTGAAACGTTCCCCAAGGCTTTTCTTGAATTCAGCATCCAGATTAATAGAAACATGAGATGTATTGAAACAGCAATCTATCCTCTTTGTTTGTGAAGTAATCCGGGATTAATAGAAACATGAGATGTATTGAAACTATTTATGCGTTCGATTTTTCTTGCACCAACCACGATTAATAGAAACATGAGATGTATTGAAACGTTCTTCGTGGCGGAAGTAAATTTGTGGTGTTTGATTAATAGAAACATGAGATGTATTGAAACTCTGGTTTTGAGGCTAAGAATATATCTGGTAAAATGATTAATAGAAACATGAGATGTATTGAAACTTTAGCGCTTTTACACGATTTGCTAATGTATTATAGATTAATAGAAACATGAGATGTATTGAAACTTTTGCGCCTTTCCTTTTATGGTCCTGCGGCTGAGATTAATAGAAACATGAGATGTATTGAAACGTATGAGGGTATCGTATATGGACCGAATATCCCTAGATTAATAGAAACATGAGATGTATTGAAACGGAAGCCCAGACAGCGGAACTTATCCGCAGACTTGGATTAATAGAAACATGAGATGTATTGAAACCCGCCAAGCAAGAATCCGACCGGGCAGCCGCTTACAGATTAATAGAAACATGAGATGTATTGAAACCTGATTTTTACGAACAGGTAATGTTGCCGCTAGGGGATTAATAGAAACATGAGATGTATTGAAACATCCGCAGAACAGCGGTTTTGCAAAGTTGGGATTGGATTAATAGAAACATGAGATGTATTGAAACTTGGTCGGATAGGCAAATTGCAGCTTATTCCCGGATTAATAGAAACATGAGATGTATTGAAACTGGATGGCGTTTTCGGTGAGGGAACAACCCGGAAAGATTAATAGAAACATGAGATGTATTGAAACCATTTTACTGTAAAAGAAAAACCTTATGTAAAGATTGATTAATAGAAACATGAGATGTATTGAAACTTAAGTACCAGTCTAATTCCATTGCAGATTCTTTTGGATTAATAGAAACATGAGATGTATTGAAACGAGTTTTGGAAACACCTAGAGCCATTTGCGGAAACGATTAATAGAAACATGAGATGTATTGAAACGAGATTCCCCCCTTTTTCCGGCTAGTTGGCAATGCGATTAATAGAAACATGAGATGTATTGAAACTTCAGGGCAGTTATAAACTCCTGTATGTATGTGTCGATTAATAGAAACATGAGATGTATTGAAACCAAACCCTGCACACATAAAATATGATGTCAGCCCTGATTAATAGAAACATGAGATGTATTGAAACCTTGAAATAAAAATATCGGCAAGTGCTGAACAGGCGATTAATAGAAACATGAGATGTATTGAAACCAACGGAATTGCCGCGACTTGGAGCTGCATTAAAGATTAATAGAAACATGAGATGTATTGAAACAGCTATGGGAACAGCTATGGGGATTCCGACAAGTAGATTAATAGAAACATGAGATGTATTGAAACTTTGATGCGCCAGCAAAGTCCCCAAAGCAATTGTGATTAATAGAAACATGAGATGTATTGAAACTTTTGGAACATTGGAAAACTTGTCCATGGGACAATGATTAATAGAAACATGAGATGTATTGAAACTTTATGATATGATGTAAAATTATACGAAGGAAAGGATTAATAGAAACATGAGATGTATTGAAACACAGTTCCGCAGTCTGGAACCAGGTTCTTGCAATCGATTAATAGAAACATGAGATGTATTGAAACCTGATAGAGACAATAATTATAAACACGGATGGGGGGATTAATAGAAACATGAGATGTATTGAAACGGAATAAGGATGGTGGTGACCGGGATGGTACAGGGATTAATAGAAACATGAGATGTATTGAAACTGTAAATCCGATATAATGTAGCAGAGCCATAAACACGATTAATAGAAACATGAGATGTATTGAAACAGTTCGGCAACCGTGTTGATACTTAATATGCGGACTGATTAATAGAAACATGAGATGTATTGAAACTCAAATGGAATGACAATTTCCTTACCCTCCCCGGTAGATTAATAGAAACATGAGATGTATTGAAACGGAAATAAATCTTAACCTGACAGTCGAATGTGAAGGGATTAATAGAAACATGAGATGTATTGAAACTATTGTGCTTTTATTTCGTCCTCGAATTCAACGCTGATTAATAGAAACATGAGATGTATTGAAACTCATTCCCTATCCATCCACTTCAATCTTCAATTCCGATTAATAGAAACATGAGATGTATTGAAACTTCCGCATCACACTCGCTTTCTAACCATTCTTCAACGATTAATAGAAACATGAGATGTATTGAAACTTTCATTTCCTTTTTGAGAAACTAATGCAAGCCTATGATTAATAGAAACATGAGATGTATTGAAACATGAAATACTGCGTATCGCTTTCTCCTGTGTACTCGATTAATAGAAACATGAGATGTATTGAAACTCGACATATCCATATTGCTCCAATGGTTCTTTTAGATTAATAGAAACATGAGATGTATTGAAACACACTTTTTGCCGTTTGAGTGATTCGAGATGACATGATTAATAGAAACATGAGATGTATTGAAACTGCGATTGCATATCTTGCAAGTACACTGTAAGTTGATTAATAGAAACATGAGATGTATTGAAACATCTGACAAGCCTAACATAAAAAAGAAAGTCCGTCAAGATTAATAGAAACATGAGATGTATTGAAACCGGAACGGCAGACACGCGAGGAGCGCATCTACAGGAGATTAATAGAAACATGAGATGTATTGAAACGTATCTGATTGTAAAAATTCGTTCATATCGTCAGCAGATTAATAGAAACATGAGATGTATTGAAACTGAACTGCTTTATCTACAAAACAAGCTTGAGTAGCGATTAATAGAAACATGAGATGTATTGAAACGAAAACAAATGTGTATGGGACATCTGGAACCGGAGGATTAATAGAAACATGAGATGTATTGAAACAGCAGATTCTGCGCTTCCGCCTTTGTTGGTTCCAGGATTAATAGAAACATGAGATGTATTGAAACACAGTTCCGCAGTCTGGAACCAGGTTCTTGCAATCTGATTAATAGAAACATGAGATGTATTGAAACGAAATATTTCCGACAGATGAACAGATTATTAACATGGATTAATAGAAACATGAGATGTATTGAAACGGCTATCCCGAGCATCCGTTTGTACTCGTTTGTACTCGATTAATAGAAACATGAGATGTATTGAAACGGGCTGGACAGGACTGTAATCGCACAGCGGATAATGATTAATAGAAACATGAGATGTATTGAAACGGCAGTTATCCTACCACGGCAAATAATGCCTACTGGATTAATAGAAACATGAGATGTATTGAAACTCATGTCCCTCCTTTTCATCATGTCCCCTTTTCCGATTAATAGAAACATGAGATGTATTGAAACTCGAATGGGATTATGATTTCCTTACCCTCCCCGGGATTAATAGAAACATGAGATGTATTGAAACTGGTGCATGGAAACAACAAGGAGGAACTGGAGGAGATTAATATTACTTTGGCGGTTAAAAATCGACAATGCCTATGGTGTTCCAGATGAAT
>CARTDA010000012.1:0-100248 GCA_949066965.1 uncultured Lachnospiraceae bacterium
AAAAAACTTTTTAATCATTTTTCATTTTACCTATTGACATTTCTTAGCTGGACTTGAATGACTGGTGCTATTTGAGTTCCGCCTGTTTTAATATGCTCTGTTCAAGACCTTTTTTGAGGTCTTTGCAATGGTAGGGGACAATGACCTGGTTGTTTGTCTGAGGATTTCTCAATTTTATATGAGAGCAGTTTTGACTGACTATGGTAAAATTATTTTGCTGAAGAAGGGAAATCATTTCCTTTGGTGTCATTGGCATCTTAGTGAATCATCCTTTCTTGGTGTAATGTTAGCATAACACGTAATATTACGTATGTCAATTAGGGGATTGGATTAAGTAAATGAAACAAAATGATGAGGACAGTATGTACAAGTATCATGAGGAATGCATTCATCAAGTTGTGGGAGGAGCAGTGTGAAAAATACTTCTAAGGCAGCAAAAAACGCTACCTAAGAAGTATTAAAATTTCACACAGGAAAAACGCAAAAGCAGCGTTTTTCATATTTATGCACACGGGCGTCCAGATGAAAAATGTCAGCGAGCTGACGGACGCCCGGCGCGCGAGTAGTGGAGAAAGGTCATTCCCCTACTCGATTTTGAGCCGCTCAAGGCGGCATGGGGGATTAGTAATTTGTGCTTGCGCCCAAATTCGCGGGCAGTGGCAAGAATGGGGGATTAATATGACCGATACAAAATACGAGCCCGCCGATATTGAAATCTATGTCAAGGAGAAGGGACTGGTGCTGAAAGAAAAGTCCCTTGTGGCATACACTCCGTCTGATGGAAGGATTCTCGGGATTGGGGATGAGGCGGAAGCGCTCGCGGCGCAAAATCTGGAAAGCGTGGCAGTACAGTCACCGCTGCGTCAGGGAATGATAGCAGATTATAGTATGGCGGACAGGATGTTCAGGCATATGCTGAAAAAGGCATGTGGAAAAAGGCATTTTTTCAAGCCGCACATCGCTGTGGGCGGCATTCCTGAAACGATTACGGAAGTCGAGAGAAAGGCAGTTGAGGATTTGATGTTTCAGATTGGCGCCAAGTCTGTGACAGTTTTCGAGGGTTCCTACGAAAAACTTAAAAAGGAAATGGCAGTTGTTGCACCCGAAAAATTCGATTCCTTCCAGGCCGTTATAGTTATTGCCAAGAACGAGCCGGAGCGGTATGTTGCAGAAGGGCTTGCAAACTTATTGCAGTATGCGCAGAAACAGGGCATCCCAGCCGACAGGGTCAGGGAGCTGCTGCGGGAAATAACTTGATATTTTAGTTTTTTATCATAATTATGTTGCGATTCCAGTTTGTAATGTGTATAATAGAATCAAAGTTTGGTGAGTCTCCACCATAAAGAGAGAACCGAAAAAAGCGGCGAGTTTCAGCCATAAAGAGAAAACTGAAAAAAGCGGTGAGTCTCCACCATAAAGAGGGAACCGAAAAAAGAAGCGAGTTTACTCGCTTCTTTTTACCTACCATGCACATGGTCATCTATATGAAGTATGTCAGCAGGGCTGACGGATGTCTGATATACTTCTTGGGTTGCAAAGGGAGATACGGCTATTAAGCACAATTTCCAACAGGTTGATGCACTGAAATATGCAAAAGAAGGAACTTTAGAACAGAAATAGCTCTTGTGTGTAACTTTAAAAACAAAAAGGAAATGAATGAAAGATGAACTTGGTAAAAGATTATAAGCAATATTTTACCCCTCAAAAATTAGCAAAATATATGGTTAGTATTATTCCGGAAGAAATTATAACCAATGTTATAGATCTTTCAATGGGGGAATGCGGGCTATTGGAAGAGGCAAGGGAAAGATGGAATAATGCAGAGTTATATGGTGTGGATATAGATAAGATACTGATAAAAAAGATTCGGACAAAAAGTCCATATATTAATACATTTCATGGAGATAGTCTGTCTTGTAAACTGGATAAATGGGACAAATATAATAATATTGTGAATGGAAAGGGTTTTGATTTAGCAATTGCGAATCCACCATTCAATTATTTTGATCAAAAATATGTATTAATACAGGATGCGCAAAGATATTTGTTGCCTATAGAAATTAGATTTTTATTAAAATATATAGATATTGTGCGCAGTAACGGATATATATGTATAATTTTGCCATATGGTTTTTTGTCGTCCGATTCTTATGCTAAATTTAGAATGGAGTTACTTAAAAAAGTTAAAATTTTAAAAATAGTTAAGATTTTTGATGGATGTTTTGAAAAAATAGATGCCGACACATGTTTGATTCTTATGAAGAAAAAAAATAAATGTGAAAAGAATATGCAAGGTGAAATTTGTATAGAATATTTAGATAGTAATTATAATGCGCGTAATTTGGTGCGAGCTAATATAGAGGTGAGTAATCGTTGGGATATAGAATATCAAGATGTACAGGAGAAAAATAGAGTGTTTGAAAATAACTCTCAGTATACTAAAACGAGTTTTAAGCAATATATCTATTCTTGTAGAAGAGGAAAAACGGTTACAAAACATAAAGAACTTGTTTGCAAGGATGGAAAAAGGTACATACATACTACAGATGTTAAAAAATTGTATATTGATAATAATACACCACGATTTGTGAATAATGATACACATTATTTTGATGACGCATTTTTACATGAAAAGGAATTGTTGATTGGCAGAGTTGGACGAGGATGCATAGGAAAGGTTGCAATTGTACATAAAAGATATCCAAGAATGACTTTTAGCGATTGTGTTTATGCAATATGCCTTCAAGATGTTAATCCATATTACATGGCTTTGTTTTTGGCTACCGATATTGGACAAAGACAACTGAAGGGGGCATCTAAAGGTTCATGTAGTAGATATATTACATGCGGGGAATTAAGCAACATAACCGTTTTTGTGCCTGATATAGAACAGCAAGATCAGTGGGCGAAGCAGTATATGAAAATATTGTCGCAATCTGGCAGAGCTAATAAAGAAATATTACTTAATGCCTTAACTGAAAAACTGGACGAGGATATTAGAAGGAAGGGATAATTTAAATGGCTTGGTCATCATTTGCACATTTGCCTAATAACGTGGATGAATATATAAATATTTTGAATAAATTGCATGATGGAATGTCGTTAATAGACGTTGATGCTATAATAGCTGAAGTAAAAGGCAAAACTCGAGTTCAGCATCACTATAGGAGTAATTTATGCCATCTGGGACTTTTTGAAATAAGGGATAAATGGATTTTGTTAAATTATTCTCCAGAAGAAGTATCTGATGAAGGTGTAAAACATATTTTAAAAGAGTGTGTTAAGAAAAATAGAAGTAAAGAGATAGAAACTATAAGGAAAATCATTAAAAAAAGCGAGTCGTATAATTTAGATATTATTGCTTCTGAAATTATGAAACAAGCTCCATATCTTGAAAAGCAGAATTTGATTAGGTGGATAAGGCCTATTGTTAGTCTATTAAAAATTGTAGATTGTTCAACAGATATTGATGAGAAACAAGAATATAAAGAGTGCCTGCAAAAGGCATATTTGAAAATAGCAAATGGTTATGGTGATGCAATTGCGTTAGAGTTAATTGATAATATTCTTGTAAGAAATAAACCTTATAAAAATGTTGTGGAGATTTTGCAGACTGTTTTGAAAATACCAAATACCAAATATAAAATAGAACTTCTAATGAAGCCCGCATGGGCAAGTAAATGTAAAGCATATAAGTTGAACGAGGATTTATTTACACATATAAAACTTAAAAAAGAATTATAGAATGTGAGGACGGATAAATGAGAAAGAAAATCACAGCAAATGACTGCAAGGCGATGTTTAATGATAGATTCAATTCTTTGTCGAGTAAAGAATTAGGTATTGAACTAAAACATTTTGCTATGGGGACGGCACCTGAGAGCCCCTCATTTTTAGTAAATCAAGATGAACTTAAAAAAATTATAATTGAAAAGCTTTGCAATTTTTTTGATGAAAATAAGTCACAGGGGCTTGAAATTGTTTTTTTGAAAAGCAACTATGGAAATGGAAAATCACATTTTATTAGAACAATATACACATTTTTGAATGAATATGAGAATGTTATAGCCAAAATAGTTTCTTTAAAGCAAGAAGAAACAGATTTAAAAAAGAGAATTCTTGAAAGTGTTTCGCAAAAGAGAATCATGGAATGTGCAAATTATATCGTAGAAAGCGTTCAAGAAGAGGTAATTTCTGATGAAAGTATTGCTGTTGTCAATATGATAGTAGAAAAATATGAAATAGGTATAAAATTGGCACGTTTACTGTATGAGATTGCAAGAGGTGAAAGCGTAGAAAGAAAAATTCAAGCAATTGCAATTTTAAAGGGAAATTATGAGGTAGATTATATAAAGAAGTTTGACCTGCAGAAACACGATTTGAATAATGACTTTTATTATAATGTTATTCGTATAATTTTATACTATTTTCAACAAAGGGACTTATATCTTGTGGTTGTATTTGATGAATATGAGCATGTTTGTTTGTGGAAAGATAGTAGGGCTAGAAATAGTATGTATGAAGATATAAAGCTTTTTTCAGATAATATAAGAAAATTAGAAAATATGTTTATGGTTTTTGCTGAAAGTGATTCTGTAGATAATACCTTAGAATTTAAGGATGATCCAGCTTTTATGTCGAGAAAAGCAAGTATGACATATGAAATATCGGATCTTTCATCAGAAACAGAGGTAGATAGGCTGTTTAAGATGATATTGAAAAGGTATGAAAAATATTATAATCTTGCATTAGATAGATATGTTGATGATATAAAGGAAATGATAAATGAAGATCCGCTAATTGGAGGAAAGACTAATTACCGAGCATATACGCAGGCAACAATGAGGGTATTAGACTTTTATAGGAATAAGCCTCCTAAATTAAAGAAGAAAAATAATGCGAAGATTTTGAAGCAGAATATTGAGAGAGAGGCGGAAGATGTAAATTTCGAAAATAAATGGTTGTGTGCTACATCAATATCAAAAAAAACTATATTATGTGATGTTATAAAGCAAGGAATAGAACAGGTTGGGGGGAGGGTATTATCAATTGCGAGGAAACAAGGTAAAATAGAAGTAGAGATAAATAATGATACACGAATAATATTTGTTATTTCGACAGATATTCCAAGTACAAAAGATTTGGATAAAAGAATGGATTCATTTGTATCTGAGTCAATGCAAGAAGATGTCTTATATCCGTATTTTGATGAGTGTAAGAATTTGAAATATGAAAATGTTACTTTTTATGATAGTGATACTGTAATCAAAATGGAAAGAAATCTAAATACTAAGGATCAAATATATGAGTCTTATGAAAATTTCTTAAAAGGATTAGATATAAGGAGCAAAAATGTACAAGAAAATTAGAGTAAAGCGAGGAGACTGCCCCGAAGCCTTTTTTAAGATAGGTGATTATGCTTTCGAAAAGGTTGACGAACAATGCAAGAGTACAGAAGTATATAAATATCAATTCCAAATTGAAATGTCAATAAAGTCAGAAATAGATGTACGATTATGGATTGAAGATATAATTTCACAAGTAAAGTTTTTGACAATTGCACCGGAAGAATTAAGAAAATATATACAATTATTTGAAGAAAATATAAATCCGAATGAAGAATGTCTGTTTCATGATTTTAGAACAAGGTTTATTGATTTTGTAGTAATTAAATATGAAGTAAATAAAGAAATGAAAGAGGATATTTTTCTTTATGGGTATAGCATGGACGAAAAATATGTATATATTGTAGTTAAGGCGTTTTCGTTGATAACTTTAAGTGAAGTATATACTTGTATTATTAAGAACTGTTTGGCACAAGATTTAAAATTTATTTTAGACGAGGATATTAGATGGATAAGATTAAATAGCTATAAAGTTAAAGATGATATGCAAATGCCTTCTGCTCAAGATAAGGAGTTTTTGAAAAAAACATTAGTACCAACAAATTTTGACACGTTTTATAAGATTTTTAGACAAGTTGATGCAGAGGGATTTTTAAGTAAAAAACTTTACCATGAATATCTGTATAGAGACGGGAAACCATTAAAACAGGTTAGCAAATTTTTTTCGCCTTATTGGAAGCTTAGCAGTAGCATGCCAGAGAAAACAAAGAATATTTTATATTTACATGACGAGGTGCCGGAAGATGAGCATATTGATTCTTATGTATATGCGTTTAAACCAGGTTTAATGAAGTATTATTTACAGAACTGGTTTGAAGATTTTACTTTACGAGTTGTGCAGGATATGGACTGGGGTAGTTACAGTGTGGTGCATGGCATGAAAGGGTGCAGGTTTAATTTTTTTAATAATGATGATGAAAATAATGTGCGGGAGATTGATTTAATAATAGAAATTCAAAAGAATAATTGTTCAAAAATAATAGCGATTGAATGTAAGAAAACCTTGTCTAGGAAAGAGATACAGATGACAAATAAGAAGAGTAAAGAAAAAGTTTTGGAAAGTGGTAATAATATTTTTGATGCATTTATACATATTGGTTGCTTTAAGGGGGATGTTGAATTCGATATACCTTTTAATGGTACAAGGGAAAAATATAAACAGGGAATTATAAATGCAGAAAGTGATAGTTATGATGCACCGTTTTACGCTTTTACGATTAAGTCAATTGGTGATTACCAAAAAAAGATATTTTATATAATAGAGGAAATATTTAAAAATTGGTAATAATATGTTATGTGGGAAATATTATAGTGGCTACAAATTGGCTACAAAAAAATTGAAACTGTGATTTGCCATTGCTGGAATCAGTTATGAGTCAGTATGATGAAGATAAGGCGACGCAGGCTGGAGATTTTATAGGGGTTGTATGTGATGATTTATTATGAAAAGAGGGTATCCATATGCGGTTCAATTATTGCCCGCACTGCGGGAAAAAAGCGGAAATGAGACAGATTGGCGACGAGGGCGTGATTCCATACTGCGCGGAATGTGAAGTCCCGCTGTGGGATATGTTCACGACCAGCATTATTGCGGCGGTTATCAATGAATGCGGCGAGGTTGCGCTGCTTCGGCAGGAATATGTCTCGATGACGAACCATGTGTGCGTTGCCGGCGTCATGAAAAGCGGGGAGTCCGCCGAGGAGACGGTGGCGCGTGAGATTGCCGAGGAGCTCGGGCTGCACGTAAAGTCCCTGAAATACATAAAGAGTTATCCCTACGGAAAGAAAGAGATGCTCATGCTTGGCTTTCAGGCAGTTGTTGACAAACAGGATTTTGTATTGTCAGGAGAGGTCGATGCAGCCGAGTGGGTAAAATTTGAGGACGCGCTGTCCCGCCTGCGGGAGGGCAGCATTGCATGGCAGCTGGTCAGGTCTGTGATTGCGGGGCAAGATGCTCGTTTTTGCAGACTTCCCTGAGCGCGTCCCGCACTTCCATCAGCGCAAAGCCGAGCAGGTTCTGACCGCGCCACTTTAGCGGATTGTGTGCATTTTCGTCTGTTTCAGCTATTTTGATGCCCCAGATGCCGTCATAGGGGCTGGCTTCGACCAGGATATCGTCGGATGCGTCGCAGTGGAACGGTGTGTGCTGCCACTGGCTGAAGCACCCTTTTCCGACAGAAGCGTCATTCATCATCATCGTTCCAGAAGCCCTTCCATGTCGGCGGTTCGGGGAACAGTTCCCGGTACGCGCTGGATTCCTCGTCAGAAAGCGCAAGGTACCAGTTGTCCCGCTTCATCATATAATCCTCACCATATCCCATTCTCCAGCCGATGGAGAAGCGTTCTATCTCCGGACAGGAAGCTGCGGCGGCAGCATGATTTTCTTGTCTTCTAACATCTTGTAACCTCCTTTTTCAAAATGATACTACCAGTTTATCATAACCAGAAATGTGTAAACGAACGACTCTGAATGATTTTACTAAAATTAGTTAACGAAATCTGTGCAAAAGGTAAAATGTGAAACTAAAAACACATTAAAAATTGATTAATTTATAAAAAGGTGATATCTTTAATATATAAAGGGCAAATTTCGGCTTCAAATTTGCCTTGTCTGCCCGAAATGGGGATAAAAATAAGTAAAAAAGAAGGAAAAATATTCATTTTAACTTAATAAAAGGAATGATGTTTGGAAGGGGGATTGTATGATGATAACATACAATGAGAACGAGCGGGTATTTAAGCTGGACACGCCCAACACGACCTATATGATCGGGATTGTGGATGAGGAAAATTTTGTCGGGCACATTTACTATGGAAGAAAGCTGGAGGACACGGATGCGTCCTATCTGATGAGGACGGGCGAGCCACCGTTTGTCCCGGGCAAGAATAACAGGGAGCGCTGTTCGTTTTATGACTGTTTTCCGTTTGAATACCCGGCATCCGGCCTGGGGGATTACAGGGAGGGCTGTATCGGCGTCCGCACGGCAGGCGGCCATGCGGGGGCAATGCTTTCCTATGTCTCGCATGAGATTGTGCCAGGAAAGCCAAAGCTGGAAGGGCTGCCTGCAACGTTTGGGACGGAGGAGGAATGCACGACGCTGAAGCTTCTGTGCGAGGACAGGTATGTGGGGATGCAGGTGGAGCTGCTTTACACGGTATTCCATGATGTGGATGTGATTACGAGAAGCGTCCGCGTGACCAATACCGGCACAGGGCATTTTTATCTGACAAAGGTATATTCGGCATGCATTGACATGGACAACAGGGACTACGACATGGTGTCGCTGCATGGCAGCTGGGCACGTGAGCGCCATATCCAGAGGAAGACGCTTGGATATGGAATTCAGGGCGTCAGCTCGTTCCGCGGGGAATCCAGCCATCAGGACCATCCGTTCCTTGCGCTTGTCGACAAGAACACGACACAGGAAAACGGTGAGATATATGCCATGAATTTTGTGTATTCCGGCAATTTCCGTGCGCAGGCGGAGGTAACACAGTTTGACTATGTTCGCATGACAATGGGAATCCATCCCGAGAATTTCTGCTGGAAGCTGGAAAGCGGCGAGAACTTCCAGGCGCCGGAGGTTGTCATGGTGTACACGGACAAGGGATTTGACGCGATGACGGCGGCGTTCCACAGGCTGTACAAAAAGCACCTGATCCGCAGTGAATACAAGGATAAAAAGCGACCGGTTTTAATCAATAACTGGGAGGCGACCTACTTCGACTTTAACACGGAGAAGCTCCTGTCCATCGCGCGGGAGGTGTCTAAGCTTGGCATTGAAATGCTTGTCATGGACGATGGCTGGTTTGGCAGGAGAAATGCCGACGACTGTGCGCTTGGTGACTGGAAGGTAAATGAGGAAAAGATAAAAGGCGGCCTGAAATACCTCGTCGACGAGGTGAACAAGCTTGGCATGAAGTTTGGTATCTGGTTTGAGCCGGAGATGATATCGCCGGACTCCGACCTTTACAGGGAACATCCGGACTGGGCGATTGCCATTCCGGGCAGGCCGGGGACGGAGTCGCGCCAGCAGTTTGTGCTTGACCTGTCACGGCAGGAGGTTGTGGACTGCATGTATGAGCAGGTGGCATCCGTGCTCAGGAGCGCCAACATCGAGTATGTCAAGTGGGATATGAACAGGCAGCTTACGGACATCGGCAGTTACGGACTCCCGGCGGACAGGCAGGGTGAGCTTTACCACCGCTATGTGCTTGCGGTGTACCAGATGCAGGACAGGCTGACAAAGGAATTTCCGCACCTCCTGTTGGAAAACTGTTCGGGCGGCGGTGCACGTTTTGACCCGGGTATGCTGTATTTTAGCCCGCAGATATGGTGCTCGGATGACGCGGACGCAATCGAGCGTCTCGAGATACAGGAGGGAACCGCGCTGCTGTACCCGCTGTCGACGATGGGGGCGCATGTCTCTGACTGCCCGAACCATACGGTGGGGCGTGTCACGCCCTTTGAGACACGCGGTATCGTGGCGCTGGCGGGAACATTTGGGTACGAGCTTGACGTGACGAAAATTCCGCAGGAGGACAGGGACATGATTCCCGGACAGGTCGCGATGTACCACAAGTATAATGACCTGGTGAGGGAGGGCGACTATTACCGCATTGCTTCCTATTCGCAGAATCACAAATTTGACTGCTGGCAGGTTGTGAGCGGCGACAGGAAGCAGTCGCTTGTCACGTTTGTACAGGTTCTGAACAGGGCGAACTTTAAGTCAAGACGCATACTGCTAAAAGGGCTTGATGCAGGAAAACGCTACAATGTGTCATTTGTAAATGACGACAATATAGAGGACAGGGTTTACAGCGGGGAAATGCTTATGAAGGCAGGCCTGCTGGTGCCGAATCCGTGGGGGGATTTCAAGGCAAGGCTGATTTCCCTGATTGCGGTATAAAAACGTAACAGCGCAGCCTTCAGTGTGCGGCTGGCGCGATATCCGCGGCAAAATTCATTTGCCGCGGGCATCCATATAAACACATTCATTACGAGAAAGCAGAACGGGGGAAATAACGATGGTAAAAGCGGTGAAGCTTGCAGATATAGCGGAGAGGGTAGGGGTTAGTGTTGTCACGGTCTCCAAGGCACTGTCCGGCCAGAAGGGCGTGAGCGAGGAGATGCGTGCAAGAATCAAGGAACTTGCCGACGAGATGGGGTACACGCCGATTCATGCGTCGTCGACGGGACGGGCGAGATCCTATACCATTGGCGTCATTACTTTTGAGAAGTATTTTACCAAATTTGCATCATTTTACTGGAAAATGTATCAGGAGCTTGCTACGCGTGCGGTAAAAAAGAGTTGTTTCTCCATGCTTGAAGTGATATCAAGCTATGACGAGCACAATCTCGTCCCGCCAAAACTGATTACGGAAAAACAAAAGGTTGACGGAATCATTATAATTGGAAGACCGCGGACGGATTACCTGAAGATGCTGTACCAGAACAAAAAGATACCGATGGTCTTTATGGATTTTTATGATGACGAGGAAGTGTTCGACTGTATTGTGTCTGCAAGCTTCAACGGGATGCACCGAATGACGGATTACCTGATTAAGAATGGGCATACGCGTATTGCATTTGTGGGGTCGCTAATGTTTACGGAGAGCATTACGGACAGATATTTTGGCTACTGCAAGGCTTTGATGGAGAACGGCATCGAGCAGCGGCAGGACTGGATTATCAAGGACAGGGATTACAACGATGGAGTAATCGGGCTTGAGTATAAGCTGCAGCTTCCAAATGATATGCCGACCGCGTTTGTCTGCAATAATGACGTGACGGCATATGCGCTGATAAAACAGCTGGAGGAGCGGAATTACCGGGTGCCTGAGGACATTTCGGTAGTCGGTTACGACGATTACCTGTATGCCGAGTATGGGGATTCCAAAATTACGACATACATGGTTGACATGGGGGAAATGTCGAGGATTGCACTGTCGTGCATCATAAAGCGCATTGAGAATATTTCCGTCAACGTGGGTGTGCACATTGTAAACGGCAGGATAATCGAGCGCAGCACGGTCAAAAAAATAAATTAAGGGATAACTGGTGTTTCTTTGCGGTAAGTGAGCGGGGTGACACCGGTTTTTTCTTTAAACAGCCGGATAAAATGGTTGGTATTCTCGATGCCTATCATCTGGCTGATTTCCACAATCTTTTCATCTGTTTCAAGAAGCAGCTTCTTTGCCTGGTCAATGCGTACCTTGTTGAGGTACTGTATCGGTGTATATTCATAATACTTTGCAAATTCGCGGCACAGGCGGAACTTGTTGATACCGTATTCCAGCGCAAGCTCGTCGAGGGCGTACGGTTTTTCATATGACTGGTCAAATTTCTGGCGCATATCCGCAATATAGGACGGGATGTGGTAGGAACCGGTCTGCTCAACGGTCCGCACCAGATAGAGCTGCGTGAAGAAATTCACAAGCTCCCGCGAACGCATGACGCCGTGAAGCTCATCATCGACGGTATTTCTCAGAACCTGTTCCCATGCGGTGCGCACATCCGGATATTTATCCAGTCTGTATATAAAATTTCCCAGTGACAAAATTTTCTGATAGTAGAATTCCAGAACGGAGGTGCTTACAAAGCATATCGTGTATTCCCAGATGTTGTGCCGGCAGAGGAGCTTGTGGTTTTTACGGCAGTCAATGATGGCAAGTGTGCCTTTGGTGAGGTCATATGCCGCGTTGATGCCGTTTTTGTTTTCACAGTAAAGCCTGCCGGCGCCCTTTGACGTGTGGAGGATGCAGAGGGCGTCCAGCCTTGCCGCCTCGTAGGAAAAGGGTGAGGTGACAGAGACGCTCCTGTGGCATAATTCGTATGGAAGGTAGCTGCAAAAATCATACTCCCTGCTGTACGCGTCCTCAAAATAATCGGACAGGGAGAAGCGGTTGCTGGTTTCTGACGAAATCAGGCTGCCAAAAAACTGTGTCGAAAATAATTTCTGTGTCATCTGGAAACGGTGCTCCTTTCTGGAATGGCATATTCAAAAAATGTGGGACATCAGGAGTGTTCAAAAATCTTAAAAATATAATATAAGTATGCAATTATTATAAACTTTTACAAGACGACATGCAAGAAAAGAATAAAAATATAAATATTGGAGTGTAAAATCGTGAAAAATACGAAATTATACGAAAAAGAAAATCGTTTAGCTAAATATAGAGCTAAAAATTAAGCGTTTTTAAGTAATAAAATGGAATTCAATATGCAAAATATATAAAAATGACAAATAGAAATTAGCAAAATAGAGGAAATGACGAAAAAAAGCAATAATTGGATATAACAGTCAATTTTACATGGTGACTTAAAGGTAAAGTTAAATTAAACTAAAAACAAGTTAACAAACAAGTTAACGAGTAACAAAGAACAAAATTAAAAAACAAAAGTTTTTAAAGGGAGGTTTCATCTATGAAGTTAAAGAGACTTATGGCACTCGGAATGGCAGCAGTAATGACAATGTCATTGACGGCATGCGGCGGAGATGACAAGGCGGCAGACAGCAGCACGGCGACAGACAGCAAGCCGGCGGCAGACACAAGCGCGTCAGCAGATAACAGTGCAGCGGCAGACAACGCAGGAGACACGGCAGCAGACACAGACACCGCAGGAGACGCAGATGCGGCAGGCGGACTTACATATGCAGGCATCACACTTGGCGAGGATTACACAGACCTTAACACAACAATCAAGTTTATCCACCACAAGACAGACCGTGAGCAGGACGGATCCATGGCAAAGTACATCGAGGCATTCAACCAGGATTATCCGAACATCACTGTTGAGACAGAAGGTATCACGGACTATGCTGAGACAGCGCTGCTGAGACTGCCGACAGGCGAAGCATGGGGCGATGTAATGTTCATCCCTGCAATCGACATGGTACAGCTGTCTGATTACTTTATCCCTTACGGAACAGTGGACGAGATGTCAGAGTACATCAACTTTGCAGACCAGTGGAAGCTGGATGGAAACTGCTATGGTATCGGGTACATGGGAAATGCACAGGGACTTCTTTATAATAAGAAAGTTTTCGAGGATGCAGGTATCACGGCGATTCCAAAGACACCGACAGAGTTTATCGCGGCATTACAGCAGATTAAGGACAACACAGACGCAATTCCTCTTTACACAAACTATGCAGCAGGCTGGACAATGGGCGGACAGTGGGATGCATATCTCGGCGCCATCACGACAGGCGACACAACATGGTTAAACCAGAAGTTTGCACATCAGGCAGAACCGTTCAAGGATAACGGAGATGAGACAGGCGCATATGCACTGTACAAGATTCTCTACGATGCAGTTGCAAACGGACTGACAGAGGATGACTATACCACGACAGACTGGGAAGGCTGCAAGGGCATGATTAACAGAGGTGAGATTGGTACAATGGTACTTGGCTCATGGGCAGTTGCACAGATGAAGGAAGCAGATGCAAACGGCGGCGACATCGGATATATGCCGTTCCCTATCTCTGTAGGCGGCAAGCAGTACGCTACGGCAGGTCCTGACTACAGCTATGGCATCAACAAAGAAAGCTCAGCAGACAACCAGGCAGCAGCAATGGTATTCGTAAAGTGGATGGTTGAGAAGTCCGGATGGTGTGATAACGAGGGTGGATATCCAATCTCCAAGACAGCTCCTACTTCTTTCGCGTTTGACGGTGTTGAGGTTGTTGAGAACGTGGCAGCGCCGGACGACGAGGCAGATCTGATGAACCAGATGAACGCTGAGTGCGAGCTCAACTTCAACAACGGCGGTGACCGCAAGGTTCAGGAAATCGTTGAGGCAGCAGCTACGGGTTCCATGACATATGACGACATTATGGCAGACTGGACACAGAAGTGGAACGATGCACAGGCAGCACTCGGCGTGGATGTTACAGAGTAATTGAATCAATTAACCCGATTATTATGATGGTATATGGCTTGCAGGCGTTACGTTTGCAAGCCATAAATCCCAAAAAGTGTAACATGTAGTAACATGGGGAATTTTTCCAGAAAAGGAGGGGGATTGTATTGGCTAGGACTGAGACAAAAAAACCATTTAATTTCCAGAAGTGGCTGAGAAGCCGGCAGGGACAGCAGACAATTATCATTGTATTATTTTCAATCATACCTTTGGCGCTGCTGTTTATTTTTACCTATTATCCGTTCGTCGAGATGTTTAAATTCAGCTTTTATGACAGAAGCTACACCCGCGTAAAGGGGTTTGTCGGACTGAAAAATTATGCGGATGTATTTCGGAAAAAAGATTTGTTCCGGTCTTTGTTCCTGTCAGTCTACTATATGGCAGGCGCAGTATTCCAGCTGGCACTGGCGCTCTATCTTGCCACGATATTCTGCTTTAAGGTAAAAGGCGGAAACTTCTTTAAGGGCTGTATGTTCTTCCCGTTCTTGATAAACGGTATTGCAATCGGATTTATATTTAAGTTCTTTTATACAAGGGGATTCGTTCTTGATACGGTTCTTGGCTGGCTGGGAATTAACATTGAAAGTCTTCCGTACTGGCTCAGGGATCAGGGCATCAACAACTGGTCGCTCGTCGCAACCAGCGTCTGGAAATATTTCGGACAGAACATGGTGCTGTTCATCGGTGCGATGATGTCCGTGGATGCGTCCCTTTATGAGGCGGCAGAGCTGGACGGTGCAAATAAATGGCAGCAGTTTAAGTACATCATGCTGCCGAGCATCAAGACCATCGTCATGCTGAACCTGATTATGTCCATCACCGGTTCGCTCAGTGCATTTGAGCCTGCATACGTTATCGCGTCAAAGGGTGCAAACGGCACGGCGACATACTTCGTAAAGATGCATGAAGTGGCACACACCAGCCAGAAGATTGGCCAGGCATCCGCGATGGCGGTTGTACTCCTGCTGATTATCTTTGCGGCAACGATTCTCCAGAAGCTCTTCTTCAAGTATGTGTTTAAGAGCGGGGAAGATGAGGACAGGGGCGCTGCGGCAAGGCGTGAAAGACAGATTGCGAAGTTGAATGCAAGGAAGGGGGCATAGGCATGACAGCAGGACAGGCGTTTAAGAAATATTTATGGATATTTGTCAAGTATTTTTCAGTCGTATTTTTCTCTTTTATCGCGTTGCTGCCTATCGTTTCCTGTGTCATCACGGCGCTGAAAACGAAGACAGAGTATGAAAATACAAACGTAATGACACCACCGGAAAACTGGTTTAATTTTGAGAACTTCGTGACGGCATTCCGCGATGGCGGCATGGGCAGGGCGTTTCTGAACTCTGCGCTTATTGTAATCTGTGTTGTGGTCGGTTCCGTGCTGATTGGTTCCATGATTGCATATGTTTTGAACCGCTTTAAGTTCCCGGGCAACGGGCTGATCCGCAGCCTGTTCCTCTTTGCGACACTCCTTCCGGGTATTGCGATGCAGGTTGCTACATACCAGCTGATGTTCCAGCTCAAGTTTATCGATACGTTATACGGCTACATCATCCTGAGCATGGGTACGGACGTCATCTCAATTTACGTATTTATCCAGTTCTTTGAGAACATATCCGTGTCACTGGACGAATCGGCTTTTATGGACGGCGCAAGCTACTTCAAGATTTTTTATAAGATTTTGTTCCCGCTCCTGAAGCCGGCTATCGTTACCTGTGCGATTTTAAAGGGCGTAGGTATCTACAACGAGTACTATAATGCGATGCTTTATCTGACAAAGCCTGACTTAAAGACGGTTTCCCTTGCACTCTATACTTTCACGGGACCATTTGGCAACCAGTATAACCTGATTTGTGCAGGTGTTATCATGACACTGCTTCCGGCGCTGATTTTATTCATCGCATTCCAGAACCAGATTTATTCCGGACTTACGGCCGGTGCGGTCAAGGGATGATGTTTACTGGAACAGCATCATTGTTACAAATAGACAAATAGTTTCGGGATATTGCCTAGTTGCAGTCTCACAGATTAATTGTTAAGATAAATATAGTTAAATATTTCTTATTGTTAGGAGGCTAAATATGGCTAACATGGAAATGCATTCAGAGGTAATCAGACACCTCACAAAAGATATCATACCATTTTGGAAAAGTCTGAGGGATGATGAGAATGGCGGCTATACAGGCTATCTTGGATATGATTTAAAGGCAGACAGGAAAGCAGTCAAGGGATGCATACTGAACAGCCGCATCACATGGTTTTTTGCAAATGCATATACCCTTTTAAAGGATATCAGCCTTCTTGAGGAGGCAGCACACGGTTTTGCATTTCTGAAGGATGCATGCTGGGACAAAAAGAACGGCGGCGTGTACTGGTCAGTCAATTATGACGGTACGCCTGTCGAAACCCTGAAGCATACATACAACCAGGCATTCTCCATCTACGCGCTGTCTTCCTACTATGAGGCAAGCAGGGACAGGGAGGCGCTGGACATGGCGTATCAGCTCTATGACCTGATAGAGGGGAAGATGCGAGACGAGCTTGGATATAAGGAAGCCTTTGACGAATCCTTCCATGAGATTGACAATGACAAGCTTTCAGAGAACGGTGTGATGGCATCAAGGACAATGAACACGCTGCTCCATGTGTTTGAGGCGTACACAGAACTTTACAGGGTTGACCACAACGAGAAGGTAGCGGAGAAGATTAAGTGGATGATGGACATTATTGCCACGAAGGTTTACAATCCCGCGCTGCACCGTCAGGAAGTATTCTTTGACGACAAGTGGAACTCCATTATTGATTTGCACTCCTATGGGCACGACATTGAGACGGCATGGCTGACGGACAGAAGCGTCGAGGTCCTGGGTGACGCGGAATATGAAAAGAAGATGTCACCCATCACAAAGGACCTGACCAATCAGATTTACAAGGTGGCGTTCAACGGTTCCTCGCTTGCAAATGAGTGTGAGAAGGGTGTCGTGAACGAATGGCGCATCTGGTGGGTACAGGCGGAGACCGTCGTGGGATTCCTCAACGGATACGAAAAGACCGGCAGGGAGGAGTACCTTACCGCTGCGCAGGATGTCTGGCAGTTTATCAAGGACTGCCTGATTGACAGGCGGGACGGTTATAAGGATGGCAGGGAATGGTACTGGCGTGTGAAAGCGGACGGGACACCGGACGAGACACAGCCAATCGTGGAACCATGGAAATGCCCGTATCATAATGGCAGAATGTGTTTTGAAGTAATTCGGAGGTTAGCATGACGAGTAAATTATTTGATGAAAATAAAGCAATGGTTATGAAACGATATGAGGAGATTGTAAACCGCAAAAATGTCAAGAGCGATTTTTACAATGGCATCTATGACCGCTATGAGTACCCCGTACTGACGCGCGACCATATTCCTCCATTCTGGAAGTATGACATGAATCCGGAGACCAACCCGTATTTCATGGAGCGGCTTGGTGTGAACTGCGCATTTAATTCCGGCGCGATTGAGTTAAACGGCAAGTTCTACCTGGTGGCAAGGGTTGAGGGAAATGACAGAAAATCATTCTTTGCAGTGGCGGAGAGCGACAATGGCATTGACGGTTTCCGCTTCTGGGATTACCCGGTTCTTCTGGACGATGTGTGCCCGGAGGAAACGAACGTGTACGACATGCGTCTCACAAAGCACGAGGATGGTTACATTTATGGCGTATTCTGCTCGGAGAGCAAGGACACGAAGGTCAATGACCTGTCCGCGGCAGTGGCGGCGGCAGGGATTGTCAGGACGAAGGATTTAAAGACATGGGAGCGGCTTGAGAACTTAAAGACGCTGCGTTCCCCGCAGCAGAGAAATGTCGTGCTGCATCCGGAGTTTGTGGACGGTAAGTATGCGTTCTACACAAGGCCGATGGATGACTTTATTGACACGGGAAGCGGCGGCGGTGTCGGGTTCGGGCTCTGCGAGGATATCACACATGCAGTCATTGATGAGGAGATTATCACGAGCAAGAGAAAGTACCACACGATTACGGAGGCAAAGAACGGTGCCGGCGCAACGCCGATTAAGACGGACAGGGGCTGGCTTCACATCGCACACGGCGTGAGGAATACAGCGGCAGGACTGCGCTATGTCATTTATGCGTTTGCCACGGCGCTTGACGAGCCGACGAAGGTGATTGCGGAGCCGGGCGGGTTCCTGATTGCACCGCTTGGCGCGGAGAGAGTCGGGGACGTGTCAAATGTGGTCTTTACCAACGGCGCGATTGCAAGGGACAACGGTGATGTATATATTTATTATGCATCCAGTGACACAAGGCTTCACGTCGCAACGACAACGATAGATAAGCTTGTCGACTATGTATTTAACACACCGGAGGATGCGCTGCGCTCTGTCAAGTGTGTGGAGCAGCGATGTGACTTTATCAGAAAAAACCTGGAATATATGGCAAAATAGGAATTGCTGATTTTCCGGATGGAATTTGGCAGCTGTATAAGAGTTTATGGAAGTGGGGATGGACAGATGCGTGCACAAAAGTATGGAATCGACTGCCGGAAGGGCGTTATGAATAAGGGAAACCTTTATCGAATTGAGAGAGTGATGAAGAGAGCGATGCGCGGTGAGGCAATCACCGTGGGATTTTTGGGAGGTTCCATAACACAAGGCTGTTTGTCCTCCACTCCGGAAACCTGTTATGCGTATCTTGTATATCAATGGTGGTGTGAGAAGTTTCCGGATTCCGAAATTACCTATGTCAATGCCGGAATCGGGGGGACAACCTCCCAGTTCGGTGTGGCGAGGGCTGACAGTGACCTGCTGTCAAAGGACATTGATTTTACAGTAGTTGAGTTTAGCGTGAATGATGATGACAATGAACATTTTCTAGAGACCTACGAAGGGCTGATTCGGAAAATATACAGTTATAAGACGAATCCTGCTATATTGATTGTCAACAGTGTGCGGTACGATGACGGTGTCAATGCACAGGCGCAGCATATTAAAATTGGAAAGGCATATGAACTGCCGTGTGTCAGCATGAAACCGACATTGTATGAGAAGATATTGGATGGCACCTACACAAGCCGTGATATCACGGAAGACGACCTCCACCCCAATGATGAGGGGCATGGGCTTATGTCAGAGGTTATCATAAGCTTTCTGGAGATGGTTTACGAGGAATTGGAAGCAGGAACTGAGGCAGCTGATAATCATCTCGATGTGCGGAAAATGACGCCGGTGACAGAAAATGCTTATGAAGACTCTGTAAGAATCCAAAATGATAACAGTGAGGCTGTCCTGACAGAAAATGACGGCTTTGCGATAGACGGTCAGCCGCAGCATGACATCCGGGAAATTTTCCGGCGCGGATGGACGGCAGACAAAAAAGGCGCACATATCGGCTTTGATATTGAGGGAAGCTGTATAGGCGTACAGTACCGCAAGTCGGTTGCGCAACCCACGTGTATTGCGCGGGCAGTGGTGGACGGCGATACGGACAATGCAAAAATTCTCGACGGAAATTTCGAGGAAACCTGGGGGGACAGCCTGCACCTTGATACGATTGCAGAACACCTTCCCGGTGGAAAGCACCATGTTGACATTGAGCTGGTTGAGACACATGCGGACGACAAAGTACCTTTTTATCTTGTGTCGGTAATCGGCTCTGGAAAAAAATAATAAAGAAAACAAGGAGGATTTTATAATGAGCAAAGTAAAAATGATTAGCCCGGCGGTGCCAAATGTGCCATGGCAGGATAGAAAAGACGGAAAGACTACAGGAAATCCTGACGCGCCAATCTGGCGGTACAATGAGAATCCGATTATCGGAAGAAACCCGGTAAAGGGTGTTGCGAGAATATTCAACAGTGCGGTAATCCCATATGAAGGTGAATTTATCGGGGTATTCCGCGGCGAGCAGACAAACGGTATTCCTTATATCTATCTTGGACACAGCAAGGATGCCATCCACTGGGATTTCAATTCCAACAAGATTGACTTTGTGGATGAGGAAGGAAAGCCGTTCATGCCGGTATATGCATATGACCCCCGACTTGTAAAGGTAGAGGACACCTACTATATTATCTGGTGCCAGGATTTCTTCGGCGCGGCAATTGGCATGGCAAAGACAACAGATTTCAAGACATTTACACGGATTGAGAACCCGTTCCTTCCGTTTAACAGGAACGCTGTATTGTTCCCGAGAAAGATTAACGGCAACTTTATGATGCTGAGCCGTCCTTCTGATTCCGGGCACACACCGTTTGGTGATATTTTTGTGAGCGAGAGTCCGGATATGGTTTACTGGGGCAAGCACAGGCATGTGATGGGCAAAGGCAATGAGTGGTGGGAGTCCCTCAAGATTGGCGGCGGCGCAGCGCCTATTGAGACAAGCGAAGGGTGGCTGCTGTTCTACCATGGCGTATCAGGAACCTGCAACGGATATGTGTACTCCATTGGCGGGGCAATCCTCGACATCGACAATCCTTCTATTGTTAAGTACCGCTGCGAGAACTTCCTGCTCACGCCGGAAGAGTGGTATGAGGAGAGGGGATTTGTTCCCAACGTATGCTTCCCATGCGCAACCATCCATGATTCAGAGTCCGGAAAGATTGCGATTTATTACGGTGCGGCTGATAGCTATGTCGGACTTGCATTCACGGAGATTGACGAGATTGTCGACTACATCAAGAGCAACAGCAAGGTGTCTGCATCCGATACAGAAATCGGAATACGATAATCTATATAAAGAACGCCGAAATTCGGCGTTCTTTTGTAACAGTTCAGCCTTCGGCTTCCTGTTACAAGCATCAAGCCATGAAAAACCACTTCGTTGGTGTCAAAGCCACGTTCCGTGGCTTGATGCATCTCTGCCACTACGCTATTTCACGTGGCTTGTAAGCCATAATTTGCAGTAAATGCAAAGTCCTGGGTTAAACTGTTACGTTATTTTATAGAGGAGGATGACAATGCTCAGGGAGACACAGATAAAAGAAGTACCGCAGATGAAAGTAAATGGGCGGACGACAAAATGCAGGGAACCACTGACGCTTTTCTGGACGGCAAGCGGATTTGAGTGCAATGTGACCGGTTCCGAATTCTGGGTGGAGATTGAGGCGACCTATGATGTCTACGAGCCGTGGTTCAGCTATACGGTAAACGGGGACTGGGTAGGCAGGCAGATGCTGCAAAAGGGCAGGTACTGGGTGCCGCTTTTCCGGGGAATGAGTCCGGAAAGTGTCAAGAATGTCCGTTTTTATAAGGACTTGCAGGCAATGAGTGATGACGGCAGCTCTTACATCCATATTCATGCATTCCGCCATGACGGGGCGTTTCTTCCGGTTGCGGACAAGGCATTGAAGATTGAATTTATCGGCGACAGCATTACATCGGGCGAGGGTCTGATTGGTGCGAAGCAGGAGGTGGACTGGATTCCGATGTTTTTCTCCGCGGTGAAAAGCTACGCGTACCAGACAGCCCGGATTCTGGATGCGGAGTACCGCGTCTATTCCCAGAGCGGATGGGGTGTCCATAATACGTGGGACAATAACCCGGGGGGCGCCCTGCCAAAGTATTACAGGCAGATATGCGGCGTGATGCCTGGCCCGGAGAATGAACGCCTTGGTGGAAACCAGCAGCATGAATTTGAGGACTGGCAGCCGGACTTTGTCATTGTGAACCTGGGAACCAATGATGCCGCTTCGTTTGACCAGCCGGAGTGGGTGGATGAAAAAACAGGTGCGCGCCATAAGATGCGCAGGAATCCGGACGGCTCCTGCCACATGGATGATGTCCGGGTATTCCAGCAGGCAGTGAAGGACTTTCTGGTTCTAATCCGGGCGTGTAATCCCAGGGCGCGCATTGTATGGTGCTATGGGATGATTGGGATTGATTTCCAGATGTACATTTGCGAGGCGGTAGCAGCGTATGCGCAGGAGTCCGGTGATGGCAAGGTATCTTATCTCCAGCTGCCGGACATGACAGATGAGAGTGTCGGTTCAAGGGAACATCCCGGATACCTCTGCCATAAGCAGGCGGCAGAAGTGTTATCGGGTTACCTCAAAAAGTTTATATAACGAATTAAGAAAGAGTACAGGGAAAAAGTATGTTTAGAGATGATTTTGTGTGGGGCGTGGCAAGCAGCTCCTATCAGGTAGAGGGAAGGGATGCACAGGACGGCGCAGGAAAGTGCATCTGGGACGTATTTGCCGGTGAAGGCAGGGTATGGAACAACCAGAATGCGGATGTGGCGTGCGACCATATTCACAGATACAGGGAAGACATTGCAATGATGCGGCTGCTCGGCGTGAAGGCATACCGTTTCTCCCTGAGCTGGGCGCGCATCATCCCGGAAGGGACAGGGAAAGTCAACGAGAAGGCGGTCGCGCTGTACAGGGATATGATGCACTGCATGATAGAGAACGGCATTGTGCCATACATCACGATGTATCACTGGGAGCTTCCGCAGGCGCTTCAGGAAAAAGGCGGATGGCTCAATGAGGACATTATCGGATGGTTTGGCGAATACGCAAAAGTGGTGGCGGAAAATTTCAGCGATTTGTCAGAATATATCATCACATTAAATGAGCCGCAGTGCTTCGTCGGCCTTGGGCATCTTAGCGGCGTGCATGCTCCCGGGCTGAAGCTGAAACCTGCGGAGGTATTCCAGGTGGCGCACAATGCGCTGCGCGCCCATGGAACTGCGGTGAAGCAGCTGCGCAGGTATGCCAGGCAGCCTGTTAAAATCGGATATGCCCCGACATGCGGGGTGGCATATCCCTATACGGACAAGCCGCAGGATATCGAGGCGGCAAAGCGTATTTATTTTGGTTTTGACCAGCCGATAGAGAACTGGACATGGAACGTGGCATGGTTTGCGGATCCCGTGTTCCTTGGAAGGTACCCTGCGGAGGGGCTTGCGAAATACAGGGAATATCTGCCGGAAATTACGGATGCGGACATGGAATTGATTCACCAGCCGATTGATTTTATGGGGCAGAACATTTATAATGGATATTATATCAGGATGGGTGCGGATGGAAAGCCGGAGTATGTGGGCAGGCATGCAGGATTTCCGCGGACGGCAGCGAGCTGGCCGGTTACGCCCGAGTGCCTGTACTGGGGAACAAAGTTTTTATATGAGCGCTACCAGATGCCCATTTACATCACGGAAAACGGAATGTCCTGCCATGACCAGGTTTCTGCGGACGGATGTGTGCACGACAGCAACCGGATTGACTTCCTGGACCAGTATCTGTCACAGCTGCAGAAATCCTATGATGAGGGAACAGACATCAGGGGCTATTTCCTGTGGACATTTCTGGACAATTTTGAGTGGGACAAGGGCTACAACGAGCGCTTTGGCATTGTCTATGTGGACTTTACGACGCAGAAGCGCATCGCGAAGGATTCCGCTTTCTGGTACCAGAAGGTAATAGAGACGAACGGAGGGATACTGCGTATGAACAGTGAGAACGCGAACAAGGAAATATTGTACATGAACCCCGTATTCAAGCAGATGATATGGGGCGGGAACAAGCTCGGCAGCAAGTGGGGCTATGAAATACCGGGAGACAACACTGGCGAGTGCTGGGCAGTGAGCGCACACCCGAACGGGGACTGCACGGTCAGGGAGGGCGTCTTTGCAGGAAAGAGCCTGAGCCGGCTGTGGACGGAGGAACCGCAGCTTTTTGGAAATGTGGAGGGTGACCGATTCCCGCTGTTAATCAAGATTATTGACGCGAATGACGACCTGAGCATCCAGGTGCATCCCAATGATGATTATGCCGGGACGAATGAGAACGGTTCCCTTGGAAAGACAGAGTGCTGGTACATCCTTGACGCACCGGAGGGGGCGACACTCGTCATTGGGCACAACGCAAAGGACAAGGCGGAGCTTGAGGACATGATTCACGGAGGCAGGTGGGATGATTTCCTGCGCGAGGTTCCGGTAAGGAAAGGGGACTTTATCCAGATTGACCCGGGTACCGTCCATGCGATAAAGGGCGGCATCGAGATTCTTGAGACCCAGCAGAATTCCGACATCACGTACCGCGTGTATGACTACAACCGTCTTCAGGATGGAAAACCGCGTGAGCTCCATATCGAGAAGAGCATTGATGTCATTACCGTGCCTGCAAAATCGGTGGAGGAGAGCGTCATCAATATTGCCGGAGGCGCAAAGAACGTGATGAACCGTCTGATTGCGTGCAGCTATTACCAGGTATGGAAGCTTGATGTGGACGGAAGCATGGAGGTTTCGCAGGATTATCCGTTCCTGATTATGAGTGTCGTTGAGGGCGACGGCCTGATAAACGGACAGCTCATAAAGAAGGGCGACCATTTCATTCTTCCGAATGGATTCGGAAAGGCACAGCTTCAGGGAAACATGCAGCTGATAGCATCTACGGTTGCAACCGAGTAGGGAAGATTTATTCTTCCCTGCTCGTGCGCCGGGCGTCCGTGTGCATAATAAAACGGGGCAGGGAAATATCAGTCTTCCCTGCCCCGTTTTGGGATTTTTAAAGCGTCAGCCGCAGGTGCCTTGGCAGTCCGTCCACCATGACGGGGGACAGTTCCGCCTGTATCAGGGGTCTGATATAGTGAATCAGGTCGTCTGACACATAGGTGTTGTCGCGCGTAATCCACTCCAGCGGGACTTTCTTCTCGATATTGGCAATCTTGTGGACATCCTGCGTGCCTGTCGTGCAGATGTAGGGATCCTCGGAGACACGGTCCAGCACGACGACCTTTCCGGTGTCGCCCTCGAAAGCTGCCTTGACTGCGGCGCCGCCCACCTGGAATGCCTCGGTGATGTCGACGCGGGAGGCCATGTGTGAGGCACAGCGCTGTAATGTGCTCAGCTCAATGGCGCGCGTCTTGACACCAAACTCGGCGCCGACCTTGTCTGCCAGGAATTTTGCGGCGCCCTGGAGCTGCTTGTGCCCGAATGCGTCGACAAATTCCACGTGATCCTTGAGCTCAAAGACATAGCGTCCGTCGGCAACCTTGATACCCTCGGACACGGCAATGACAACCGAGCGCTTGTTCTGGCAGAGCTGTTTGACCTTTTCCATGAACGCGTCAATGTCAAACGCGACCTCGGGGAGGTAAATCATGTCAACGCCCTCGCAGTCCTCGCCTGCGGAAAGCGCCGTGGCGGCAGTGAGCCATCCGGCGTTGCGCCCCATGATTTCAAGGATGGTGATAACGGGATAGTCATACACAAGGCCGTCCCGGATAATTTCCTTGGTGACAGATGCGATATACTTGGCAGCGCTTCCGTAACCGGGCGTGTGATCCGTGCAGGCGAGGTCGTTGTCAATGGTTTTTGGCACACCCATGAACTTGATGTCGCTGCTAATCAGGATGGCATAGTCCGAAAGCTTTTTGATCGTGTCCATGGAGTCGTTGCCGCCGATATAGAAAAACGCCTCGATATCGAGTTCTTCCAATATCTGGAATATCTTGTCATAGGTCTCCTTGCCATCACGGATTTCGGGGAGCTTGTAGCGGCAGGAGCCGAGGAATGACGATGGCGTGCGCTTCAAAAGGTCAATGTCCAAATCGGACCGGATATGTGCGGACAAATCGACATACTGCCTGTCCAGAAGCCCTTTCACTCCATGCAGCATACCATATACTGTCCTGGCGCCGCGGTCGCGTGCTGTCTTATAAACACCTACCAGACTTGAATTGATGACTGACGTGGGTCCGCCGGACTGGCCGACGATAACATTTCCGTGCATATGTAACCTCCTAAATGAAAATATTGTCCCGGGCAGGCATTTTATGCTGTGCCCATCCTGGAGCACTGCGTGTTGCGCAAAGTTCAGTATGGATGTGACACGTGTGAAAGTGCTTACATTAGCATGTAAAAATGGTGGCAGCCATAACGCGGTGTATGCACGCCAATTTTCATCTGCCGTGTATACAATATGTGCGTATGAATGCCATATATACACAAATACTGAATTGTAACAACATTTTAACTGGTAACAGGGATAATATAGATCCAACGTAACAGTTCAGCCTTCGGCTTCCTGTTACAGGCATCAAGCCATGCAAAACCACTTCGTTGGTGTCAAAGCCACGTTCCGTGGCTTGATGCACCTCAGCCACTACGCTGCTTCACGTGGCTTGTAAGCCATAATTTGCAGCAAGTGCAAAGTCCTGGGCTGAACTGTTACGATCCAACAACTGCTGATGCTGTGAGTGTAACATGTTTTGCCAGATTTTACAATAGTTTTGTCCAAAAAATGTAAGCACTTACATATAATATTGCTTTTATTCTGGAAAAAAGCCATGTTAAAAAATTGACATTTATCCCCAATAGGGATATACTAAGACTATCGGCGGGGAAGGAACTGAATAGTTCCTGACTGCCAAATTGATGCGAAATGAATATTATGATTAATGGAGGTTTGGTTTTATGTTAGTATCAGCTACAGAAATGCTTAAGAAAGCAAAAGAAGGTCACTACGCGGTAGGTCAGTTCAATATCAATAACCTTGAGTGGACAAAAGCAATTTTACAGACGGCACAGGAGTTAAACAGCCCTGTTATCCTTGGCGTTTCCGAGGGTGCCGGCAAGTATATGACAGGCTTTGAGACGGTTGCAGCGATGGTTAAGGCGATGGACAAGAGCCTTGGGATCACTGTTCCGGTAGCGCTTCACTTAGACCATGGTACTTATGACGGATGCTACAAGTGCATCAAGGCAGGCTTCTCATCAATCATGTTTGACGGTTCCCACTATGCAATTGAGGAGAACATCGATAAGACAAAAGAGCTCGTCGCAGTGGCACATCAGCTTGGTCTCTCCATCGAGGCTGAGGTTGGTTCCATCGGCGGAGAGGAAGATGGCGTTGTAGGAATGGGCGAGTGCGCAGACCCGGCAGAGTGCAAGCAGATTGCGGATCTGGGCGTTGACATGCTCGCGGCAGGCATCGGCAACATCCACGGAAAATATCCTGCAAACTGGGCAGGCTTAAGCTTTGAGACTCTCGACGCAATCCAGCAGAAGACTGGCGCTATGCCACTGGTTCTTCACGGCGGCACAGGGATTCCGGAGGATATGATTAAGAAGGCAATCTCCCTTGGCGTTGCAAAGATTAACGTAAATACAGAGTGCCAGCTCTATTTCCAGGAGGCTACTCGTAAGTATATTGAGGCTGGAAAGGACCTGGAAGGCAAGGGATTTGACCCGCGTAAGCTCCTTGCACCGGGCTGCGAGGCAATCAAGGAAATCGTGAAGATTAAGATGGAGCTGTTTGGTTCTGTCGGAAAAGCGTAAGATGTTGATATAAAATACAAAAAACAGCAGGTCGCATGGCCTGTTGTTTTTTTGTTCATGTTCTGTTTCACTCCTCTGTATCCGTATAACTTTCCATGTATCTTCTGTAAGTCTTTAGGCCTGCACTTTCATAAAATGCCAGTGCGCCGTCATTAAATTCCCACATATCAAGTTCTATTCTTTTAAAGCCGCGGTTTTTTGCATCTTCTTTGATAAAATCGATCATGGCAGTAGCAATGCCTTTCCGCCTGTGCTTTTCATCCACCCCGAACTCCTCTATATGGAAATACCGCCGTTCCTTATTATAAGGAGATTCCGGTCTCGCTATATGCTGGACTACAGCAAATCCAACGATTTCGCGCTCAAGGGCGGCAACAATAACCCCGCTGTTTTCCTCGTCGAATCTGGTATATACAAATGGTTCTATGAACTGCCATCCGTCCTCACGAAATATATCCGGGCGTCCCTTAACATGGACCTCATTGACCTGTCTGCGAATGTTATTTACAGACTCAAGTTCTTCTCTTTTTGCATATCTTACAATTAAATTTTCCATATACATCCTCCGTGTTAAATGATATCAATCCTTTTGGACCGTAAATCCAACCTTTACCCCAAAAGCATTGTTAACGAATCTTTCTGAATTTCTCCAACCGGTAATGCTGCTCGGCATCCAGTTCTTTTATTCCATTTTTATATTCATATCCCTTTTTTCGATAAAATTCTACCGCAGTAATAGATGCGGGAATTTCTATTCTTTCTGCTCTTAAAAATAATTCATCGGATTCAAGGGTATCAATGATATAGCTGCCAATCCCCTGCCCATGAAATTCCGGCAGCACAAAAATTGTAAGCAATATACTTTCTGTAAGGCTTCCCCAGAAACTTGATATAGAACCAACACCCACAATTTTATTTTCATTCCAGAATACATACACATGTGCGTATTCTGCTACGCCTTTGAACCAGTTCACATCATGCGTGTCACAGAGTGCTGCCATAGCCCTTTCCCCATAATCCTTCACATTGACTTCCCTGAAATTTCTATGTATCAGCCTGACAATTTCTTCCGCATCTTCTTCACGATAAGGCAGAGTGACAATTTCTGTTCCATTTGATAATTTCATAATAATCCTCCATTCTTGATAAAGTCTGCGAATTTGGGCGTAAGCACAAATTTGCCCTGTGAAAAATTTATTTTTCACAGTAACTCCTTTCCAAACAAAAAAATACACTAAACATACAATATGTCCAGTGCACTTCCAAAACTATCGGCTATTACAAGCATCTTATAAAAAACATGACTTACACTTACCGATTTATATGCACAGACATATCAGACCTACCTGCGTAACTGTGCATTCAATCGAAACACAATTACCTCTAAGTACGTCCGTAATACATGTACATATAGTTCATTGTAAAATGTAAGTTCTGCATTTCCATGTTCTCCTAAATTTTTTTTATAGACTACCATAATTCTATTTATATGTCAAGAAAAATATTTGAGGGCTGTCTGTCTCTTGTTTTCGGTTGCCTGCTTTTTTACCGTACATGGGCATTATGGCATGGGTTGATATAGGAGCAGTCGGTAAACCAATCTTATGTTGTGAAAAAAGACAGCATCGTATATACTGATAGCAGGAAAACAACTCATTCCAGACAAGGGAGGATGTCATATGAATGAAAACAAGGCAGGACTCGAAAAGCTGTGCAGTGCAATCCTGTTCATAAACTCATTCATCCCATCCACATCATTCATGAGGAGTGCCTTGATGAAATTACCATATGCCATTTCACAGATTCGGAAATATGGGTTTGCATTTAAGGGCAAAGAGTGCCTGATCGGATAAATACTGCCATGTGGGGCAGGGAAAAAATCTCCCACAAACACGCTATAGGGGGCTGTCGGACAGCCCCCTGTTTTTTGGTTATTTTTTCCCTTTATGTTTAATTGCCGCCTCAATCAGACCCTTAAACAGGGGATGCGGCCTGTTCGGCCTGCTCTTTAATTCCGGATGCGCCTGTGTTGCAAGGAAGAACGGATGGGAGGTGATTTCCACCATTTCCACAATACGCCCGTCGGGAGAAAGCCCTGACAAAAGCATTCCTTTTTCCGTGACGCAGGCGCGGTAGTCATTGTTGACCTCATAGCGGTGCCGGTGGCGTTCATGGATGACCTCGTTTCCATATAGCCTGTACGCTTTGGATGCTGCATCCAGGTGGCACTCGTAGGAACCGAGCCGCAGCGTGCCGCCGATATCCTCCACGCCGTTCTGGTCAGGCATCAGGGCGATGACGGGATGCGTGGTGTTCGGATCCAGCTCAATGCTGTGCGCATCGTTGTAGCCGACCACGTTGCGGACAAACTCCACAATGGAAAGCTGCATGCCAAGACAGAGTCCGAGGAACGGGACATTATTTTCGCGCGCGTAGCGGATGGAATCAATCATGCCCTCGATGCCCCTGTCGCCAAAACCGCCGGGGACAAGGATGCCGTCCGCATCCTTGAGCGTCTCCGCCACATTTTCCGCATTGACAAGCTCGGAGTCAATCCACTTGATATTCACCGTGGCATGCTGCGGGATTCCGCCGTGCTTTAAGGCCTCGACAACACTGATATAGGCATCGTGGAGCTGGGTATATTTTCCGACCAAGGCGATGGTGACTTCCTGTGTCGGTGTCTTGAGGTCATCGACCATCTTTGTCCAGTCCGCTAGGTCGGGTTCGGGACAGTCAAGGTGAAGGCACTCGCAGGCAACCTCGGCGAGATGTTCTTTCTCCATGGCAAGCGGTGCTTCGTAGAGGTACTCGACATCGAGGTTCTGGAGCACATGGGAGTTTGGCACATTGCAGAAAAGGGCAATCTTGTCCTTTAACGGCTGGTCAAGCTCATGCTCGCTCCGGCATACGATGATGTCAGGCTGGATTCCCATGCCCTGCAGCTCCTTCACGCTTGCCTGCGTCGGCTTGGTCTTCATTTCCTGGGATGCGCTCAGGTAGGGAATCAGCGTCACATGAATCAGTATGGCATTTTCGTGTCCGACCTCGTGCTGGAACTGGCGGATGGACTCCAGGAAGGGCTGGCTCTCGATGTCGCCCACCGTGCCGCCGACCTCGATAATGGCAATGCGCATGTCCGGGTCAGTAAAGTTTCTGTAGAAACGGCTCTTGATTTCGTTTGTGATGTGCGGAATCACCTGCACGGTACCGCCGCCGTAATCGCCGCGCCGTTCTTTTTGCAGGACAGTCCAGTATACTTTTCCCGTGGTAACATTGGAATTTTTGTCCAGGCTTTCGTCAATGAAACGTTCGTAGTGGCCCAGGTCAAGGTCTGTCTCGGCGCCGTCGTCCGTGACAAACACTTCGCCGTGCTGGATGGGGTTCATGGTGCCGGGGTCAATATTGATATAAGGATCGAACTTCTGCATGGTCACCTTATAACCCCTTGTCTTGAGAAGCCGTCCGAGTGAAGCGGCTGTAATCCCCTTTCCGAGACCGGAAACTACACCACCGGTTACAAATACATACTTAACTGGCATAACCTTACTAATCCTTTCGTCTTTTCTTTGTGTATTCATGTTTTATCTTTTAAAAGTATATTATACAACGTTCCGGCGAGAAAAGTCTATAGCTGACGGGAGAAAAAAACCGCTTTATTTAGAATCTTTTCATAAAGAAAATATTGATTTATAAAACCATACTATCTATAATTATAGTTGGTCTATTTCATTTGGGTGACAGAAGCATCAATTATTTTCCTGCAAATCCTTAGTGTCTGAGGACATAATTTCAGGAAGATTCCTTATGATATAAATAGATTTCACAAATTTTTCAAACAAGAAGTAATTTTATACGGAGCGGCCAGTCTTTTTGGCTGCCAGTATACTTACAGAAAGGATACCACAGGAAATGGATAACAATCAGCTGGACAATTATGACAACAATTCCAACCGGGGCAATGGAGGCCCGGGCAGTGGGAATAATGGGGGCAACAATAACAACAATAATGGGAAAGACCCGAAAAAGCAGAGCATTATTATCATGATAACGGCTGCTGTGCTGTCGCTGCTGTGCATCAGCTTTTTTACGCGGGCTGTCTCGGGTGCCACGACGGTTGAAATCTCCTACAATAAGTTTATGGAGATGGTGGATGAGGGAAAAGTGGCATCGGTGCAAATCGAGTCCAACCAGATTAACATTAAGCCGGTCGAGGAGACGCCGGACAAGGCGAATCCGAACAATCTTCTGGCGTCCGCGGTCAGGGTGACGTATGTGACCGGAAAGGTGGAGGATGATGAGACACTTACCCAGCGTCTTCTTGACGCGGGGGTTGAAGTGCGGGGAACCGTTCCTGACGGTTCAGGCATTATCCTTTCCCTTTTGTATTATATCGTGCCGATACTTCTGATGTGGGGGCTTCTGAGCCTGCTGTTCCGGAAAATGACAGGCGGCGGGGCTTTCAGCATGGGCAAGAGCAACGCGAAGGTCTATGTGCAGAAAGAGACAGGCATCACGTTCCGCGATGTTGCGGGGGAGGACGAGGCGAAGGAATCCCTGCAGGAGGTTGTCGATTTTCTGCACAATCCGGGCAGATATGTAAAAATTGGTGCAAAGCTTCCGAAGGGTGCGCTTCTTGTCGGACCTCCCGGTACTGGTAAGACGATGCTGGCAAAAGCGGTTGCCGGCGAGGCAAAGGTGCCATTTTTCTCCCTTGCGGGTTCTGATTTTATTGAGCTGTATGTCGGTGTCGGTGCATCGCGTGTGCGTGACCTGTTCAAGGAAGCAGAGAAGAATGCGCCGTGTATTATTTTTATTGATGAGATTGACGCAATCGGAAGAAGCCGTGATTCCAAATATGGCGGCGGAAATGAAGAGCGTGAGCAGACATTGAACCAGCTGCTTTCGGAGATGGATGGATTTGACGGCAAAAAGGGCATTATCATCCTTGCCGCGACCAACAGACCGGAAATTCTCGACAAGGCACTGCTGCGGCCAGGGCGCTTTGACAGGCGTATTATTGTCGATAAGCCTGATTTGAAGGGGCGTGTCAATATCCTCAAGGTGCATGCCAAGGATGTCCTGATGGATGAGACCGTTGACCTGGATGCGATTGCCCTCGCGACGAGCGGCGCTGTTGGTGCGGATCTTGCAAATATGATTAATGAGGCGGCAATCAACGCGGTCAAGGAAGGCAGGGAATTTGTCAGCCAGAAGGATTTATTCAATGCAGTCGAGGTGGTACTTGTCGGCAAGGAGAAGAAAGACCGCATCATGAGCAAGGAGGAGCGCAAGATTGTATCTTACCACGAGGTGGGGCATGCGCTGATAAGCGCCTTGCAGAAAAATTCCGAGCCTGTGCAGAAGATAACGATTGTACCGCGCACGATGGGGGCGCTGGGGTATGTCATGCATGTGCCGGAGGATGAGAAATACCTGAATTCCCAGAACGAGCTGCATGATATGATTGTCGGACTTCTGGGCGGCAGGGCGGCAGAGGAGATTGTGTTTGACACCGTTACGACAGGTGCGTCCAATGATATCGAGAAGGCAACAAATATCGCCCGCTCCATGATTACGCGCTATGGCATGAGCAAGAAGTTTGGGCTGATGGGGCTGGAGACGGTTGAGAGCCAGTATCTGGAGGGCAGAAGCTCGCTGAACTGTGCGGACAATACAGCCGCGGAGATTGATACGGAAGTCATGAACATGCTGAAGGAGTGCTATGAGGAAGCGCTCGGGCTGCTCCGCGAGAACCGCGACGTGATGGATAAAATTGCAGCGCAGCTCATTGAACAGGAAACCATTACAGGAAAAGAATTTATGCGCATTTACCGCGAGGCAAAGGGACTGCCGGAGCCGGAGGAGAAAAAGGACGACACGGATGGGCAGACGGATGCGAAGGAGATGGCGGAGGAAAAAGCGCAGGATACCGAGAAAAAGGATGCGGTCAGGGTACCGTCCCCGGAGGAGCTTAGAAACAGTGCGCAGCAGCAAAACCAGCCGTGGAGTATGCCGCCTGCCTATGACTGGAATCCGGAACAGATAAGCCGGCAGCAGAATTCATATCCGCCACAAGGTCAGCAGAATCCGCAGCAGAACCAGCAGAGTCCATACGCACCACAGAATCCGCAGCAGAACCCATATATGCAGCAGAACCAGCAGAATCCATACCCGCCACAGAATCCGCAGCAGAACCCATATATGCAGCAGAACCGGTATCAGGATCCGGCACAGAATACGAATCTGCCGGAGGACAATGGAAGCAATGGGGAGACATCGCGGTTCGGTGTCGCGTGGGACAGGACAGTAAACCAGGATTATGCACAGGGTGATGACAGCAGTCAGAATAACGGCGACAGATGGTAGAAAAGAGGGAGTACACATGAAAAAGTGTGTGCTCCTTTTTGGGATATACAGATAAAGGGCGATAGAAAAGGAGGATGAGCCATGTCGGACACACCACAGGAATTTGATGTAAAGGAGGAGCTTGGAAAGCTTCCTAATAAGCCCGGTGTTTATATTATGCATGATGCGGATGATACAATCCTTTATGTGGGAAAAGCCAAGAACCTGCACAACAGGGTGCGTTCTTATTTTAAGGAAAATATCGGGCGGGGACCGCAGATTGACAAGATGGTTTCCCTGATTGCGCGGTTCGAGTATATTGTGACGGACTCAGAACTCGAAGCGCTGGTGCTGGAAAATAACCTGATTAAGGAGTATGCGCCCAAATATAATACACTGCTGAAGGATGACAAGACGTATCCCTACATAAAAGTGACGCTGGGAGAGGATTATCCGCGCGTCATGTCAGTCCGCCAGATGAAGAAGGACAAGGCGAAATATTTTGGACCGTTTACAAACGGGGGCGTAAAGGAGAGCATTGATCTGATTAACAAGCTTTACCAGCTGCGAACCTGCAACCGGAAGCTGCCGAGGGACTGCGGGAAAGAGCGTCCCTGCCTGAATTACCATATGGGCCAGTGCTGTGCGCCCTGTCAGGGAACGGTTTCCCGGGAGGATTATGCGCAGCAGATTGAAAAGGCGATAGATTTCCTCAATGGAAAGCAGCAGCCGATTCTGCGGGAGCTCAAGGAAAAAATGCAGCAGGCATCGGAAAATATGCACTTTGAGGAGGCAATCCGGTACCGCGATTTGATGGAGAGCATCAAGAAGGTCAGCCAGACACAGAAGATGTCGGATAATGTGGGGGAGGACAAGGATATCATTGCGCTTGCAATCGACGGAAACGAGACGGTTGTACAGGTATTTTTCCTGCGCAACGGCAAGCTTATCGGCAGGGAGCATTTTTACATGATGCAGGTCGAGGAGCCGACTGCGGACAATATCCTGACAAGCTTTGTGAAGCAGTTTTATGCAGGGACGCCGTTTATCCCGCGCGAAATTATGCTGCAGGAGGCAATTGAGGATATGGAGCTGGTGGAGCGGTGGCTGACGGGCAGGAAAGGCTCGCGCGTCCATCTGCGTGTGCCGCTGAAGGGCTCCAAGGAGCGCCTGGTTGATTTGGCGGCGCGCAATGCCCAGCTTGTCCTAAGCCAGGACAGGGAGCGCATCAAGCGCGAGGAGGGCAGAACCATCGGCGCGGTGAAGGAGATCGAGGAGATTCTTGGCATCCGCCCGCTCACGCGCATGGAGGCATTTGATATCTCCAACACAAGCGGTTTTGCCAACGTAGGCTCCATGGTGGTATATGAGAAGGGAAAACCCAAGCGCAGTGATTACCGCAAGTTCCGGATGAAAACGGTGGCAGGTCCCGATGATTACGCATGTATGCATGAGGTTTTGACAAGACGTTTCAGGCATGGCCTGGACGAGCGCGAGGAAATGATGCTGGATGAGAACAGTGTCGGTGAGGATTTTGGAAGCTTTACGAAGTTTCCGGATTTGCTTCTGATGGATGGCGGGCGCGGACAGGTCAATATTGCCCTGCAGGTTCTGGATGAGCTTGGCATCAGCATTCCGGTGTGCGGCATGGTGAAGGATGACAACCATCGCACGAGGGGGCTGTATTTTAACAATGTGGAGCTTCCGATTGACACGCACAGCGAAGGGTTTAAGCTAATCACACGGATTCAGGACGAGGCGCACCGTTTTGCGATTACATACCACAGGTCGCTGCGGAGCAAGGCACAGGTGCATTCGGTGCTGGACGAGATACCGGGCGTGGGACCAAGCCGCAGAAAGGCGCTGATGAAGTATTTTAAGTCGATAGAGGAGCTGAGAGCCGCAGATGCCGCCACGCTTGCCGGGGTACCGGGAATCACGGCAAATGTGGCAGAGGAGATTTACCGGTTTTTCCGGAAAGAGGATTGAGCGCCGTAGGCTCATCAGAGAAAGGGGAAAGTGGTATGCATATTGTAATCATAGAGGATGAGCCTGCAATCCGGCAGGAACTGGCGCTGCTCCTGCGAAATGCGCTTTATGAAGTGACTGCGCTGGATGATTTTCATGATGCGGCAGCTGCGGCGCTGGCAGCTGCGCCGGACTTGATCCTGCTGGATGTGAAGCTGCCGGATGAGTCTGGTTTTGCCGTCTGTGCAAAGGTGCGTGCCGTGTCGGATGTGCCGATTATTTTTCTGACCAGCCAGACCGACGCCGCGGACGAGTTAAACGGAATGCTAGGGGGCGGGGACGATTACATCACCAAGCCATTCCATCCGCCTGTACTGCTCGCGCGCATCGCCGCAGTCTTGAAGCGGACGAAAAAAACAGGCGCAAAAGAGCCGGACATGATGGAATATAAAGGTGTCAGGCTTGACATTGCCCGCGGGAGCATATGTTTTCAGGGCAGGCAGGCGGAGCTGACCAAAAAGGAGTTTCAGATTCTGTATTACCTGTTTCAGCATACCGGAAAAATAATACCGCGCATGGAGCTGATTGAGTATCTGTGGGACAATCAGGTCTTTATTGATGACAATGCACTGAGTGTGAACATGACGCGTATCCGTGGAAAAATGGAACAGCTCGGCGTGCATGGTTTTGTGGAGACAAAGCGGGGAATGGGGTACCGGCTATGAATATTCTTTCTTTCCTGCGGGATAAATTGCTGCTGTATCTGCTGCATCTTTCGTGCATGATGGCGCTTGCTGTCTTTTTGCGTGCGACGGGTTATTCAGCGGATGGCCGCCTTTTGGTTCTGATTTGCTGGTTTTTGGTTCTGTGTATCTGGACGGTCTGTGAGTACCACCGGAGAAAGCGTTATTTTTCCCGCATGGAGGCGGTGCTAGCACAGATTGACCAGCGTTTCCTGCTCGGGGAGCTGATGCCCTTTTCCGACCGGCTCGAGGACAGGCTCTACCGGGAGATGATACGCCAGTCCAACCGTTCCGTCATTGAAAAAATTCATGCAGCGGAGGAGCAGAAAAACGACTACCGCGCATATATTGAGGGGTGGGTGCATGAAATCAAGGCACCGATTACCAGCATAGCCCTGATGTGTGAAAACCACAAAAGCGAGGTGACGCGCAGCATCAGCAGGGAAAATGGGAAGATTGAGAATTATGTGGACAGGACACTGTACTATGCGCGTTCGGACGAGGTTTACAAGGACTATATCATAGAGGAAACCAATTTGGCAGACGTGGCGGCGGAAGTGGTTGCGCGCAATAAGTATTATTTTATCCAGGATGGCGTGCAGGCGGAAATCGACTGTCCGGACGATGTTTGCACCGACAGGAAGTGGATTGCCTTTATCCTGAACCAAATCCTGCAAAACAGCCTGAAATACAGGCGGGAAACAGGCGCAATGATACGCATTTACACACAGCGGCGCGCAAGGGGCGTCTGTCTGGCGGTTGAGGACAACGGCATCGGCATCCGGCAGGAGGAGGTTCCGCGTATTTTTGAAAAAAACTTTACCGGCACGAACGGCAGGACCCATGGGCGCTCGACAGGGATGGGACTCTATCTGTGCGCCAAGCTTTGCGGAAAGCTCGGCATCGGGATTGGTGCGGAGTCGCAGGAGCATGTGGGGACGAAAATCATGCTGGAATTTCCGGCTGGTACGTTTCATATGCGGTAAGACAGTGTTTCGCCAAAGAGATGCGCAACCAGGAAAGGAAGGGGAGAAGCAGTTGGAAACAGTGAAAAAGATTAGACCCAATATGGCAGAATATGCCGAGATTACAGCGGTAAAAAGGCTGTTGCAAAAAAGGAATATGTTACTTTATCATGGAAACAAAAACGAATCCATGATACCGACATATGGGGCTGGCAGAATTGACAATGATTATGGCAGGGGCTTTTACACGACATCCGACCAGGAATTGGCAAAAGAATGGGCATGGGGAACGTACACACAGGGAAATAAGGCATACATTCATACATTCGAACTGGATACAGCAGATTTAAGAATATTGGACTTAACAGAGTTGGACAGTATACACTGGATAGCGGAATTGCTTTTCAATAGAAAGCTCAATCTGGGAGACAAGGAGGTTGTGCAGGATAATGTGAAAATACTTCTGGAGAAATATAAATTAGATACAGGAGCGCATGACGTTATTATTGGCTATAGGGCTGATGACAGCTATTTTGCGTATGCGGAGGCATTTGTGTCGGGAACAATATATAAAGATACATTGGAAAAGGCATTGCGGACAGGTGAATTGGGAATACAGGTTTTTATCAAGGGCGAGCGTGCATTTGAAAGGTTAAGGAAAGTAGGTGTAAACGAGGTTCCCGACAAATACAGGGGATATTTCGTTAAGCGGGACAGGCGTGCAAGAGAGCAGTACAATGCGCTGAGGGTCAATCAGGGAAGCAGGGGAGGGAAGCAGACAATCTATGATTTTATACTGGCGGTCGAAAAGGCTGACCGCTCAGTATAAAGTTATGCACACCGCTGCATAAGCAAATATGCCGCCTCGCAGCTGCGGCTGGTGCGTATTATATATGACAGTTTGGGTTTTATTTGTAGTGCGTGTATGTGGGGAGGTGTAAACATGGTGGCAATGGCACAGAATCTGGAGGAATTCATCTGTTATGATGAATTCTGGCTGGGCAAGGATATGGAAAATATGGGTTATCTTTTTGAATATTGTGAGGAATATTGCAGGGAAATACTGGAAGATGGGCAGTTTCATCTGGACAAGGAGATGTTTATAGAATCTTTTATGAAATCTGATTGCAGGGCACTGATGGAAATCGGTCATCCTACATTGTTATCACAGGCTGCGTATGATACGGCGAGGGATTTCATAGAAGTGGACAACAACAAGGAGATGACAGGGTTCCGGTTAACAGGAAAACCGCGGGATTATGCGCGCAACCAGCTGTACTGGGTAGGGTGGATGTATGCCTATATCCATTTTGAAAGCAAGAAGCGCAGTAAGGAAATTATAGAAAAACTGCCATTACATGAAATTTTGACAGACTATAAGATTGGTCATGAAATGAGCAAGGAGGCTTATTATAGTAAGATCGCTTATTTATTTGAAAAATAAAAGTCTTAGGAGCCTTAAAGCGTGTTTGAAACATTACAAAACTGTAAGGAAACTGTAACCAACATAGATACCATGCCATAGCCGATTTTGATAATATTTATTAATCAAAAGGCTATGGCTGTTTTGGTCATAGCCTCTGGAATGGAGGATTCAGATGAACGGTTATATCAATGTATGCGATGTGGAGAAATACTACGGAAGCGAGGCGGGGATGACAAAGGCAGTTGACCGCGTGAGCTTTCAGGTTGACGAGGGGGAATTTGTGGGCGTGATGGGCGCTTCGGGCTCGGGCAAGACGACCCTGCTCAACATGCTCGCCACGATTGACAATGTGACGGCGGGACACATTTACTATCAGGAGACGGATATCACGGAGCTGAAACCTGACCGGCTTGCAAAGTTCCGCAAGGAAAACCTGGGATTTGTGTTTCAGGACTACAATCTGCTCGACACACTGACCATCGGTGAGAATATTGTGCTGGCAATGACGCTCCAGAAAAAGGGAAAAAAGGAAATCAAAAAGGAGAGCGAGGAGATGATGCGCCTGCTCGGCATCTGGGAAATCCGCAACCAGTTTCCCTATCAGGTATCGGGCGGGCAGAAGCAGCGCTGTGCCTGTGCGCGGGCGCTTATCAACCACCCGAAGCTCCTGCTTGCGGACGAGCCGACTGGGGCGCTTGACTCCAGGGCGGCAGAGACGCTTTTGGAGACGTTCCAGCGTCTGAACGAGACAAGGAAGGCGACGATTTTCATGGTGACGCACGACGCCTTCTCGGCAAGCTATTGCAGCCGCATTTTATTTCTGAAGGATGGAAAAATTTTTCACGAGCTGGTTCGCGGACAGAAGGGGAGACGTGAATTCCTGAATTGTATATTGGATGTGTTATCCGTGACGGGAGGTGAGGGCGATGCTCGCTAAGCTTGCACTGCGGAACGTCCGGCGTTCAGCAAAGGATTATCTTGTCTATTTTTTTACGATGACTGTGGTGGTGGCGCTGATGTTTGCCTTCAACAGCCTGATTTTTTCCGGGGAAGTCCATGACATGTTTCAGGAGGTGGAAGTCATGGAGGTCATGCTGGGGCTTGCCACGTTTTTTATCGTCCTGATTGTTGCGTGGCTGATTAACTACATGATACGCTTTATTCTGGAAAAGAGAAGCAGGGAGTTTGGCATTTATCTGCTGCTGGGTATGGAGAAACGGCAGATTGCAAGGCTGTATATGCGGGAGAGTGTGCTGCTCGGCGCGGGGGCATTTCTGGCGGGACTTGTCTTTGGCGTGCTGGTGCAGCAGATTCTGATGTCGATTCTCTACAGTATGGTACTGTCGGATTTCAGAATCAATATCGAGTTCAGCCGGGGCTGCCTTATCATGACTGCATCCTGCTATGCGGGGTGTTATCTGCTGGCGCTGCTGCGCTGCAAACGCAAATTGAAAAAAATGAACATCCATGGTCTGATGAACGCGGAGCGGCAGAACGAGGAGATTAAGGAGTCCCATGAGGGGCTGAAACGGTGGCTGCTTCCGCTCTCGGTTCTTTTCCTGGCGCTGTTCGGCGCGTGGCTTTTTTATGGGAAGGAGTGGGGCACCCATACCATTATCCTGTTTCTGGTTGGCCTGGTGCTTGTGATATATCTGTTTTACATGGGCCTGTCCGCGTGGATTATCAGCTATGTGCGCCATGAGGGGAACGCGATTTATGCGGGGCAGAATCTGTTCCTGCTTCGGCAGTTTGCATCGAAAATCAGGACAATGCGCTTTACGATGGGGACGCTGACCGCACTTTTTGTACTGGCGTTTCTGGGTTGTTCGGTCGCGATGATGTTCAATTTTTATGAAAACCAGATGCTTGGCGACAAAATGCCGTTTGACATCCACATCCACAGCGCGTATGTGGAGGATGACTTTGCCACGGAGCTTTCTGTCATAGAGAGCAATGTGCCCATCAAGGAGGCATACGCCTACCATATTTATGAGAATGGGACGGATGTGGTGAATGTCTGGCTGTACACCCATTTAAAGGTATTTGGTGACGCGTACCGGAAAGCGGATGGGACGCCTGACTTGGAGGCAATCAGAGGGGAACGGGACTTTGCGGCGTACTGTAGGTATGACACGTACATGGGGATTTCGGATTATAACCATCTGCGGAAACTGCTTGGTCTGGACACCGTTGCGCTGGCGGATGATGAATACATTATTCATATCAAGGACAGGGTGTTCCGGGAGACAGGGGATTTCTCTGACCAGCTTGCAATCGAGGGAAATGGCGGCGCACTCCGGTTTGCGGGATTCCATACGGAACCCTTTTCGCAGGATGGGCACAACGGAGGGGATTATGTGATTGTCGTGTCAGATGACGAGATAGCAAAGATGCGTCCGTTTTATGCGCAGCTCGCCGTGGAGCTTGGGGGGGAAACGCCGGAAAATTTAAGGAATTTACTGGATGACGCCACAAGGGAGCTGGATTTCAAAACATCTGATCCCATTTCGGACATAGATATTACCGCCATGCTCAACGAGACGGAGTGCGTTGGCTCGGATTCCATTCTTGTCTGGGGCGCAAACAATCTGGTTCGGGATAATATTCTGGTGGAGATGAAATGCATGCTGTCGACGATGATTTTCCCGCTGACCTACATCGGTCTGGTGTTTTTGTGCGTCGCGCTGACCGTGCTGTCCGTCCAGCAGCTCAGCGATTCCGCAAAGTATAAGTTCCGCTATAAGGTGCTGCGTCAGATTGGGATGGGTGCGAAGGAAATTGCAGGGTTGGTCTTAAAGCAGCTGTTTTTGTTTTACCTGTGCCCCGCGCTCTTTGCGGCAGTAATCGGCGGAATTATCGCGGGATATGTAGGCGGAAAGTTTAATTTCTACGCGGGGGTAAGGACACCGGCAGCAGTGTATTTCGGCATTTCGCTTGTGCTGTTTCTTGGCGTGTACAGCGTTTATTTTGTGGTCACGTATGTCGGGTTTCTGCGGAATATTGAATCCGGGAGATAACGGAATAGTTTCTCTACTCTACGCAGCGTAGAATCCGCATCAATTCACCATTTTCTACGTACCGTGGGTGTGATTTCCTGCATCGTCCTGCGATAATGAATCCAGAAAGGAGGGCAGCCATGAATCAGATGGTAACTGGAAAATTTATAGCCTCTGAGAGAAAACGAAAGGGATACACACAGAGGCAGCTGGCAGATTTGTTACAGATAAGCGATAAGACTGTGTCAAAATGGGAACGTGGAAACGGATTTCCAGAAGTGTCATTATTACTGCCATTATGTAATGAACTGGACATTACCGTGAACGAATTGTTGTCCGGCGAAAGAGTGTCGGAAGAAGATTATCAAAAGAAAGCGGAGGAAAATATGGTGAATATGATTCAGGAAAGAGAAGAAAACAAGAAAAAAGCAATTATGACAATTGTCACAGGAACGACATCAACGGCGGCGTTTATCACGCTTATCCTGGTGGCTGGTATATATGCGGATGCAATCGCACTGCCGGTCAGGATATTGCTGGTATGTATCGGGTGTGCAATTTTTGGCTCGGGACTGGTCGTTGCAATGGAGGGCGAACGCACGGTGGGATATTATAAATGCAAGGCATGTGGGGAACTGTTTATTCCGACCTTTGGGGAATATGTTTTTGGTATGCATATGCTGGCAACAAGGCATTTAAAATGCCCGAAATGCGGCAGGAAGACATGGTGCAGGAAGGTTTTGTCAAAGAATGGCATTTGAATGGTTTTTAGCATGTCGATTCCTTTCAGAAAACGCCAATGTGGGAGTATTTTCTTTAGTATAACATGACAATGACTGGAAGCTCAATATCAAAATGTTTTTCGCTTTATTCTGTGAAGCTGCGGTTTTAGTGTGATGTCCGTGACAACGACGCCGTCACGCTGTCCCAGAATCCATTCCACCGCGTCCGCGACATCTGCTGGAAGAAGGTACGATGCCGGCTCGTCCCCCTCCCTGAAATCCGCATTGCGGTAGAGGTTTGTCTGTGTCATATCCGGTGAAATGGTAACCGCTTTGACGCCGTATTTTCGCGCCTCGTCGAAAAGGCTGCGCGAAAAGCTGGCAAGTCCTGCCTTTGTCGCGCCGTAGGCACATCCGTGGGGATTGGACTGCGCTGCGGTCACGGAGGAAATGCTAATGACATAGCCCGCGTTTTTCTTTAAATGACGCAAAAGCTGCTGCGTCAGAATCATGGGCGTTTCCAGGTTGGTGCGCACCAGCCGTTTGATTTTGTCCGGGCTTAATTCTTCATGAAGCCCATAATATCCGACACCCGCATTGTTGACCAGGATGTGAACCGGATGCTGCACCGCGATTTGCCGGACATGGGCGCACAGCTTGTCCGTGTCCAGCACATCACATACAATCGCATGCATGCTGTCCGTTTCATGCCACGCTGTTTTGCCAAAATCCCTGCCAAAGCCAAACACCTCATATCCAAGCGCACACAGCTTCTGGCTGACTGCACTGCCAATACCAGAGGATGCGCCGGTCACAATGGCGGCTTTTTTGTTCATGTGTTGATTCATACATTCCATCGAAAAATCTTCTCCCTGCCTATTTTTTCTGAAAACTGCCCTGTCAGAAAGCATTCCATCTCTTCCATCAAGCTATCCGGATAATGGCAGTAGCCGTCATCCTTCTGAAAAGGAAACCAAATCACTGCGGAGTCCGGCTCCTGCTTCCTCATGTTTTTCAAATAGTCCTGCGAGATGCGAAATGTACCGATGCTGACGTCCAGGATTTTATCGACATCAATGGTGCACAGTACCTGGTTCACCATTTCCTGATAATGCCGTTTCCAGCCGGGCATATAAATCATCGGGTCAAAACAAAGGCGTACAGGACAGCCGGCGCGCATCAGCCCTGCCGCGCAGGACAGCCGGTCTGCCAGCGAAGCGGTATGATGTTCAAAGGCTTCGATTACTGCCTGCGGTGATATCGTATAGGCATAAATGACATTGGGGTGTGGCGTGGCGCGCTGTACAAATGCTTTGCTGGCACATTTTGTCCGTATTTCAATGGTCAGATGGTCATGCCTGGATGCAAAATCACACCATTCCTGCACAAAACCGATCAGCGGTTCCAGCGCCAGCAAATCGGTATCGTAGGAGACGCAAAGATACAGGGGATGATGTTCCAATATCCGCTCTGCTTCTGCAAAAATATCTTCCAGATTTACGAATACCACAATGTTTGCAGAGGGGTACATTCCTTTTAAATAGCAGTATTCGCAGTCAAAGACGCAGTTCATCGCGCAGGAGGTATAGTAAAAATGTTCGTTGCCAAAGCGCTGGCAAACAGGTGCGCCTTCATAGAGCAGAGTCCCCTGCCTGGCGGCGAGAATCAGTTTCTGTGAATGGTGCTGAAGGCGGAGGTTCTGCCTGCTCCGGCAGAATACGTCTTTATAATGGCCGATTTCAATGATTCTGGCAGATGGAAATTTTGCCAGGATTTTCTGCGTGCGCGCATGGTTTCGAACTGATTTTTCCACATAGATATGTGAAAAAAAGGGGTTAAAATAATCTTCTTTTAAATTCTTCAAAACGTTGTTTTCCTTCTTTTTTATCCTTACAGGGAAGCAGCTTTTTCTCGTACAGTTCCCGAATCATACTGGTATAGTCCATGCCCGACAGCGCAAGATAGCGGATATACTGTCTCATGGAATCCCGCATTGCCTTGGAGCAGTGCAAATCCGCACAGAAGGTTTCAAATAGTTGTTCCTCATCTGCACGCAGTTCGCTTTTGCGGGAGGCGTTTTTCTGTGTCAGGGCAGCAATCCGCGTGATATAGTCAAGGATGCTGTCCTGACAGGTTTCCATCAACAGTGCCGCCTGTTCCCTGGAAACTGCTGCTGCATTGCCATTGTCGGACACAATTTTCAAAAAATTCATCTGATGCGGGGCGAAAAAATGAATCCCGGCCTGGTAGACTGCGGCAGCCTCCATGTCATGCAGATTTCCGACATGTGTGTCAGTTTTTGCATGATGTAAATCGTCGCTATTATCCTTTTTAGAATCCCAGGGCAGCATACCCGTCACAATGGTTCCCTCGCAAAAGTTATGACGGTACAGCATGTCCGGATAAAAGGTTTTTCCTGTTGCCTGTTCGATTATCTCGTTGCACAGGAAAATGCCGTCCTTTTTGTCCGTGTGTGCGCAGATACCCACATTCAGTAGCAGGTCAGTCTGTGCCGGACGGTACATGGAACAGATGCTGCTGACAGCGGCGGCGGCCGCGATTTCGCCGACGCCGGTAACCGTGAGCCGGATGTGAGCCTCCTCATTCTGAAACTCCTGAAACCAGGTATTTTCCAGGTTTTTGGTCAGATTAAACTGCCTGATAAAAATTTGTGCCTCGCAGTACAGCGCGGTAAAGATGTATACCATGTATGTTTCCTTTCATTTCCTGGCCATTGGCTTTACATAAAACATTATAACACGAAATATTCTGTAATCAAATCAATTGTAATGGAATCGAATATTTCAACCTGCAAGCGAAAATATTCGCCATTTTAGGTGAGTACAAAATCCATAGTTTTTGATATAATCAACCGAGTAGGGGAATGACCCTCTCGCATACTCGCAAAACAAGAGAAAACCTATAAGACATCTCGTAATTTAGGATGTTTTATTCCAGGAGTTCTTATGGTTTGCCAAGCGCAATTACCAGCAGTAAGTTTTGTTTCACCATCCTAATCGAGCAGGGAAGAGCTTTTCCCCTGTTCGATTAGAATGATACCAGTTACATGATACAGTGTGGACTGTAAAAATGCAATTTTCCAAAGTCTGTTTCATCCACTAAAATTTCTCCCTGCGCCATCCGTTTTTTCACCTGGCTTCGGGAGAGACCTAGAACGTCGGCAATCTGTTTTTCAGGACGAATTTTCAGACCACAGGGGTTGTGGATGGTCAGCTCCATGGATTTGTCAGAGCCGCTGTCCTGGGTTGTTTCATGCAGTTTGGCATAGGAATAATTCATCTGCTCGAAATCAACCGCTGCCTTGTTCTTTTGAAATATTGACAGCGTTTTTCCATACTGCTGTGCAAGCTGCGCGTCATTGCTCAAAAAGGCGTCATAGTTTTAGTTTGCTATTCTTATAGTTCCCCATATGCCAGCAGGTTGTCTTTTCCCATGCCGCACACGTAGGGACTGGAATCATATTTGTAACAAAACGCCAGAAAGTCAGCCCGCTGCCCCGGGTCATTCATGATTTTTACAAGCAGCTCATTGGGAATCGTCCGCGCATACGCGCCGGGACCTGCCAGTCTGATATTTTTCACGTGAAGCCGTGTTAAGACTGCCACCAGTTCGTCCGGCAGAAACGTGTAGGTGATGCACCATGGCGTGCCGCCTTTTTCGTATTCGGCAATTTCCTCACTGCCGCCCATCAGTCCGTTATTCCACAGGCTCATGACTGCTTCTTTGTCAAAGGAAAATTCGCTGACCGCGTTTGCCTTGTTCTGAATGCACCATTGGATGTAAGGGTCACTGCTTGACTTGTCTAGTATAAACTGATTCTTCTGTATCGGGTTTGCCAGATAGGGCAGATAGCCCAGGCGGCTGGACACACTGATCAGGATGCGCCTGCGGCAGATGCGCACCAGCTCGCCGAGCACCTGTTCCTGATTGGGATAGGTGTAGGAGATGGGTGCGTCGAAGGAGATGACCATGTCAAAACTGCTGTCCTCGTATTCGTGCAGATCCTCCAATGCTCCTTTCACAAAGGTAATCCGGTCAGAGACACCCTCTTTTTGCGCCAGCTCCTTTGCCTTGTCAATCATGGGCTGTGAAATGTCAAAGTGTGTCACCCTGCAGCCGTGCTTTGCAAGCAGAATCGAGAATCTGCCACAGCCGGCACCGCCGTCAAACACGGTCTGGATTCCCTCAAGATGGGAGAGCAGCTCTTGCTCAATATGATTTTTTTGTATGATGTCGTCGATAAATGTCTCCTCGCGGTGGCTTTCCAACTCGCCTTTGTCGGGCTGGTTCCACAGGCGTTCGGATATCTTCTGGCTGTATTCCATAAGGCAGTTTCCTCCTGCTTTCTATTTATTGCTCCTGTAACGAAAATTGCTTTATTTAGTATAACATGGCTGGATGATGCATTCCACCGCAAACATTTTTATATAAAAAGATGAGTCGGCGTAACAGTTCAGCCCAGGACTTTGCACGAAGCTGCAAAGTCCGTAAGAAAGCGTTTTGGTAGAGATGCATCAAGCTTTGCATGGCTTGATGCCTGTGACAGGAAGACGAAGGCTGAACTGTTACGAGCCGGCACCATTTTGATGTGCCGGCTCACATTATTTCCTCAATGTTCTCAAAATACGCTGAATGCTTTTCTCGGATAAAAAATATTTACTGGCTAGTTCCGAAACCCTGCTTCCGGCAAGATAATCCGCGTAAATCTGCTGGTTGCGCAAAAAAAGCTCCTGCCGCACCTGTGTGCCGGCGCCCCATTCCTGTCTGCCGTCTGCCTTGCGCGGTATGTAAATATTTTTTCCGTCAACATACTGCTGTATGAGTTCGATGATTTCTGCTGGCAGAACAGTCTCTGCCTTGATATAGCCCATAGCTGCCTCCTAAACATAAAATTTTTTAGGATTCGCACTGGCTATGACAATGTTGAGTGAATTGCAATAGCCAATGCTATGCAGCCATAACATATCGTTTCATATAATAAAGCCCCCTTCTGATGTTTTCCTACAGTTTCATATTTGTTATCATAACATGGAAATGTAGGGAAAGCAACAAGAAAGGATGGACACGAAGACCGAGGGGGTGATAAAAAGCCGCCCATTGATGTCTGTTTAAGGAAATCAATGGGCGGCGGAATTATTGCAACCATTCCGGGTTAAATGAATGAATTGTAATCAGAAGCGGACGGTATATTGTAAGATGCCTTTGAAGTGTATCCGCTTGCTGCGTTTGCCTTGGTGTTCATGTAATAGTCTACACGGGATGCGGTGCTCGCAACATAAGAGCCGTAATTCTTGAAGAAGTCCTGTACCTTGGACATGTCGGCTTTCTTAAAGGTGTCCTCGTCGAGCGACAGCCTGCCCTTTTTGTCCACGCTGATGCCGAACTCTTTCAGCGCCTTGGTGTTGTTTGCCGTTCTCTCCCTGATGTAAGACAGATTCGACAGTACACCGGAGTTGGAGCTTGACTCTGCCTTGTCAAACATATTGTTGTAGTTGTTTACGAAACTCTTTGCAGTGGAAAGGATTTTGGCAACATTATATTCACCGGTCTCATTGCCGTCCTTATCCTTTACCTTTGCATATAAGTCAGCAGATGCAAGTGCCTCGCCGTCCGCCTTGAGTGCGGCAGCGCTTGAACTGGTCGGTTTTTTGGTATCCGTGCTTGTGTTGTTGTTGGTCTTGTCTGTAGTGGTGTTCGTGGTATTTCCTGCAAATTTTACGCGGGAGGCAATCGTAGAACCATAGCTCTGGATATTGTCCGGCGAGAACAGCTTCTGTACTTTTGAGAGGTCAGCTTCCTTTAACTTGGATTCATTGAGCTGAAGCGTTCCGTCCTTTTTGAGCATGACGCCGATTTCGCCAAGTTCTTTTTCAAACTTCGAGGTGCTGCTCATCATGTTTGCAACATATGCCGTCTTGCTTGAAAGGGTAGAGCTTTTTGCCGCGGTCACAACATTGTTGTAATTGTTTACATATGATTTCATTGCAGAAACAACCTTTTCTGCCGCGGTCGACCCATTTTCCGTGTCCTCATATGTCTTTTCACTCTGCAATGTGGAAACAGAGGACTTTAAGCTGTTGATTCCGGAAGTCAGGTTGGAATTTGCCTCCTGTGTCTTCTTGGAAACAGTGGGATACTTTTTCTCCTCAAGTATCTTGTCAAGAATGTTGTTCGTGCCACGTCTCCGGCTTGAGGACGACGTGGAGTCTGAACCGCTCTCTAAAGAACCATAGTAGGATTTGAGCAGTTTCTTATATGTACCGTTCTTTATCGCATTGCGTTCAGAGAACAGACTGTACAGGTTTGCTGAGCCACTGTTAGAGCCAAACAGCGAATTGCCGTTCCAAAAGTTCATAAATGACATACTCATCACTCCTTCTCTAATAAAATAATTGTCTGGCTATTTTCATTCTATACTTATCTCCTGGAAAAATCAACGAATTTTCCATATTTTGGGCAGATACTGATAATAGTTTGTTACTGTTCTGCCTTTGTTTTCCAGATAAAAACCTTTGTATGATATATCGGATTGTAATGGGATTCTGATAACCCCGTTTCCATAATTTTCGTTAATATAATTTTGTCTTTTTCATGGTTTTCCAGTATAATATATAAAAAAAATGAAATGGGGTGTCTTATGGTTAAAAGTGTGATTGATTATTACAGCACATATGATGAGGATGGCAGATTGTTTCGGGATTACAGTCGTCAAATTGAATGGCTGACAACGATGCATTATTTTGATGCAATGATACCCCCAAGACTTTGAAAAAATATATGGCGTTTCATCTGCAAATCTGCGAAACGAAAGGCGTGGCAGGCTCGGGGCTTCATGGGCTTGTCTTTCTGACTAGTAAATGAACAGGATGACACATCATCACAGAAATCCATAATGTGCCAATGCCTGCCGGATGCCGCCGTTGCTGGACTTGGCGGTGACATACTCCACCTGCGCAAACAGGCTTTCCGGCGATGCGTTGCCCATGGCAATACTGTGGGGAACGTAGGAGAGCATGGGCAGGTCATTGTTGCTGTCGCCGAGGGCGTAGGCGCAGGACAAATCCAGATGGTAATAATTCAGTACGTACTGGATTCCGGTCGCCTTGGAGTACCCATAGGGCACGAATTCCCGAAAGGTGCCGCCCCTGTCAATGCAGTCAAACCATTTGTCGCTGACGCGGCGGAACGCTTCAAGCTGCGCTTCTTCCTGATACCAGATGACGAACTTGTCCGCAAAAAAGTTCGGGCTTTCCAGATGTTCCGGCATGTCGTCATAGCGGCGCGCAAAGGACTCGTACTGGCGCACGGCGTCCGGGTGGTGCAGCGGGCGTGACAGGTCAAATGCCACAAAGCTGCGGGACTCAAACAAAATATCGACGTCTGCCATGCGTGCGGCGTTTAGAAGCTGCATCGTTGTGGAGTGGGTCTGCGCGACGTGGAGGACATCCTGTCCCCCGCAGTAAATGTTGGTGCCGCAGCCGCACACATATCCGTCCCAGCCGATATCGCGAAAGCGATGTTCCACATTCTGGAAGCAGCGCCCTGTGTTGATAAACATCAGGTTTCCGTTTGCGCGCGCCTTGGCAATTGCACAGGCTGTATCGTCTGGAATGCTGCCGTCAATCTCCGAAGTCAGTGTCCCGTCTATATCAAAAAAAGCAATTTTTCTAGTCATGTAACAGTTTCTCCTTCTGGCTTTTTACGGTGCCGTATATCATACATTTCTAAAATATATAGGAAAAATCAGGAAAAGTCAACAATGCTGTCAGATTTTCGCGGTGTGGAAGGTATTCTATATAGATGCGCATCATTTAAGTAATATCAGGAGAAAAGGGGGCTTGCTATGGAACAGGATGCAAAAGAACTGTTCGCGCGCTATGCGGACATGATTTACCGGATTGCCATGTCGTATGGAAATTCCGTGCCGTTTGCGGAGGACATGGTTCAGGAGGTCTTTGTGCGGTATCTGAAAAAAAGACCCGGCTTTGAAAACAGCGTGCACGAAAAGGCATGGTTTATCCGCGTGGCAGTAAACTGCTGTAAAAGCATGCTGTCCTCTGCGTGGTCTCGCCGTGTCTGTCCGCTGGATGCGGCAGGACAGCTTGCGGTGCCATTTGAGCGCCGGCAGGAGAGCGAATTGTACGAAATGCTGTCCTGCCTTCCGGCAAAGTACCGAATCGTGCTGTATCTGCGCTATTACGAGGAATATCAGGTGAAGGAGATTGCGAAAATACTTGGCATCACGCCAAATCTTGTATCGGCGAGGCTGCGGCGCGCAAAAAAGATGCTCAGGCAGGAGCTTTTGAAACCATATCAGCAACAGGAAAAGGAGGCGTTTCTGGATGAAACAGGAATTATATAAAAATATGTACCGGCAGATATGCATGACGGAAGGGCAAAAAAACAGCGTCTGGCAGCGTATACAGACGAAAGAAGCAGAAAAAGAAAGGGCAGCGTGGTCTAAAGTGCCGTTTTCCGCACGCGCCGCAGTCTGTGCGGGGGTGCTGCTGGTATCGGGCATGACAGCGCTTGCGGCGGGTGAATTTTCCGTGATGGACAGGATTGCGGAGGCGATGGGATTTTTCACGCAAAACGAGCAGGAGCTGACGGAGGAACAGAAAACGATTTTTGCACGGTATGGGACGGCGCTTGGCAATGAAATTGCGCTGACACACGGCACGCTGAAATTAGATGCCGCCCTGTATGACGGGGATTATCTGTTTCTCCCATTCCGTTATGCATTTCATCAGGATGAGGTCGGTTATGCGGAACTGAAAGTCGGAACCGATATTCGGGAAACAAGCCTGTGGAAGGGCGGGACAATTGCCGGTTATGAACAGGATGTCGTCCATGCGGGCAATGACCGGCTTGGCTATCGTATCCGTCAGGATGTCAGGGCGCTGACTGGCTCTCTTACCAAGTATCAGTATGTAATTGAGGAGGATGGTGTCCTGTCAGGAAGTGTATTGCTGTCAACGGATGGAGACAGACCATTTATGAAAGGAGATGTCATAGAGGTTGTCCGTTATGTGCAGGAGCCGGAGAAGGAGGAACGCGCGGAGACGCTCTCTGAGTTTACCCTGGAAAATGCCGTGGAATGTCAGGAAGTGCCGCTGGATGATGCAGCTCGCAGCGCTTTGGGCGGCATGGGACTGGCGATGGAGAGCCTGACCATTTCCCCGCTGTCACTTCAATACGCCGGAATCGGCACGCACAGGGATGTCACGCATACGTATATGGAAGTTGTCCTGAAGGATGGCAGCGTTGTGGGCGACATGGGGGCAGGGCAGGATTTTGACTGTTCTGCGGCAGAGAGGGAATACACTTATTTTCAGGCACGCCAGCTTTTTACCGCGCCTGTGCTGCCAGGACAGATTGCAGGCGTGCGCGTGTGGAACGACAAGGCAGAAGATGTGTGGATTCCGGTTGAATCCATTCCGAATCAGTGATAAAATGGCTATAAACGTCTTGAATGGAGGCTAGGGATGGAGCGATATTTTAACACGGAGGGTCCATGTGAACCGGAACTACATTATATGGTTCGGCTGGATGACAGGCTTGACCGAATCAAGCGCTTTTATATCGACAGGGGTAAGTATTTTGTAATCAACAGGGGGAGGCAGTATGGCAAGACGACGACCCTGCATGCGCTTGAAGGGTATCTGCGAAACGATTACTATGTTGTTGCCCTGGATTTTCAGGGAATCAGCACAGCGGAATTTGGCGACGAATATATTTTTGTCAGGTCGTTTCTAAGGATATTTACAGAGGCGCTGGCGGACGGCGGGGCAGGCGCAGAGCAGATAAGGCAGGCTGCGGCATTTATGGAGCAGTCCCGGCAGTGCACACTGGGAGAGCTGTTCCATCTGATAAGCCAGATTTGCGGGACTGCAGACAAGCCGATTGTCATGCTGGTTGACGAGGTGGACAGCGCGGGCAACAATCAGGTTTTTATCGATTTTCTGGCGCAGCTTCGCATGTATTATAATCGCCGCCGAAAGAAGCCGATATTTCAGTCCGTGGTTCTCGCAGGGGTCTATGACATCAAAAACCTGAAATTAAAGCTTCGTCCGGAACAGGAGCATCAGTATAACAGTCCGTGGAACATTGCGGCGAATTTTGACGTGGAAATGGGTTTTTCGCAAAGCCAGATTGCCGCCATGCTGGATGAGTATGAGGCGGACAGGCACACCGGAATGGATGTGGTGGCAATGGCAGGGGAGATTTATCAGTATACATCGGGGTATCCCTGTCTGGTGTCATCCATCTGCAAGCTTCTCGATGAGACACTGCCGTTTTGCGAGGAGTTTGCAGTGACCGGGCATGTATGGACGAAAGAGGGCATCACGGAGGCGGTAAAAATCATTTTAAACACAACGACACCGCTGTTTGACAGTATGGTGAAGCAGCTTGACATGCATAAGGACTTGCGTAGTACATTGGAGGAAATCTTATATCAGGGAAAAAGAGTGCCATTTAGTCCGGATGAAAAGTCGATGAATATGGGACTTATGTTTGGTTTCCTGAAAAACAGCAACGGTCAGATTATGGTGTCAAACCATATATTTGAAATGCGGATGCTGAACATGTTTATCACGGAGGAGGCTGTGGAAAGTGAGGAATATCTGCGGGGGCAGCGTGACAGGAACCAGTTCATCACAGGCGGCAGATTGAATATGGATCTGGTTCTTGAAAAATTTGTGGAATATTTCAATGAGATTTACGATGTCTCTGATGAAAAATTTATAGAAAAGTATGGACGCAAATTCTTCCTGCTGTATTTGAAGCCCATCATAAACGGAACAGGCAATTATTATCTGGAGGCACAGACCCTGGATGCCGGGCGGACAGATGTGGTCGTGGATTACCGCGGTGAGCGGTTTGTCATCGAGATGAAAATCTGGCGCGGAAAAGAGTATAATGAACGCGGAGAGGAGCAGCTAAAGGGTTATCTCGAGTATTTTCACCAGAAAAAGGGATATATGCTTAGCTTTAATTTTAACCAGAAGAAAAAGACAGGCATCCAAGTCATTACGCTTGGTGATATGACAATCGTGGAGGCAGTGGTATAGCGGCGGTTTAGGCTGACTGTGCAGGGTATGGGGATGAAGCGCTGCGATGAAGAAAAGTCCTGTGTGATGGGGCATGTGTGATAGAAGTGAGGAAAGGATAATGGCTACTTTAAAGGATGTTGCAAAAGAGGCAGGTTTGACGGTAGGAACTGTATCAAGGGTGCTGAATAACAGGGGATATATCAGCGATGACGCGCGCGAAAAAGTAAACAGCGCAATGAAAAAACTAAATTATCATCCAAATGAAGTGGCGCGTTCCTTGCAGGGAAAGAGCACAAATACCATCGGGCTGATTGTCCCGCATATCAGGCATCCGTATTTTGCGGAGATGATTAGCAATATAGAAAACCAGGCATATAAAAAGGGATATCGGATTTTGCTCTGCAACGCACAGAGCATAGAGGAAAAGGAGAGGGAGTACATTGATATCTGCACCGGGAACAGGGTGGCTGGGATTATCCTGTGCAGCGGAACCGTGTCGGTCGAGGTGTTTGACGGGATTCGCGTTCCGGTGATTACCATGGAGCGTTTTCTTGAAAATGGAACTGCCGCAGTGGAGTGCGACAACAGGCAGGGAGGGGCGCTGGCTGCTGAAAGGCTGATTTCCTGCGGATGCCGGCATCTGCTCCATGTGGGAAATATCAGCAGTATATCCATGCCGGCAGACCAGCGCACGGAGGGCTTCCGGCAAGTCTGTGAGAAGAAGGGGGTCGCCTTCCATGAAGTTTTTACGGAGAAATCGCAGTACCATAATATGAAGTATGATGCCCTGATTGAAAAGGCATTGCAGGAGCATCCGGAGACGGACGGGCTTTTTGTGAACAGTGACGTGATCGCAGCGCAGGCGTTGCAGGTTTGCCGCAGGATGGGAATATCGGTGCCGGGGCAGATGAAGGTTATCGGCTTTGATGATGTCAACATCGCCGCGCTTACCACGCCGCAGCTGACAACGATTCACCAGCCTGTCAGGGAAATGGCAGAGATAGCGGTCAATCTGCTCCATGATGCCGTCAGCGGGAAAATAGTGCCGAAACGAACCGTGCTTCCGGTATATCTGGTGGAGCGGGAGACTGCGTGACAGCCGGCAGGGTGTCGGGAAATGAGACAGAATCATTTTCCGGCACCCTTTTTATGCGCAGCCCCATGCACAATGCGTATAATGCACGCATGGAAGTATGCCGCTAAGGCGGCGCATGGGGCGCGCAGCGAGTAGGAGAGAAGGTCATTCCCCGACTCGATTGCGCAGGGAATATATCAATCGTTTAATATACGTAAAAATTAGCATATTTTGGATGATAATTTAAAAAAATGTAAAAAAATAAAAGTAAAAAATTGTCTAATCCATTGAAAATATGTTAAACGATTGACACATAAGGAAAGGAATGTTACTATTGAAATACCAACAATAAAAATATAGAGAGGTGGACTTATGGAAAAAAAGGAGATTTATACAAGGCGTCTTGAGCGGCATCATGACGAGCTTCGCTGGCTGTATATGGAACTGTATGATAATGGCGACATGTTTGCCGAGCTGTGTGACAATATGCAGCGCTTTTACAAGGAGCGCGGCACGGAGCTGAAAGCCATGGACTCCGTGCGCGAGGAGGACAAGAACTGGTACAAGCACAATGACTTGCTGGGAATGATGCTGTATATTGACAACTTTGCAGGAACGATTAAGGGAGTAGAGTCAAAGCTGGACTATATTGAACAGTGCAATGTGAATTACGTCCACCTGATGCCGTTTCTGGAGACGCCAAAGGGGCGCTCGGACGGCGGCTATGCAGTGTCCGATTTCAGAAAAGTGCAGGAGCATCTCGGCTCGATGGAGGATCTGGAGCGTCTGACTGCGGCATGCCATCAAAAAGGAATCAATGTCTGCATGGATTTTGTCATGAACCACACTTCGGAGGACCATGAGTGGGCGAGAAGGGCACGCAGGGGCGAAGGGGAATATATGAGCCGCTATTTCTTCTTTGACAATTCCTATATACCATCTCTGTATGAGAAGACCGTGCCGCAGGTGTTCCCGACAACGGCTCCGGGCAATTTTACATGGCTTCCCGAGACGGAGCATTTTGTCATGACTACGTTTTATCCATACCAGTGGGACTTAAATTATAAGAATCCGCGTGTCTTTAATGAGATGATGTACCATTTCCTGTATCTGGCAAACAGGGGGATTGACATTATCCGGATTGATGCGGTACCATACATATGGAAAGAACTCGGTACGCAGTGCCGCAACCTGCCTCAGGTGCACACGATTGTGCGCATGATGCGCATGATTAGTGAGATTGTCTGCCCGGGTGTGCTCCTGCTTGGCGAGGTGGTCATGGAGCCGGAGAAGGTAGTGCCCTATTTTGGCACCGTGGAAAAGCCGGAGTGCCATATGCTATACAATGTGACCACCATGGCGACAACATGGCATACGGTTGCGACAAGGGATACCAGGCTCCTGAAACGGCAGCTTGACATTGTAAGTTCCCTCCCGAAAGACTATGTGTTTCTGAATTATCTGCGCTGCCATGATGACATTGGCTGGGGACTGGATTATGATGTACTGCGGGAAGACGGAATCAAGGAACGGCCGCATAAAAAATACCTGAATGACTATTTTCAGGGATATGCGGGAGAGAGCTGCAGCCGCGGAGAGCTGTACAATGCGGATCCGGTTACGGGCGATGCGAGATTCTGCGGGACAACTGCATCCATGTGCGGCATCGAAAAGGCAGGGTTTGAGCAGGATTCGGAGGGGATGGAGCGCGCAATCCGGATGGATGTGATGCTTCATGCATATATGTTCATGCAGTCCGGAATACCGGTTTTGTACAGCGGGGATGAAATCGCGCAGGTAAATGACTATACATATAAGGATGAGCCGGACAAGGCAGCGGATTCCCGTTACATACACCGCGGTGCGATGAACTGGACGCTTGCGGAAAATATCTCTAAGCCGGATACGGTGGAGGGGAAAATGTTTGCACAGCTTGGGCAGCTGGAACGGATACGGAAATCGGAGAAGGTGTTTGAGACAAATGCAGATATGCGGACAATCGATACCGGAGATGTGGCGGTGCTTTGCATCGCAAGGCATTTTGCGGGCGACGAGGTTGTGGGGCTGTTTAATTTCAGTGAGCATGAAAAAATAATCCGGATGGATGCGTATGGCGGGAAGTTTGTGGACATGATTATGGGAGATGCGCAGACACTGTCGGAAATCCACATACCGGCGTACGGGTTCTGTTATTTGAAAAGAAAACCTGAAAAGAAATAAGCGGAGGAGATGTATGACAAGTCAGACACTGCGCGAAGCGCGCAAATATGAAGAAGCCGTTGAAAAAAATATCGCGAAGGAAGAACGCCCTGAATTCCACCTGTGTTCCCGCGTCGGGTGGATGAACGACCCCAATGGTTTCTGCCATTACAATGGGATGTATCACCTGTTTTACCAGTACTATCCATACGAATCCAAATGGGGGCCGATGCACTGGGGGCACGCGGTGAGCAGGGATTTGCTGCACTGGGAGCATCTTCCGGCGGCGCTTGCACCGGATGAGATTTACGACAGGGATGGATGTTTTTCAGGAAGCGCGCTGACGCTGCCTGACGGCAGGCATTTATTGATGTACACCAGCGTCATTAAGGAACGGCAGGAAAATGGTGTAATCCGTGACATCCAGACACAAAGCCTTGCCGTCGGTGACGGACTTGACTACCAAAAGTATGAAAAGAATCCTGTCCTTGACGAGAAGGATTTGCCCGAGGGCGCCAGCCGGTTTGACTTCCGCGACCCGAAGGTGTGGCAGAATGCGGACGGCACGTACAGCTGCGTTTTTGGCAGTGCACTGGCAGACGGTGACGGACAGATTTTATTATATGGAAGCAGGGACGGCTTCCAGTGGGAATTTCAGAAGGTTCTGGTATCCAATAACGGTCGTTTCGGCAGGATGTGGGAGTGTCCCGATTTCTTCCCGCTGGATGGGAAATGGGTTCTTCTCGCAAGCCCGACGGATATGCTGCCGCAGGGATTTGAGTACCACAATGGAAACGGTTCGCTCTGCCTGATTGGGACATATGACGAGCAGACGAAAACATTCCATGAGGAGAGCGACCAGGCGATTGACTACGGAATTGATTTCTACGCGTCGCAGACAATGCTTGCGCCGGATGGGCGCCGCATCATGGTTGGCTGGATGCAGAACTGGGACACTCTCCCCATGCGCTCGCAGGAGGAGGCATGGGCGGGGCAGATGAGCCTGCCAAGGGAGCTTTCCATCCGAAACGGCAGATTGTATCAGAATCCGGTGCGGGAGCTTGAAGCGATGCGCTGCAACAAAGTCGTGCATGAAAAGGTATCCTTCACTGGCACAATCAGCCTGGCGGGCGTCAAAGGGCGGTGCGTTGACATGGAGCTTACACTGCGGCGCGGGGAAGCACAGGCGCTTTACCAGAAGTTTGCAGTCCGCTTTGCGCAGAATGGCAAATACCAGACCGCTGTTAGCTTCCGCCCTAGAGAGTCCGTCCTCAAGGTGGACAGGAAATTTTCCGGTTCAAGGCGGGCGATTATCCATCAGCGGCGCAGCCTTGTCAACAGCGTGGACGGCAGTCTGAAACTGCGCATTATTCTCGACCGATTCAGCGCGGAGGTGTTTGTCAATGATGGGGAACATGTCCTGACGGCGACGATGTACACGGACCAGGCAGCGGAGGGTATTTCCTTCTTTGCGGATGGGACAGTGGAGATGGATGTCGTAAAGTATGACCTGATGTAGGTGCTGTGCATACCACAGAATCTCTATGGAGCTCGTTTCCTGTGGCGGGCGGAAAATACATTTGCCGCGTCAGTCCATGGGGAACGAATCACTGTGAAAGGAATGATAAAATATGAAAAATTATGATGTAACAGCGCTGGGCGAGCTGCTGATTGATTTTACGGAAAACGGCATGAGCGCGCAGGGTAACCCGTTGTTTGAGGCAAATCCGGGGGGAGCGCCCTGCAATGTGCTGGCAATGCTTTCCAGGCTGGGGCACAGGACGTCCTTTATCGGAAAAGTTGGAAAAGACTTTTTTGGGGAACAGCTGAAAAAAGCAGTCACGGAAGTCGGCATCCATGCGGACAGCCTGTACATGGATGAGGAAGTCCACACGACGCTTGCCCTGGTTCACACCTATCCGGACGGAGACAGGGATTTCTCGTTTTACCGCAATCCTGGGGCGGATATGATGCTGACAGAGGCAGAGATTCCTGCGGAACAGATACGGGAATCCACAATCTTTCATTTCGGCACGCTGTCCATGACACATGAGGGTGTGCGCGCCGCGACCAGAAAGGCAGTCGGCATCGCGCGGGAGTCCGGCGTGGTCGTATCGTTCGACCCGAATTTAAGGCCGCCGCTCTGGAAGTCACTTGACGATGCGAGGGAGCAGGTTCGGTATGGTCTTGCACACTGTGATGTCCTGAAAATATCAGACAATGAAATCCAGTGGTTTACCGGCGAGGAGGATTTTGACGCCGGCATTGAGAAGCTCCGCGCGGAGTACCAGATTCCGCTCATCCTGCTCTCCATGGGAAAAGAGGGAAGCAGGGCATATTATAAGGATTTGCGCGTGGAGGTGAAGCCATTTTTGCAGGAAAATACGATAGAGACGACGGGGGCGGGCGACACGTTCGGCGCCTGCTGTCTGCACTACGTACTGAAATATGGGATTGATGGATTTGATGGGCAGAAGCTTACGGAGATGCTCACGTTTGCAAATGCCGCCGCGTCGATTATCACGACGAAAAAGGGCGCGCTGCGCGTGATGCCGTCCCAGGCGGAAGTCGAAGCGCTGATAAAAGGATAATCAGGGGGCTGTCGCTTTAACGAATAAAAATTCGTGAAACGGCAGCTTCATTTTTTGTTTGCAGTCTTACATCTTGTCTTGTTGTATTATATGATATCCCTTCCTATTTTTTGCTTCTCCCGGCTGGTTTTGTCAACAATCCACAACCAGAATCATTTATCCGAAAAGACAAATCTGCGAAAATTTCATCAAAGGTAGCATGATAAAGTTCTTTGAGCGCCAAGAGGACGCTTACCCTGATGTTGTGGTGTCCCAATTCCATTTGAGAAATAATCTCCCGACTAATCGTGAATCCCATTACTTGTAATTTTGCAGCGACATCTTCCTGAGATAACTTATTCCGCAATCGCAAGGCTTTCAGATTAGCGCCTATAGAAATATCCTGATTAATAACAGCTGACATAATTATTTTCCTTCCCCGATTTTTTTGGAATAAATTCATACCAGTATTAATTTTAAAGAAAATACGGTGTTAAATCGGAATGGAAGCATTCCAAAATAATATTTAATAAACAGTAAGAAATGGAAATGATGAAACAGACATGACAGAAAATAAATTTAATTCACCCTAAAAAGACAAATCTGCGAAAATTTCATCAAAGGTAGCATGATAAAGTTCTTTGAGCGCCAAGAGGACGCTTACCCTGATGTTGTGGTGTCCCAATTCCATTTGAGAAATAATCTCCCGACTAATCGTGAATCCCATTACTTGTAATTTTGCAGCGACATCTTCCTGAGATAACTTATTCCGTAATCGCAAGGCTTTCAGATTAGCGCCTATAGAAATATCCTGATTAATAACAGTTGACATTTTTGTTTTCCTTCCCAAATTTTCCGGAATAAATTCATTCCAATATTGATTTTACCGAAGAAATGGTGTAATATTGGAATGAAATCATTCCAAGGGAAAAGTTTTATAAACAGCAAAAATGGAAACAGAGATACGGATATAACAGAAGATAAACTTAATTTTGATTTAGAAGGTTGGTGAATATGTAGAAAATGAAAATTTTAAATGGATGCTTTGCCGTGTAGACATACAAGCATGGCAAACAGAAAGGAAATGTGGACAATGACATTTGTAAGGAAATGAATCGCCATAATGAAAAAACTATGGGAGATTGCGTCTCCTGTCTTTTTATTACACTTATAATTATGAAAGGAAAAATGATAATGGATAACGAAATACTAGAGATGGTAACACAATGCCTTACGGAAAGCAGGCTAAATCGGATAATGTGTTCTGACGAGGAGTATCAGGCATCAAAAATGCATGAAAAAGTGGCATATGATAAATTAATAGAAATTCTTAACAAACAGCAGAAAGAACTACTTGATAATTTTATTGCCGCAGAAAGTGAAACGGGTGCCAATGCAGAACGCTTAATTTACCAGCAGGGAATGAGAGATCTGTACGCCCTGCTGATGGCACTGGCATAACACGCAAAAAGGCGGATACCCCAAGCTCAAAAGACAGGCTTTCCCATCCCGCATTTCAGGTGGGGATAAGCCTGTTCCTGCTACGATTTACGGTGCTTTTATCAATTCAACCATAATCTAATACATTCCGTTTGCATTGTTAAATTCGTTAAGTAAATCGTCCGCCCGCTCATTCGTGGAAAGCTCCATTACCCTGTCAAGGTCTGAATTGTTTTTTTCAATTCTCCGGTATCTGCTTCTCGATATTGCAACATTCCTGATTTTCATGGATGCCATACTCAATCAATAACTGTTCCTGATATGCGGTGTCGGAAAGGGTGCGCTTCAGGTCGTCCAGACGGTTTTGTTCTAATAAGATTGCATTGAGCTGGTTGAGCATTTCGCGAGCCCGTTTTTCACCACGTTTTTCACCGCGTTTTTCGCCAATAATAATACCTTTATTTTCCACTCTGTCCAAAATTTCACACATACTGATTCCCTCCCTTTTCTGTTGCATTTGTAGTGTATGCAATAATGTGCCATATCTGTCATCTCCGGTAAGCGCGTGCAATAATTTTAGAAATTCATCGACATGCCTGATTTCCTGCGCGCTGGGCACATAATCTGTTTTTGTGCGCTTATTTATAAAGTATTCGGCAATAATGCGGAAGTCACTGTGAAAGTAATGCAGCCTGTCATTAAGAAAGGCAACCTCGACAATATGAATCTTATAGTCGTTCACAAAAGGTTTTAACCGTTCAGGAATATCCATGCATTCAAACAGTGTCCGTGGCTTGTTCCAGTGCTTCATGCCGAAATAAAGAACAAGGGTAATGACCGGATAATTTGGTTTCTCTTTTTCCGATTTTGTCAGCTGTCCTCTATAGGCGGCACCATCATATCCGATGATACGCATGGGCATGTATGGCTCAGGCTGCGTTTCGTGTTCCAGCCCCACCAGCGCAAAACATACGCCGTAAGGAACCCATTGTTTGCAGACATCCCGTTCCTGCTCATGAATCTTGTTGTCAAATTTATATTGGCTTTTGTCTTTGACGTTCACAAGCTCGTTTTCATGAAGAACCTGTTCACCGTCAAACAAGACACCATTTATGATGTCCGCAAAAACATCCTCATAATCTGCCAGTATCTTTTCCGTAATGTCTTTTGCGCCCATTCTGTGCTCCCTTTCGTTAAATTGTTCCGTGGTCTTATCTTATATCAGCTTCCAAAGTCAAGGCTTGAAAAATCAATATAGAGGTCTTCAAAGATTCCGGCTTTTATTGTATCGGTAAAAGCGTATGTCCCGGTGGTAAAACTGTCAGGCTCCATGCTGTACACATGGATTTGGCTGCTCTGCGCGTCAACAATCCAGTACTCGCGGACATGGACACGGTGATATAATTTGAGCTTTGCGATATAGTTGATATATAGATATAAGTTTTAACTATATAGTATCATTACGAAATTATCCAGTCAATAAAAAATGTTTTTAATTCCATTAAACCTATTGACATACTAGAGATAAAGGAGTATGATACCCATATACCAAAACATACCAAATAAATAGGAATAGTATATGATGGTTGTGAACAGGAAAACTTTACAGTGGAGGAGATTATTATGAGCAAAAAAAGTTACGCAGACAGAACCTTGAAATTTGAGACATTACAGCTTCATGTCGGGCAGGAGTCGCCAGACCCGGTGACGGACGCGAGGGCAGTTCCCATCTACCAGACCTCGTCCTTTGTGTTCAAAAATTCAGCCCACGCCGCGGCGCGCTTTGCCTTGCAGGATGCGGGCAACATTTACGGCAGGCTGACCAATCCCACGGAGGATATTTTTGAGCAGCGCATGGCAAAGCTCGAGGGTGGCGTGGCGGCGCTTGCAACGGCGTCCGGCGCAGCGGCAGTCACCTACACGATACAGAACCTTGCACAGAACGGCGGGCATATCGTGGCGGCAAAAAATATCTACGGCGGTACATACAACCTGCTCGCCCACACGCTTGCCGACTATGGCGTGACGACGACATTTGTGGATCCGCTCGATGTCACCAGTTTTGAGAAGGCGATTCAGGACAATACGAAGGCACTTTATATAGAAACACTTGGCAATCCCAACTCGGAGGTTTCGGACATCGAGGCAGTGGCAAAGATTGCCCATGACCACAAGCTTCCGCTGGTTGTGGACAGCACATTCGCGACGCCGTACCTTGTGCGTCCGATTGAATACGGTGCGGACATCGTAGTGCACTCTGCCACGAAATTTATCGGCGGACACGGCACCACCATCGGGGGCGTCATCATTGACGGCGGAAAGTTCGACTGGAAGGCATCCGGAAAATTCCCGCAGTTCACGGAGCCCAATCCGAGCTACCACGGCATCAGCTTTGTGGACGCGGCAGGGGCTGCGGCGTTTGTTACCAGAATCCGCGCCATTTTGCTGCGCGATACGGGTGCCACACTTTCGCCCTTCCACGCGTTTATCTTTTTGCAGGGTCTGGAGACACTCTCCCTGCGCGTGGAGCGCCATGTGCAGAACGCGCTGAAGGTGGTTGAGTATCTGTCAAAACATCCGCTGGTGGAGAAGGTAAACCATCCGGCAGTGACGGACGACCCGGAACAGCAGCGCCTTTACAAAAAGTATTTCCCGAACGGCGGCGGTTCCATCTTTACCTTTGAAATCAAGGGCGGGGAGGAAAATGCCAGGAAATTCATTGACAACCTCGAACTGTTCTCGCTGCTGGCAAATGTGGCGGATGCAAAGTCGCTTGTCATCCATCCCTACTCGACGACCCACGCAGAGCTCAATGAGCAGGAGAAGGCAGACCAGGGCATCAAGCCCAACACCATCCGTCTGTCCATCGGGATTGAGCATATTGATGACATTATCGAGGATCTGGAGGAAGCATTTAAGGCAGTGTAAAATTGTATCATATTTAATAGGAAGGAACATAAAAACAATGGCAGTATATAAAGGATTTACAGAGTTAATTGGAAAAACCCCGCTGGTGGAAGTCACAAATATCGAACAGGCACATGACCTGAAAGCGAAGGTTCTCGTAAAGCTTGAATATCGGAATCCCGCCGGCAGTGTCAAGGACAGGGCGGCATTTTACATGATAAAGGATGCAGAGGAGCGGGGCATCTTAAAACAGGGCTCTGTCATTATAGAGCCGACCAGCGGAAACACAGGCATCGGGCTTGCGGCGATTGCGGCGGCAAAGGGCTACCGTGCAATCCTTACCATGCCGGACACCATGAGCGTGGAGCGTAGAAACATTTTAAAAGCTTACGGCGCGGAGATCGTCCTGACCGAGGGCGCAAAGGGCATGAAAGGCGCGATTGCGAAGGCGGAGGAACTTGCACAGGAGATTGCAGGCGCCTTTATTCCGGCACAGTTTGACAATCCGGCAAACGCACAGGCGCACTATGAGACAACCGGACCGGAAATCTGGGAGGACACCGAGGGAAACATTGATATTTTTGTCGCAAGCGTTGGAACCGGCGGCACCATCACTGGCACCGGAAAATTCCTGAAAGAAAAAAATGCCGCGGTCAGGGTCGTGGCGGTAGAACCTGCAAGCTCCCCGGTATTGTCCGGCGGACAGCCGGGCGCGCACAAGATACAGGGCATCGGCGCCGGATTTGTACCGACGGTGCTGGATACCGGAATTTATGATGAAATCATAACCGTGGAGAACGACCAGGCGTTTGAGGTGTCAAAGGAGCTGACGAAGCGGGAGGGCATTCTCACGGGCATCTCTTCCGGCGCGGCGCTCCACGCGGCAGTCGAGCTGGCAAAACGCCCTGAGAATGCAGGAAAAATCATCGTGGCGCTCCTGCCGGACAGCGGGGACAGATATTATTCAACGCCGCTTTTCCAGTAACAGGTAAAAATCCACGCAAACAGGACTTCGCAGTAAATGCTAAGTCCTGTTTGCGCTATAACAAAATGTAACAAGAGTAGTTATACAATCTCTTGAAATGGGCAAAAATATATGATATATTATTAAAATAAAGTTGAACCATAAAGGAACATGCCGGCATACTGGCACATATGATACGATAAATTGACTCTTTGCACTGCATACAAATCTACAGTACAAACTGAGCAGGCCGGGGCAGCGCCCTTGGAGCCGGGTCGCCTGTGCGACAGTGGATAAAACATCCGCGGGACAGTAGATGCTATTACTGATACGTGGGTGTTTTTCTTTTACGCTTCAAAGCCTGTTATACTGGCGGTCAAAAAGATTGACCGCTCAGTATAACAGGATGCGCACAACCACATAAGGAAATATGCCGCATTGCGGCTGCGGTTGGCGCAATACTCACGGCAGATTTCATCTGTCGTGAGTATTGAATCCCACAAAAATGAAGATTGAAAAGCTGCAGGTGTCGTGGAGCCGTATTTGTGGGTTTTGACAGAAATGGGGGATTGTATGAAAACAGACTCGGTAAAGAATGATTTTGAAAAAGTGGCAATGAAGGTTTCTTTTGTCAGTATCGTGGCAAATGTTGCATTGTCCGTATTCAAGCTGCTGGCAGGAATTTTGGCATACTCGGGGGCGATGATTAGCGACGCGATTCATTCCGCGTCGGATGTCATCAGCACGGTTGTGGTGATTGTCGGCATCAGGCTGTCCGGAAAGGCATCGGACAAGGAACATCCTTATGGGCATGAGCGCATGGAGTGCGTGGCGGCGGTTATCCTTGCAACAATACTGGCATTTACGGGGCTGGGCATCGGCTATACCGCCGTGGTGAAAATTTTGTCAGGAAACTATGAGAACATTATGGTTCCGGGATTCCTTGCGCTTGTGGCGGCGGTCGTCTCGATAGCCGTCAAGGAGGGGATGTACTGGTATACCCGGATTCATGCAAAAAAAATTGACTCAAGCGCCCTGATGGCAGACGCATGGCACCACCGCTCGGATGCCCTGTCATCAGTCGGCGCCCTGATTGGTATTGCGGGGGCAAGGCTTGGATATCCGGTCTGCGATGCCGTTGCAAGCCTGTGTATCTGTTTTTTTATCGAGAAAGCCGCATATGAGATTTTCAAGGATGCCGTGGACAAAATGGTTGACAAGGCATGTGACGAGACGGTGGAAAATGATTTGAAAAGCTGCGCGCTGGCGCAGGAGGGGGTGCTTGGCGTGGATTTGCTGCGCACGAGGGTCTTCGGGAACAGGATTTATGTGGATATCGAAATCAGGACGGACGGGGATGCGACGCTCCGGGATGCCCACAAAATTGCGGAGCATGTGCATGATTCCATCGAGCAGAGCTTCTCAAGCGTCAAGCATATCATGGTGCATGTGAATCCTGCGGAATAGGGGAAAGACTACCATACGGGACGAACAGGAATATTTCCTATTCGTCCCGTATTTTGATAATAAGCTCCTCACGCCTGTTGATTCCTGTCTTTTCAAAAATATTGGACACATGCTTTTTGACAGTGGTTTCTGAAATAAATAGCTCCTCCGCAATTTCGGCATTTGTTTTTCCCTGAAGGATAAGCTGCGTAATTTCTGTCTCACGCCTGGTAAGCCTGTATGTCGCTGCAAAATCCTGCAAGTGGTATGTTTTTTGCGCTTCCTTTTCACTGCTTTCGCTGTCAGGAAGTTCCGTGTCAGTTTCCTTTTGCCCAGATGTCATGCCGGCTGTTTGGTGTTCCGTTTTTTCAGTTAAAAGGATGAACAGGCAGAACCCATAGAGCAGCGGGCGAAAGCACAGGGCGATGTCGCTTAGGAGCTTCTCGTATCCCACATCATTCTGAAGTCTGGCAAATAGCAGCAGAAAGGTCTGGATAAAACCTGTCTCAATTGATTTTCGTCCAAAAATGTATAGAAGCTCCTGGTATCCGATTCCCTTTTCATAAAACGGAACGGTCAGTATCAGGGTACCGACGAGGGTCAGGAAAACCAGCTGCAGGTCAATCAGCCTGAGGATGTCAAAATCCATGGCGCAGGTCAGTATAATGATGTATAAAATAATGGAAAGAAATATCTGCCATTTTTTTCTCATAGGGCGCTCCTTATTCAGGAAGCTCATGCAGCTGCACAAGAAGCCTTGAGCGCATTGGCAGCAGCAGTATGACGAAAAAAGCAGCGTACAGCAGTGTTATCATCGATATAGTGGTGGCTCTCAGGCGCTGCTCTCCGCTCATGGTGACAAAGACATGGATAATGCCAAATATGGTATGGAAGATTCCCGATGCCCACAGTGCCTTGATGGCGAGGTTTACGGCCTCGATAGCCCGCAGAAGCTCGGACCGGGTGAATTCCTTCTTCCGGCTGACACTCAAGCGAAATGCGTTGTTGAAGTCCCGAAACAGCCCGGCGCTTATAAGGACTGGCAGCACAAGCAAAAGCACCAGTATCAGACTTGAGGGGTCGAGGTAATACATGATATTTGCGCCGGATGTCCAGATGGAGAATCCGATGCAGAACAGTACGAGCAGTAAAATGGATAATAAGTACATAAAATCCCTCCTTATAGTTCATTGATTAATGCAACAGGGTCTATGATAGTGCCAAGGGGAAAGCTTTTCCCATCATGCTCTATTGTCTGTGTGACGCCAGTTTCAAATGCCTTGCTGATAAATTCGTCCGGCGTCAGGGACGGATTCTTCTCAAGACAGAGCGCATACAGCCCCGCAAGCCATGGGACAGACCAGCTTAAGCCGCCGGATGCGCCGAATTCATAACCGTCAGTGTCTGTCCAGCTTGCGTAAGTCCTGGCGTCCATGGGCACAAGCAGCACGTCTTCCATGTCAGCGTATCCGGCATAAAAATTATCGCGCCAGAATCTGCCAGGACCATAGGAGCGGATGTCATCAGGGTCGGCGGTCATTTCGCGCCCAAGTCCCATCAGCCGGAAACCATAATTGGGCGCGGTAGTCGTCGTGATGACAAAGATATTCTCTTTTTTGGCACGCTCAATCGCTGCCTCCACCTTGCTGCTGCCCTTCACGCCGCTTCCGAATCCCCTTGAAATGGAAATCACACGGATTTTTTTGTCCTCCGGCAGCATCCGGTTGATTTCAAGCACACGGTCAATGCCCTGCGCCATGTAGTCCAGGTCAATATTGGTGCCCTTTCGTGTGAATGTGCCAAACGTGGAGGAAATGTAGTAAAGGTCCGCATCGGGTGCAACGCCGCAGTTTTTTCCAACGGCAATGCTTGCGACAGCCGCACCGTGCATCGCGGCGCTCATGTCAAAGGAATGAAGCAGTTCATAGCCCATGATATTATTGCAGTATTCGACATGGTCAGGGTTCAGCGCCTGGTCAATGATGGCGATGCTGACATTTTTTCCGGTATAACCCAGCCCATGAATCTTGTGGATGCCAAGCCCGGGATTTTTGCCGGTCTCCATAACGTCCGCCGGCGAGAAGCCATCCGGGAGTGTATCCGGCCAGACCGTGGCGCTGTTAAAGGTGACATCGGACAATTTCTCCGCGTAATCGGCGAGTGGAAATTCCGATACGTCATAGCTGCGCAAGTCAAAGCCCATGCCGTTGTCCGGGGGCAATTCGTTAAGCGTCCCGCGTTTCAGGGGATAGTATTGTTCCCTCCTGTAAAAAGCCGGTGTGCCGTTTTGGTATGCCTCCTCGGGCGCCTGGCCGGTGACTGCGCTGACCGGTCTGAAATACCAGAGCAGGAAACCGCCTGCGCCCAGAAGAATGACAGTAAAAGCAGCGAGAATGAATTTTGTAATTTTTTTTATTTTCAATATGTCTACCTCCTTCATGTCAGTATGTTAAAAAATTGCAACAGCGCTGTTAATGGTTACTATCAGGGTACCATTTTGGGGACTGCAATAACATACTACCAGGGAAGTAAAAAAGCAGTATTTATGCAATCCAGTGCTCGATTTTTGCGGACAGTGTGTCAAACTTGTCATCGTAAATCATGTTCAGCAGACTGTCGAGCCTCCGCAAGGCATGTGTCACCGTTTGGGGCGGACACAGATTCTTTTCAAGGGCGATGGCAAGCTCGTTGATGTCGAGCACCTTGACATACCCGTCGGGATAAAGAACCACGTCAGCCAGGAGATCCGTGACGATAAGCGCGTGCTCCGGTTCTTTATAATGATAATCTACAATGTCACAGTACCAGTAGAGGAGCGAGTTGTCTTCCCGGTAAAATTTGCTGATTTTATATCCGGATTTCAGGAAGTAGCAGGAGTAACCATGATGAAAATCACGGCGTGGCTTCAAGGTGTTCCATTTTGTGACAATGATGTCATCTGTCTGCTCAAGGATGACATCGTCCTTTAGCAAAATGCATTCATCCGGTATCATACGTCTGCGGTAAATTTTTAATTGTTCCATGGCGTGTGCTCCTCCATAATAATCTCCATTCCTGATGCGCCTGCAAATTTGAAAAATTCATTTTTCACAGTATGCATCCTATACTGGCGTCTGGACTTTTTGACCGCCAGTATAAACGACAGTTTCCTGTATATAGTGTAACGCATTTGAGGAACTGCTTCAAGGGTAACATTTGGTTCGCAACACAGCAGCCCAGGACCTTGCACCTTAAGCCGAAGGCCGAACTGCTGCTTTAATTCGGCTGCTGTTTCAAATAGTCGTTGCACTTTGCCGTATTTTAACGTATAATCAAGACAGTTGCCAAAATATGTTTGGCAGATGATTTTGTGACGAATACTTAAGGAGGCGAAAGCATGAGACAGTTTTTTGGAATGAGCCAAAGCGGAAATCTGGCAGAGGCAGTCGAAGGTCTGGACAATCCCCAGTTTATTATGCTGATGTCCAACAATGCCCAGTTTGAAACGCATGTAAAGGCACTCGAAAGATATTATCCGGGAGTTCCAAGTATCGGTTGCATCGGGATGAGTTATGATATCAGAGTGGTGGAGGAGGGTGTCGGCGTAGTCGCGTTTTATGATGGTGTAAGCGCAGCGGCGAATGTTTTGGAACAGGTCTCTGCCATGCCTGTAAAATACATAAAACGCCTTGAGGAGGATGTGCAGGCCATAAACGGGACAGGCGCTGACACCGTGTGCATCGACTTCTGTTCCGGAAACGATGCCTGTGTGCTGACGACCATCAATACGGTATTAAAGCACCGTGGAATTTCCCTGGCTGGCGGCACGGGCGACGCGGGGAAGGTGGCAGTAAACGGAAGGATTTATGAGGATGCAGTTGCATACGCCATTGTGCGGAACCTCAATGGAAGGGTGAAGACCTATAAGGAAAATATTTACCGCAAGTATGGAAACTACCGGTTTATTGCCTCAGACACAGACAAAGAGAATTATGTTATCGGAACCCTGAACGGAAAATCTGCCAAGCAGGTTTACAAGAGCATTCTCCATGTCACCGACGAGCAGATTCTGACGCAGACATTCCAGAATCCGTTTGGAAAAATCAATGGCGATGATACCTGCATTATTTCCATAAAGGAGGTTCAGGGCGATGCACTTGCATGCTTTCGCCAGGTGAATGATTCCGATGTGCTGATTCTGCTCGAGCTGGCAGATTATGAGGCTGTTGTACAGCGCACAATAAACAATATCTGTCGTGATTTTCCGAGCCGCTCGGCTGTCTTTACGGTGAACTGTCTGTTCCGCTACAAGCTGTTTTGTGAGCGCGGCTATATGGATACATATCTTCAGGAGATGTCGGAGCTTGGAAGCCATGCAGGTTTTGTCGGCTATGGTGAGCATTACAACAACCGGTTTGTCAACCAATCCATGACATGCGTGGTGTTTGAGTAAGGGGAGGATAGTGTGAAAAATAAATTTTTCACACGGCAAATTTGTGCTTGCGCCCAAATTCGCGGGCATTGGCAAGAATGGAGGATAATGATGATATTTTCAGATAAGCGATGGAAAAAGCCAGACAGGGGACAGGGCAGTGAGCAGGGGCTTTACCCGGTACTTCATGTGGCGGACAGTCTCAGGGAATACCAGAAGGAGCTTGTCAGCAAGGAAGTGGAATCCCTGTGGGAGCTTGGCCTGATAGGCAGCTCTTTTATGGGCGTGATGCGCAAGGCAGATCATTTTCATGACCAGCTGTCGGATTTTGAACAGTCATTTTCGGAGATTAACAGCGTTGCGGGGCAGTTTGGACAGGTGCGTGGGGAAATCAGTAATGCAGTGCTGGAGGCGCAGGGCAAGGTAGAAGAACTGAAAGAAACTTCTGTCCAGGTGGAAAAGTCCTATGGCGATATGGAGAAAACGTTTGCGCAGCTGCAGACGGCTGTGGAAGGAATCCAGCGGTGCATGAAAAAGATTATCTCAATTGCAGACCAGACCAATATCCTGGCGCTCAACGCTTCCATTGAGGCGGCGCGTGCCGGCCAGTTCGGCAGGGGGTTTGCCGTCGTTGCGACGAATGTAAAGGAGCTGGCGGATGAGATTAAGGGTCTTGCAGAGGAGGTTGATACAGGCATTCATGAGGTGGAGCGCGGGACTGGTGAGCTGAATAACAGCATCAGTGCATCACAGCAGGCATTAAACCGAAATATTAATACTGTCAACAATACATATGAATCGTTTAATAAGATTACGGAAACGGCAGAGAATACCGTGTCCGTGCAGGCAGAAATCTCCGGCGTAATTGATAATACGCACAGGGATTTGCAGGTAATCGGCCAGTTCTTTGATGAGATTAAGCAGCAGTATCAGGATGTCGTAAGCCATATTGAGCGTGCCAACAATCTCGGGACGACCAAGAGCGCCATGTTTGAGGATATGGACAATATGATCTCACAGATAGCCCCGATTCTTGATGAAATCGAGTCCTGACAAAGGATACTCCGGGGAATCCCCATGAAGCTCATCCAGGGTGAGGGCTGTATAAAAACATTGAATTGTATGCGGATTTGATATATAATTTTTTTATGTACAAAATTTAGGGGCTGTTAAAGAAATATCATTGCAGGACTGCGAAGTTAGTTCTTTACAGATTCCTAGTTGGAAAATAAAATTCAGGAGGGAAGCTATGACAGTACAGGAGTTCTATGAGGAAGTGGGCGGCGATTACAACGAGATTATGTCAAGGCTGCGCACAGAAGACAGGATCAGAAAGTTTGCAGGGATGTTTACGCGCGATGAGAGCTACAAGTCGCTTGTGCAGTGCATCAATGACGGAAATGCAGACGATGCATTCCGGGCTGCACATACCATGAAGGGCATGTGCCAGAATATGGCATTTACCAGGCTTTACAAATCCAGCCATGAGATAACCGAAATATTGCGGGGAAAAGACCTGGAGGGCGCAAAGCAGATGCTTGGCGTGGTTACGGAGGATTACAATGTTGTAATTGCCGGTATTGAGAAGCTGTTGGCGTAGCGGGAAGAAAGACGCGTAAGGGAAAGGAAAGAACAGCCATGGAGACAACAAAAGCGACAGAAACAATTGAAAAAAATACAATTTTAATAGCAGATGATGCGGAGATAAACCGCGAGATGATTAAATTCATATTTGACGAGCAGTATCATATTATCGAGGCGGAGGACGGCGAGCAGGCAATCAATATCATTACGGAATATAGCGACAAGCTGTGTCTGCTGTTTCTTGACCTGCTCATGCCCAAGAAGTCCGGGCTCGATGTCCTGAGTTTCATGAATGAGGAGGATTACATTAATTATATTCCGGTCATCATGATAACAGGGGAAGCGACGGACGAGACGGATGAGAAGGCGTATGAGCTTGGTGCATCCGATATTATCTACAAGCCATTTGCGCCAAATGTTGTCATGCGGCGCGCAAAGAACATTATGGAGCTTTTCGAGCACAGGATTTATGTGGAGCGCAAGCTTGAGAAGCGTACCAGACAGCTTCGGGAAAGCCGTGAGAAGCTTGAGCGGAGCAATGAATTCCTGGTAAATGCGCTGAGCTCTGTTGTCGAGTTCAGAAGCCTTGAGTCAGGGGAACATATCCAGAGGGTAAAATACTTTACAAAGCTTTTCCTGAAATACATCATGAAGTTTTATCCCAAGTATGGCATTACAAAGGAAAAAGCTTCGCTGATTGTCAATGCGTCAGCGCTTCATGACATTGGAAAGATAGCGATACCGGACAGTATCCTGTTAAAGCCGGGAAAACTGACAAGTGAAGAATTCGAGGAAATGAAAAAACATACTATATATGGCTGTGAGCTTCTTGAGAAGTTTAAACAGGATGAGAATGAATTTTATCATTATTGTTATGATATTTGCAGGTACCACCATGAACGGCATGATGGAAAAGGATATCCGGACGGGCTGAAAGGGGACGATATTCCTATCTGGGCACAGATTGTGTCTGTGGTCGATGTGTACGATGCGCTCGTGAGTAAGCGCGTATACAAGGATCCGTTTGCAGTCGAGGAAGCGGCACGCATGATTATAGATGGGGAGTGCGGTCTCTTCTCGCCGGAGATGCTCGACTGTTTCGGGCTTGCAAAACAGGAGCTTTTTGCAGTGACGGAGGGAGAGTTCTCCTTTGCGGACGTGATGGTGAAGTAAAGCTTGGAATGCCAGAGGAAAAGAGGGCAGGCAGTGTCCTCTTTTTTTCATATATACGGAAAAAAATTAGACATTTGCTAGACAATTTTACCAAGTTTCTGTATAATTATGGATGGGCAGCATGAAAAGTTGGAATGCCGGAATATTATCAGCATATGGAGGCAGGCAAATGGGAAAAAATAAGAAGTATAAAAGGTCAGTGTACCAGTCGCTGGCAGTGATAACCCAGTTCGGCATCAATATGCTCGTTCCAATCTTTTTATGCTCTTTTGCGGGGATGTTTCTGGACAGGAAACTGGGAACTGCATTCTGGTTTGTTTTATTGTTCTTTGTGGGGGCTCTTGCGGGGTTCCGGAATATTTTTATTCTGGCAAAGAAGATTTACGAGGGAGATGACAGGGATGAGGACAAGACTTAGGAAAATCAATACGGCTTTGCCGGGATTGCTTTTTGGAATCATTTTGTTTGGCGTACTGTGCCAGATAGCCGGTCTCTTTTTCGCAGGGGATAAGGCAGACTACAGCATAGGGCTCTGGATAGGGGTGCTTACGGCAATATTTATGGCTTTTCACATGGCAGTCACACTCAATGCCACTGTGGAGAGGGATGTAAAGGGGGCGCAGGCAGCAGCAACGAGACACAATATCATCAGGTACGTCGTGGTGGTATTTATCCTGGCAATCCTGATGATGACGAGAATCGGCAATCCACTGGCGGCTTTTGCCGGAATTATGGGGCTGAAACTATCAGCCTATGTACAGCCGTTGTTCGCCAGACTGTCTCACAATGGAGAAGGGGGAAATTCCCCGGAGGTAAAATGTAAAACTGAATAAAGAATCAAACAAGGAGGTGAGTGTATGGGAGCAGGAATCCTGTTATCCGGGGCGGACGATATCGATTTTATGATACATGGCGTATTTCAGTATGAGCTCTTTGGTCAGAAGCTCTGGATAACAACCACGCATGTATGCCTGTTTATTGTCATGGCGATTATTATTATATTCTGCCTGTGTGCGAACAGGGCGGTCAAACGTGCGACGGAAATCCCAGGAGCATTCCAGAACGTAGTGGAGCTTGTGGTCGAGATGCTCGACAATATGATTAAGGGTGTTATGGGGAAAAATGCCACGGCCTTTGCCAACTATATCGGCACGCTGTTCATTTTTATCCTCGTCAGCAACATCTCTGGACTGATGGGTCTTAGGGCGCCTACGGCCGACTATGGTGTGACATTTGCACTTGGTCTGATTACCTTTACCCTGATTACATTTAACAAATTTAAGTATCAGAAAGTTTCAGGCGTTATTAAGGGACTGTGTGATCCATGGCCAATTTGGGCACCAATTAACGTTATCGGGGATATCGCGGTACCCATTTCCCTGTCGCTTCGTTTGTTCGCAAACGTATTGTCAGGAACTGTCATGATGGCTCTGCTTTATGGTCTGCTCGGCTTTATCGCCACAGGGTGGCCGGCGGCGCTTCATGTGTATTTTGACTTGTTCTCAGGAGCAATTCAGACGTATGTATTCTGTATGCTGACAATGACATATATCAACAATGCCATTGAAGGATAAAACGAAGAGATTTTCTAACACTGCAAAAGACGCAGTGTAACAAAATCTAAAACTTCGTTTAAGAGAACAGCTTCGCTGTTCTCCGAAAATGATTTGCTTTTTCTAAAATTATTACTAATTATTTCACAGGAGGAATGAACTATGGAATTTAATTCAAACTTTATCTTAGGTTGTTCGGCAATTGGTGCAGGTCTTGCGGTTATCGCAGGTATCGGACCTGGTGTAGGTCAGGGTATCGCCGCAGGTCATGCAGCAGCGGCAGTTGGAAGGAATCCGGGTGCAAAGTCTGACGTTACTTCTACCATGCTTCTTGGTCAGGCGGTTGCCGAGACAACCGGTCTCTATGGTCTGCTTGTAGCCATGCTGTTATTGTTCGTAAAACCTTTAGTACCTTAATGGCAGCACAACGAATAATTTTGAATTTTAAAACGCGTGAATCATGTTAGCACCAGAATCTTTGGTTTTGTGTGCAATTGGTGTGATTTGCGCAGTAAATCATAAGAAGGAGGTACAAAGGTATGGTGAATCACACCATGATACTTGCTACCGAGACAGAGGGACTGAGCCGGTTATTTGACCTGGACTTCCAGCTTTTGGCTGATACGGTTCTCATGATAATCGCAATGTTCGTCCTTTTCCTTGTCGCATCACACTTCTTATTTAATCCGGTAAGAAAGATGCTCAATGACAGGAAAGAAAAGATAAAGAGCGAGCTTGACCAGGCTGCATCCGACCAGAAATCGGCGGCCGAGACACGCGCCCTCTACGAAGAAAAGCTGAACCAGGCAGGGAAAGAGGCAGAGGCAATCCTGGCGGATGCACGCAAGCGCGGCATGGAGAATGAAGCGAAGATTGTCGCTGAGGCGAAGCAGGAAGCTGCAAGGATTGTGGACAATGCCAGAAAAGAGGCAGAGCTTGAGAAGCAGAAGCTGGCTGACGAGGTGAAGCGCGAGATGGTCGCAGTGGCTTCTGTTATGGCGGCACAGATTGTGCAGGCGAACATTGATACAAATGCCCAGCATGAACTCATTGATAAGACATTGAAAGAAATAGGTGATAGCACATGGCTAAGCTAGTTTCAAAAACTTATGCGCAGGCGTTGTTTGAGCTGGCCGTTGAAGAAGACAGGACTTCACCGTTTTTGGAGGAGGCGCTGGGGCTTCTTGAGGTCATCCGCACGAATGCGGAGTTTGGACAGTTTATGAACCATCCGAAAATCCAGAAGGAGAATAAAATCGAGGTGGTAAAAAACGTGTTCAAGGGTAAAGTCAGCGATGAGATGGTTGGATTTCTTGTGACGATTGTCGAGAAAGACCGTTATATTGAGATTGAATCCATCCTGGATGAGTTTATCACTGCCGTAAAGGAGCACAATAATATCGGAACGGCTTATATCACAACAGCCATTGCAATAGACAGTCAGGAAAAACAGGATATTGAGAGCCGGTTACTTGCTACTACCAGATACAAGACCATCGAGTGCATCTACAACGTGGATGAAAGCCTGATAGGCGGAATGGTCATTCAGATGGGTGACAGGGTTGTGGACAGCAGTATTCGGACAAAGCTGGATAAGCTGCAGCGTGAGCTGCTTGCCATTCAGTTATGACTGTGAAGAGAATTTCTAAGTCTGTAAAAGACACAGACTAAGAAATACGAAGACTTCACAAAACGAATCAATTCGTTTTTGCAAATATTGTGCAGTGGCACAAATTCGCAATAAAATAATCAAAGAAAGGTGCAGATCCATATGAATTTAAGACCAGAAGAAATAAGTTCTGTGATTAAGGATCAGATAAAGAGATATGCCTCTGATTTGGAAGTGTCGGAAGTTGGTACGGTCATTCAGGTGGCAGACGGTATTGCACGTGTTCACGGACTTGAAAAGGCAATGCAGGGCGAGCTTTTGGAGTTCCCCGGCGAGGTTTACGGCATGGTCATGAACCTTGAGGAGGACAATGTCGGCGCCGTGCTGCTTGGAAGTACAAAGAACATCAATGAGGGTGATACCGTAAAGACGACAAACCGCGTTGTGGAGGTTCCGGTAGGCGATGCCCTGCTTGGACGTGTCGTAAATGCTCTTGGACAGCCGATAGACGGCAAGGGTCCTATCGCAAGCACAAAATATCGTCAGATAGAAAGAGTGGCATCCGGTGTTATTACCAGAAAATCCGTTGACACACCGATGCAGACCGGTATCAAGGCGATTGATGCCATGGTTCCTATCGGAAGGGGACAGCGTGAGCTGATTATCGGTGACAGGCAGACAGGTAAGACTGCAATTGCGGTTGATACGATTATCAACCAAAAAGGTCAGAACATGAAGTGTATTTATGTTGCAATCGGGCAGAAGGCATCTACCGTTGCAAGCATCGTGAAGACACTGGAAGAGTTTGGCGCTATGGCGTACACGACAATCGTAGCCGCTACGGCAAGCGAGCTTGCGCCTTTGCAGTACATCGCACCATATTCAGGCTGTGCAATCGGTGAGGAATGGATGGAAAATGGCGAGGATGTACTGATTATCTATGATGACCTGAGTAAGCACGCTGTTGCATACCGTACACTCTCCCTGCTCCTGAAGCGTCCGCCCGGGCGTGAGGCGTTCCCGGGAGACGTTTTCTATCTCCACTCAAGACTTCTTGAGCGCGCATGCCGTATGAGCGATGAGTACGGCGGAGGTTCCATTACGGCGCTTCCTATTATAGAGACACAGGCGGGAGACGTTTCCGCATATATTCCGACAAACGTCATTTCGATTACAGACGGTCAGATTTATCTTGAGACAGAGATGTTTAACTCCGGTTTCAGACCAGCCGTAAATGCAGGTCTGTCTGTTTCACGAGTTGGCGGTTCTGCCCAGATTAAGGCGATGAAGAAGATTGCAGGTCCGATTCGTACAGAGCTTGCCCAGTACAGGGAGCTTGCATCCTTTGCGCAGTTTGGGTCAGACCTCGATGCCGATACAAAAGAGAGACTTGACCAGGGCGCGAGAATTAAGGAGATTTTGAAGCAGCCGCAGTACAAGCCGATGGCTGTTGAATATCAGGTCATTATCCTTTTCGTTGCCACGAAAAAGTACCTGCTTGATGTTCCTGTGGCTGATATTACAAGATTTGAGGCAGAACTTTTTGAATTCCTTGATACGAAATATCCCCAGGTGCCAAAGGCAATCAAAGAGGAGAAGGTCATTTCGGATGAAACCGAAAAAACGCTTGTTGCAGCGATAGAAGAATTTAAAGGTCGCTTTAAATAAAAAGAAGGGGGGACTGAATATTTATGGCCTCAATGAGAGACATAAAAAGGCGTAAGAGCTCCGTACAGAGTACACAGCAGATTACAAAGGCCATGAAGCTTGTTTCCACCGTCAAACTGCAAAGAGCGAAGGGGCGTGCAGAGAAGTCCAAGACGTATTTTAACTGCATGTATGAAACGGTGGTTTCCATGCTTTCCAAGGCAGGGGATATTAACCATCCGTACCTTAAGGCAAACAATTCCACGAAAAAAGCTGTTATCGTGATTACAGGCAGCAGGGGACTTGCCGGCGGCTATAATTCCAATATTATCAAGCTTGTGCGGGATAATGAGTGGAATAAGGATGACTTGATTATCTATCCGGTAGGAAGCAAGGGACGGGATACATTTGCAAGACTTGGTTACGAGATGGGTGAAGATTATTCCGCAGCGATTGAGGAACCAATCTATGCAGACGCAATGACGATTAGCAATCAGGTGCTGGATGATTTTGCAACCGGCAGGGTAGGCGAGATTTATGTCGTTTACACCGGATTTAAGAATACTGTGACGCACATACCCACCAGACTGAAGCTGCTTCCCATTAAGATAGAGGACGAGCGCAGCGATGACGACAAGGCAGTGCTGGATTTCGAGCCGGAGACAGAGGACGCGATTGACCTGATCATTCCCAAGTATATTACGAGTTTGATATACGGAGCGATGATAGAGGCTGTTGCGAGTGAGAATGCGGCAAGAATGCAGGCGATGGACAATGCGACCAACAATGCGGACGAGATTATATCGAGTCTGTCATTGCTTTACAACAGGGCACGCCAGAGCGTGATTACGCAGGAATTGACAGAGATTATCGCAGGTGCGCAGGCTATATCATAAAACGAAAAGAATTTCTAACTGTGCATAGTGAATAAATAGTCTTTTAAAGATTTTGGCATTTTGCGAAAAAATAATAGATAGAGAGGAAACAAAAAGATGGCAGATAAGATAATTGGTAAAGTTACCCAGATTATCGGTGCGGTTCTTGATGTGAAGTTCAGTGAGGGACAGCTTCCGGAGCTGAATGACGCGGTTAAAATTACAAGAAGCGACGGCACGGAGCTGACAATCGAGGTTGCGCAGCACCTGGGTGATGATACGGTAAGATGTATCGCCATGGGACCCACGGACGGACTTGTAAGAGGGATGGATGCTGTTTCGACAGGTGCACCGATTACGGTTCCCGTTGGTGAGAGTACGCTTGGCCGTATGTTCAACGTACTTGGCGAACCGATAGATAACAAACCGGCTCCGGAAGCACAGGGCTACGAGCCGATTCACAGACCCGCGCCTTCCTTTGAGGAGCAGGCGACATCGACAGAGATGCTTGAGACGGGCATCAAGGTCGTTGACCTTCTCTGCCCCTATCAGAGAGGTGGTAAGATTGGTCTGTTTGGCGGTGCCGGTGTAGGAAAGACGGTTCTTATTCAGGAGCTTATCACAAACATTGCGAACGAGCATGACGGATTCTCCGTATTTACAGGCGTAGGTGAGCGTACCAGAGAGGGAAATGACCTTTACAATGAAATGACGGAGTCCGGCGTTATCAGCAAGACCGCCATGGTATTCGGTCAGATGAACGAGCCGCCCGGAGCCAGGATGAGGGTCGGCCTGACAGGTCTTACGATGGCTGAATACTTCCGTGACAAGGGTGGAAAGGACGTGCTTCTTTTCATTGACAATATTTTCCGTTTTACACAGGCCGGATCGGAGGTTTCCGCGCTGCTTGGACGTGTGCCTTCAGCCGTTGGTTACCAGCCGACATTGCAGACAGAGATGGGTGCTTTGCAGGAGCGTATCACTTCCACAAAAAATGGCTCCATCACGTCCGTACAGGCTGTATACGTGCCTGCCGATGACCTGACAGACCCGGCGCCTGCGACAACGTTCGCACATCTGGATGCGACGACCGTTCTTTCACGTTCCATTGTGGAGCTCGGTATTTATCCGGCTGTTGACCCGCTTGAGTCCACATCGAGAATTCTTGACCCGCGTATTGTAGGTCAGGAGCACTATGAAGTGGCGCGCGGCGTGCAGCAGGTTCTTCAGAAGTATAAGGAATTGCAGGATATCATTGCAATCCTTGGTATGGATGAGTTGTCGGAGGAGGACAAGATTACGGTTAACCGTGCAAGAAAGATTCAGCGATTCCTGTCACAGCCGTTCCACGTAGCGGAGCAGTTTACGGGTATGCCCGGTAAGTATGTGCCGATTGCGGAGACAATCAGGGGATTCAAGGAAATCATGGAAGGAAAGCATGACGATATCCCCGAGGGACATTTCCTCAATGCCGGAACAATTGATGACGTTACCGCCCGCGTTAAGTAGGGGGGTGCTACTATGGCAGATAAGTTCAAGCTTACGATTGTGACGCCGGACCGTGCATTTTTTGACGAGGAGGCGGACATGGTAGAGTTCAATACGACAGAAGGCGAAATCGGCGTCTATGCCGGTCATGCGCCGCTTACCGTCATCGTGAAACCCGGTATCCTTACGATAACGCAGGGCGATAACGTGAGAAACGCAGCGCTTCACGCGGGATTCGTGCAGATACTGCCGCAGGAGGTTACCATTCTGGCAGAGATTATCGAGTGGCCTGCCGAGATTGACGAGGCGCGTGCAAATGCTGCAAGGCAGAGGGCAGAGGGAAGGCTTGCGGAACGTGGCGGCAACATTGACGTTGCCAGGGCGGAAGCGGCTCTGATGCGTTCGATTGCACGTATTAATGCTGTAAAAATGAAGTAAAAATAAAACCACTATTTGAGGAGACTTGGATAGTGGTTTTATTTTGTGCGCAAACGGTTTTTCCGCGGGGAGAACACAAGGAGGCAGCAGGGAAACGGTCTCGGACTCTATATCTGCCGTGAAATCATGCTGAAAATGAACGGTGAGATTTTTGCCGTGTGCGAGCCGGACGGGATGGCGTTTGTCGTCGTTCTGCCAATATATACAGGCGGCTGAAAAACTTGCCGTGCGGATATGAAAATGATAAAAAGAGGGATTCATACAGAACCCTCTTTTTCATTTTGTCTGCAATCAGGTATCCGTTGTGTTTTGCGCAACCATGACCTGCATTGCGGCGAGAATGACCTGCAGCTGCTTATCCGTGCATTTGTGGGCATAGTTGTTAATGTCCTGTAGAATCGGACGGTTCTTTTTCGACACAAACAGCAGATTGTCCAGTGAGAGGTTGAGCACGTCGCACAGTTTGAAAAGCACTTCAATTGATGGCATACGGTGTTCGCTTTCCAGATGTTTAAAATGAATAGGCGAAATATCCGCCATTTCAGCGACTTGTTCCTGGGTGAGATTCATATTGATGCGTGCAGTACGAATGGCATTGCCTAAAATTCCTTTTTCCATAATTATAATTCCTCCTTTGTCTCATTAATTAGCATATAGGTAATACAATTTGATTAAAACGTTCATAAAGGGATTACAAATTCTCAATAAGAGAACAGAAGTGCAACAAAATATTAAAAACATGAAAAAAGATTAGTTCTCTATATGAGAATTTATGGAAATAAATAGCTGAAAAAATGGGGATTCCGGCAGTGGAAAAAATGGCAGATGCACCGAAAATAGTAAGGAAATTAGCGATTTTGGCGGCACATGTTAAAAATGCATCAAAAAAGTTCAATTGTATTCAGCAACAAAAAAAGGTTGCATTTTCTCTTAAAGGGAACTTATCTATAAATGGACAGGAGGACTTGGCTCATGGATAAGACAGGAAAAAAGGTGTCGGTCAAAAGCAGGGTGTATCATCTGGGACAGAGCTGGGTTGATTTCGTGGAATTTGTGAAATCCCATCCGATACTGGCAGGAAGCATGGCGGCTTTTCTGGCGCTGGTCTATGCCGGACAGGCTTTTTCAAACTACTTTTACATCGACAAGGAGCAGCTGGTCAACAATCCGGGAAGTTTTTTATAACTGGAATGAAATCGGGAGGTTTGGTCTCATATTTGTCAAAAAGCTTTTGAATCTGTCATGGTATAATCCCTATTTGGGCGGGATACTGCTGCTTGTGACATTATGGCTGTCGGCAATGGCTGCGGGGTATCTTTTTTATTCGGTCGACAAGTGGTTCGGGGCAGTGCCGCTGGGGATTTTTATACTGCTTTTTTTAATTTATCCCACGTATGTTGACCAGTTCCTGTTTCAGTACCAGGCGTTCGAGGTGATGCTGGCGGTTCTGTTCCTGCTTGTGTCAGACTGGTATCTGGTGCGGGCAGTCCGGGAGCAGGACAACGTGGCTTTTGCGGCATCGGTTCCGCTGGTCGTCGTGGCGTATGGTATATACCAGAATATGGTTTCTATCCAGATGTGTCTGTATCTGGGCATTTTTTTGTTGATGGTATATGAACAGAAGGCGGATAAAAAAATTGTCCGGGCGCTCATTGTGCGGGATATGCTCCACTTTGTCATAACACTTGCAGGATACGCCGCAATAGCCGTATTTTTCTGGAAGGCAGAAGGAAACTACCTGGGAGAGCAGGTTGGATGGAGCAGGGGGATTTTGGCGACACTGCGCAGTATTTTTTACTATTTTGGTATGCTGGTTGTTTCGGACGGCGTATATTATACGAGGGCGTATGTGGTATGCTGCCTGACAGGCATCGTGGCGCTGGTTCTTCTTGTGAAGCGCCTGGGCAAAAATGCATTCTGGTATGCACCTGGACTGGCAGGCGCTGCGGGAAGGCCGGTTATTTTTCTGGGGCACAGGGATGCACTGACCAATCCCGTATGCAGCGAACCTGACAGAACGGATGCCTGCGTCTTTATTTCCGCATACGAGGTGCAGTATTTTTTTGAACCCAGGTACTTTTTTTCCACGTACCGGATTATCGGTTACTGGAAGACCCTGGGATATGACTGGTTTTGCGGGCCGACGGCGGAGATGATGCCTTTGGCATATGAACATGGCGCAGAGATGCCTGCCTACCCATGCACGAGGTACATCGAGGAGTTTGACGACTATATCATTGTAAAGCTTGGAGAGGAATAGGGCTTCTGGGAGGAAATGTTGATGTTTGGAAGAATCAGAGGAAAGATGGCTGCAAGGCTGTCACAAAGGACGGAGCAGAACCATTTCGGGAGAATGCTCTCCCAGATTACAAAAGAACAGTTTGGGCTGGAAATCGGCCCGTCGCTTCATCCGTGTGCACCCAAAAGGGAGGGCTGCCATGTCAATCGACAGCGGGCGCGCCGGATACTATATCACAAACGGCAAGGCGGTTGCCGTGACATGGGCAAAGACAGGGGAAAACACGCCGACCGTCTTTTTCGATGCCATGACCGGAAAGCCGATAGAAATAAACACTGGAAAAACCTACATTGCCCTTGTTCCCTCGGATTCCTTTGCAAACATTGTGATTCAGTGACGACATGATGGAATGGGAGTGGGACAGGAAGAACGAGAATGGGACGAATGAGCAAAATTAATACATGGATTTTCGTGGCAGCTTTCTTTATCATCTGTTTGATTCCATCTGTGGGAATGCTGTTTTACAAGGCGGAGCTTGCGGAGAACCGGACGTTGTCGGAAATGCCCCAAATCCGCACGGAGACAGGAACGTTGAACACGCAGTATTTTAATGAACTGCAAACTTATGTTTCGGAGCATTTTGCATATCGCGGGGAGCTTGTCGAGACGGACAGCAGGATAAAATATGAGCTGTTCCATACACCCTGTGACGATCAGGTCGTGACAGGAAAGGATGGATGGCTTTTCTTCGGGGAGACGCTTGCGGATTATGCGGGCGTCTCCCTGACAGGGACAGAATACGGCATTCCGGAAACATACGACCTTTCAGGATATACAGATATACAATAGAAGAAAGCCATGAACCGGATCTGTACAAAATCCTGTTCCCCACAGCAAGGCAATATGAGCAGCAGCGCATCTATGATGATGGGGCGACTTTTGAATACGTAGGCAGACTGCACAGCCTGGACGACATGACGATACGGACATCGTCGGATGACGGCTGTGGGAAGGCAGTTCTTGTATACCGGGACAGTTTCGGAAGGGCGATGATTCCGTATATGGGGGCAACGTTCGACAGCGCGGTATTTAACCGTTCCACGCCTTATAACCTCAGTCTTGTGGAGCAGACGGAGTGCGACTATGTGTTGTTTGAGATTGTGGAGCGCAATCTTAGTGACCTGGGGCAGATTGAAGTGCCTTAGGAAGCTCAGGACACAAATTATATTCGCAAAAACTGGAAAAATGCATATGATATCATAAAAAGCGAGGAAATCGAAAAATGGATTATTATAGTGCATTTCCTTTTTATATGGGCTATCAGGGCTATGGTCAGTGGGGACAGCCCGGAGTCGTGCCCGAGGACAGAATACTTGAGGACCTTGAGTATCTGCAGCAGATGTATCCTACATACGCGAGGAAATACCAGGGTGTGATAAGCAGCGTCGTCGATAAGATGGACTATGACGGAAGCTTTATCTATGACCAGTATCCCGACAAACTGACATTACAGCGCATGATCGCGAGCGTCATGGCAGTCATAAGGACGAATGAGCAAAATGCGTCTAACCACAATACAGCGCCAGTGACCGGAACAATGGCGGAAAACCCAATGCTGCCGGTGATGGAGGCAGATGTCATGGGCAGCAATGTCACGGATAAAACGTTGACAGAAAACGCCCCATGGAACGAGAAGGAGCCATGGATAAGGGAGCTTGTGACCGTCCTCATGTACTACGAGATTTTGACGCGGCGCAGGAAGAAAAACAGGCAGTGGTACAATGGCATAGGTGGAAACGGACATTATCAGATTTGATAAAAAAAGTATGAATTTCATTGACTTATCGGTAGATAAGAGGTTATAATAATAACGTCGTGCAGCCGGGGCGCTAGCGGTGCCTTGTACCCACAATCCGCTATAGTGGGGGTGATAAACGGCGGAGGGTCTGCGTTTGTGCAGCTGCCCTTTATAAGTGGCGTTGAAGTTTGGGTCTCACGCAATATGTGCCGTTGAACCGTGTCAGGACAGGAATGTAGCAGCACTAAGGCGGATTTCGTATGTGCCGTGAGGGTGCCTGGCGGAGTTAACTGTAGAGGTAACGTACATGGGCATAGGATTCGAAGCCGTTTGCACGATATAAAAATATTCTTTGGAATGAGAAATAAGAAAGAGGCATACTGACACATCATGTCGTAATATATCATAGTGTGCGCAAGGGGAGAAAATATGAAAAGAAACAATGTGAAGAATAAAGGGATTGCCCTGCTTCTGGTCATTACGCTGGCTGCCGCTTCCATGTCGGGCTGCGGTGAGAAAAAAACGGAGCCGGCGCCAGAGATTAACTTTAACGATATTACCGGAAATTCCGGGGATAACGCAGATAATCCGCAGGAGGAAAATTCCGGGGCGGTGGAGTCATCTGTAGAACAGGAGCCTGTGGAGGAGACGCGGGAAGGCATGTACCGCAGTGAGATAACGAACGAATGGATAGACGAAAGCCTGAAGAACCAGCGCCCGGTTGCGATTATGGTCGACAATGAGAAAACGGCGCTTCCGCACTATGGGCTGACAGAAGCCGATGTGGTCTATGAGATTATGAACAGCACGGCAAACGGCAGGATTACACGTCTTATGGCGATTGTAAAGGACTGGGGGAAAATCCAGCAGTTTGGCAGTGTCCGGAGCACCAGACCCACGAACATCATGCTTGCGGCTGAGTGGAATGCAGTGCTCTGCCATGACGGCGGGCCGTTCTATATTGATGAGTGGATTGCAAAAAAATATTCAGCAAATTTCAGCGGCGGTTTTACGCGTGTCAAAAATGGAAAAGCATATGAGTTTACAGAGTATGTCTGTGCGGGAGACCTTGACAAAAAATTCAGCGCATCCAAATATTCCACAGAGTACAATGAATATTATCCGGGACAGCATTATGTGTTCTCTGATACAGAGATAGACTTGTCTTCCGTCGGCGATACAATGGACTGTACGGAGATAGAGCTTCCGTTCCCGCATAATGGCTCCAGGCTGCAGTACAATGAGTCCACAGGCACCTATGACTATTATGAGTACGGAAAGGCGCATACCGACCCGCAGCATGGAGATGCGCAGCTTACTTTTAAAAATCTGCTGATACAGAACACGACATTTTCGCAGCTTGACCCGAACGGATACCTAATCTACAATGCCATTGATTCGCAGCGTGACGCATATTATATCACGAATGGTAAGGCAATCGAGGTAACATGGATTAAGCCCAATGAGAGCGACCCCACAATCTATCTCAACAAGCAGACAGGCGAGCAGATAGAAATGAACACTGGAAAAACATACGTTGCACTTGTTCCGTCGGACACATGGGGCGATGTGGTAATGAAATAAATAGGAAACAAAAAGGGAATATGTATTACACATATTCCTTTTTTGTTATTTTGGCTAAAAACCAGTAACGAAATTTTACGAAATTTCCAATGGAATTTTTTGCCTGAACAGGATATAATGAAGACATCAATAAAATTGCATGGAGGGAATCGAATGAGAAGGAACAGATTTACCAAAACGCCGATGGCATTCCTGATGGCGGCTTTAATGCTGTTTATGACAATGGTGTCAGTATTGATGCCTGGCCTGACAGCGGAGGCGGCAGGCAGGACGCTGATTGTCCATTACGGCGGCCGCGCGGATAACAGCTATGACGGGTGGAACCTGTGGATATGGGAAGAAGGCAGGGAAGGCCAGCAGGTGGATTTTACAGATGAGGACAGTTTTGGCAAGGTTGCCGTGTACCAGACAAACAGAAAACCCGGCAGTATCGGGTTTATTGTGCGGCTGAACCAGTGGGAGGACAAGGATATGGGCGACGACCGCTTTGTCACAATGGACGAGGACACGGTAGAGATCTGGGTGACAAGCGGGGAGGCAGCGTTCTCCACGGAGGCGCCGGAGGGGGCACAAGCATATGACATTGCCGCGCTCGAGGAAGCGCGCCTGAATGTTTACAATGAGGATGGCGCGACAAAGCTGAATGTGCACTATTATAATTTTGACAGGAAATACAGCGCCGACACGGTAGAGGCATATGCGTGGGCAGGCAGTGAAGTCGGCGGAAGCTATCCGCTCACTGAAACGGATGACTTCGGGGCGCTGTTTCAGGTCGGCCTGCTGCCAAAGGAAGGTGTCAGGACGGCAGGCGTGAAGGTGATACAGGGAGAAAACGCCGACACTGCACTGGAATATGAGGTTGACCTGACAAAGGCATCAAGTGAAATAATTGATGTATACATAGTGGAAGGAAATCCCACTTTATGGTATAATGTGGATGAGGTTGTTTATAATCCTGTGATAGCAGAGGCATATTTTTCAGAGACATCAAGCAAGGAGATATATGCGACATTATCACGTCCGTCAGACAATCTGGCATCAAAAATGCAGCTGACAGACAGTGATGGCACAGCGTACACTGTCGTCTCGGCAGACAGCGAGGATGGCAGGAACATTTTAGTGACGGTAGAGGAGGAATTGGAATTGTCAAAAACGTATAATCTTTCCATGGAGGGATATGAGGGAGCAACAGTATCCATGAACAAGATTCTCGGTTCCGAATTTTTTGATGATGCGATGGCATATGACGGAAATGACCTTGGAGCCACGTACACAAAGGAAAAGACAGGGTTTAAGGTCTGGGCGCCGACAGCGTCGGAGGTTTCGCTGAACCTGTATGAGCAGGGAGACGGGGATAATCTCACGGAGACGGTTCCCATGACACAGGGAGACAAAGGTGTATGGTTCTGCGAAAAACAGGGCGATTTAAACGGTGTTTACTACACGTATTCCATTAAAATTGGCAGCAAGACAAATGAGGCAGCAGACCTTTACGCAAGGGCGACAGGCGTAAACGGCGACAGGGGAATGGTCGTGGATTTGAGCGCTACCAATCCGGAAGGCTTTGAGAACGATGTGAGACCGGCATTTGAAAATCCGACGGATGCAGTGATTTATGAGCTTCATGTCAGGGATTTGTCATCAGACGCTTCATCCGGCATCAGCAATACGGGCAAGTTCCTTGGGCTGACGGAGACTGGCACGAAAAATGCGGACGGGCTTGCGACAGGGATTGACCACATCAAGGAGCTGGGTGTGACGCATGTACAGATACTGCCGAGTTACGACTATGCGACAGTGGATGAGACAAAGCTCGACACACCGCAGTTTAACTGGGGCTACGACCCGAAAAATTATAATGTGCCCGAGGGCTCCTACAGTACGGACCCATACCACGGTGAGGTTCGCATCAACGAGATGAAACAGATGGTGCAGGCACTGCATGCAAACGGGCTTCGTGTCAATATGGATGTCGTATACAACCATACATTCAACATAGAAGGCTCATGGTTCCAGAAGACCGTGCCTGACTATTTTTACAGGAAAGTCGGGGAAAAATATTCGAATGCGTCCGGATGCGGAAATGAGACGGCTTCCGACCGGGCGATGGTACGCAAGTATATTGTCGATTCGGTAACATACTGGGCGAAAGAGTACCATATTGACGGATTCCGCTTTGACCTGATGGCAGTGCATGACATTGAGACGATGAACGCGGTTCGTGCAGCGCTCGACGAGATAGACCCGTCAATCATGGTCTATGGTGAGGGATGGACAGGTGGTGACTGTGCGATACCCTCCGCACAGCAGGCTTTAAAGGCAAACATGGCAAAGATAGACCGGGTTGGCGCGTTCAGTGATGATATCAGGGATGGCATTAAGGGAAGCGTGTTTGACTCGGAGGATAAAGGATTTATAAGCGGCAAGGATGGAATGGAGGAGAGTGTCAAGTTCGGTATTGTCGGAGCGACACCGCACCCGCAGGTCATGACCTTCAAGAATGACAAGGGCAGCAAGAGCTGGGCAGCACAGCCGGGGCAGAGCATTAACTATGTTTCATGCCACGACAATCTGACGTTCTGGGATAAGCTTGCTATATCAAATGCAGATGACAGCGAAGAAACCAGGATTAAGATGAACAAGCTTGGAAGCACAATTATCCTGACTTCACAGGGCGTTCCGTTCTTCCAGGCGGGTGAGGAAATGCTCAGAAGCAAGCCATCCGCAACGGTGGAAGGCGGTTTTGACGAGAACAGCTACACCTCTCCGGATTCCACCAACAGCATCAAGTGGGCAAACAAGGCGAATGTGATGGATACCTATGAGTATTATAAGGGACTGATTGCATTCCGCAAGGCACATAGCGCGCTCCGCATGACAACAGCGGCGGATATCCAGAACAACCTGATGTTTATGAGCGGACTGGATGCAAATGTCATCGGGTATACCATTTCAAACAATGCCAATGGCGATACGGCTGCGAAGATTACCGTGATTTTCAACGCAAACGAGAATCCGGTCGATGTGAAGCTGCCGGCAGGCGCATGGGAAATCTGTGTCAATGACACGACGGCAGGCACGGCGTCCGTGGGCACGGCAGAGGGTACGGTTACCGTGGTAGGCATATCGGCGATGGTGCTTGTGCAGGGAGATGACACAATCGTGAAAGCGCAAGCTCCGGCGGAACGTGAAACGGAGACAGGTGTCACGGAAGCCAGCGCGGACAGCCAGCAGACAGGGAAGACTTCTTCCAAGGCACCGGTAGTTGTCGGTGTTGTGGCTGTCGCAGCAGCAGTGGCGGCGGCACTGGGAATCTTTTTTAAGAAGCGTAAGAAATAATTGATGTACGAATATAGGGACGGCGGTCAGATAAGGATGGGACTGCCGTCCTTTTTATGCGCAGCCCCATGCAGAGGAAACATGCTGAAGGTTTTCCCCTACTCGCTTGTTTTAAATGTGTACACATGGTATGAATTGTGCTAAGATAACAGTATACTATAGGAGGCGATTTAAGCGTTAATAATTGTGTTTATTTTTGCAGGTGCACGGATTTATTTTTGGGGAGGTTCATTACTATTGTTAGAATATTGATTCATATGAAAAGTGAGGTTTTGCAATGCGGTATGATGTGATTATAATAGGAGCGGGACCAGGCGGGATTTTTTCCGCATATGAGATGGTTCGCATCAGGGAGAATTTGAAGATAGCAGTCTTTGAGTCCGGTCATGCGCTGGATAAGCGGCACTGCCCGATTGACGGCGATAAGGTAAAAAGCTGTATCGGGTGTAAAAGCTGCTCGATTATGAGCGGTTTTGGGGGCGCCGGTGCCTTTTCGGACGGAAAGTACAATATTACAAACGATTTTGGCGGGACTTTGTTTGAGTATATCGGCAAGGCGAAGGCAATCGAGCTGATGGAGTATGTGGACGCGATTAATATGCAATATGGCGGTGAGGGGACAAAAATGTACACGACGGCAGGGACGCATTTAAAAAAGCTCTGTCTGCAAAATAAACTCAACCTCCTCGACGCGTCCGTCCGTCACCTCGGAACGGATATCAATTACATCGTGCTCGAAAACCTGTATGCAGAGATGAAAGACAAGGTCGATTTTTACTTTGACACGCCGGTAACGGACATCGAGGTGATTGACGGCGGGTATTGTGTAAACTGTAAGGACGGCAGCTATGAATGTGACAAGTGTGTCATTTCTGTCGGCAGGAGCGGCAGCAAGTGGATGGAGCATATTTGTGGGAAGCTTGAGATTCCGACAAAGTCAAACCGCGTGGACATTGGCGTGCGGGTGGAGCTTCCGGCGGTCATTTTTTCACATCTTACAGATGAACTGTACGAGAGCAAGATTGTGTACCGCACCGAAAAATTTGAGGACAGGGTGCGGACGTTCTGCATGAACCCGAGGGGGATTGTGGTAAACGAAAATACAAATGGCATTGTCACGGTCAATGGGCACAGCTATGAGGGCGCCGAGAAACAGACACAGAACACGAACTTTGCGCTTCTGGTGGCGAAGCATTTTTCAGAGCCGTTTAAGGACAGCAACGGATACGGCGAGAGCATCGCCAGACTTTCCAACATGCTTGGCGGAGGCGTCATCGTGCAGCGTTTTGGTGACCTGGTGCGCGGCAGGCGCAGCAACGCAAAGCGCATCGAGGAGGGGCTGGTGGCACCCACGCTTGCGGCGACGCCTGGCGATTTGAGCCTTGTGCTGCCAAAGCGTATTCTTGATGGTATTATTGAGATGATTTACGCGCTGGACAAGATTGCCCCGGGAACGGCGAATGATGATACACTGCTGTATGGGGTGGAGGTCAAGTTTTACAACATGGAGGTTGCCATTGACGAGAATCTTGAGACAAAGTATAAAGGGCTGTATGTGATTGGCGACGGAAGCGGGGTGACACATTCGCTGTCCCATGCCTCCGCGAGCGGCGTGTATGTCGCAAGGGCAGCATTCAATAGATAATAGTAAAAATCCGGAAAATGCGGTGTGGCATTCTCCGGATTTTTTCGTTCATGTATCTTTATTTTTTCAAAAAGGATAAATTGGAGCGTATTTGAAATAAACAACATAAAATATACTTTGCTTTAAAATATACCTTGACAGATGAGGTATATTTATATATATTGTATATTAGAAAAATAAATACTATATGACAAATACTATAATATTGACAGAAAGGAGGGGGAACGATGTCCATTACATCAGACATTCTCAGGGGGCACACAGAGGCAATCATTCTATCGAGTCTTCTGGAGCAGGACAGCTATGGCTACCAGATTAACAAGGACATTATGAGAAAGACAAACAATACCTATGAGCTGAAGGAAGCGACGCTTTACTCCGCTTTCCGGCGGCTTGAGCAGGCGGGGAGTATCCGGACTTACTGGGGTGATGAGACAGTCGGCGCCAGACGCAGGTATTATGCCATAACGGATGAGGGCAGAAAAGCCTATCAGGGGTATAAGCAGGAATGGCAGGAAGCAAAGGAAATCATTGACCGGCTGTTGAAATGAATATTACATGGTATTTTGAGGAGGAGAGAATGATGAAAGAGAAAATCAGGCAGCATTTTAATATGATATTTGCCGATGCGCCCAAGACAAGGAGGGCGATTGACTTAAAGGAGGAAATGACACAGAGCGCAATGGATAAGTTTGATGACATGGTGGCGGACGGCTATTCCGAGGAGGACGCGTATGAGAATGTCATTCATTCCATTGGTGACGTGACGCAGCTTTTTCCGGCAGTGGAGGAGAAAAATCTGCTTGTATTATCGGAAAAGGATAGAAAGAAAAAGGCGCTTCTGACATCCATTGCAGTGGGAATCTATATTTTTGCAGGCGCAGTATTTTTTTACTTTGGAGGGGATGGCGGTAATCCGGAATTTGGGATGGTTCTTACAATCCTGCTCTGCATTGTTCCGACGGTGATGCTTGTGTATGCCTCCAATATGTACCCGGATTACCACCAGAAGGAGGAGCCGGACATGGTGGAGCTGTACAAGGCGGCGAAGTACAGCTCCAATAAAGCCCGGGCTGTCCGCAAAAGCATCAACTCCATTATATGGAGTGTGACACTGGTACTGTATTTTGTCATCAGCTTTATAAGCTACCGGTGGCAAGTGACGTGGATTATCTTTCTGATTGCCTTTTGCCTGCAGGCAATTGTGAAGCTTGTCTTTGAACTGCGCGCGGATGAAATGACATTTATTGACACGGTGAAGAAATAGCGGATAAGCCTAGGAAATGGAAAGGGATGACGAGTATGAGAAAACTAAAAATTACGGCGCTTGTGCTGCTCTGCATTGTCACGGCGGGGCTGTGCGGGATATTTGCATACGGCATGGCAGGGCATGATATTTATGGGATTGGCTATGGCGGCGGATGGAATGATGATGGTTTTGCAGATGCATATGGCAGCCCGCAGCTGGTACTGGAAAAGGAAGTTTCGCTTGACGGGATTGACAGTATTTCTATACAATATAATATGAACAACAATGACATTTATCTCTATGAGAGTGAGAATGAAAAACTGACGGTCAAGGAATACAGCGAGCTTGACCTTGCGGAGGATATGCTTTCCACCGTGACGGTGAAAGGCAGCAGCATTGAAGTGCGGGGAAAAAGGCGGGATGGCAGGAGTTACCAGATTCAGGTTGGCATGTTTGGCGTGAGGACGGCAGCTGGCTACACGGAAATCGGTCTGCCGTCTTCCTACAAGGGAAAGCTTGCGCTTTCCACGGTGAGCGGGGATATTACCTCCCAGATGGATATTGTTCTGGAAAAGGATTTTATGGCATCAACGAGCAGCGGTGATGTGGACGTGCCGCTTATCACGGCGGAAAATGTGACAGTGGAATGCACCAGCGGTGATGTCAAGATTGAAACCATCTGTGCGGGAGACGGCAGTGCTGTAGGGGAAGTCCATATCGTGACGTCAAGCGGCGATATTGACGGAAGGCAGTTTTCCGGTAATGTGTGTCTGGAAAGCACGAGCGGGGATATTGAAGTAAATCAGTTTGCAGGAGATACGGATATTGAAAGCAGCAGTGGGTATGTTGAAGCCGAGGTAATTTCAGGAGAGGCACAGATCGCAACGACAAGCGGAAATATCAAAATCGGGCAGATTGATGGGACTGCCGCGCTGCGGACGAGCAGCGGCGATGTCGCGGTATACGACGGAAACGGTGGACGGACGGTGAGGACGACCTCAGGCGATGTCACGCTCAATGGTGTGGAGGGCGTGTGGGACCTTGAAACATCCAGCGGGGGCGTGGAGCTGGACGCTGCAAAGGGCAGCGGCAGAATTGCGACGACAAGCGGAGATATCCGTCTGGAAATCGGGGATATTACCGGAAATCTGGATATTCAGAGCAGCAGCGGTTATGCGGAAATCAGGATGTCGCCGGACAATGCATTTGACTTTAAGGCATCGACAAGCAGCGGTGACATTGACACATTTTTTGACGACAGCCTGAGCTTCTCCAAGAAGGGAAATGAAGCGCACGGAACTTATGGGGAAAACCGCGAAAACCGCGATATCAGTATCCGGACAACGAGCGGAAACATCAGGATAACAAAATAATGGGAGAACAACTATGTTAAAAGGAAAAACAGTATTGCTGGGCGTGTGCAGCAGCATTGCGGCATATAAGGCGGCGAACCTCGCGAGCCTTCTGGTAAAACAGCACGCGGCGGTGCAGGTCGTGATGACCGGGAATGCCACGAACTTTATCAATCCCATCACGTTTGAGACATTGACCGGCAGAAAGTGCCTGGTCGACACGTTTGACCGGAATTTTCAATATGAGGTGGAGCATATCGCGCTGGCAAAGGAGGCGGATGTTGTCCTTGTCGCGCCTGCAACGGCAAATGTGATGGCAAAATTTGCGCATGGGCTTGCCGATGACATGCTGACGACAACGGTGCTTGCCTGCACGTGCCCGAAGATTGTCGCGCCTGCCATGAACACCGCGATGTACGAGAATCCGATTACGCAGGATAATATCAAAACGCTGGAAAAGTACGGATTTGAGGTTGTGGAACCCGCTGTCGGCATGCTTGCATGCAAGGATGTGGGGCGCGGAAAATTTCCGGATGAAAGTCTTCTGGCAGAGCATGTCATCCGTGCGGCTGCAATGAAAAAGGATATGAAAGGGAAAAAAGTTCTCGTCACGGCGGGAGCGACGCAGGAGGCAATCGACCCAGTCAGGTATATCACAAACCATTCCACGGGAAAGATGGGGTATGCGCTTGCCCGCATGGCAATGCTGCGGGGGGCAGAAGTGACACTTGTGTCAGGTCAGAGCGCGCTGACACCGCCTGTGTTTGTGGAGCTTGTCCCGGTAAAGAGTGCAAGGGATATGTTTGATGCCGTGACGGCGAGAAGTGATGCGCAGGATATCATCATAAAGGCTGCGGCGGTTGCTGATTACAGACCGTCATCGGTCGCCACGGAGAAGATGAAAAAAAGTGATGACGAGCTGAATATCGCATTGGAGCGGACGGAGGATATTTTGCAGCATCTGGGCGCACACAAGAGACAGGGGCAGCTGCTTTGCGGTTTTGCCATGGAAACGATGGACATGGAGGAAAATGCCAGAAGAAAGCTTGAGAAGAAGAACCTTGATTTGATAGCGGCGAATAATCTGAAGGTTGCAGGCGCCGGATTTGGAACTGACACGAATGTCGTTACACTGATAACCAAAGACGGTTCGCGGCAGCTGGAACTTATGAGCAAAGAGGCTGTCGCGATGGAAATTCTCGATACGCTGATGCGTTTTCCGACTCAGAAGGATGGATGGTAACAGTTCAGTCAGGACTTTGCACTTGCTGCAATTTTGTAAATTTGTACTTTATCCGAAGCGGAACTTGTGCTATAATCAATACCGTAGTCTGTCTTTGGGACTTATGAAATTACAGTTCCCGGTGCGCAAAATAGTGAGATGGTTTCTTTCGCGGGAAAACGGTGACAGAACCATGGACGTGTGGAGGGCACAGGGTGTCAGGAGAAAGGGTTTAGGTATTGGTATGTACATAGTATGTTTGGATTTGGAGGGTGTTCTGGTTCCGGAAATTTGGATTGCATTTGCTGAGGCGAGTGGTATTCCTGAATTAAAGAAGACGACGCGTGACGAGCCGGATTACGACAAGCTTATGACGTGGAGACTTGGCGTACTCAAGGAGCATGGGCTTGGGCTTAAGGAGATACAGGAGACGATTGCGAAGATAGACCCGATTCCCGGGGCGAAGGAATTTTTGGATGAGCTCCGTTCCATGACACAGGTCATCATTATCAGCGATACGTTTTCGCAGTTTGCCACGCCGCTGATGAAAAAGCTCGGCTGGCCGACCATCTTCTGTAATTCGCTTGAAGTTGCTGAAAATGGGGAGATAATCGGTTTTAAGATGCGCTGTGAGCAGTCGAAGCTTACCACGGTAAAAGCATTGCAGTCCATTGGGTATGAGACCATCGCAGCCGGCGACAGCTACAATGACCTTGGCATGATAAAGGCGAGCAAGGAAGGATTCCTGTTTAAGAGTACGGATAAAATCAAGACCGACAATCCGCAGCTTGCTGCATATGAGACATATGACGGGCTGATGTCGGCAATCAAAAAGTCGATCAGTTAATGAAAAAAGCTTTCTGTTATCCACATTAACAGAAAGCTTTTTTATGCGCACGGGTGCCCGGCGCGCGAGCGGGGAAGGTGGCTTTCCCTGCTCGATTAACAGGATGTTTAATCCGTATTGACGAGGACAATGCTGGAGTCGCCCTTTCGCGCCTGTTCCAGGACTGCGGCGGACAACTTCTGGAAAGAGTTGTACGAGGAGGTTGCGCCCGTCAGGGCGTCAATCGTGCCTTCGCCCTGTCCTTCCTGCATCTGAGCTGCGTAATAGCGTGTATATTCATTGGGATAGGTGCCATTGGAGTGAAGCATGTTCTGCATGTAGGCATTGTCCCAGCTTTTGATAAAGCCGCTGGCGTTCTCCGCATTGTACTCCACGGAGACAATATTTCCGCTTTTGACCAATATCGTAATATATTCCTTCCAGCCATGACTGAACGCGGAAGCTTGTGCCGTATAATAACCATCCTGCAGTTCTGTTTCCGCAGTCGTATCACCGCAGGCTGTAAACAGTGCCATGGGCAGCAAAAGCATCAATAGACACAATATTCGTTTCATTTGTGATGTTCCTCCTTCAAAACAAATTTTTTCACATGAGACTGAAGAACCTCGGCTTCCCGCGCAAGTAAACCGCTGGACTGTTCTATTTCGCCTGCATTCTGAAGGTTCTGGTCTGCGATGCCGGAAATGACTTCAATGCGCTCATCCATAATCATCAATGCATTTTCCTGTCCCTGAACAGCCATGACTAGCTGATCGGAAATTTCACTGATTTCATCGGAGACGGAGGAAATGGTGCGGAGAGAATCGGCAGTGCTGGCAGTCAGTTTCACTCCGGTCTGAATAATGGTGCTTGTGTGCGATACCATCTCGGTAGCATTCTGCGCGGCCTCGGCGCTCTTGGCTGCAAGGTCTTTGACCTGGGCGGCGACAACCGCAAACCCCCTGCCGGCGGTTCCGGCGCGGCTGGCCTCGATGGAGGCGTTCAGTGCAAGTATGCTGGTCTGGAAAGCAATATCCTCAATTGCCTTGGCAATTTTTGTGATTTCCTCGGCGTTGGCACTGATGTTGTCCATGGCGTTTGTGAGAGAGGACATATGCGTGTTGGCCTCCTGAATGCACCCGGCGATTTCCGTAGTCTTGCTGCGCGTCTGGCTGGTATTCTCGGTGACGCTGGAAAGCTGCTCTTTCATATGGGATACCTCGCAGACAAGGGCTTCCGTAGACTGATTCTGCTCCATCGAAGCCTGATGCAGCTGGCTGGACTGACCGTTGAGCTCCTCGGACATGTGGGCAAGCTGGGAGGCGGCATTGTTGAATCCGGAAATTGTCTCGTTCATGGACTGGATGATGGTGCGCAGGCTGTTTCGGATCAATGTGAAATCGCCTTTATAGTCTGTCTGCGGACTGACATTCAGATTGCCGTCAGCAATCTGTGTCAGTACCTGCTGGATATCGGATATGTAGTTGTTGACACTCTCTACTGTCGTGCCCAAAGTCAATGTCAGTACCTCAAGCTCGTCGCGGGAACGCACAGGCTTTACCGCGGTGTGCAGGTCGCCATTGGAGAGCGATACCATGCGGGCTGTCACGCTTTTGACCGGTCGTGAAATCGAACGTGCCAGATGCAGAACCAGCAGGATGGAGAGAACCAGTACTGCGGTTGTGCAGGATATTGCCAAATACATGGCTCCGTTGATTGTGTGGCTGTAATCCGCTTCGGGAATGTGCAGCACCAGTGACCACTGCGTGCCGCGGATGGGAGAAAAGGCAACCAGTATGTGCTCCCCGTTAACAGGAAATTCTGTGGCGCCTGTCTCTCCGGCAGTGATGCGGACAAGCGTTTCTTCATTTTCGCCGCCAAGCTGGCTCAACGTGCTTCCTGACAGGACAAGGGACTGATCGGGGTGTCCGGCGATGATGCCGTCGCGGTCGACCATATATGCTGTGCTGTGCGCACCAAGATTGATGCTGCTTATGACATCATTCAGGGTGTCGTATTTATAGACGCCCACCAGATACAGTGCGGTTTCCCCGTTTTCTTTCACAGGCATTCCTAAAGTGATGCCAAGCTTTTCCTCAAAAATGGTGGAAGAGCTCGTGGTTAGATTGTCTGTCTCCTGAAGAAGCGCAAAGAATTTTTCGTCCAGACGTTCCGGCGCTCCGTCGATGCCCTGCGTGAGATGACCGTTTAAGTCATACAAGGCAATGGTATGCAGTTCATAAATTTCGGCAGCTTCCGCCAGGATTTCGGCACGGTTTTTGCGGGTTGCAGAATCATCTGGAGCGCCGTTTTCGAGAGTGACACGCTGCATGCGGGAATCTCCGGCAAGTGTCATCATGCGATCCGCCAGCATATGGATGTTGGCTTCCACTGTCTTGGCGGACTGCCGCGCCATAGGCTGCAGGCTGTCCAATAGAATACTGGTGGCCAGATACTGCAGGGAAAGTGCCATAATTACGCAGCATACCACTACCAGTATCAGGATATTAATGGTTGTGCTTCTCAATATTCTTCCATTGAGACTTCGTCGAATCTTCCGGCTAGGGAAGTTTGTGTTGCTTCCGCTCACGTTTTGATCTCTCCTTTTTCATGTTTTCTTTGTTGTATAAAAGTTCGTTCACGCAGTGCCCTGATGCGGTCTGTCGGAAGAAACACGACCGCAGTTTGCAGGCAATAGTGAATGAAATACCATTTTTTAGTATACCATATTTCAATTAGCAACTGCAATTGCCATACCATTAAAATGTGTGAAAAGTTTTTTTGATGAGCGAGACCAGAGACGGTTATGATACATCTAATAGATGTACAATGAATAAAATGCGCATGTAAATGATAGCCGGCAGAAAGGATATTATGACAAAAGAACAATTAGGGAATATAATTCTTGCATCGGAGGACACGATGTACCATGTGGCGAAAACCTTGCTGAGCAGTGATGCGGACTGTGCGGATGCGATACAGGAGGCAATTGTCAAGGCATTTGGCAGCATACATACGCTGCGCAGGGATTCGTATGCGAAGACTTGGCTGGTACGTATTGTAATCAACGAATGTTATGCCATTATGCGGAGACAAAAGCGGCTGGTACCGCTTGAAAATGTCCCTGAGGAGGAAGCAGGGGAACGGAATGACTATTCCGATTTATATGAGGCAATCAGCCATCTTACGGATGAAACCAGGCTGACTGTGACGCTTTATTATATGGAAGATTACAGCATAAAGGAGATTGCGTCATTGATGAATACGACGGAAAGTGCAGTGAAAAACCGCCTTATGCGGGCGAGGGCAAAGATAAAAACAGAGTTGACGGGATACTCCGTGTAGCAGCTTTGGAAAAAGAATGGAGGTTTCGGTATGAAATTAGAAAATTTAAGACAGGATTTTCCGGAGATGCCGGATGAAATCAGAGTGATGGTGGAGCAGGAAGTATATAGACAGATAAATACAAATACCACAAAAAGGAGAAAGCATTTTGGGAAAAAGTATTTTGTCACTGCGTTTGCAGCCGCAATGCTGCTGGGGACGACCGTATTTGCGGGTGCTGTATATAAAATGCGTCTGAAACAGGAGGGAACGTTTGCGGTGCATACATTCATAGAAGAAGGGGAAGAAGCGGGGACGATGCAGACGCAGTTTTCCAAGGAACAGAATATTCCGGAAATCAAGAATATTAAAATGGAAGTTATTACTACGGCTATTAAAAATCGACATTTTTAATAGCCATATTTTTCAATGTA